>DATNBM010000092.1:0-2425 GCA_035571915.1 Solirubrobacteraceae bacterium | reverse complement strand
CTCTCGGGCTTCGGCAAGTTCGGCAAGCGCGGCGTCGGCTACAACGTCGACTCGCTCGTCTCGCAGATCCGCAAGATCCTGCGCACGTCGGGTCAGCACAACATCGCGCTGTTCGGCGCCGGCCATCTCGGGCGCGCGATCGCCTCGTCCGACATCTTCGCCGACCACGGCTTCCGCGTCGTGGCGATCTTCGACAAGGACCCGGCGAAGATCGGCGAGCAGGTCGGCCCCCACGCGGTACGCGACGCCGGCGACCTCGCGCAGGTGGTCGAAGAGGAGGACATCGTCGTCGGCGTGCTCGCCGTCCCGACGGCCGCCGCGCAGCCGCTCGCCGACGAGCTCGTCGCGGCCGGCGTGAAGATCATCTTCAACTACTCCGAGGCGCTCTTGCAGGTCCCGCCGGAGGTCACGGTGCACACCTCGAGCCCTGCGGTCGACCTCCTCTACGCGCTCTACTTCTACCTGACCTGAGCCGCCCGGCTCCAGCGTCGCCCATCCTTCGTGAGCCTCGACTTCTCCACCGCCCAGGCGTGCTACGAGGACGCGGTCGACGGCACCGTCGGCCTCGAGGAGGAGTTCGCGCTGCTCGACCCGGTCAGCCTCGACATGGTTCCGCGCTTCGAGGAGCTGCGCGACCTCGCGGCCGACCAGGACCCCGTCTTGGCCGCTTCGCTCGCGGGCGAGCTGATCTCCTCCGAGATCGAGATCCGCTCCGGCCGCGGCGAGGACTTCGCGGCCGCGCTCGTCGCGCAGCGCGATCACCGCCGCCGGCTGTTCGCGCTGGCCGCCGAGCGCGGCGTCGCGCTCGCCGCCACCGGCACGCACCCGTGGGCCGACTACCGCGAGCAGCGCAACATCGACACCGAGCACTACCGCCGCGTGGTCGACGGCCTGCAGTACGTGGCGCGGCGCAACAACACCTTCTCGCTGCACGCGCACGTGGGCGTACGCGGCGCCGACCGCGCCGTGCGCGTCTGCGACCGCCTGCGGCCGGTGCTGCCGCTGCTGCTGGCGATCTCCGCCAACTCGCCGTTCGTGGACGGGCGCGACTCGGGCCTCCACACCGCGCGCACGCAGACGTTCACGAAGTCCTTCCCGCGCTGCGGCGTGCCCGACGCGTTCGGGAGCTGGCAGGGCTTCCGCGACTACCTCGACTTCCTCGTGAAGACCAACTCGATCGTCGAGTACACGCAGGTGTGGTGGTCGATCCGCCCGCACCTGTCGTTCGGGACCGTCGAGGTCCGCATCTGCGATGCGCAGAGCACCGCCGCCGAGTCCGAGGCGCTCGCGGGGCTGATCGTCGGCGCGGTGCTGCAGGCCGCGCGCGACGTCGATGACGGGGTTCCGTGGGTCGACCCCGCGCCGCGCCTGATCGAGGAGAACATGTGGCGGGCGATCCGCCATGGGCTCGACGGCAAGCTGATCGACCTGGAGCGGGCGGAGGAGCACTCGGCGGCAGAGGCGCTGGAGCGGCTGCTGAGCTGGACCGCGCCGGTGCGGGGGGAGCTGGGGATCGAGATCGCGTTGCCGGAACTGAACGGCGCCCAGCGCCAGCGGCGCCTGCTGGAGTCCGGCGCGTCGATCAACGAGGTGTATTCGGCGACCGTCCGCGAAACCCGTGAGACGTACGCCCAGGAGGCGATCGTATGAGCGAGCAGCAACCGACCGAGGAGGAGATGCGCGCCGCGCTGGAGGAGGAGCTCAAGCGCGTGCGCGTCGAGCAGGTGGTCACGGAGGCGACGGTGTCGATCCTCAACGTGGCGGTGCTGCGGGCCGGGCTCGTGCCAGGCTCGGAGGGCGAGCGCGATCTCGACCAGACGCGCATGGGGATCGAGGCCGTGCGGGCGCTGCTGCCGATGGTGGAGCAGGCGGTCGGGGCGGAGCAGGCGAGACCGATTCGGGATGCGCTGAGTCAGTTGCAGATGGCGTACGTGCGCGCCATCGGCGAGGAGCCCAGCGCCGGCGCCCCTGTTGCGCCACCCCCGCCGGAGGCATCGAGAGAGCAGCCGGCCGAGGGCCCCGGCCCCGCCGAGAGATCCGGCCGGCTCTGGGTTCCCGGGCAGTAGCCGGGCGATCTGTGCCCCGTTGTATCGGTCATCCCGATACGGAGCGGCACAGCTCCTCGTACTGCGCGAGGCATGCCGCGACATGGGCGCGCAGCGGCTCGGGGAAGTCGGCGATCTCGGGCACGGGTTCGGCCGGCGGTTCGATCCCCTTGGAGGCGAGCACGCGCTGATAGAACGGGTCGTCGGCGCCCGAGACGGCGCTGAGGCCGGTCGCGTCGGATGACTGCCACGTCAGCAGCTCGGGCGTGAACGTCAGGCCGAGCTGCTCCAGCAGCGGCGGGGCGACCGTCTGCGGGGAGCGCCGCAGGTCGCTCGAATCCACCACGACGTGCGGGATCTCGTGTTCGCGGAGATGGGCG
>DATNBM010000091.1:0-13803 GCA_035571915.1 Solirubrobacteraceae bacterium | reverse complement strand
CCGTACGAGCGGGTGCTCGCGTCCTCGCAGATGCCGGGCGCCCAATGGTTCACAGGTGCCCGCCTGAACTACGCGGAGAACCTGCTCTCGGGACACGGCGACGATGAGATTGCTGTCATCCACAGCTCCGAGCTGCGCGAGCTCGGCGAGCTGAGCTGGGGCGAGCTGCGCGCACAGGTCGCCGCGGCGGCCGCGGGGCTGCGCGAGCTCGGCATCGGGCCCGGTGATCGCGTCGTCGCCTACATGCCGAACATCCCCGAGACGCTCATCGCCTTCCTGGCAACGGCCTCGCTCGGCGCGATCTGGTCGAGCGCCGCGCCGGAGTTCGGGGCCCAGTCGGTGATCGACCGCTTCGCGCAGATCGAGCCGAAGGTCTTCCTGTCGGTCGACGGCTACCGCCACGGCGGCAAGGACTTCGACCGCACGGAGGTGGCGCGGGCGATCCTGGCCGAGCTGCCGAGCGTCGAGCAGGTCGTCGTGCTTCCCTACCTGGACGCCGCGGCCGACCCGGCCGCGCTCGCCGCCGGAGCGCTCTCCTGGGCGCAGTTGCTCGCGCTCGACCCCGAGGGGGCCGCGGCGGGACCGGTCTTCGAGCAGGTCCCGTTCGATCACCCGCTGTGGGTGCTCTACTCCTCCGGCACGACCGGCCTGCCGAAGGCGATCGTGCAGGGCCACGGCGGGATCCTGCTCGAGCAGCTGAAGAAGCGGCTGCACCTGGACCTGCGCCCGGACGACCGCATGTTCTGGTTCACGACGACGGGCTGGATGATGTGGAACTTCCTCGTCGGCTGCCTGCTCTCCGACGCGGCGGTCGTGCTGTACGACGGCAGCCCGGCGTGGCCCGACCTGAGCGCGCTGTGGCGTCTGGCCGAGCGCACGGGGATGACGTGCATGGGGGTCAGCGCGGGGCTGATCGCATCGTGTGAGAAGGAGCGCCTGCAGCCCGGCCGCGAACACGACCTCTCGAATCTCCGGGCCGTCGGCTCGACCGGCTCGCCGCTCTCGCCCGAGGGCTTCCGCTGGGTCTACGAGTCCGTCGACCCCGACATCTGGCTGTTCTCGACGAGCGGCGGCACCGACGTGTGCACCGCGTTCGTCGCGGGCTGCCCGCTGCTGCCCGTGTACGAGGGCGAACTGCAGTGCCGCGCGCTCGGCTGCAAGGTCGAGTCCTGGGACGAGGAGGGCCGGCCGCTGATCGACGAGGTCGGCGAGCTGGTCGTGACCGAGCCGATGCCGTCGATGCCGCTGTACCTGTGGGGTGATGAGAGCGGCGAGCGCCTGCACGACAGCTACTTCTCGATGTACCCGGGGATCTGGCGCCACGGCGACTGGATCAGGATCACCCCCCGCGGGGGCGCGATCATCTACGGCCGCTCGGACTCGACGATCAACCGCCAGGGCGTGCGCATGGGCACGAGCGAGATCTACCGCGCGGCGGGCAAGGTCGAGCAGGTCGTCGACTCGCTCGTCGTCGACATCGGGGGGCAGTCAAGGGAGGTGGGTGGGTCTCGATCTTTGGGGGGGGAGCTGCGGATGATCCTGTTCGTCGTCCTGCGCGACGGGGCGACCCTCGACGAGGCGCTGGAACGGGAGATCAAGAGGAGGATCCGCGAGGACTGCTCGCCGCGCCACGTCCCGAATGAGATCCGCCAGATAGCCGAGGTCCCGAGGACGCTGTCGGGCAAGGTGCTCGAGGTGCCCGTCAAGCGGATCTTGATGGGGACGCCCCCGGAGCAGGCCGCCTCGGTGGAGTCGCTCGCGAACCCGCGGTCGCTCGACTACTTCGTCGCGCTCGCCGCGGTGCTCGCGCGGGACTCGGCGACGGCCGAGGTCGCCTGAGCGTCGTCCCAGGAGCGGCCGCACAGGCAGCGCAGCCACGGCTCGCTGGGCCCGCCCGCCCGCTCGACGCTGACGAGGTCCCAGGGGGATGCGGCGATCAGCTGGAGCAGCGGCGCTTCGCGCCAGTAGGTGAAGTGGCGGGGCGCGCCGAGCCGCGTGTCCCAGCCCGCGCCGTCGCCCTCCCTCAGGGTGAAGGCGAGCGCTCCGCCGGGGGCGACCGCGGCGGCCATCCGCTCGAGCGCCGCGGCGAGCTCGTCGGGGCTCAGGTGCAGCAGGACGGCGTTCGCGTAGATCCCGTCCCACGGCCCGTCGAGATCGTCGCTGAGCACGTTCAGGGTCGAGGCTTGCAGGCCGCGTGCGCGCATCGCGCGCACGAACGCGGGCGCGGCATCCGAGCGCCAGACGCGCACGCCCTCCGCTTCGAGCAGGTCGGCGTCGTGGCCCGTGCCGGAGCCGATCTCGAGCACCTCGGCGTCGGGCCCGACCCAGTCGACGAAGTCGTCGAGGAAGTCCAGGTAGTCGGGGGAAGGCGGCCGGAAGTCGCGAGCGTATACGTCGGCCGCCCGCTCGTAGGCGGCCAGCGTGCGGGCGATCGTTCGGGCGGGTGACTCGGCCACCGCGTCATGATCCCAACGCGACCGGCGGTCGAGTCAGAGGCCCAGCGAGCGCCCCACGATCTCCTTCATGATCTCGTTGGCGCCGCCGTAGATCCGGGTTACGCGGGCGTCGGCGAAGGCGCGGGCGATCGGGTACTCGAGCATGTAGCCGTAGCCCCCGAACAGCTGCAGGCAGCGGTCGGCGACGCGGCCCTGCAGGTCGGTGCACCACCACTTCGCCGTGGCGGCCTCCTCGGGGGTCAGCTCGCCGGCGTCGAGGGCCGCGGCGCAGCGGTCGATGTGCCCGCGGGCGATCTCGATTTCGCCCTGCAGCTCGGCGAGCGTGAAGCGGGAGTTCTGAAAGGAGCCGATCGTCTGGCCGAACGCCTTGCGCTCGCGGACATAGTCGAGTGTCCAGCCGATCATCGCCTCGCAGGCGGCGACCGCGCTTGCGGCGATCGACAGTCGCTCTTGGGGGAGGTTCGAGACGAGATAGAGGAAGCCCCGGCCCTCCTCGCCGAGCAGGTTGGCGACCGGCACGTGGACGTCCTCGAAGGCGAGCTCGGCGGTGTCCTGGGCGTGCTGGCCGATCTTCTCGAGGTTGCGCCCGTGCGAGAAGCCCTCCATCCCGCGCTCGATCATCACCAGAGAGATCCCCCGGTGGCGCTCCGATGGGTCGGTCTTCACCGCGGTGATGACGAGGTCGGCGTTGATGCCGTTGGTGATGAACGTCTTGGCGCCGTTGACGACGTAGTGATCGCCGTCGCGGCGAGCCGTGGTCGACATCCCCGCCAGGTCCGAGCCGATCCCGGGCTCGGTCATCGCGATCGCGGTGATCAGCTCGCCGCTGACGATCCCGCCCAGCCAGCGCTGCTTCTGCTCCTCGTTGCAGTAGCTGAGGAAGTAGGGCAGGCAGATGTCGTTGTGGAGGGTGATGCCGAGCCCGAAGCTGCCGAGCCCCGCGCGCTGGCACTCTTCGCCGATCACGAGGTTCAGGCGGAAGTCATCGGCGCCCGCGCCGCCGTAGAGCTCGGGCACCGACATCGCCAGGAAGCCGCCCGCGCCGGCCTTCGCGAACACCTCGCGGGGGACGATCCCCTCGCGTTCCCACTCCATGTAGCGGGGCGAGACCTCGCGCTCCAGAAACGTGCGGAAGCTCGCGCGGAAGTCTTCGTGGAGATCCTCGAACAGGGTGCGCTTCACGCGCGGGACCCTACACGGCGCGCTCGCCCGCGAGGGCTCAGCGGGCGGCCGGGGCGAGCGGCTCGGCCCGGTAGCCGGGCTTGGCGAGCAGCAGCTGCACGTCCTGAATGCGCCGCTCGGCGAAGCCGCCCTCGCAGTAGCTCAGGTACAGCTCCCAGAGCCGGCGGAAGCGCTCGTCGTAGCCGAGTCCCTCGAGGTGCTCGCGCGCCGCGAGGAAGCGCTCGCGCCACTCGGCCAGCGTGCGCGCGTAGTGCTCGGTGATGTCCTCGAGGTGGACCTGGCGCATGTCGGTGACGCGGGCGACGGTACGGGCGATCACCTCCAGCGACGGCAGGCAACCGCCGGGGAAGATGTAGGTGTTGATGAAGCTGCGCCCGGCCTTCTCGACCTCGTACGCGCGGTCGTCGATCACGATCGCCTGCAGCATCATCGCCCCGTCCTCGCGCAAGAGCTCCGAGCAGCGGCTGAAGAAGCGACCGAAGTACTGCCAGCCGACGGCCTCGATCATCTCGATCGAGACGAGCTTGTCGTAGCTGCCGCGCAGGTCGCGGTAGTCCTCGCAGAGGACCGTCACGCGGTCCGAGAGGCCCGCCGCGCGGACGCGCTCGGTCGCGTAGGCGTGCTGTTCGCGGGAGATCGTCGTGGTCGTGACGCGACAGCCGTAGCGCTCTGCCGCGTAGCAGGCGAAGCCGCCCCAGCCGGTGCCGATCTCGAGCACGTGGTCCTCCGGCTGAAGCTGAAGGCGCCGGCAGATCCGCTCGAGCTTCGCGAGCGACGCCTCGCGCAGGTCCGCCTCGGGCCGCTCGAAGACCGCGCACGAGTACATCATCGTCTCGTCGAGGAACAGCCCGAACAGCTCGTTGCCGAGGTCGTAGTGGGCTTCGATCCTCCGCCTCGCGCGGCCCGGCGTGTTGCGGACGAGGAACCGGGCCCAGCGCTGGACCGGGACGAGGACCGGCGCGAAGATCCGGCGCAGGCGGTCGAGGCCGGAGACGTTGAGCGCGGCGATGCGGGTCATCGCGACGAGGTCGTCGCACTCCCACAGCCCGTCCATGTAGGACTCGCACAGCCCGACGCTGCCCCGCAGCAGGTGGCGGTAGAAGCGCGGCGAGCGCACCTCGATCGTCGCCCGCAGCGGTCGCACCGGGTCGAGCTCGCCGAGCACGATCCGCTCCGAGCCCTCGCGCAGCTCGAGCTCACCGCCACGCAGCCCGCTCAGGGCACGAAGCACGATCCGCCGCGACAGCGAGGCGCCGCGGCCCGCGGGGCGCGCCGGCGGGGTGCTCGTGCGGCGCCGCAGGGCGGCGGCGGGGCGGGCTTCCTGGCTGCTCACGCCGCCACCGTCTCGCTCGGCCGGGGATGGTAGGTCGCTCCGCGCAGCCGTAGCCGCAGCGCGTGGGAGTAGATCCGCACGAGGATCGCGACGGTCTGGAGGGGATAGCGGGCGAGCAGGCGCCGCAGCTCCGCCGGAGACCACTCGCGCCGGGCCAGCGACAGGGTGGCGTCGAAGAAGGGCTGCTCGGGCTGCTCCTCGCGGGCGGAGGAGATGTGCACCGAGACGCGCTCGCCCGGCTCGGCGACGCGCAGCTCGTAGGTGTGGCCCATCCCCATCAGCGGGGAGACGTGGAGCTCCTTCTGGAAGCTCCCGAGGGCGAGCCGAGCACTGCCGTGGTCGGCGCTCGCGCGCGCGTCGAGCACGTAGGAGTGGCTCTCGCCCCAGGGGGTGCTCGTGACGTGCGCGACGACGGCCTGCACGTGCTCGCCGCCTGCCTCGAAGCACCAGTAGAAGCTCACGGGGTTGAAGTTGTGCCCGAAGCAGCGCAGGTGCGTCAAGAGGCCAATCGGTCCGTCCGGCCTGCTGCCCGTGCGCTCCTGCACGAGCGAGCGGACCGACTCCTCGAGCGGGACGGCGGGATCGCCGAGGTGATCGGAGCGGCGGAAGCGGGCGAGCGCCGGACGACGGGAGGAGCAGAGGCGACCGGCCTCCAGCTCGGCCAGCTCGCCGAGGTCGACGTAGGCCATGAAGAGCCGGTGGCGGAACTCGTAGGCGGGACCCGCGCCACGGCCCGCGTGGCGGCGGTGGCGCACGGTGCCCTCGTACAGGCCGCTCCTCACAGCCCGACCCCGAACGGCTCGCAGGCGGCCAGCGCGCTGCGCGCGCCGTCCTCGTGGAAGCCCCAGCCCCAGTAGGCGCCGCAGTAGTGCGTTCGGCCGGCCAGGCCGCTGATCTCGCGGTGGCGGGACTGGGCGGCTACGCCGTCGGGCGTGAAGACGGGGTGGGCGTAGTCGATCCGGCGGATGATCCGCTCTGGGTCGATCGCCTCCGTGCGGTTGAGCGTCACGCAGAGATCCTCGGGATGCTCGATCCGCTGCAGGTGGTTCATCCAGTAGGTCACCGTCGAGAGCGGCTTGGGACGCTCCAGCAGGTGGTAGTTCCAGGCGGCGCGGACCCGCCGGCGCCGCGGCAGCAGGCTCGGGTCGGTGTGGAGCACGGCCTCGTTGCGCTGGTAGGGGATCGAGCCGAGCACGCGGCGCTCGGCCTCGCTCGGGTCCCTCAGCATCGCGAGCGCCTGGTCTGAGTGGGTCGCGATCACGACCTGATCGAAGCGCTCGCTCGCGCCGGTCGCGGTCGTGAGGGTCACCTCGTCGGTGCCCCGCTCGATGCCGGCGACGGGGGTCGAGAGCCTGATCCGCTCGCGGAAGGGCGCGGTCAGCGCCTCGACGTAGCGGGCCGAGCCGCCCGCGATCGTCGACCAGCGTGGACGGTCGCGGAAGCCGAGCATGCCGTGGTTGTGGAAGAACTCGGCCAGGAAGCGGACGGGGAAGGTCCGCATCTGGCGAGGGTCGGCCGACCACACGGCCGCGGCCTGTGGGACGATCAGCCGCTCGACGAAGTGGCGGGAGAAGCGGTGGCGCTCGAGGAAGTCGTGCAGCGACTCGGCCGCGCGCGAGTCCGAGACATCGCCGTCGAGCACGCGGCGCAGCTCGCGGTTGAAGCGGATCAGGTCGAGGACCATGCGGCGGAACGCGGGGGAGAGCAGGTTCCGGGGCTGGGCGAGCAGGCCGGAGGGCGTCCCGGAGTACTCGAAGTCCTCGCGCTCGGCGCTGACGGAGAAGGACATGTGGGTCGGCTGGCGCGCGACCCCGAGCAGGTCGAGCAGGCGGGTGAAGGTCGGGTAGTTGCGGTCGTTCATGACGATGAAGCCGGTGTCGACGTGGCGATCGCCGTGGGGTGTCTGTACCCGCACCGTGTTCGTGTGACCGCCCGCGTAGCCCGCGGCCTCGAAGACGGCGATCTCGTGCTCGGCGTGGAGCAGCCGCGCGGCGAGCAGCCCGGAGACGCCCGCGCCGACGATCGCCACGCGCACGGTCAGGCCCCCGTCCGGGGCCGGGCGGGGAAGTTCACGCTCATGGAGATGGCCCGATGTGGCATCGCTCTGACCCCCTATACGCAGAGAGCGGCACGAACGGATCATGCCCGGCGCGAAAGAACGGTGCAGGAAGGCGTGCCTCCCACGTCGAACAAGTGCGCCGTGAAGCGAGCAGCCACAAAGACCCCCGAGGCGCCCCCCGTCAACGGCACCTCCGAGCACCAGAGCCTCTCCAAGTACATCCAGGCGCGATTCGACGAGTGCTCGCGCTCCCAGAAGGACGTCGCCCAGTACATCGTCGACCACCTCGACGAGGCCGCCTTCCAGACCGCCGAGGAGCTGGCCCGCAGGGCCAACACCTCAAGCTCGACCGTCGTGCGCTTCTCACAGGCGCTCGGCTTCGAGGGCTTCCCGGAGCTTCAGGCGGCCGCGCGCGAGGAATACAGGCGCGTCAACGCCAAGGCCGCCAAGGAGGGAGCCGCTACGGGGTCCTCCTCCAGCGCCCCGCTCTTCTCCCTCGACCAGAACGAGTTCGAGTCGGCCCTCGCGGCCGACCACCTGAACGTCGAGGAGACGGCCCGGAAGGTCTCCCGCAGCGCGGTCGAGTCCCTCATCAAGGAGATCGTCGAGGCCGAGAAGGTCCTCGTCGCGGGCACCGACCAGATGGCGTTCTTCGCCAGCTACCTGCGACATCTGCTGATGCTGCTCGACCTGCGCGTCGACGTCGTAGCCAGCCCCTCGCAGGAGGCGCTCAGCCGTCTCGGGCGGATCGACGCGACGACGCTCGTGATCGGCCTCTCGGCCGGTCGCCCGCACCCGCTCGTCGTGCGCGCGATGAAGCTGGCCCGACACCGCCAGGCGAAAACCGCGGCGATCACCGACGCGACGCTGTCGGAGGTCGCGAAGCTCGCCCAGATCAAGCTCTACTACTCCTCCAACAGCCCCGCGTACGTGCGCTCGCACGCCGCGCTGCTCAGCATCATCCAGGCGCTGGCCTACGGCGTGTACGCGCAGGACACCGCGCAGTACGACGACCGGATCAAGGCCTTCCGCCTCAAGTAGCGCTTCGGGGGGCGCACGGAGTCGCCGCGTCCCGCGTCCCGCGTCCCGCGCCTCGCCTCGCCTCGCCTCGCCTCGCCGCGTCGGGTCGCTGGCTTGCGGCCTGGCTAGCCTGGGGCCATGAGCTCTGGGCAGGCCGAGAGGGGTGGGCAGGTGGCGCTGCGGCACGTCACGATCCCCGATCTGGCGGCGATCCTCGACGAGCTAGAGGACTTCTGGGGGAGCGGGCGCGACATGGGGTTCCTGCACCAGGCGCTCTACGTGCACGAGTTCGGCGAGACCTCGGTGCTGGCCGAGCGGGACGGTCGCATCCTCGGTTACCTGCTCGGCTTCGTCGGTCAGGACGGGACCGGCTACGTCCACGCCGTGGCGATCCGTGCGGAGGCTCGCGGCGAGGGGCTGGGGCGGCGGATGTACGAGCGCTTCGAGGAGCTCGTCACGGACCGCGACGCGCACCGGCTGAAGGCGATCACCGGACCGGAGAACGTTGGCTCGCGGGCCTTTCACGAAGCGCTGGGCTTCGCCGTCGAGGAGGTCGAGGGCTACTCGCCGAGCGCCGGCGCTCGGCTCGTGTTCACGAAGCCGCTCGGCGAGCCTCCGCAGGGCGCCGGGCGCGAGATCGACCTCGGCGGCGGCGTGACGATGCGACCGCTGGGCGCGGGCGACGCCGAGGAGCGCTGACGTGGGCGCGCTGCCTGTCAGCCTGACGGCAGCGTCTCCAGCAGCAGCTCGCCTGCTCGCAGCGAGCACAGGCCGAACGACGGAAGCGGGCCGAACCCCGCCGCGGTGAGCGCGAACTCGGGTAGACCCGGAGCGCTGAAGCCGGGAGTCGCGGCAAGCACGCGCCCGAGCACGTTTTCGCTCGGGGTGAGCGGCGGACACGACACGGGCGGCGCCTGCGCCGCGAGCTCGAAGCCCGCCGTGCCCAGATCGCCCAGCGAGATCGTCCGCGGGCGCTGCGAGCCGTACACGACGCTCACCGTGCCGACGCTGACCGTAGCCCCGTGGTTGAAGATCTCCGTTGCGATGCCGACGTCGGTTCGGCCGTCGCGGTTCAGGTCGCCCAGACCGGCGAGCGCGTTCGGCTGCAGGAAGTAGCCGGAAGGAGCGGGCGAGCCGAGGATCCGCTCGCCGTGCGCTCCCAGGGCGCCGAGGCTCAGGCGGTGGACACGCCTCGAGCCGTACACGATGTCGTATTCGGTGGCGCTGCCCGTGCGGCCGACGAGCAGGTCCCCGAGGCCGTCGCCGTTGACGTCCCCGGCCGCTACGGCTCTTCCCGCGCCGACTATCGAGAGACCCCGGCCGGCCCTCGTCAGGCGGTTGAGCACGACGGTCCCGGTGTAGTGCCGGCCGAACAGCACGAACGCGCCCGGAGCGCGATGCGCGGCCAACCGCCATCCGTGGAGCGCGAGGTCGATGCGACCGTCGCCGTTGACGTCCCCGGCGGGCGCGAAAGCCGTGGGACCGGCGCCGACCCCGATGGCCGCAGTGATGCGAAAGCCTCGGCTGCCGAGGTGCGCGAGCCTGACGTTCGCGGCGTCTCGCCCTCCCCATATGACGTCGGCGTATCGTGCTCCCGTGACGGCGATCGCGCTGAAGGGCGAGCCGTCGAAGTGCCCGAGGCCCGCGATGCTCCCCTCGCCGGGGACGCCTTCGATCGAGAACCCCTGTGAGCGGCGCAGGTGCGCGAGATCCACCGTTTCGCGATTCGCCTTGCCGTACACCACGTAGGCATAGTGCGGCGCGTTGCCGCACGGCCCGCTGCCGGTGCTTGCGCACACGAACCCGTTCCGCGGGGCCGTGAGGAGGATGTCGCCCCGTCCGTCGCCGTTGACGTCGCCGGCGGCGGCGATCTCGTAGCCCGCCGCGTCGTAGCTGCGCGCTCCGACGATCTCGAAGCCGCCGAGGGACGGTTCGCCGAGGGTCGCGGTGCCGCCTCGAGTGGTGCTCGGCACCACGTAGACGATGCCGGCAGCGGGTCGTCCGGGCACCGAGCCGAAGGTACCGACGGCCAGCCCGGGCCCGCCTTCGCCTGTCAGGTTCGGGATCGCCGCGAAGGTGGTGACCATGCCCCCGTCCACGGGCGGCTGAAGGATCAGCCTCGCGCCGGCCACGGCGTCGAACTTGCTGGTCCCGGCGCCCTGCGCGGCGGCGGGGGCGGCGAGGCCGCAGGCCGCGAGAACAGCTGTGAGCGCGTGACGAAGGTTCCGGGTCATTCACGCATCGTGGCCTCGATACGCGTGTCGTGGATCCGTCTGTTCCACCTGTCGGGATCCGAGTGAACTACCGGGCACGTCCACGGGCGGCAAGGAGGCCGCGCGCCGAGGGTCGCGGCCCGCGCTTATAGACTGCTCGTCATGCGAGACGAGGCGACGTTCCGGGTCAAGAGCGGCCTGGCGGAGATGCTGAAGGGCGGCGTGATCATGGACGTCGTCACCCCCGAGCAGGCCAAGACGGCCGAGGACGCGGGCGCGGCCGCGGTGATGGCGCTCGAGCGCGTCCCCGCCGACATCCGCCGCGACGGCGGCGTGGCCCGCATGTCCGACCCGGACATGATCGCGGGCATTCAGGAGGCGGTCACGATCCCCGTGATGGCGAAGGCCCGGATCGGGCACTTCATGGAGGCGCGGGTGCTCGAGGCCCTCGAGGTCGACTACATCGACGAGTCCGAGGTGCTGACGCCCGCGGACGAGCGCAACCACATCGACAAGTGGGACTTCAAGGTCCCGTTCGTCTGCGGCGCCACGAACCTCGGCGAGGCGCTGCGGCGGATCGGCGAGGGCGCCGCGATGATCCGCTCCAAGGGCGAGGCGGGCACCGGCGACATTGTCGAGGCCGTCCGTCACATGCGCCAGATCACCGGGGAAATCAAGCGCCTGACGATGCTCGGGGAGGACGAGCTGGCGAGCGCAGCCAAGGAGATCGCGGCGCCGCTGGACATCGTTCGCGGCGTGGCGAGCGAGGGAAAGCTTCCGGTCGTCCTGTTCTGCGCCGGGGGGATCGCCACCCCGGCCGACGCGGCGCTGATGATGGCGCTCGGCGCCGAAGGCGTGTTCGTCGGCTCCGGCATCTTCAAGTCCGAGGACCCCGCGCTGCGCGCGCGTGCGATCGTCGAAGCGACGACCCACTGGCAGGACGCGGCCCGCGTCGCCGAGTCCTCGCGCGGTCTGGGCACGCCGATGGTGAGCCTTGAGACCTCGAAGCTCGAGGACGGGCAGCTGCTGGCGCAAAGAGGCTGGTAGGCGCTGCGGGTCGTGCTCTCTGGAGCCGGCGCTTCGCGGGGGCTCCAGAGAGCACGACCCTTCGCTTTGCCATGAGCTGGGTGGGGGTTCGAGGGTGAGCTCTGTTTCGTCATCGCGTGGGGACGCCGGGGAGGTCGCCGCCGCTGCAGGTGACAAGGCCGAGCGCTCGCTCGTGGTCGGGGTGCTTGCGTTGCAGGGGGGGTTCGAGGCGCATGAGCGGATGCTCTCGGGGCTCGGGGCGGAGACCAGGGAGGTGCGCGTTCCGGGCGATCTCGACGGGTTGGACGGGCTTGTGATCCCGGGCGGGGAGTCGACGACGATGACGCTCGGGGTCGAGCGGGAGGGGCTCGCCGAGCCGTTGCGCGAGTTCGCGCGCGGCGGGCGCCCGGTGCTGGGGTCCTGCGCGGGGCTGATCATGCTCGACCGCGAGCACCTCGGGCTGATGGACGTGACGACGCGGCGCAACGCGTTCGGGCGACAGATCGCGAGCTTCGAGGCGGATCTGGACGTCGCCGGGCTCGACGGGGGCCCGTTGCGGGCGATCTTCATCCGGGCGCCGTGGATCGCCGAGCACGGGCCCGGTGTGGAGATCCTCGCGAGCGTCGACGGGCATCCCGTCGCGGCCCGCGAGGGGGACAGGATCGGCGTCGCGTTCCACGCCGAGCTGGGTGCGGACCCACGGCTGCACCGGTGGTTTCTGGAAATCGTCGCGCGCTCGCAGGCCCGGCCGATCGCCGGTTGACGGACCCTTGGGTAAGTGCTAACTTACCGTTAGTGGCGACTTACCAAGCACTTGCGTTCGACGCTCTCGGGGACCCGACCCGGCGTGAGATCTTCGAGCTTCTCGCCGAGGGTCCGCGGGCCGTGGGCGAGCTGGCCGGCCGGCTCCCGGTCAGCCGTCCGGCCGTCTCGCAGCATTTGCGGGTGCTCAAGGAGGCCGGCCTCGTGACCGACCGGGCCGCCGGGAACCGCCGCATTTATCAGGTCGACCCGGCGGGGGTCAGCGAGCTCCGCGCGTACCTCGACCAGTTCTGGAACCGATCGCTCGCCTCCTTCAAGCAGGTGGCGGAGCAGCGACTCAAGGAGACGAGATGAGCTCAGCAGCCGCAGGAGCAGCAGACACCGCAGTGCGCGCGTCGATCGTCGTCGATGCGCCGGCCGACGCGGCATTCCGAGCCTTCACGGAGGACATCGGCAGCTGGTGGAACCCGGATCACCACATCCTCGACGGCGAGCTCGCCGAGATGGTCTTCGAGCCGCGAGTCGGCGGCCACGTGATCGATCGGGCCACCGACGGCAAAGAGTGCCGCTGGGCGCGCGTGCTCGCCTACGAGCCGCCGCGACGCGTGGTGATCAGCTGGGACATCGACCTCCAATGGCGCTTGGAGACGGACCCGGAGCGGACCAGCGAGGTCGAGGTGCGGTTCACGCCCCAGGGAGCGGAGCGCACGCTCGTCGAGCTCGAGCATCGCAACCTCGACCGTCACGGCGACGGCTGGGAGGGCATGCGTGACGCCGTCGGCTCGCCGGGGGGCTGGCCGAGCGGGCTGGAGCTCTTCGCCTCACGCATGGCGCGCTGAGAGCGCGGCGCCGGCGCCGCCTCCACGCTAGAAAGAGGCATGGCAAACGCCGCCGGGCGCATCACCGCGCTGTCGATCTCGCCCGTCAAGGCCCTGCGCGTGGAGCGCCGTGAGCGTCTCCTGCTGGAGCCGGGCGGAGCCCGCGGGGACCGCGCGATGTTCCTGATCGACGAGCGCGGGAGGATGGTCAACGGCAAGCACCACCCGCAGCTGACCGCGGTCGTCGCGCAGGCGGGCCCGAACGGGACGCTGTCGCTCGAGCTGCCGGACGGCCGGCGGGTCGAGCAGGAGGCGGGGCTCGGCGAGGAGCTCAAGGTCCGCTTCTACTCGAAGAGCCGCCCGGCTCGCGCGATCGAGGGTCCGTTCTCTGAGGTCCTCTCGGCCTACGCCGGCGCGCCCCTGCGGCTCGTCGCGTTCGCCGACGGCGCCTCGGCGATCGACCGCGGCGCTGCGGGCGCCGTGACGCTGATGTCCGCGGCCTCGGCCGAGGCGGTCGCGCGGGCGGCGGGACGCGAGGCGATCGACGCCCGGCGGTTTCGCATGACGATCGAGTTCGACGGCGTCGCCGCGTTCGCAGAGGCCGCCTGGATCGGTCGCGAGCTCACGGTCGGAGCGGCGCGGATCAAGCCCTTCGGTCACGTCGGCCGCTGCAGCATCACGACGCTCGACCCCGAGCGTGGCCTCGTGGACCTGCCGACGCTCGACATCCTGCGCGAGATCCGCGGCGGGGCCGAGACGACCGAGCCGCTTGCTCTCGGCGTCTTCTGCGCCGTGACGACGCCGGGCGAGGTGGCGGTGGGCGACGAGCTTCGGGTGGTCGACTGAGACGACGGTCGCGATCGCCGCGGACGAGCTGACGGGCGCCGCGGACGAGCTGACGGGCGAGCCGGGTCTCCGCGGGGACAGCTGGGAG
>DATNBM010000090.1:0-118164 GCA_035571915.1 Solirubrobacteraceae bacterium | reverse complement strand
CGACGAGCGCCCTCCCCTCAACCGGCGCGAGCGCCGCCTCGCGGGCGGCCGCGCCGAGCGCGCGGTGCAGGGCGTCGGCGGCCAGCTCCGCCGCGTGCATCTTGCCGGGCAGGAGGCCCCCGAGCTCCGCGGCGATCTCATCCGAGCCGAGCCGAGCCGCCTCGAGCAGCGGGCGCTCCTCGATCAGCGACACCGTCGCGCTGCCGGCGGCCTGGACCGCCCCGCAGCCGCTCGCGTCGAAGCCCGCGGCGGAGATCCGGCCCTCCGGGTCACCCGCCGCTGGGGCCAGCGAGATCCTGATCAGATCGCCGCAGGCGGCCCCGCCGGCCGCGCCCGTGAAAGCGCCGGGCGGCGTCAGCCCGCGCCCGTGCGGATGCTCGAGGTGAGAGCTGAAGGAGAGCTGCGAGTCGGGGCTTGCCATCCCAGCGAGTGTAAGGCCCGTCGCAGGGCGCGCAGGGACGCCGGAGCCCGGCGATCCTGCCATTCGGTTTCGCTGCGGCGGGCGCTACTTGACGTGGCGAACTTCGCGGACGCCCTGGGCGATGCCGTAGGCGTCCTGCAGCCCGGTGAGGGTCAGCGCCCGGCCCGCCCTGTTCACGAACAGGAGGGTCGGCGTGCCGTAGACCTGCACGCCGCGCGTGATCGTCCCGAACGAGGCGACCTGAGAGGGAGACGCGAGGTCGATCGCGATCTTCAGGCCCTTCTGCGAGCGCAGCGAGAGCAGGGCGCCGTGGACGACGCGGTCCTCCGCGCCCTTCGGGTCCCAGAAGAGGATGACCGCCACCTTGCCCTGCTTGAGCTGGCCTTCGACGGTGCGCTGCAGCGCGGTCGAGGAGGTGCTGCGGTGCGCGGCGCCGGGTGTGGCCGTCTTCGGCTTGGCGGGCGCGGAGGTCTTCGCCGACGGGGCCGCGGCGGCGCCGGTGCTCTTGATCGAGGTCGGCGCGGCGGTCGTTTCGGCGGGCTTCGGAGTGCTGGTGGTCGTCGTTTCGCTGGACGCCCGGGCGGAGTTTTCGGACAGCTGCTTGGCGTTGGTCTGCGAGGTCGAGACCGCGCCGCGGGCCTTGTCGACGGCGTGTCCGAGGCTGCCGAGGCTTGAGGCAGAACCGCGGCCGGTGGCCTGGCCGGCGGTCCCCTGCGCCTTCTTGGCCGGCGCCGGGGACTTCGTGACGGTGTGAGCCGGGGTCGCCGGAACCTGGGCCGTCGTGCCTCCCGTCGTGCTGTTCGAGTTGTGGCCCTGGAACAGCAGCAGCCACGCCGCCGCCAGCACGGCGACCGCTGCGAGACCTATCTGGTAGGGACGGGAAAGCTGCGCCATCGCCCCCTCATTCGGCATCTCGGGCGGAGAAGTTGAATGCCGAAATGGGGCTTGGACATCATGCATCGCTACGTTCAAGAGCGGCATGAGCGAGCAGCGTCCAGATCGCGCGGCCGCGCGCGGCCGCCGCGGGCGGCGCCGGAACGTGCGTCTCGGCGTGCTGCTGGTGATCCTCGCGGCCGCCGTCGCGGTGCTGATCCTGCGGGGCGGGAACGGGTCGGATCGGAGCCCGGCGTCGGCCTGCGCGAGCGAGTCCGCGGCGCCGGAGGTCCGCAGCGTCCGCCCCTCGGAGCTCTCGAAGCTGCGCGAGGAGCTCGATCGCCTCGTGCCCGACCGGATCGCGCGCCTGTATGAAGAGGGCACGGTCTCCTCGACCGCGGCGTGGAACGATCAGGAACCCGCGCCGCCCGCGGTCTCCCCCACCGCGCGGCGCCCCGACGCCTATGAGATGCGGTGGTGGGCGCCGAACGGCGACGACGTCGTCGGCGACATCTTCGTGTTCGCCGACGCGGGCGCGGCGAAGCGCTACCTCGCCCTCGCGACGAGCACCCGCTGCCGCAGCAAGGCGAGCCGCGCGCTCGCATCGACGACCCCCGAAGCCGTCAACCTCAGCTGGCTGAACCCGGACGGCGCCGCCCAGGCCGACGTGTACTTCGCGCGCGGCCCGCGCGTGTACCGACTCGCCGACGCCCCCGCGGGACAGCACGGCGGCGAGATCAGGCCCGGCTCGCTGGCACACGCCTTCGCGACGCTCGACGTGCTCGGCTGCCTGCTGCCCGGGGCCCGCTGCCGCAGGGAGGGCAAGAGTGCGGTTCCGGCCTGAGCGCCCCGCGTCGGCCGCGGGCCGACGGCGCGCGACCGCGGTCCTCCTCGCCCTCGCGGCGACGGCGTCGATCGCGGGCGGCTGCGGCAAGGGGGAGTTCCGCGCCGGCGCAAGCACGGCGGCCTCCCGCACGGTCCCGCCGGGTCCTTCCCGGGTGCCGCGCGAGCGTGCGCCCCGACGGCGGCAGCCGCCGCAGGCGAAAGGCGTGTCGGTCCCCCTCCCCCTGCCGCTGAACGCCTCCCGTGCCGTGGCGTTCGCGCGGGCGGTGACGCTGCACCTCGCGGACCTGCCGGGGGCGGTGTCGACGCCGAAGTCCAAGAGCTCGGCCGCGCAGGAACGCGAAGCTGCACGATGCGGAGGGCGGACGACGGTCGCGCTCGGCGGCGGGAGCTCACCGGACTTCCACCGCGGCGCGGGGCTGAACCGCGAAAGCTTCTCCTCGAGCGTGCAGGTGCTGGGCGACGCGACCGCGGTGCGCGGCGATCTCGCCTACGCCTCCAGCCACGCGGGCCTCGCGTGCTACGCGAAGATCCTCGGCAAGTCGCTCGGCGACGAACAGGACACCCACGTGCGCGTGCGCGGCGTGCGGGTCGGGCGGATCGGCGTCGCGGTCGGCCCCTCCGAGCAGGCGAGCGGGATCCGCGTGACGGCGGACGTCGCGATCGTCGGGACGCGCGTGCAGGTGCGCCTGTTCATCGACGCGCTGTCGCTGCCGTACGGGCCGGCCGAGCTCGACGTCTACTCGACGAGCTTCGTCCAGCCGGCCCCGGAACGGACCGAGCGGGAGCTGCTCGAGCTGCTGCGCGAGCGGGCGCAGCTGCAGAAGCTCTAGCTCGGCGGCGGCCGGCTCAGATCGCGTGGTGGTTGCGCAGGACCGCGTGGACGACGGTGTCGCGCGCAAGCTCCTGCTGCGTGCCGTCCTGCATGTCGCGCAGGGCCGTCTGCTCCGCGCCGACGATCGCGACCCAGCGCGCGCCGATCGTGGCGGCCTGGCCGAGCTGTCCTTTCAGGGAGCGCCCGCCGAGCTCCATCTGCGCGGAGAGCCCCGCCGAGCGGGCCTCGACGAGTAGCGCGAAGGCGTCGCGACGGACGGCCGGGCCGGGCTCGGCGAGCGCGACGAACAGCTCGACGGGCGCGGGCGGGTAGTGCTGGGCCTCGCCCGCGAGCATGATCCGCTCGACGCCGGCCGCCCACCCCATGCCGGGTGTCGCGGGGCCGCCGAGCTGCTGCACGAGGCGGTCATAGCGGCCGCCGCCGGCGACGCCGCTCTGGGCGCCGAGCGCGTCGGAGGTGAACTCGAACAGGGTGCGGGTGTAGTAGTCCAGGCCGCGTACGAGCGTCGGGTCGACTTCGTAGACGATCCCGGCCGCGTCGAGCATCGCGCGGACCTCGGCGAAGTGATCGAGGTCCTCCCCGTCGAGATGGTCGATCAGCAGCGGCGCGGTGCTCATCACCTCGCGGGTGCCGGGGTGGTCGGTGTCGAAGGCCCGCAGGGGGTTCAGGTCGATGCGCGCGCGGACCTCGGCGGAGAGGCGCTCCTCGTTGGCGCGGAGGTGAGCCTGGAGCAGCTCGCGGTACTCCAGGCGCGCCTCGGGGCTGCCGAGGCTCGCGAGGCGCAGCCGCACCCCCTGCACGCCGGCTTCGAAGAGGAGCGTCGCGAGCAGCGCGATCGACTCGGCGTCGACGGCGGGGTCCGCCGAGCCGATCGCCTCGGCGCCGATCTGCCAGAACTCGCGGTAGCGGCCGTCCTGGGGGCGCTCGTGGCGGAAGAAGCTCGAGAGGTACCAGAGCTTCACGGGCTGGCGGCGCTTGTGCATGCCGTGCTCGATGTAGGCGCGGCAGACCGCGGCGGTCCCCTCGGGACGGAGCGTGAACGAGCGACCGGAGGCGTCGTCGAAGGTGAACATCTCCTTGGAGACGATGTCGGTCGACTCGCCGACGCCGCGGGAGAACAGCTCGGTCGCCTCGAAGACGGGCGTCTCGATCCGCTCGTAGCCCGCGCCGCCCAGCAGCGCGCGGGCTTTGGCCTCCAGCGCCTCGCGCGCGGCGGCCTGCTCGCCGATGATGTCGAACGTCCCCCGCGGGGCTTTCAGCTTGGGGGCGCTCAACTCTGTGCGCCGGGTGGCGGCGCCGTCGCGGTGACCGGCTGCTCTGCTGCGACGCGCGCCCGGATCTCGGTCAGGAACGGGTTCGTGGCGAGCTCGCGTCCGAGCGTCGTGACGCCCATGTGGCCGGGGTAGACGACGGTCTCGGCCGGGTGGGCGCGAACGAGCGTCTCGATCGAGCGCTCGAGCGTGTCCCAGTCTCCCCCCGGGAGGTCGACGCGCCCGACCGAGCCCTGGAAGAGGACGTCGCCGGAGAGCAGGGCCCCGTCGAAGGCGTATGTCAGATGACCGGGGCTGTGGCCGGGGGTGAAGATCACGTCGATCTCCATCCCGGCGAGGGTCAGGTGCTCCCCGCCGGAGAGGGTGTGGTCGGCCTCGTAGCTCTCGAAGGGCCCGAAGCCGGGCGGGACCCAGCGCATCACGTCGGCGAGGACGGGCTGCTCGATCTGCGGGCAGTAGACGGGCGCGCCGGTCGCGCGGGCGACGGGCGCGACGGCGCCGACGTGGTCGAAGTGGGTGTGGGTGAGGAGGATCGCCTCGATCGTGACGCCGAGCGAGGCGGCGGCCTCGAGCAGGCGCTCGGCCTCGTCGCCCGGGTCGACGATCACGGCGGCGGTCGCCTGCGGGTCGGCGCGGACGATGTAGGAGTTCTCCTGAACCATCCCGACCGTGAATGCTCTGACGTCGGGGGCGCTCATCGGGCCGGGGCCTTACCCTCGCGGCTCTTCTTGCGCATGCGGCGGTCGTAGACCCACTTGTCGGTGTAGTAGGAGATGACGGTGTAGCCGCCGAGGACGATCGGGACCAGCGCTAGGACGCCGCTGTTGTTCTTCAGGAAGAAGATCGTGAAGAGCACCAAGATGACGGTCGCGATCATCGCCTTGTAGAAGGCGGCCCTCCAGGTGGGTGGCTGGTCGCGGCGGTCGACGGGCTTCTTGCTCGCGGCGCCGCCCTTGACGGGGCCGGCCTTCTCGGCGGACGTCGGCTTGCGGCCCGTGCGCCCGCGCGATTCGACGACGCCGGCGGCGTTGCCCCGGTGCTTGGTGCTGCGCTTTCTCCTGGCCTGAGCCACGATCTGGAGCCTAGATGATCGGTTCGGCCCTCAGCCGGCGAGGGCGTTCTCGATCAGGTGGCGCCCGGGGTCGAAGCCGGGGATCGGGATCTCCGCGGGGAAGCCCTCGAAGGCGGCGCCGGGCGCGAGCCCGACGAGCTGGGCGGAGGCGATCGGGGCGTGGCGGGCTACCGCCCTGACGATCTCCGCGAGCGCCAGCTCGAACGGGCGCTCGACGTTCATCGAGACCTGCGGAACCCCGTGCAGGTCGACGGCGATCGCACGCAGCCCCGGCATCCCCTGCTCCCCCCCTTCGCGGATCTGAACCGCGATCCGGCTCGCGTCGGCGAGCGTGGCGGGCGGGGCGAGCTGGAGGTTGAAGGCGACGAGCGGAGGTCGGGCCGCGACGAGCGTCGCGCCGGCCGTGGGGTGAAGCTCGGGCGGGCCGAAGTCGGGGCGCAGCGGCGGCTCGCCAGGCGCGGCCGCGGTTCCCTCGCCGCGCAGACGTTGGGCGAGGACCGTGGGGCCGCCGCGTCGAAGCTCGTGGCGGGTGCGGGCCGGCCTCGTGCCGTCGCCGGTCAGCTCGCCGTAGAGGAAGACGGGGACCTGAAGCTCGGTGCCGATCCGCTCGGCGATCACGAGCGCCTCCGCGCACGCGGCACCGCGGTCCTCCGGGCGCAGGTAGACGACGGGCGCGACGTCGAGGGCGCCGACGTGCGGGTGCTGGCCGCCCGTTCCGGCGACCACGTCGATCCGGTTGACCGCCTCGCCGGCGAGCCTGAGGATCGCCTCGGAGATCACGCCCTGGCGGGCGGCGAGGGTATAGACGGAGCGGTCGTGGTCGCGGTCGAAGTGGACGTCGAGCAGCCGCGCGGAGCCCTCGTCGGGGCCGTCGGCGCGGGTGATCGCTTCGCCGATCGCGGCGACGACCTCGGGACGGGAGCCCTCGGAGACGTTGGGGACGGCGAGGAGGAGGGGTGCGGCCATCTGGCAGGAGGCTAGATGGTCGTGGCGATTCGGGTGGGGCGAATGGGCGATCGGGTGGCCGATTGGCTGAGGTGCGCCAGGGCCAAGTGTCGAGCGATCGAGCACCCGTTCATGCCCTGGAAGGGCGGGAACGAGCGCCGCTACGGGAGCTTCGGCGCTTGCCGCCCGGGGCGAACATGGGCGCGGGTTCCGAGAGCGTGGCGGTATCCTGCGCAGCTTCCCCGCCGGAGTAGCTCAGCTGGTTAGAGCAGCGGAATCATAATCCGCGTGTCGGGGGTTCGAGTCCCTCCTCCGGCATCGCACTATTGGCCCCAAATCCCGTATGAACACTAGGGATTTGGCTCATCGGGGGACGATCGTCGGAACGTCAACGAACGTCAACAAACGTCCCGAACCCCGACAAATGTGTCCAACGGTGTGTCCAACGACGTGATACCTTGGCACGCGAATGGCCGACTACGTTCGCACCAAGGTCCCCGGCGTCTACGTCCGCCACGAGCTCGCGTGTCCGGCGTCCGGGCAAACGGACGCCCGGTGCCGCTGCAAGCCCTCCTACCGGGCGCGCAGGCGTGATCGCGGTTGGTCCGAGACCTTCAAGTCCAAAGACCAAGCGATCGAGTGGAAGTCGTCCGCAGCCGCCCGCGCAGCCGTGGTCAAGGAGGCGAAAGATGCTCCGACGTTTGGCGTCGTCGCTCGCGAGTGGTGGGAGGGCGTCGAGTCCGGCTCGGTCAGTAAGCGAAAGGGCCGCAAGGGGCAGGGCTACTCGGACACGACGCTCGCCGGCTATCGTCGATCCTTGTTCAACACGTTGCTACCCGAGTTCGAGCACGAGCCGGCAGCCGGGTTGGACGAGGCGCGTTGGCAAGCATGGATCGACCGTGAATCCCGCAACGGGCTTTCACGATCGCGGCTCGCCAACCACCTAGCCGTCGTGTCGGCCATCTACGGTTGGGGTTCCCGCCCCACCAGGCGCATCGTGCCGCGCAACCCGACGGTGGCCGTCGAACTCCCACCGAACGACGAGAAGCCCCGCGAGCGCGTAGCGACAGCCGAGGAAGCGGCCCAGCTACTCGACGCGCTGGCACCTGATGATCGTGTGCCCTACGGGCTCGCGTTCTACGCCGGCCTGCGCCGATCAGAGATACACCGTTTGACCTGGGATGACGTAGACCTTGACTCGCTCTCGCTAACCGTTCGTCGGGCCAAGAGCGAGGCCGGCACCGACCGACGCATACCTATCGCCGCCCCGTTGAAGCCCATCCTCAAGGCGGCCCGCGATCGACAGCGAGGGTCACGCAAGCCCGTGTGCTCCCGGTCGGTCATGGCCGGCAAGCTCGCCGAAGCGGCGCACAAGGCGTGGGGATGGAAGCGCCGACCGCCCGAGAATGGCAAGCCCTGCAAGAAGGGCGAACCGGGCGAGTGGATTCCGGCCGTCAAGCAACCGCTAGAGGCGATTGGACTGCATGAGTGCCGACACACCTATGCCTCGCTGTTGGTCGCTGCGCACTACACGCTCAAGGAGGTCATGGAGTACATGGGTCATGCCGACCTCACGACCACCAGCCGCTACGTGAAGCGTCTCCCGCAGCCGAACGAAGCTAACCCGGCCGAGCGACTGAACGCCTACCTCGCCGCCGCCTAGCCGATCGGAGCGCGGGAGTGCTCCCTGGCCCAGCGCTCAAGCTCGGACGGCGGGACTAGCCGTAGTTGCCCCACCGCCACGATTCGCACGTCCGGTTGTACGTGGCGTTCAAAGGTTCTGAGGCTCATGCCGAGGCTGTCGGCTGCCTCCTGTCGCGTCAGCAGCGTGCGCGGGACGACGCGACGTTTCGATGTTGCTTCCTGATGGCCGCTGACGCGGCCTGATGACGTGCTGCGAGCCCGAGACATTCCTCCGTTCGGGTCGTAGGGTGTAGGCGCCGGGAGGTTGATAGCTTCCGGCGTCGATGACAAAACGCCTCACCGCCGACGACGTGATGACCGGCCGGGAAGTCGCCATGCTGCTGCGAATGCCGGTTTCAACGGTCGAAGACCTAGCCCGCCGTGGCGAGTTGCCATCCGTGAAGATCGGCAGGCGCCGGCGCTACGTGCGTCAACACGTCGAAGCTGTGTTGACTGGCTCCGAGCGACACCCTGATCGCATCGTCCAGTAGCTGCTCTAAATAGGCGCGGTGGGGGACGCCGGAGCTTCGACCACCTGAGTGAACTGCGCACACAACGCCTCCATGTCGGCGATCGTCTGCGGTGCTCGGGTCTGCGGGGTGTCGCCGAGCACGGCTACGACGGCCGACCGGAAGCGTTCGTGATACTCCGTCCGCGTCTGAGCGTGGATCGCTTCGATTGCGCGCCCTTCATCGGACTGCTGCTTCTGAAACTCCCAATCCGCCTTGGCCCTGTCCTCGGGCCGCATGCGGATTGTGCTGCTCATGTGGGCGAACGCATCGCCAAACCCCCGGGGCGTCGGGAGCGCGGCACGCTTCGCCGCCACCCAATCCGAGAAGTCGCTGGCAGGGGCTTCGGTGCGCAGTTCCAGAAGTCGAGCGCGGACCTCGTCGCGTTGCCGCGTCGGCGCGCGCAACGTACAGGTAATAGCCCACATGACCGGCACAGCCAAGTAGCCCAGAACTCCGGCCGCCACGATCAACAGCACCTGCAACGGCACGGCCAGCTTGGCTGCGACGAACCCGACCACCGTCGGTGCAACAAGCGTCGTTACCGTCGCCGCAAGACCAAACGCGCGCGCCATCCTTGGCGGCGTTGATCGCATCTGCCCGTCCCCGTTCACGTGCAGACTGTGCATCCGTACTCGCCTGCGGTGCCTCTCCGGCCCACCAAAGTAGAGGCGCGACGACGAAGCGGCGAAAGTGGGTCCGCACTCTTCCAAGTCTAAAGAAGGCCACCCCCGTGCTGTAGTCCATCCTTTATGATCGTTTGGGTGGGTAATGAGATTGTCGTGAGTCAAGGCATGAGCGTTTGGGTCGGCGACGATGTCCAAGCTTCGGGCTATGTCGTGGAGGTTCTAGAAGGCAGGCGGGTAGGCCGCAACGGACCCTTTCAGGCCGGGCGGGTCCGCATAAGGCTCGACGCAACCGGCGACGAAGTCGACGTGAGTGCAGCCGACATCGAACATGTGCTCTGACCCGGCGCCGGCTTTGGGCCGGCGCTTCACGCCACAGCCTTGATCGTCATGAAGGAAGTTGGTGCACCGTGTTCACGCGATCGACGGTTCCGAGGTGGCCGCCGTCACCGGACACACATGCTGCCCTGCCGTTCGTGTTCTTTGTTGCCGTGACCCACGGCGCGGCGACGCCCACAACGGCGCCGCGTGGTCGGTAGGACAATCACCGACTACAGCCCAGCCCTGCTGGGGCAGGGCTGGGGAGGGCAGGGCAGGGGCACCGTTCGGAACGCGTTATCCCCGTCCCCGGCCCTGTTCGCGTTTCTTCTTCTCTTTCCATCGTCGTTTTCGCTCGGCCGTTTTGGCACGTTCATCTTCGACCTGCTCGCGCGATCGGTTCGCTTTCAAGAACTCGGGCGCCTCGTAGTCATCGCCAAGCGATTCCACAAGCAGCCCGGTCCGTAGCAGCGCATCGAGCGGCGACGCGTCGCCGTCCTCGAGCATTTGCCGGACGGCCTTCGCCGGGATCACTCCGTCTGTGAGGTAGCGCGCCATGTAACTCGTGACGCACAGGTACAACCCTGCGGCAGCCAAGCCGGCGTCGAGGACGCGCGGGTCGCCGTGGATGCCGTCATCGAACGACGCCCAAGGCATTTCAGCCCGCCCGCTCGCGTTCGGCTTCGATCGCTTTCTCCTTCGACAACTCCACTTCGCACATCGCTACATGCTCGTCATCGCCGGCCAGCTTGTATTCGTCGCGCTCCGCTTCCAACGCGCGCATGTAGGCGCGTTGCTGCTCGGGCGTCCTCGGCCGCGGCTCATCGGGAGGGCCGAGCATCCCCCCGGTCTTGGCGGCGCCTGTGCCGATGATCCCCGACGTGGATACACCGTTGCCCGTTCGTCCGCCGCGAGCAAGTGAAAACGTCATCGAGACTCCTCGTGTCGCAGTTGCGTAGCTCGGCGTCACAAGCCGCGACGCCTGCCGCGTCGCCTTGCCGCTGGTAGTTGGCGCGCTCGCGTTCGATCGAGGCTCGGTAGTCGGCAAGCTCTGCGGCCGTCCGCTCGCGCAGCGGCGACGGCGGTGGCCCGAGCAGGCCGCCCTCGCGCGCAGCGTGGTCAATGTCGAACTCCCTGCCACGGAGCATGGTCGCCGGGGTCGGGATAGGTGGGTCGGCTACCGGCTCCGACTCCAACCGTCGCAACTCGGTGTCGCAAGCAGCAACGCCATCGGCGTCGCCTTCCCGCCGGTTCGCCGCAAGCTCGGCTTCGATCGCAGCGCGGTAGTCGTCGCGCTGCTGCGGTGTACGCCGACCGCCCAAGGTGCCGGCAGGTGATGCATCGTCGTAGTCGGCGCCTTGCACCAACTCGGCTACGTCGGCCGATGACAGGGCCATGTCCGTGATTCCTTTCTCATCGTTGGTCGATTCGGTCCTACGGGCACGCGGCCCCGTGAAACCAGGCCGCGAACTTCACGATTAGCGCCCCACAATCGGCGTCTAACGCCATCCGCCCGCCCTTCGCCATCGGCATCCTGGGGTCGATTTCGTCGCAACTCGCCCGGAACCGGCACCGCTTTTGGGTAGGTTCGGGAGCTATTTGGGAGTCGATTTCAGGCCCTCGTCCGCACGTGTCGTCGTTCCCGCCACGTTGACAACCGCGTGGTTGTCACGTCCGGTGAAGTTCCCGCCGCGCAAGGAGTGCCTGAAAACACGCGAAAAAGCTCAGATTTTCGGTGTTGACCTAACCGGGTGATGGGGTCCTGTTTTCTCGTTGTGACCCTCCCCCCCGCCTTTGTTTTTTTCACCGCCTGGTCACACAAACGTCGAGTGGCACGCCATCCGTCAACATTTAGTCCGGTTAGTGATACCTAAACCCTATGGTCACAGGAAAGCATCGCCGACCACAGACATAACTACTGCACCACCCACCACCTCATGTTCAACACCTACGTCACCAATGTCTACAACTTCAACGGTCCCCAATACGGCGGCCGTAAAGTCGACCCGTGGACAAAGGTGGCTGCAGTAGCTGGGGTGGTGACGATGCTGTTCACGGCGCTGCCGGTGGCTCTCGCCATCAGTGCTTCGCACCCCGCGACGACGATCGTGACCGTTCCCGTGCCCGTTTACGTCCAACCACCACGCGCCCCGACCATCATCCCGTGTTCAGCAGCGACGCGCCGGGCACCATCTGGAGGACCAGCGACCAATCGCTACCGCGCTCAGCGGCGCGGTAGGCTGGCCCCGGCATGACCGTCATTTGGAACGACATCGAGATCCTGGCGTACATCGACGCCTGCGAACAAGGCGAGCGCAGCCTCCCGAACACCGGGGCCGAACTGGCGCGGGCAATGGCGACAGAGCGCCATGTAGCTGTCTATGCTGACGACTACGCGCGCTTTCTCCGCGAGCTTGACGTGCTCGGCAAAGCGGAGCTACTTGAGTGGAAGATGGTGCAGAACCCTGCGCACATCAGACAACCAAGGCCGGACGAGCCACAGTGGTTCCTCGATCAGATGATGGCGTTCGCGTTGACCTACGACGGGCGCAACCAGGCAAAAGGTCGCGTGATCCAAGTGTCGCTGCCCGACCCTGACGAGGATGACGGTCGGATGATTCGAGCTATGACTTTGGAAGACATCGGCGACATCATCGGTGCTGCTTATTCGCCTGTGCAGGTGTTGAACTTCCTTGCAGATTCCGGAGTCTCGCTCGATGGCTTCTCGTTCGACGAGGTTGTAGGCGATCCGCTGCCCTACGCCAAGCACGCGCTGTATGAAATGTCGATCGGCACCAGCGGTCGTCGTCGTGAACTACGGGAGTTCATTGGCGCCTGGTTGGACGACCAACTCCACACTGGGCCGTCGTACGATCAGCGGGATAGCATCGAGCGCGATCTTGCTCGGCAAGGGTGGTTCGTCAAGGACGGCCGGCTCGTCATCGGCGAGCCTGTGCGCAAGAGCCGGGATGCGTCACCGCCGACACCCAAGCTCGACGAGCTGCACCCGATGGTGTGGACGGCTGCTGAGCCCCAGTGGAAGGCCGGGCATCTACACGACGCCGTGTTGGCGGCGTCGAAGGCCGTCAACAAGCTGCTCGAATCCAAGGTCGGGCGCAGCGACGCCTCGGGGGTCAAACTCGTCACGGAGTCGTTTTCCGAAAAAGCACCCGTCGATAGCGTGCCCCGGCTGCGCTTCCCCGACATCGAAGGCGAGCAGACACGTGCGTCGGTGACAGCCGGCGTGTTGAGCTTCGGCGTCGGCTGCTTCAAAGCCATTCGCAACCCGCTCGGCCATTTGCCTGACGACCAACACGACATCACGCAGCAAGAAGCGTTGGAGCAGTTGGCGGCATGGTCGTTGTTCGCGCGGTGGATCGAGCGAGCCGTCGTCGCTCAAGCCTGACCACCGTCCCACAGCCCTATCTGCCGTTTCGATGTGGGTTCGGCGTATGGAAGTCGCGGATAGATTTGCTGACAGTTGTGCCCTTCGCGGCGTCGTGTTCATGGTTCAGCGATTCGAGAAAGACGACCGCTGTTAGCGCTTTCCCTCCTGAACCGTGCCCAGCACCGACGACGATCGCTCGCGCAAACACGACTTCGCCTGTGTGAGCACGGATCGGCTCCGCCGTCACGGCGTAAACCCACCGTTTGCTGTACGGAGCGACGATGTGCAGTTCGGTGAGCTTATGACCAGCTCCCCAACCTCGGACTTCGATTCCTGGCACGTTCCATTCACCGATACGTCCAACCAGCACGACTTCGGCACCGACCAGCGGTCCGCCTTCCGCCACAAGCGTTCCCGCCGAGTATGCGTTGCTCGCTTGGCGACTGAGCGCCAGTGCGCGGCGCCGGCCTGAGGCGGCGGTTTGGTCGCGCATCGCGGTCGCAACCGCATGTGCGCTGAGGACGGGCTGACGTGACCACACGGGCTGCTCCTCGATGTAGCGTTCGAGGTCGTGTCCGGTAGCGATGACGGTCGGGGCGGACACACCACTCGGCGCGTCCGCTTTCGGGGCCGCGCTCGAACCCTCCCACGGCTTCTCTTGGATGCCAAAGAGGACCAAGCCAGCCACGACAGCGACCAACACGGCGCCCCAGAATCTACTCGGGTCCGTCCACTTCTTCGATGCCGGCGGTTTATTGGACTCGGCCATCCTCCGGTCCATCTAACACTACGTCGCGGCTGCTGCGCCATCGTGCAGCCTGCTTTGCGCAGGGCCTTGAGGACGCGGTACGTCGGCGCGAACCGAATCTACTTCCTGCCTTGAGCCGGCAAGTGGTAGCGCACCTTCCCCGGCTCCAACTGGATGTTACGATCGTGCCTATGACAGTTGAACTCTCGAGCACCGTCGCCGTCGTCATGGAATCGGACGCACGGCACTCTGGACCCGGCGCAACCGAGCGCGTGGTTTCGCAGCACGACACGGCCGGCGACGCGCTGGCGGCGGCGGAACGGGCAACTGCCAAGCACGGCGAAGGACCGCCCTTCTTCTACGCCGCGTCGATCACCCAGCGCCATCTGGACGCGCTCCAGAGCTTTCCCCCGCGCCAATGAAAGGCCGGGACAGGTTCACGCAAGCCGAGAGCACGGCCATCTGCACGGCGCTCGAAACGTTGCGCCGAGCTGAGCGGCCGGCGCAGAAGTCGATCCGCGAATCGCTACGCCAGTCAGGCTTCTACATCTCAGACTGGCCTCGGGCCGCTACGGGCTTCACGCGCTCAGACTTTGAAGATCTAGTGCGACTGCGCCACATCCGCATCGCGGGCTAAGGCCATCCTGCCCCACACCAATGCCATACGGACACAGCGACGAGGAATGGAACGAGACGAAGCGTGAGCTTCGAGCCGTCCTAGTGGCGAAGGCGCGCGATCGTGGCGTCATCCCGTATTCGGCGGTCGTCTCGCAGATCGGACCGATCCGGTTTGCGCCCGATGACCACTCCTTCCATCACATGCTCGACGAGACGTCTACGGACGAGGATGAGCATGGCCGCGGGCTGCTGACTGTCGTCGTCGTCCACAGGAACGGCGACATGGTGCCCGGACCCGGCTTCTTCGACCTAGCCGCCCGTAGAGGCCGCGAGGTCATCGACATAGACAAGACCTGGCTAGACGAGTTGAAGACGGTTTGGCGCTACTGGAGAGACCACTAGTCCGCGAGGACCGCAGCGGCGATCTTCTGCGCGATGACCTCGACGGAATCGTTGGAGGTCTCGAATCCAGCAAGGTCAGGCAGGATGCCGCTGTATTCCGCAACCTGATCGAATGTCACTCCGTGCAGCACGGGAATAAGCGTCTCCTTGTGCAGTAGTGCCCCGAGCTCGCGCTCGGTCCAGAAGCGGCCAGCAACGTAAGCGGGCGTCAGCAGGACTAGACCGGCGCGCGCCTTCTGGAGTCCCCGGTCCATCTGAAGTGACTGGCTCTGCCCAGGCACGATCGTAATCTCATCGAACCAGACACGGACGCCGAGCGCGTCTAGGTGCCGCCGCAAAGCGTCGCCGACCTGCTCGCCGTCGATCCGCGCGTAACTCAGGAAGATGTCCCACTCGCGGTCGTCACGGGCTACGACCGCGTCGTGGACGCGATCTGCGAGGGCCTGCTCTGTGGGGGTGTAGCGCGGCCCTGACTCCGCCACCCGAAGGCGCCGGTTCAACTCCGTGATCGTCGCTGCGTTTTGGGCGTTGACCTGGCCGATGTGCTTGTTGTAGGCGTCGATCCGTTGCCTCTGCTCACGTTCGACGCGTTCGTTGTGTTGCTGTCTGCGCCGATTCTCCGCGTCGACTTCCCGTTCGACCTGTCGGTTGTGCTGGTCAACCTGCCGGTTGTACTCGTCGATCCTGCGTTGCTGCTCGCGGTTGAAGGCTTCGATCTGACGCCGCCGCTGGGCTTCAGCCTGCCGAACCGCCTGTTCGTAAGCCGCTCGAGTGGACATGTCCCATGTGGTATCACGCCCACCGGACGAACACACGTTCGCCGTTGGGCGACCCCAGGGCCTAGAGGCAGCTAGATACGTCGGAGAGGTCCCAGCCGGCCGCGGTTCGCTCGATGCAGAAGGCGTGTCCGTTGCTCAGCCGGAACCACGTGCCACGTCCTACGGGTGCTCGAAACGAGCAAACGAGACGGGCACTGCCGATGGCGAACCGAGCCGCCTCGATTAGTTCTAGATCATTCACGAGCCAAAAAACTACTGCCCGGTTCGGAGGTCATCGGGGTCCGCGTGGCAAATGTGTCCAACGGCGTGTCCAGCGGGCGCGCTATCCCCCGTGTTTACGGGCCGAAATGCCCAAACACGCGGGCAATCATAATCCGCGTGTCGGGGGTTCGAGTCCCTCCTCCGGCATCCCGAAACCCCTGCAAACCAGGACTTTTCGTGCTGGGCAAGTTCGCGTGGGAACGCAACTTGGTACCCAGTTGGTACCGAGACAGTCGCCTCGTCGGAGTAGGAGGTGCCGGCCCTGACGGCCGGTCACGAGATGACCTCCCCCACTCCACCGACCGGGTTCGTCTTTCGCCGCCGCGGCGCCCGCAGCGACGCCTGGTACGCGAAGTACCGCCTACCTGATGGACGGCAGGTCAAGCGGAAGATCGGCCCCGCCTGGGCCGAGCGCAGACGCCCAGCCGCGGGCTACTTCACGCGCCGCACTGCTCAGGCGTGGCTCGATGACGTTCTCGCTCAAGCGAGACGCGGCGAGCTGTCCGGGATAGTGCGCACCGGTGCGACGTTCGCCGACGCGGTCGCGGAGTACATGCGTTGGCTCGAGCAGGACCGGGCACGCAAGCCAACGACACTGCGCGGCTACGAGTCGATCGTGCGCGCCCATCTGCTGCCGGCGTTCGGTGAGCGGCGCTTGGAGGACATCACGCCGGAGGAAGTCGAAGCCTGGTCGGCGAAGCTCGCCGAGCGCGGACTGGCGAACTCGACGCGGCTTCGCATCCTCACGTGCCTGTTCGGGGTGATAAAGCGCGCCAAGCGCGTCTGGACGCTGCCGCGCAACCCGATCGCCGACGTCGAGAAACCAGTGCAGAGCCACGCGGCGATCGACCTTGAAGTGTTCTCGCCCGAGGAGATCCACGCGCTCGTTCGGGCGGCCGAGTCCGAGCAGGACGCAGCGATCTTCCTCACCGCCGCCTTCACCGGCCTTCGCCGTGGCGAGCTCGTCGCGCTGCGCTGGCGCTCCGTCGACTTCGCGCGACGCACGATCCGCGTCGTCGCCTCCTACAGCGAGCGCTCGCTCTCGACCCCGAAGTCCGGCCGAGCGCGATCGCTGCCGATGGCGCCGCCGGTTGCCGAGGCGCTTGCGCGGTTGGCGAGCCGCGGCCACGACGACCAGGAGGACGACCTCGTCTTTCCCGGCACGTTCGGCGAATATCTCGACGGTTCGGCGCTCTACCGCCGGTACAAGCTGGCGCTCAAGCGCGCCGGGCTGCGGCCGCTGCGCTTCCACGACCTACGGCACACCTTCGGGACGCAGGTGATCTCCAATCCGGCCGTCTCGATCCTGCAGCTCAAGGCATGGATGGGCCACGCGGACATCGATACCACCATGAAGTACCTGCATTACGCGCCGCGAGATGGCGAGGCCGAGCTGGTGGCCAACGCCTTCGCTACTCCGTCCCCGGCCCCCGGCATCATCGGCCGATGCCCGTAGCAGCCCTGAGCGAACTCAGCTACGAAGGCGGCGTGCGAGCGCTCGACCTTCAGGAGCGGGCCGTCGAACAGCTACGCGGGCGGACGGGCCTCCTACTTGCTGCCTCCTCGCTGACGGCGTCGTTCCTCGGCGGCCAGACGATCAGCCACGCCAATGGACTCGGCACACTCGGCGCGATCGCTCTCATCGCGCTCGCGGCCTCTATCGCCTTGAGCGTCTACGTGCTGCTCCCTAAGAGTGGCTTCGTGTTCAGTCTCAGCGGCGTGAGGATGTTCGAGGAGCTCTTTGACGTGGAGAACGAGCAAGAGATGCGACGCCGGCTCGTCTACTGGCTCGAGGAATACTGGCAATCGAACCAGATCAAAATCGACGAGCTCTCGCGTTTCTTCTTCGCCGCGGCAGTTGCACTCGTCTTGCAGCTCGCATTTTGGGCGTGGGCCCTAGCCGATACCATCTCCTGAGATGCCGACACCGCACCCGAACCCCACCCCTCCGCCCCCGCCACCTCCAGCGCCCCCTGGCTTGGGCCATCCCGAGACGCGTGGCGGGCTCGGTCCCCTTACGCGCTAGATAACAGCGTCGCGGGGTAGGTCTGACGGCGGTCCCTGTGACGCTCGCTGGTTGCGTCGCTTGTGAGGCTGTCCGCTCCGCGGGGTGGAACGGCGCTCCCGATGGCATCAAACGGCGAGTGCTGGTCGGCCTGTGAGACAGAACCGGGTCTCAACTCTGACGTTCCGCACGGCGACTTTGGCGTCCGCATGTCGAGGACATGGGGTAGCACGCGAAGGAGGCACGCATGTCGGTGCGTATAGTCTGCTCGGCTTTTCAGCGGGGTACCTCAGCCAGTCGGGTCATCGGGGGCGATGGGTCCTTCGGCGCGACAGACCAGCACCGAAGCGGGCACGTCGAGCTGGTCGAGAGCAGACGCGGTCCGTAGCGTGACCGCTACTCCATGGCTTAGGTCCCAACCTTCGTCCTCTACGAGCGTTCTAGGAACATGACGCCGGGCGAGGGCCGGGCGGTCCGAGCCTGCGACCCGGAGGAGAGGACGGAAATGGCAAGATCGATTGGGATACGGGCACATGTGGGGCCGCGGCTTGCGGCGGCGGTCATCGCCGCCACGCTCGGGCTGGCAGCCCCGGCGGCCGCGAAAGGACCGGCGACGACTTGCGAAGGCCCGTTCACCGGCGAAGCGCAGAGCATCGTCGTCCCAGGCGGCGCCACCTGCACGCTCGAAGCGACCGCAAAAGTAACGGGCGACGTGAAGGTCGAACCCGGCGGATCGCTCGCCGACCGCGGCGCGAGCATCGGAGGGAGCATCAACGCCAACAAACCGGCGGGCGTCGAGATCGGAGGCCTGCAGCACAGCGTGGTCGGCCAGGACGTCCATATCGATGGGTTGACCGGCTCGATCCTGGGCGCCGACAACGCCCTGTGCAATGCCAGCATCGGCCATGACCTGCACATCGAGCACGCGGCCGCGACGGCCGCGCCGATAGTCGTCGGGGATCCGCCCGATTGCAGCGCCGGTGTCGAAGTCGTCCACGACGTCCACGTCGAAGGCAACGCCACCCACGTCGACGTCTCTGAGACCTCCGCCGGGCACGACATCCACGTGCAGAAGAACACCGCCGGTGTCGTCGTCGAAAACACGACCAGCGGTCACGATCTGCATGTTCAGGACAACAGCGGCGGCGTCGTCGTAAGCAACAACCACGCCGACCACAACGCCAAGTGCTCGGGCAACAAACCCGAAACAGCCGGCGAAGGCAACACCCAGAACAAGGGTCGCCCGAAGGGCTGCCCCGCGCCGCCTCCACCGCCCTCGGTGAAGCACGTCACCCCCGACAAGGGCCCGACGGCCGGGGGGACCGCCGTCGTGATCACGGGGAGCGCCTTCACCGGCACGGAAAAAGTCGCGTTCGGAGCCACCGAAGTGCCGTTCACGGTGGTCTCGGACACAGAAATCACGACGACCGCGCCCGCCGCCGCCGCAGAAGGCACCGTCGACGTGACCGTGACCACCCCGCAGGGCACGAGCACAAAGAAGGGGCACTTCGAGTACAAGAACCACTAGCGCGGACGGGCGAACCTCGTCCTGACCCCGGTGACCCGACCAGCGGGTTGGGTCACCGGGCCGGCGCGTCACCGCCGCAACAGGCGACGGTGGCATCCGGCACGGAAGCCACGGTGCTTGGTCCCGAGCTTCGTCCCCAGTTAGGCAGAAACGACCCTCGACAGCTTCGCCCAAACTTGGCCTGGTTTGGCTCTAGACAGCCAAACACATGCCTGTTTCTACCGATCATAATTCGCGTGTCGGGGTTCGAGTCCCTCCTCTGGCATCGTCGAAAACCACTCTGCTGAAGCACCCAGCCGACGAACCCCTTCACGACGCGTACAGCGCACCGATCTCCGCCGCATACCTCCGCGCCACCACATCCCGTTTCACCTTCAGCGTCGGCGTCAGCTCGCCTGCCTCCTGGGAGAGCTCGTGATCGAGGATCACGAAGCGCTTCGCCTGCTCGACCTGCGCGTATTTGCGGTTCGCGGCCTCCAGCTCGCCCCCGATCAGACGCTTCACCTCAGGATGCCTGGCGAGTGCGACAGCGTCGCGAGGCAGCCCGCGCTCCTGCGCCCACGGCCCGAACGCCTCCTCGTCGAGCGTGACGATCACCACGGGGTAGGGGCGGCGGTCGCCGAGCATCACCGCGTGGGAGATCCACGGGCTGCGCTTCAGGTCGTTCTCGAGGTTGGCCGGCGCGATGTTCTTGCCGCCGGCGGTGATGATGATGTCCTTCTTGCGGCCGGTGATCGAGAGGAAGCCGTCCGCGTCGAGCGCCCCGAGGTCGCCGGTGTGGAGCCAGCCGTCCTCGACTGAGCCGAACGAGGTGTCGGCGTCGTTGTGGTAGCCGCCGAACACGTTGGCCCCCCTCACCAGGATCTCGCCGTCCGCGGCGATCCGAACGTCCACCCCGGGCAGCGGCCGCCCGACGGTGCCGAAGCGATGAGCCTCGATCGTCCCGATCGAGATCGCGCTCGCCGTCTCGGTCATCCCGTAGCCCTCCATCACCGGGACGCCGCAGGCCCACAGAAACGAGAGGATCTCCGGCGCGATCGGAGCAGCGCCCGTGACGGCCACCCGCAGGCGCCCGCCGAAGGCGGCGCGCACGCGGCTGAAAAGCCGCTCGTCGAGCTGCTCGTAGACGGAGAGCAGCTCGGCCGGCACCGCGGAGCCGCTGCGCCGCAGCTCCTCGACCGCGCCGCCGATGTTGGTCGCGTCGCGCAGCGTCATCGGCCCCAGCTCGCGCGTCACCGCCGCGTAGACCTTTTCGAAGATCCGCGGCACCGAGGGCAGGAACGTCGGAGCGACCTCCGCGAGCTCGGCCAGGAGCGCGCTGGTGTCGCCCGCCGAGTACGCCAGCACTCCGCCGGCCTGGATGCTCGCGAGCTGCATGATCAACGCGAGCGCGTGCGCCAACGGCAGGTACAGGTAGGTCACGTCGTCGCTTCGTGAGAGCACGTCGTGCTCGCGGACCGTGTCCAGCACCGCCCGGAAGTTGCCGTGCGAGAGCACGCAACCCTTCGGCGGCCCGGTCGTGCCGGAGGTGTAGATGAAGGTGTAGGGATCCTCGACGGTGATCGCGGCCGCGCGTCCGCGCAGCTCGGCGGCGTCGCCGTCGCGACCGCGCGCGATCAGCTCCTGCACGTCGAGCTCCCCGGCGACCGGCTCGATCGTCACGACGCGCAGCAGCGAGGGCGCGCGCAGCGCTCGCACCTTCGCGAGCTGCTGCTCGTCCTCGCAGATGATCGTCGTCGCTTCGGAGTCGCGCAGCACCCACTCGCACTCCTCGACCGAGTTCGTCGGGTAGATCGGCACCACCACGGCGCCCGCCGCGGTCACGGCGAGGTCCGCGTAGGTCCACTCGGCGCGGGTCTTCGCGAGGATCGCCACCCGCTCGCCGACCTGGACGCCGAGACCGATCAGCCCGAGCGCGAGCCGCTCGACGGTCTCCGCCAGCTCCGCGTAGGTGACCTCGCGCCACCCCTCTGCGCTGGGGTGCCTCATCGCTACGCGCTCGCCGTGGCGTTCGGCTGTCTGCGTCAGCAGGTCGGCGATGCTCTGGGAAGGTGCAAGCGTGCTGGACATGGGCTCTCTCCGGGTTGGGTCTGGGGACATGACGAGGATCGCGTCGCCAGACCCGCCGCGCATCGGCGCGGCCACTGGTTTGCGCTTCAGTGCTGGCACGGATGTGGGCGCGAGCCTTCGCTGCAAGGCTTCACGCATGCGCGAGACTGTGGTGATCGTGGACGACAACGAGGCCTTCCGCGAACGGACCAGGACGCTGCTCGATGCCGAGGGCTACCGGGTGATCGGCGAGGCGGGCGACGGCGCCGGCGGCCTGCGCCTGTTGCAGGAGCTCAGACCGGACCTCGCGCTGCTCGACGTCCAGCTGCCGGACACCGACGGCTTCACCCTGGCCGAACGCGCCGGCACCCCCGACGGTGCCACATCGATCATCATCATCTCCACCCGCGAAGCGACCGACTACGCCAGCTCCGTGACTCGCTGCGGCGCGCTCGGCTTCATCTCCAAGTCGGATCTCTGCGACCGCACACTGCGGGAGATCCTCGACGGCGTGCGATGAGCGCGACCCCTCCGATCCTCGGCGGGGCAGCGTGAGCCCGCCGGCTGCGAAGTCCGCGTGGGGACGCCTCGTCTCCGCGCTCGACGGCCTCGATGAGCCCGTCGTCGTGCTCGTCGAGGACAGTCGCCCCGTTCACCTCAACCCGGCGGGAGCGGCGCTCACGGGCCTGGACCCCGGCGAGCTGCCCGGCGATCTCGCCGGCATCGCCTCGGCGCTCCCAGGCCGCGCAGGGGAGGCCGAGTTGATCGTCCTCACCGCACAGCACCTCGACGCCGCGCTCACGACACCTGAGGAGCACGCCGAGAGCCGCCGTCAGCTCAACCAGGCGCAGGCCGTCGCCCGGATCGGATCTTGGACCGCGGACATGATCGAGCGCCGCGTCGAGTTCTCCGACGAGCAGTACCGGCTCTACGGCCTCGAGCCCCAGTCCCGCCACGTCGACATCCACACCTTCCTGAGCCTGATCCATCCGGAGGACCGTGCAGCGATGGCCGCGGCGGCCGACCGCGCAGCGCTCAAGGGCGAGCCCTTCAAGCTCGAGCACCGGCTCGCCGACGCCGGCAGCGATGTCGAATGGATCGAGGCCCGCTGCGAGCCCGTCCTCAGCCGAGGCCGCGTGGTCCGCATGGTCGGGACGTGCATGGACATCACCGAGCGAAAGCGCCATGAAGAGTCCCTGCAGGCCAGCCTTGCCGAGGTTCGCGCCTCCCGGATCCGGATCGTGAGCGCCGCCGACGAGGAGCGCCGTCGCGTCGAGCGCGACCTCCACGACGGCGCGCAGCAGCGCCTCGTCAGCCTCACGATGGCCCTGCGGGTGGCGCGGACGCAGCTGGACGAGCAGGCGCACCCCGCAGTCCTCGCGACGCTCGAGGAGATCTCCGAGGAGCTCCAGATGGCGCTCGCAGAGCTGCGCGACCTCGCCCGAGGCATCCACCCCGCGATGCTCACCGAGCGCGGGCTCGCGCCTGCGCTCGAGTCTCTGGTTCTGCGCTCGCCGCTGCCCGCGAGGGTCGTCGCCTGCCCGGACCGCCGGCTGCCGGCCTCGCTGGAGATCGCGATCTACTACCTCGCAGCCGAGGCGCTCACGAACGCGATCAAGCACGCGCACGCCTCGCGCGTGACGATCTCGGTCAGCGCCGAGGACAACCACGTCGTAGTCGAGGTCTGCGACGACGGCGAGGGAGGCGCGCGCATCGCCGCGGGGACCGGGCTGCGGGGCCTGTCCGATCGCGTCGCGGCCCTCGACGGCCGCCTCTCGATCCACAGCCCGCCCGGAGCGGGTACGACGCTGACCGCGGAGCTGCCGTGCGAGTAGCGCTCGCCGACGACTCGCTGCTGTTCCGTGAGGGACTCACGCGGCTGCTGCAGGATTCCGGCGTCGAGGTGGTGGGACAGGCGCCGGACGCGCCCGGGCTGCTCGCGATCGTCGAGTCGTGCTCCCCCGACGTGGCCGTGGTGGACATCAGGATGCCGCCGGGGCACAGCGACGAGGGGCTCGTGGCGGCACGCCAGATCCGCAGCAGCCACCCGGAGGTCGGCGTGCTCGTTCTCTCTCAGTACGTCGAGGTCGACTATGCGATGGCGCTCGTCGAGGAACAGCCGAAAGGCGCCGGATACGTGCTCAAGGACCGCGTCGAGAACATCGAGGGCTTCATCGAAAGCATCCGCAGGGTGTCGGCCGGTGAGGTGGTCGTCGACCCCGGCGTGGTGGCGCTGCTGGTGGGCCGCAGCCGCGAGCGGGACCCTCTGGAGGAGCTGACGCCCCGCGAGCTCGAGGTCCTTCACCTGATGGCCGAAGGGCGATCCAACCAGGCGATCTCCCAAGAGCTGTTCCTGACGGGGCGCACGGTGGAGTCACACGTCCGCAGCATCTTCCTGAAGCTCGACTTGCAACCGGCCGACGACGACCACCGCCGCGTGCTCGCCGTCCTGCGTTACCTGCGCGCTTAGGGGTCACCTCCTCACCGCCTCAGTGCCGGCACTGAGAGGAGGTTCAGCGCCAGCACCGTTGTCGCACGAACGCCCTGCGGAGATCGTGTGAGTTGTCAAGAGAGACAACGTCACTACCGGAGGTGTTCACAGAAATGAAGTCCCGTAGCCTCGTGCCACTGCTGCCCACCGTCGTGGTCGCCATCGCGATCTCGATGGTCCTGATCTCCCCCGTCGCAGGACGCGCGGCAACGGGCCCACACCACTCCTACTTCGTCGCACCCACCGGCTCGGACGCCGTCTCGTGCACGGAAAACAAGGCCGCGGCTCCCTTCGCGACGATCCAACGGGCGCTCGCCTGCACCATCGACGGCGACGTCGTCGACCTCGCCCCAAGCGGGAACCAGCCGTACCCCGGCATCGGCGCGGTCGACCACGAAGTCACCATCCGCGCCCAGCCGGGAGCCGATGCGCGCACGGTCGCGATCGATGCCGGCCGGGGCGAGCTCTCGGTCGGCCCGAGCATCGAGGCCGCCCTGACCGGAGTCACCCTGACCTGCCCCGGCAACGACTGCACTGCCCCGACCGTCACAGACGAAGGTTCGCTGACGCTCACCGCGGATGAGATCACCGCCAACTACAGCGCGCAGGGCGCGATCCGGCTCACGACCCCGCCCGCCTCCTCGACACCCGCCTCGCTCAGCCTCCTCGCCTCGACAGTCAGCGGCAACGCCGGCAACAACGGCGGCGCCATCGACGCGGTCACCGGCGCCGGCGCGACAGGGGCTGTCACGCTCGAGGTCGCCAACAGCACGATCGCCGCGAACTATGCGCGCTCCGTCGGGGGCGGCATCTCGTTCACCGCCGCAACTCCCGGATCGGGCGCCACGATCGTCAACTCGACGATCACCGGCAACGGCGCCGTGTCAGCCGGCGGCGGGATCACCGCCTTCGGACCCGTCACCCTGGCGAACACGATCCTGGCCGCCAACACGGCCCGCGCTCACCCCGACTGTCAAGACGAAGGCCCCTCGAACGAAGCCCGCGTCATCGACGGCGCACCGGGACACAACCTGATCGGCAACATCGCCGGCTGCCCCGGCTTCGCCGGCGGCCCCGACGGCGACGTGATCGAAGCCTCGCACGCCGGGCTGCTCGCGCTGGCCCACAACGGCGGGCCGACCGAAACCGTGGCGTTGCAGGCGGGGAGCCCCGCGCTCGGCGCGGGGGACCCCGGAGCCTGCGCGGCCGCGCCGATCGGCGACCGAGACCAGCGTGGCGTCGCGCGCAACAGCGGGACCCGCGGGTGCGACATCGGCGCCTTCGACACAGCCGGAGGCGGCGGCGCGGTCGACGCCTCCTACTTCGTGGCGCCGACCGGCTCGGACGCGCCCTCGTGCGCGGCGAACTCCGCCTCCACGCCGTTCGCGACGATCCAACGGGCGCTCGCGTGCACCGCCGACGGCGACGTGGTGAACCTCGCCCCGAGCGGCGCGCAGCCCTACCGGGGGATCGGCGCCGCCACCCACAACGTCACGATCCAGGCCCAGCCCCGAGCGAATGCCCGCAGCGTCGCGATCGACGCGGGTCCCGGCGGGCTCTCCGTGGCGCCCGGCGTCAACGCGGCCCTCACCGGGGTCAAGGTCAGCTGCCCCGAAAACGATTGCACCGCCCCGACCGTGACCGACGAAGGGTCGGTGACGCTCACCGCCGATCAGCTCAGCGGCAACTTCAGCCTCGACAGCGCGGTCCTCGAGACCACCCCCGCCAACTCCTCGACGGCCGCCTCGCTGCGTGTGATCGCCTCGACGATCAGCGAAAACGACGCGGCGATCGGGGGCGCCATCCACACGATCGCAGGCGCCGGCGCCACCGGCCCGGAGACGCTCGTGATCGCCAACAGCACGATCGCCGGCAACTTCGCCCAGAAGGCCGGAGGCGGAGTCGCGTTCGACGCCAGCACACCCGGATCGGGCGCCACGATCACGAACGCCACGATCACCGCCAACAGCACGCAGAGCGGGGGCGGCGGCGGGCTCGCCGCAACCGGGCACGTCACCCTCGACAACACCATCCTCGCGGCCAACACGACCCACGTGGCGAGCACCTTCGACTGCCAGGACGAAGGGTTCCCGCAGGGCACGCACATCCTCGATGGAGCCGACGGGCACAACCTGATCGGCGACGAGAACGGGTGCCCCGGCCTCGGGACGCCCGCAAGCGGCGACATGGCGGGAGCGGCGGGAGCGCTGCTCGATCCGAAGCTCGGACCGCTCGCCTACGACGGAGGGAACACCGAGACCGTGCCGCTTCTCGGGACCGGCCCGGCGATCGGGGCGGGGGCCGCGACCGCATGCGAGGGTCTGCCGGTCGCCTCCACGGATCAGCGCGGCTTGCCGCGGAACGCAGCGAAACGCGGCTCGTGCGACATCGGCTCCTACGACACCGGCGGTCTCCCTGTCGTCGAACGCGCCCCCACGATCCGCACGCCTGCGCGCGCCAAGGCGAAAGAGGCGAAGCCGCTTCGCGTGAAGCTCAAGGCAACCGGAACGCCCGTCGCCGTGCTGGCGGAGTCCGGGAAGCTGCCGGAAGGAGTGCGCTTCGTCTCGAACGCGGACGGAACCGCGCTGATCGTCGGCACTCCCGCCGCCGGGAGCGCCGGCAGCTACCCGATCGTGCTCACCGCGCGAAACGGCGTGAGCCCGGCGGCGAGCGTCGCGCTCGTCCTCGAGGTGCGCCCGTAGCGGGGCGTCGGCTGTAGTCGGACTCGGGCTCCAGGGGCGGCGATCCGTGCCTGGAGCCCGAAGCTCTCACATTGGGTGTGCGCCCCTTGTGTACCGAGCGACCAGCGCCTCCTTGCGCTCGTCGCTGATCGTGGCGCGACCCGGTGAGCGGCCGTAGCCGTCGCGCTCGATCTGGCGGAGGATCTCGCGGTAGAGCGCTGTCGCGAGAGCCATTGCTTGGGCTCCGTTCCTGAGCAGCTGGATCGAGTAGGCGCCTTGTTCGTAGAGGCTGTCCGCGCGGGGGATCTGGTCTCGCAGCAGCTGTTCGCGTGCGCCGGGGTGAGGGAAGCCGTAGCGTTCGATCGTCGAACGGGCGATGTAGATGCGACCGTTCGAGTAGTCCTCGTCGATGTCCCGGAGGATGTTGGTACGCTGCATTGCCCGGCCGAGGATCGCCATGCCGCGAGCGCAGTTCTCGCTCCGGGTTCCGAGGATGCCGGCGAGCAACACACCGACTGCCCCACCGGCCTGCTGGCAGTAGCGTTCGAGGTCGCGTTCGGTCTCGATCGTGCCGCCCGTCAGGTCGTGGCGCATCCCTGCGCAGAACTCGAGGATCGCCGGGCGGCTGAGCGGGTGCCGGCGAGAGAGGTCCTCGAGTAGCTCGGTCTCCTCGCTCTCGGCGGGTCCGAGCCCTTCTGCCCATCGTTCGACCGCTTCGAGTCTGGGGGCGGCGTCGGGCTGTTCGTCGTCGATCAGGTCGTCGATGGTTCGCAGGACGTAGTAGAGCCGGCGGATGTCGTGCTGTACCGCGTCGGGCAGGAGTCGAACCCCCTGGCCGAACGTGCTCGAATCCACGCCGGAGACCGCATCGCGACGGTCGTCGCGGCTGGGTTCGCCGGGGGTTGACTTCGGAAGGGCGGGCGCTGTTGAGTATGTCGAAGGTGGCGTCATGCGCTGACGCTACCCGGAGGCGAACCGCCCGATGGAGAGGTGACTTCGGCGAGGCCGGGCCTAGCTCTGCAGCGCGGGTCGCAGCTGGGGACGGGTCGTCTTGATGACCGCGACGGTGGACGTCGCCAGAGCGATCCCGGCCGCGATCAGAACGGTTCTCAGCCCGATCTCCCACGCCGGCGCGAACCGGACCGGGGCGCCGGTCGTGTGCCTCAGCCATTTGTCGATCAGATTCTGGCCGAGGATTCCTGCGCCGAACCCGATCAGGCATCCGCCGAGCAGCATCGAGCCGCTCTCGTAGAAGATCAGGCGGGTGAACTGCCCGAAGCCCATCCCGATCGACAGCAGCGAGTCGAGTCGGCCTCGGCGTTGGGAGATCGCGGCGGTGATGAGTGCGATCACCGAGACGATCGTCCCGATGAGGACGACCAGCGTCGTGTCGTTGAGGCGAGAGAGGGTGCTGCCGAGCACCGCGCTGACTTCTTGCCGGCGTTCCTGAGCGGTCTTCACGGCGACTGCCGTCCCGGCGGGGAGCGCTCGCTCGACGGCAGCTTTCCCGTCGGCGAGAGAGACGCCCGGCTCGAGCGTCACCGCGAGCTGCGTCGGCGTGCGTTCTTGCCAGTCGCGAGCGAGATCTTCCCGGTTCATCACGATCGCTCCCGGGAGCCAGCCGTAGTTCGCGGTCAGCGCAGCGACGCGAAAGCTCTTTGGGCCCGCCGGCGTCGGCAGCGTAATGCTCCCGCCGACGCCGACGTGGTATTCGCTTGCGACCGTTCGGCTCAGAGCGATCCAGCCTCCTTCGCGCAACCGGCGATCGGCCGTTTGCGGCGATCCGGCCTCCAGCTGGCTGGGAACGATCTGCGATCCGATCTGCGGCGGGACGCCGAGTACCCAAACGCGCCGTCGCGGCAGGTCGAAGAACGTGTCCTTCCAGGACAGGACCGAGTTGACGGCCCGGACGCGATCGAGCCGTTCTTCGGCTCCTCGTGCGGCGAGCGGTTGGGTGGTGTAGACGTTCTCGGGTCCGCCGGGCTTCACCCACAGGTCGGCGCTCGCAAGTAGGCCGGCGGCTCCGGAGCGTACGGCTCGCTGCACGTCGGCCACCGAGCCGCTGATCGTGACCGTCAGAAACACGGCGACCGTTCCGGTCGCGAGCAGCGCCACGGAGCGAGTCGGAGCGCGTCTCAGCTCGGCGACGGAGAGCCGAGCGGAGGGGTCTCCGCAGCGGCGAGCTATGGACCCCCCGAGCGCGACCAGTCCGCGGGCGATGAGCGGCAAGCAGAGGATCAATCCGACGGCGAGCACCACGATCGCGACGACGGTCGCGCCAGGGGAGATCTCGCACACCAGTACGGCCGCGACGGCCAGGATCACTCCGCCCACGAACGACGCGGTGCTGGAGACGCGGGCCTGCCCCGCGAAGGCGAGCGACCGGCCGATCGCTTCCGGCTCGGCGGCGGCGCCGCTCCGTAGGATCGCGATCGCCGGGAGCGCGGCCGCTGTGAGCGCGGCGAGCATCCCGCCCGCGATGCTGATCAGGACGATCTGAGTCCCCACGACGCGTTGGCCGCCGACCGGGAAGGCGGCCGTGATGTATCCGGGCACCGATCGAAAGGCGACCAGCGAGATCGCGTCACCGGCGATCAGCCCGACCAGTGTGCCGATCAATCCCAGCACGAGCGCATCGAATGCCAGCGAGGCGATGATCATCGATTCGGGGGTGCCGATCTCGATCAGATAGACGACGAACCGCCGCCGGTCATCGCTGGCGAGCAGCAGTGCCGCGTAGGCCAGGATGATGCCCGCCACGATGCTGATCGCGCTGAACAGGAGTGTGATCTCCCGTTCCGGTCCGGCCGCGTTTTCGAGCAATCGCGCTTCGGTCGTCGTCAGGCGGACGTTCAAAGTCGGCCCGAGCCGCGCTCGTAGTCGAGCGCTCACTGCGGACTGCTGTCCGGGAGCGGTCTGGATGAGCACGCGGCTGACTGCCCCGGGCGCCTGAGCGAGTGCCTGGACGACCGGCAAGGGGGCTGCTGCCACCGGGCTTTCGCCGGCGGCGCCGAGCTTGGCGCTCGGGACGATCGCGGCGAGCGCGACGCGCCGTTCGCGGCCTCGGTTGAGGAGTGTCACGCTCGTGCCGGGATGGACGCCGATGCTCTTGGCGGTCGCTTCGGTGAGCAGCAGGAATCCTTTTCGTAGTGAGGACAGGCCGGTGAGCACGAACTGCTGGCTGAGCCGCCCGTGCAGATGGAGGATCTGTCCGGTGGCGCCCACGAGCATCAAGGCACGTCGGCCTGATCGCCCGACCGCGACGATCGGCTCCTGTAGCAGCGGCGCGGTGACCCGTACGCCGGGAGTGCGTTCGATCTCTTCGCTGATGGTTTCGCTGAACCCTCTGGAGTTGCGCGACGCGACTTCGAGGTTCGCGTTGCCCGCCACGCCACTCGCGATCTGCTGGAAGGAGCCCGTGATCGTGTGATGTGCGACCTGGACCGTGAAAAGCAGCGCGACGCCGGCCGCGATGCCCGCGATCGCCATCAGCTCGCGGACCGGCTGGACCCTGACGTTGCGCCTGTAGAAGAGCAGCAGGGTGCCGAGATAGCCGCTCATCACGTGGACGAAGTCGTCGGCGCTGCGCTCCCGGCCGTCAGGTGCCCGTCGCGCATCGTGAGAACGCGGTCGGCGTAGTCGGCGAGCTGCGCGTCGTGGGTTACGAGGATCACCGCCGCGCCGCGTTCTCGGGGCAGCGCGCTCATCAGCTCGAGCACCGACGCGCCGGTCTCGCTGTCCAGGTTGCCGGTCGGCTCATCGGCCAGCAGCAGCCTCGGCTCGCCGACCAGGGCGCGCGCGATCGCGACTCGTTGACGCTCTCCGCCCGATAGGCGCTCGGGCGTGTGGCTCGCCCGATGAGCGAGGTCGACGTCGGCCAGCGCCGACCAGGCTCGTCGGCTGGCATCTCGTCGCTTGGCGCCGCGCATCAGCAGCGGGACCATCACGTTCTCCTCGGCGGAGAGGCCGTCGCTCAGGCGGAAGTCCTGAAACACGAGGCCGAGCTTGCTGCGGCGATGGTCGAGCATCTCGCGCCTGCTGAAGCGCGCGAGGTCGACGCCGTCGAATCTGACGACGCCCGAATCTGCTCGCAGCAGCCCGCCCGCAAGATGCAGGAGCGTCGTCTTGCCCGATCCGCTGGGCCCGAACACGGCGACGAACTCACTGGCGGCGACGGTGAGCGTGACGTCCTCGACCGCTCGGATGATCTCGCCGGGGCTCTCGTATCGCTTGCGAGCGTGCTCGAGCTCAAGCATCGGCGGCAGAGCGGACCGCCGGGGTCGGGAACGGGTAGACCCGCCCGAGCCCCGGCGTCGGCGCCGAGTCCAGCAGCTTGCCGTCGTCGAGGTAGAGCACGCGGCCACAGTGGATCAGCGCCTCTGCGTTGGAGTCGGTGACCAGCACGGCGACCTTCGCGTCCCGCGCCAGCGACGCGAGCAGCGCCATCAGCCGTTCCTCTTCGATCAGCGCGAGTCGCGACGCCGGGGTGTCGGCAAGCAGCAGCCTCGGTTCGCACGCGAGGGCCCGCGCGATCGCGGCGCGTTGCCGCTCCCCGTCGGAGAGCTCGTCCAACGCGACCTCGGCGCACTGCTCGATCTCACAAGCCAAGAGCGCCTGTCCGGCTCTGCGCTCGGCTACATGCCGGTCGCGGTGGTCCACCAGCAGGGGAACGGTCACGTAGTCGAGGACGCTCAGTCCGTCTGGGACCCCGGTATCGCCCCAGATGCACGCGACCTCGCGCCTGCGGAATCGTGTGCGCTCAGCGCTCGACATCGCCTCGACGTGCTCGCCGTCATAGATCACCGCACCCTCGTCGGGCCGCTGCAACCCGGCCGCGACGCGCAGCAGAGTCGTCTTGCCGGCGCCGCTCGACCCGAACACACCGACCATCTCGCCACGCTCGACGCTCAACGAGACGGCGTCGAGCGCAACCCGGTCGCCGCCGGGGCGGGAGTAGCGCTTCGTCACCCGGTCGATGCGCAGGAGCACGGTCACGATCCGTCCGGCGGCGAGCTGAGATGCCGGGATGCCATGCGGCCGAAGAACTCCGCGCGGGCGCCCTGACTTGGATCCTCGCTCGCGCCCGAGGCGCGCGATGCCGGCCATACGGCGTCGCGTTGGAGGAGCAGTGAGATCGCTTCCTGGGCGTGTCTGGCCCATCGAAGCTCACCTTCGAGCTGGAAGACGTCGGCGCTGAGACTCAATCGCAGCAGAACGTGGTCGGCGCGGACCTGGACTCCCTCGAGCGGCACCTGCTCGCGCGCTCGTATCACCTCGTTGATGCGCTCGAGACACTCCCGCGCGTACGCCTCGACTTGCGCGAGGGCCTGGCGAAGCCGGTCCGGGGGCGCCAGGGCGAGCTTGATGAGCAGCGGTCGGCGGGTGAGGCGCAGCGGCTGCGGCTCTTCCTCAGACCACCATCGCTCGAACTCCCGCTCGCCGGCGGGTGTGATCTCAAAGACGTTGCGGTCCCGGCTTGGCCCGGAGCCGCCCGCGACGGGCTCGATCAGGCCCTCGCGCTCTAGGGACTTGATCAGCTGTGAGAGCTGCCCAGAGTTGATCGCCCAGGTCGGACCCAGCCGCTCCTGAAGGCGATCTGCGAGTTCGTACGGGTAGGCGGGCCGGTGGGCCAGCCATCCGAGGACAGCGTGCTTAGCCGACACCCGACCTACTCCCGATTCCTCCCTGATCCAACATCCTCAGCTCCAAACGATTCCGTGGGGCAGAAACCTACCGCGAGCCACCCCCCGCAGCCCGCAGCAGTCGAAAACAGATACTTAAAGGTCCCGGTAGGACACCGCAAAGACGCTAACGGGCTCGAGCAAAGGTGTTTCCGACTCGCCTGGAAACGGCTCAAGAATCAGGAAGATGAGTCATCGCACGGCTCGCATCGAGGTGTCCGCGAGCGCTCGCGAGATTCGACGACAAACGCTTTGTTAAAGCTATTGAACTCCTCGAGCGGGCCACAGATGCTGTTCGAGTGCAAGTCAGACAGCACCAACAGCAGCGAGCGCCTGGACACCGTACGGCATGGACGTAGTCGACGGGCGCGGGCATTTCGCGATCGACTCATGGCCGCCCGCAAGGTCGGCCACGATGCCCGCCGGCCGCCCTCGTCGGCGCCCCGACAGGTCGGTGGCCGGCAGGCCGGTGCCTCCGGTCACCCTGACGTTCGCGCCCGACGCGGAGTTGTGCCTCGCCCGGACGGCGAGCGCGTATTCGCTCGTGATCTGCTTGTTCCGGGCACTCGGCGAGGAAGGGCGATTCGAGCCCGAGACAGAGCGCATCCGCCACTGGCAGCACCTCAGATCGGAGCTTTCGTCCACCCACCACCGCATGGTCGCCGTGTCGAGCGAGCCGCTCCTGCGACAGGCGCTCCCGTCTGGCCTGCTCACGGACTGGCTGATTCTCAGCGACAGCGATCTCGAGCTCACGCGCTGGCTTCCCCTCCCCGTCACGACGCACGGCAGTCATAGCGCCTATCAGCCGGCGACTCTGATCACCGATCGCTCCCGCATCGTCAAGCACTTCTCCTCCGTCGACGCGGACGATGCCGAGAAGGTCACCGACTGGCTGCGACGCCGCGCGTCGATCAGTCTCGTGCCTGCTCCGCACGGTTCGCGGGCCCGGCCGCTGTGACTCGACGCAGGGCGCCGAACCGGCGCGTCCACACCGACGAAGTCGAGATCCGACTTACGTCCGAGCAGATCGCTGAGGTCATTCGTCAAAGCTCGAATGGAGGAAGCGTCGCGGCGCTGCTCGGTGGTCTCGACGTACCGCTTCCCAGCAAGGAGGCGCTGGAGGAGAGGCTCGCCGACCCCTCCACCTGCCGCTCGCTCGTGCTCGGTCTGTTGCTGCTCTTCGCGTTTCCATCCAACGGCGAGCCAAGGGGATTGGGAGAGGTCGCCGACAATCTCCGAATGCCGCACAGCACAGCCCATCGATACGTAAAGACGTTGGCGGGCATGGGGCTTCTGGAGCGTGAGCCGGGGCGACGCGGATACAGAAGAGCGCTCGGCTCCGCTGCATAGGAATGTGCGCGCGATGCAACAAAGGCTCCCGCCGGGTCGGATCGGGACGCCCGGTTAGGATCCTCTCGTCCAGACGAGCCCGTGAGGAGACGAGATGAAGGGACTCAAGAGGCACCTGAGCTACGCCAACGTCGCCGCGACGCTGGCCCTGGTGTTCGCGATGACCGGCGGGGCGATCGCGGCGACCGGCGGCTTCACCAGCGGCGGCAAGCTGCAGGCCTGCGTCGGGAGCGGCGGCACGCTCAAGCTGCTGAAGAGCGGACGGCGCTGTCACCCCGGCCAGCAGAGGGTCTCTTGGAGCCAGACCGGGCCGCGGGGCCCGGCCGGACCGTCGGGGCTCGCCGGCCAGACCGGCGCGAGCCCGACGATCCCCGGGAAAGTCTCGGCCGCGGAAACGGCGCTGACGGCGAGCAACGCGCTGTCGCTGGGAGGGATCCCCGCCTCCGACTTCACGCGCCGGGACTGCGCGTCGCTGACCGGGCAGATCAAGGGCTTCGCCACGATCCCGGCCGGCGCCGGCCACGACGAAGCGTTCCATCCGATCTCCCCGAGCTACAACTGCAGCGGCGGCGCGGTCGAAGCGCGGTATCTGGCGCAGGGCAACTACGAAATCCGGTTCGTCGGCAATCCCGCGGCGATCGCCGTCGCGACGGTGTCGGCGCCACCGGAAGGACTCCGGCCCGATGTGGCAACGGTCCAACTGATCGAAAACGGCGTCTGGCGAGTGGAGATCTACGACATCGGAGAAAAAGAAGACGTGAACGCGCCGGTCTCGCTGATCCTGCCCTGAGTCCCTACCCCCTGACGCGAAGCAGCACCGTCCCGAACGGAGGAACGTGGGCGCCCAGCGATCCGCTCGTCGTCCTGCTCGCTCCGCTCCACAGGTCGCGCACCGCGTAGCGCCCCGCATGCGCGAGGCCAACCGCGGCCGCCGTGGTCTGGATCGTGATCGTCCCCCCGCCGCGGTTCAGCAGCGCAACCGCCCGCGCCCCGCCCGCGAGCGGCCGGGCCCAGACCTCTCCGCTCCCCGAGGCAGAGATGAGCCGCCCCTGCACCCCCGCGGCGTCCTGGTCTACCGCCAGCACTTCGCGGTTCTCGAGTGCCCGCACACTCGAAGCAGAGATCTTGCGTAGATCCGCGCTGACCATCAGCGGCGCGGCCAGCATCGCCCACATGCTCAGCTGCGTACGGAACTGGGCGTCGTTCATCCCCTGGCCGGGCGCGAGGTAGTCCGGGTCGTTCCAGTGCCCCGGGCCGGCCGCCTGCGGCGCGGCGGCGTCCGCGTCCATGTTGCGGAGCACGCTCGCGAACGTCACGCTGCCGGGGGTCCCGACGTCGGTGTCGGTGCGCCAGCTGTTGCCGACGCTGGGACCGAAGGAGTAGGACCCGAAGGCAGAGTTCTCGACGCTCGCGCCCTGCGCTTCGGGCTGCCCCGGGAGCACGAAGTTGCAGATCGAGAGGACGATCGGTCGGCGGCTCGCGTTTCCTTCGAGCGTACGGGAGAACGACGCGTAGGCCGCGGCCGGTTCCAGCCGGTATTCGGAGCCTCCGCACCAGTCGACCTTGACCGCGTCGAACCCCCACGCGGCGAACGCGTCGGCGTCCTGCTGGTAGTGGCCGTAGCTGCCCTGGCCCGCGCCCCCGCAGCCGTTCGGCCCGGCGTCGGTGTAGAGGCCGACGAGGAACCCCGCCGCGCGCAGCGTCGCCGTCAGCCAGCCGAGGCCGTGCGGCCATTGCTTGCCGCTGACTTCGATCTGCCCATCCGCTTCCCGCGCGCCGTGCCACCAGCCGACGTCGAGCCACACGTACCGGTAGCCCCGCCCGCGCAGGCCGAGCGTCAGCATCCGGCTCGCCTCTTCGAGCACGCTCGACTCGCTGTAGCGTCCGCCCAGCGCGAAGTACGTGTCCCAGCCCATGTACGGCCGCGCCGCGAGGAGCTTAGCGGCAGCCGCGGCCCGCGCGGGCGGGGGCGCCGCGGCGGTCGCGGCCGCACGCCGCAAAGACAGCTTCGTCGCCGTGGCGCGGTGCCCGGCCACGAGCCCGAGCGACTCCTGCGCGAGCTGCGCCCGGATCACCCCGATCACGGTGCCCGAGACGGCGAGCTGCGTGGACAGGCGCCTTCGGGCGGCGAGCAGCCTCCGCGCCTTCTTCGTGAGCGGCAGCGCGATCGTTCGGCTGACCCCCGCCGGCAAGCGCGCGCTCGTCGAGGCCAGCGTGCCGGCGGCGCCCCCACGGCTCGCACCGGATGCCTGGACCGCCGTCAGGCGCGCGCTGATCGCGCAGCCGTTGCTCGCGTGGCCCGAGCACGTGACCGGGAGCGTGACTCGTCCCTTCGCGTAGGCCGCGGTTCCAACGAGCGTCTCCCCCGCCGCTTCCGGCACGCCGCCGGCGGGCACCGTCACGAAGCCGCTGCTCCCGGTCGCGCTGCCGCCGCCGGTGGTGGCCGTGACCTGGCATTGCAGGTGATGGCCGCTGTCGCGACCTTTGACCGCGTAGGTGGAAAGCGTGCTTCCGGTGACGGGCACCGTCTCGCGGAGCCACGCGTAGGCGAGCGTCACCCTCGTTTCGGCTTCGATCCCCGGACGGCAGGTGAGCGTCTGTCCCGGCGCCGGCGTGCCCGAGATCGACGGGTGGGGGTGTACCACCGCCACCGCCGATGACACGGGCGTGGTGAAGGTGGCGTCGGCCCCCGCCGCTTCGCCCGAGGCGCTCGCCGCGACGAGGCGGAAGTGGTAGTTCGTGTTCGGTTCCAGATCGCTCGGCGAGGCTGTGACGGGTTGCGTCCCGCCCGTGGCCCGCGGGACCGTCGAGCAGGGGACGCTCTCTCCGTAGGCCGCACCGGTGCCGTATTCGAAGCGGCACGACCGAAGCGAGGAGTCACGCGGGTCGACCGTGCCGCCGAGCGTCGCGCTCGTCGCGGCCACCGCGACGGCGGGGGAGGTGGCGACGGCCGGCGCAGGGGGGCGCGACGAGACCGAGCGACCCGCCGCGTCGACCGCGACGCACAGGCCGCCGGACAGGCAGGAGACGCCCGTGAGGCTGCCCGCGCCGGTGCTCGCCCCAGGCCACGCGGGCGTACCCGACACGGCATCGTCGCTCGCGAACGCGCTCCCGGCCGCGCCGGTGGCCGCGCACAGCCCGCTCGGCGCGCACGAGACCGCGAGCAGGCCTTCGAGGGCCACGGGAGTGATGCTCCAGGTCGCCCCGACCGCGCCCGGATCGGCGCTCGCCAACACCTGCCCGGCGTCGTCCGCCGCGACGCACTCGGCCCCCGCACATGAGACGGCGCGCAGGCCGGCGAAGTCGACGCTCCGCGCGTGCCAGCTCGACCCGCCCCCCGCCGGGTCGGTGCTCGCGAGCACCCGTCCGTCCGCGTCGACGGCCACGCAGAGCGCGGCGGAGGCGCACGAGACGGCGCGCAGTTCGTGGCCCGCGTCGACGGCCGCGGCGGACCAGCTCGCCGAACGGGGCGTCGTGCTCCACAGGACCGTGCCGGAGGAGTCGACGGCGACGCAGAGCGAGGAGGACGGACAGGAGACCCCCGTCAGGGACCTCGTCCCGTCGATGTCGCTCGTGCCCCACGAGGAGCCCGGCGCCGCCTGGGCGAGGGCCTGGCCGTGGCCGTCGACCGCCACGCACGGCCCCGCGGGGGCGCACGAGACCGCCTGGAGGGGGGCGCCGCCGGCGTCGATCGCGGCCCCGCCCCAGCTCGGGGCACTCGCCCCGGGGAACGTCGTCGTGAACGCGCTCCCGCCGGAGTCGACGGCGACGCACGCCGATTCGCTCGCGCACGACACCGCCGTCGGTGTGCCGCCGCCGTCGAAGCTGTGCGGCGTCGACCAGGCGAGCATCGGCGCGGCGTGCGCGGAGGAGGCCGTGCAGCAGCACAGCAGTACGAGCGCCGGGAACGTGGCTCGCCGAAGGATCGAGGCTGGAAGCGGCATCCGTCCTGATCCTCTCAACCCGAGGCGCCGGCGGGGGTTGCGCAGGCGCCGGGCTAACCGGCCGCCGGCCAGAGCTGAGGCTCCCGGGACAGATGGCCTCGCCGGCGGTGCGGCCTCAAGGGCCTGTGCGCGCTCAGCTTTCTACGGTGCCGCGGCGCTCGGCTTCGAGGCGCTCCAGAATCCGCTCGGTGTTCTCACGAATCGCCGTGATGTTGGTGAACATCCACCTCGGCGGGGCGTTCTCGGGCATCCGCTCGATCATCTTCTCGAAGTCGACGCCGCCGCACCCCGTCCCCCACCGCTTGGCGAGCAACCCGGCGCCGGCAGCGGCGCCGGCGATGATCACGAGCTTCCTGACGGCCTGACGCCTCTCGGCACACCCGCTCTTCTCGTTGTCGGAAGACCGCTTCATCTCCACGACCATAAGCCCGGAGCCCACCCGCTCGATCGGGGCACCGCACCGATTCGCGCCCGGGCGAACTACGCACGCGCCGGCGCTTCCCGAAGCCGGATACTCGACCGTGGTCATGCACGTACTCGTCGTCTATGCGCACTTCAACCGCGACTCGTTCACTCACGCGGTACTCGAACAGGTCCTCAAAGGACTCGACGACAGTCCCCACACGTACACGGTCGACGACCTCTATGCGAGCGGTTTCAACCCCGTCTTCACGGCCGAGGACGCCGTTCAGTTCCTGCACGAGTCGCTGCCCGAGGAGCTTCTCGAGGAAGCCAACCCGCGGGAGGTGGTTCTCGGGGCCGCTCGCGGACCGCTGCGCAGACACCTGGCGCGGCGATGGCTGCGCGGCAAGGACAACCGTGAGATCGCCCGCGCGCTCGCCGAGCATCTCCCCACGGACGTGAAGGCACAGCAGGCGCTCGTCGCCGAGGCCGACGCCCTGATCTTCGTGGCGCCCGTGTACTGGATGGGTTTCCCGGCGATCCTCAAGGGCTGGTTCGAGCGCGTCTTCGCCTACGGGTTCGCGTACACCCTCAACCGCGCAGGGTGGCAGGGGGACCTCGAAGGCCGGATACCGATGCTCTCCCAGGAGAAGGCGCTGATCATCACCCCCACCTTCTTCACCGAGGAGGAGTACGACAAGGGCTGGCGGCAGGCGATGGACACCGTGATATGCGACTGGGGCCTGAAGATGGCCGGCGTCAAGGACGCCCGACACGTCTACCTCCATGCCGTCGTCGCCGCCGGGGATGAGCGGCGGCGTGAATACCTCGACGAGGCCTATCTGCTCGCCCGGGACTTCTAGGGCCCACCCCACTCGCGAGCTAGCTGGCGACCCGCCCCGCGAAGTACCCCGCGATCGGCTCCAGATAGAACTGCGGGTAACCCGCCTCGAGGTGCTCCAGCCACTCCTCCGGGATCCCGTCGTGGTCGATCGTGAGGCGCGTCCCGCTCCCGTCCGGCGACAGTCCGAAGCGCAAGATCGAGTACAAGCCCGGGTCCCACGGCGAGTCGTGCTCTGACCCGAACCGCCATGCCTGCACAATGCGCTCGCCCGGCAGCAGCTCGACCTGGCGGCCCTCGATCCGCCCCCCGAACAGCGAGAACGCCTCCCCGGGACGGTCGGTGATCTCCGCCGGCATGCCCGTCATCGCCTTGAACTGCTCCCCGCTGGTGAGCAGCTCGAAGACCTCCTGCGGCGTCGCGTCGTACGTGGCCTCGAAGTGGATCGGCATCTGGCGCCCTTTCTCATCCGCCGGCCCGATGCCGGCTTTGCATCAGAGACGAACGAGATGGCGCTGGACGGACACCTTGTCGTTCCGACGTCGCCCGGTGCTCGACCGCGACGGGTCGCGTCGCCGCCGGATGAGCTTCGTTGCGAGTCTCAGGAGATTGGCTCGGCCAGCTCGGCACGTCCCGCCGCCGCCTCGAACGGGTCGGCGAAGTACTGGGTCTCGTGGGTGACGAGACCTTCCGTGACCTCCATGACGCTGACCGAGTGGGTCGGCACCCCGTCGTAGGTGATCACGACCTCGCTCACCCACAGCTCTCCGCCGCCGAGGATCCTGCCGACGGCGAAGTGGCGCTCGGCCGGATGCCCACCGCGTTGTGCCTGGATCCGCGAGCGTCCTCTGAAGCGCTCGCCCGACTGCGGGTAGTCGAGAACCGCATCGGAGGCGTATATCGCGTGCTCGGCCTCGATGTCGCCGCGCTCAGACGCCTCCCAGTGCTGCTGAAGCCGAGCCCGGAAGTCGGCGTCACGATCGGGTCCGGCGCTCATCAGAGGTCCAGCACTACGTCGTCGCGCGGACGCGAGCAGCAGATCAACCCGCTGCCCTGCGGGGGAGCCTCGACCGGATCGGGGTCGTAGTCGAGCTCGCCGGCCACCACCGCTGTCTCGCAGCTCTGACATACGCCCGTTCGGCACGACCACCGCACCGGCACGTCGCACGCCTCGGCCAGCTCGAGCAGGCTGCCGAAGTCCTCGCTCCACGCTACCGACAGGTTGCTCCGCGCGAACTCGACGTGCGGCCCGTCGCCCGGATCGCCCGCCGGCGGGTGCGGCGTACGCTTGGGGCCCGGCGCGATCCCCGGCGTCGACTGCGGCTCGGGCCCGAACGGCTCGGTGTGGATCCGCGAAGCCTCGACGCCGAGCGCGGCCAGTCCCGCGCTGATCTCGTCCATGAACGCGGCCGGCCCGCACAGGTACGCCTCGGCGTTCCGCGGCGGATCGAGCTCGGCGAGCAGCGCCCCGCTGAGCCGGCCCGCGGCGTCGTAGTCGCGGCCCTCGACGTCCCCCTCGCCCGGCCGGCTGTAGTAGACACGGGTGCACGCCTCGGGAAGCGAGGCGAGCAGCGCCCGCGCCTCCACGGCGAACGGATGGTCGAGGCCGCTGCGGGCGCCCTGCAGCCACCACACCTCCCGTCCCGAGCGCTGCTTCGCAAGCGCGTGCAGCATCGCGAGCACGGGCGTCGCGCCGATCCCGGCGCTGATCAGGAGCACGGGATCCTCCGCCTCCCCGAGGATGAACGCGCCGCGCGGCGCCCCCGTCTGCAGCCGGTCCCCGACCCGCAGGCTGTCGTGCAGGTAGCCGCTCGCGGCGCCCCGCGGCTCGCGCTTGACGGCGATCCGGTAACAGCCGCCGTCGGGCTCCCCGCACAGCGAGTAGTTGCGGAGCAGCGGCCGCTCGCCGTGCTCGGGGTCGATGCGGACGGTCAGGTACTGGCCGGCCCGCGCCGGGGGAAGCGACGCGCCGTCCGGGTCCTCCAGGCGGATCGAGATCACCGACTCGCTCTCCCGCTCGATCCTCGTCACCGCGAGCGAGCGGAAGCCCGGCCACGCCGGCGGCGGGCTCGCGCTCGTCAGGCCGGCGTTGCCGCCGCCGGCCACGCCGTCGAGCATCGCCCGAAACGACCCCTGCCAGCCTGGGCTCAGGGCCGGGATCCGCAGAGCTCGGAGCAGCTGCTGGCGAGGATGTCCGGGCAGGTAGAGCAGCGCGCTGACCTCCGCGACGGTCATCCGCTCCGGTCCGGGGGCGAGCCTGACGATCTCCTCGCCCGCCTGCACCTCGCCGTCCTCGATCACCCGGAAGTAGAAGCCGGGGCGCTTGTGGGAGACCAGCAGCGCCGGGATGCGCGGGTCGTTCATGCGGATCCCCACCCGGTAGCACGTAACGCGGGGCTGGGTGACCTCGAAGACGGCGCTCCCGATCCGGTAGCGGTCGCCGATGCAGACCTCCGCGTCGGCGAGGCCTTCGATCGTGAAGTTCTCCCCGAACTGCCCGGGCACGAGGCCCTTGCGCCCGAGCTCCTCTTCCCAGTGGCGGTAGGAGTCGAGCTGGTAGACGAACACTGCACGCTGCTCTCCCCCGTGGCCGGCGAGGTCGCCCTGCCCGTCGCCCTCGACGTTCAGCCTGCCGACGCGGCGGGGCCCGCTCACGGGGTCCTTGAAGACGCCCGTGAAGACCGTCCTGCCTCGCCACTCGACGTCCTTCGGGAGGCCCACGTTGACGGAGAGGAGCCGGCCCACCGGATCGGCGGAGGCGGTCGGCTGCGCTGCTGGCGACTTCGATCTCATCGTCCCCGCGTTCTCCGCTCGAGCGCCAGTGATCGTAGACCTCCGCGCACGAGGACGCACCTCGCCGTGGTCTAGACTCGAAGGCCAGGTCATTCACCGCTTTTGCGGAGCGACTTCGCGCAGAGCACCCGTCGGCCGATCGCCGCGGGTGAGCTCACGGACTGTTTCGTCCCGGCGGGACGCCACGACCGTCCCCATCGAGCAGCGAGCCGCACTCTCCGGGCCGCCGCTCTGAAAGAGCCTCCATGTTCGGACTGCCGGTGAGACCGTGAGCGCCGTCGCTGCCGCACCCCGTCGCGGGTCCCGCGGCTCGCGCCCGCCCGGCCGAGTCACGCCCGAGACCCCGCTGCGCGTGGCGATGCTCGCCCCGCCGTGGATCTCCGTCCCGCCGCCCGGCTACGGGGGGGTCGAGTCGGTCGTCAGCGTCCTCACCGAGACGCTCGTACGCAGAGGAGCCGAGGTGACGCTCTTCTGCGCCCCCGGCTCCAGCTCGAGCGCGCGCGTCGTGACCCTGCTCGACGCGACCCACCCCGAGGAGATCGAGCGCTCGCTCTACGAGGGCGATCACGTGGCTCAGGCATTCCAGGCGATCGACGCCGTCACAGGCGAGCGGCGCTTCGACGTGGTGCACGATCACTGCGGCTTCACCGCCCTGGCGATGGCCGACCGGCTCTCGACGCCGTCCGTCCACACCCTGCACGGCCAGTTCACGACCGCCACCGCAGCGTTCTACTCACGCCACGCGCACAAGGCGAGGCTCGTCGGGATCAGCCACGCCCAGCTCGCGTCGGGTCCCCACGGGCTCGGCGAGATCGACGTGATCCCGAACCCGATCGACGTGCGCGGCTGGCCGCTGCGCGAACGCAAGGAGGACTACCTGCTCTGGATCGGGAGGATGACCGCGGACAAGGGCCCCCACCGGGCGATCGCCGCCGCACGCCTGGCCGGTATGCCGCTCGTGATGGCGGGGGTGATCCAGCCCGGGCAGCAGCCGTTCTTCGAACGCGAGGTAGCTCCGCACATCGACGACGATCGCGTCCGCTTCCTCGGCGAGGTCGGGGGCGAGCGCAAGCGCGCGCTGTTCGCCGGCGCTCGGGCGCTGTTGATGCCGATCCGCTGGCGCGAGCCGTTCGGGATGGTGGTCGTCGAGGCGCTCGCCTGCGGGACCCCCGTGATCGCGTTCCCCGAAGGCGCCGCCGGGGAGCTCGTCGTCGACGGCGAGACCGGCTTTCTGGTCGAGGACGAGCGGGCGATGGCCGCAGCCGTCCAGCGGCTGCCCTCGATCTCCCCGCGCGACTGCCGCGCGTGGGTCGCCGAGCACTGCGACGTCGACGTCGTCGCCACCGCCTACGAGGCGACCTACCGATCGGTCGCGCGCAGGCGCACGGGAGTCCTTGCCGGTGTCTGAGCGCACGCTGAGCGTCCTCGACGGGAGTACCTTCGTGGTCGGGGACCGGCACGGAGACCTGCGCAGCGACGGCGGGCGCGATCACGGGTTCTTCTGCGCCGACACCCGTTTCCTCTCCCGCTGGGTCCTGAGCGTCAACGACGCTCCGCTGGAGCTGCTCGGGCTCGACCAGGGAGCCCACTTCGCCGCCCAGTTCTTCCTCACCCCCCGCACCGGCCACCTCGAGCAGGCGCCATGCTCGGTCACGCGCCGGCGGCTGATCGACCGCGTGTGGCTGGAGGAGCTCACGGTGACCAACCATCGCCACGAGAGCTCGGAGCTGCGCGTCGCGTTGGAGGTCGACGCCGACTTCGCCGACCTGTTCGAGGTCAAGGACGGCCTCGTCCCCGAGCGGGAGGTGAGATGCGACCACGACGAGCGGACCCTGAAGCTCACCTACGAGCGCGACGGGTTCGAGCGCTCGGTGACGATCTCCGCCGACCGGCCGGGGACGGTTACCCGCAACGGTCTCGCCTACTCGGCGCGGCTGGCGCCCGGCGAGCGCTGGAGCTGCGACTTCAAGATCACCCCGCACGCCGCCCAGCGGGGCGTCGCGTTCACGCCCCGCGAACGGAGCGGCACCGTGGCCGAGGTCGCCTCCGCCAAGTCCTCCGAGCTCGAGAGCTGGCTCGCCGCGGCGCCCGCCCTGCAAGCGGACGATCCCGCTCTGCGGCTGACCTACCGCGCGAGTCTCAGCGATCTCGCGGCGCTGCGCCTGCAGCCCGACCTCGGCGACGGCGCGACCCTCCCCGCCGCGGGCCTGCCGTGGTTCATGGCGCTGTTCGGCCGCGACAGCCTGATCACGAGCTTCCAGGCGCTCCCGTACCTGCCCGAGCTGGCCGCGACGACGCTGCGCGTGCTCGCCGCCGCGCAGGCCGATGACCGCGACGACTTTCACGAGCGCGAGCCCGGCAAGATCCTCCACGAGCTCCGCTACGGCGAGCTCACCGCTCGCGGCGAGCGGCCGCACTCCCCGTACTACGGGACCGCGGACGCGACCCCGCTGTTCCTGGTGCTGCTGGACGAGTACCACCGCTGGAGCGGCGACGACGATCTAGTTCGAGCGCTCGAGCCCAACGCCCGCGCCGCGCTCGCATGGATCGAGGACAGCGGCGACGCCGACGGCGACGGATACGTCGAGTACGCGTGCCGGAACCTGAGCACCGGGCTCGTCAACCAGTGCTGGAAGGACAGCTGGGACGCGATCCAGTTCGCCGACGGGAGCCTCGCCGAAGGCCCGGTCGCGACCTGCGAGATCCAGGGCTACGTCTACGACGCGCGGCGAAGGGCGGCGCGCCTGGCGCGCGCCGTGTGGCACGACGAGGAGCTCGCCCTGCGCCTGGAACGCCAGGCCCGCGAGCTGCGCGAGCGCTTTCGCCGCGACTTCTGGATGCCCGAGCGGGGACACCACGCCCTGGCGCTCGACGGAGACAAGCACCAGGTCGACAGCCTGACCTCCAACATCGGCCACCTGCTGTGGTCGGGGATCCTCGACGACGAGGAGGCCGCCCTCGCCGCCGAGACGGTCCTCGGCGAGCAGCTCTACTCCGGCTGGGGCGTGAGGACGCTCGGCAGCCGGGAGGCCGGCTACAACCCGCTCGGCTATCACACCGGGACCGTCTGGCCTCACGAGAGCTCGCTGATCGCCGCCGGCCTCGCCCGCTACGGCCACGCCGACGCGGCGCGCACGCTCGCCTGCTCGGTGCTGCGCGCGGCCCCGTATTTCGAGCACCGCCTGCCGGAGGTCTTCGCCGGCTACCCCGTCTGCGAGGCGTCGGTGCCGGTCGCGTTCCCGACTGCCTCCCGCCCCCAGGCATGGGCGGCGGGAACGCCACTGCTGCTGTTGAGCACGCTGCTCGAGCTTCAGCCGAACGACGCCACGGCGAGCGCCGAGGTGCCCTCCGGCATCGGGCGCGTCGAGCTCCAGATGCGACGGGACTCCGGTGAACGCGTTGGAGGATGAGGCGATCCGCACGCTGGTGCGCCGGCTGGCACGGCCTCACGCCTCCGGCGGCGCGGTGATCGAGCGATCCGTGATCCTCGCCGAGGGAAGCCACTCCGCCGCGATCCTCGCGTGGATCGGAGCCCACGCGGGCGTTCCCGACTCGACGGCCGCCAAGGCCTCCAAGCACGGCCTGCACGGCCCGCGCGAGCAGCCCGGCCTCGCCGCCTCCACCCGTCCTCCGCTCCGCTTCGTCCTCCCCGCCGGCTCGCTCGACGCGGCCGACGCCCCGGCCGCCGATCGCGAGGCCGCGACCGTCACCGCGGCTCTGGGACGATCCGGGTCGTGACGGCCGCCGAGCTCTGGCGTCGCGGTCAGGAAGGCTGGCCGCGGCGGTTCCCGATCGCGCAGTTCCCGAATTCGCCCTTGCTGCTCGCGTTCGCGGGGCTGGGAGTCGAGGCCGCGACCGACGGCGCCGCGCACGACGTCGCTCGCATCGCGTTCCTGCTCGGCCTCGCCGTGTGGGCCCTCGAGGAGGCCGCGCGAGGGGTCAACTGGTTCCGGCGCCTGCTCGGCGTCGGAGCTCTCATCTGGCTGCTCGTCACGCTCGCGGGCGAGCTGTGAGCGCCGGGCCGGTCGACCACAGTCACGACCACGGCCAGCCCCGTCCCGCCGGTCGCTGAAAGCCCGCGCGCCGAGAGTAGGCTTCTGCGAATGAGCGAGGCTGCCTCCTTCACCGCCGAGCAGGCCCGTGAGGCCGGCGAGCGGATCGGGATCGACTGGACTAAGTCGCGCTTCGACGTCGAGCAGTTCCGCATGGGGATGGACGTCGAGCTCGAGCACGGCAGGCGCGATCCCGAGACCAACGTCAGCGACGACGACGTGACGGTGACCGCGAAGATCGCGCGGGCGCACCTGAACGAGTTCCCCGACTACTACTCGCGCCTGGCCGTGATGGAGGCCGAAGCCGAGGCGTACTGGTCAGCGCACGCCGAGTGACCGGCCCCGGGCGCGTGTGAGACGCTTTCCGGGTGCCGTGGCTTCCAGAGCTGTTCTCCGCGCCGGCGATCGAGCGACTGGAGCGCAACGCGGGCCGTGAGCTGGCCGCCGTCCCGTACTTCGACGGCCTGCTGACGGGCGAACTGGACGCGCTGCTCGAGTCCTTCGCCGCCGAGCCCGAGGTGCACGACCCCGTGCGCGGCCGGATCAGGGGCGCCCGCCCCTTCACCGATCTCGCCCAGCGGACCCGCGCCTGGCTGACCGAGCGCAACGTCGAGGTCGAGACCGTCACGCACGTCAGCACCGACGGCGGCAACGGCTTCGAGGAGCTCGTGCTGCACCTGGACGGGCCCGCCGGGCGCATCGCCCTGCCGCTGACGCTCGTCGCCCAGCGCCGCCCCGACCGGCGCATCGAGGAGATCCGCATCTACTTCAGCAGCTGGGCGCTCTCCCGTCGCCACGCGGTCCGCCCCCCGCTGCTCCAACCCGACCCGGCGCTCAGACTCGAGGGGATCGTCGCCTCCTACCAGGAGGCGCTCGCCGCCGGCGACGCCGAGGCGGTGCTCGCGACCTTCGAGCCCGACGGCTACGCGCGCGAGCCCGCCGGCGGCGAGTACGTACATCGCGGACAGGCCGCCCTGCGCTCCTTCTACGAGCTGCTCTTCTCAGGCGGCGGCGGTATTCCGCTCGAGCACTGCGCCGCGGTCGACGACGGGCGCGTGTGCGCGCTCGAGTACAACGTCTGCCGCTGGGGCCGCAGCGAGCTCCCCCCGCAGGCCGGCGTCGCCGTCTACGAACGGGGCCCGAGCGGGATGCTCGCCGCCGCCCGCATCTACGACGACGCCGATCCACCCGTCGACGCCGATCGACCGCCGGACCCGGCGTAGCGCCGGGCGAGCCTCACATCAGCTGCTGGCCGCCGTCGATGTCGTAGGTGGCGCCCGTGAGCGCCGTGTTCGTCATCAGGTGCACCGCCAGCTCGGCCACGTCGGCGGGCCCGACGACGCGCCCGATCGGGAGGGTCTCCCGCAGCTCCTCCCGGCGCGCCTCGATGTCCTCGCCCAGCAGCCGGGCGGACAGCGGCGTGTCGACGAAGCCGGCGGCGATCAGGTTGACCCGGATCGGCGCGATCTCGAGCGCCAGGTTCTTGACCAGCGCGGGCATCGCGGCCGTGAGGGCCGAGATCAGCGTGAAGCCGCGCGCCGTGCTGCGGCCGCCGGTTCCCCCCATGAACAGCAGCGTCCCTCCCGCCCGCACCCTGCTCCGCGCAGCCCGCGCGATGCGCATCGGCAGGAACAGGTGCGAGTCGACGTCGCGTGCGGCCTGCTCGAAGTCGAACTCCTCAAGCGGCGCGTAGTACGGGCCGGGCCCGGTCAGCAGGACGTGATCGATCCGCGGCGGCAGCTCGGCGAAGAAGCCCTCCAGGCGCTCGGGATCGCTCGCGTCGAACGCGCTCACGCGAGCCCCGAGCTCCTCCCCGACGGCGCGCAGCCGCTCCTCGTTGCGAGCGGCGACGATCACATCGGCGCCCGACCGGCGCGCGAGCCGCGCCGTCTCAAGGCCGATGCCGGCGCTGCCGCCGATCACCACCACGACCTGCCCGGCCAGCCTCGCGTCGCTGCTCATCGGCTCCGCCTCTGTCGCGCTCATCCGATCCTCCGTTCGTCGCGTTGCAAGCAGTCTCCCTCAACCGGCCGGCGCAAGCCGAGGCCGGCCCAAAGCAGGATGATCCGTGTCCCCACTCCACCACGAGAAGGAGCACAGATGCGCGACGACATCGCACCGGGCTCGCCGTTTCCCGACTACGAGCTCCCCGACCACGAGGGCATCGACCGGAAGCTCAGCGATCTGCAGGGCGAGGACCCGCTGATCCTCACGCTCGCGCGCGGCCACTACTGCCCGAAGGAGCACCAGCAGCATCTGGAACTCGCCGCGTTCCATCCGAAGATCAACGTCGCCTACACGAAGATCGCGACGATCTCCACCGACGACCACCACACAACCCAGGAGTTCCGCAGCTCGGTCGGGGCGCAGTGGCCGTTCCTGTCCGACCCGGAGCGGATCGTGCAGAAGGACCTCGAGATTCAGGAGTACACGGACCCGGACAACGACCCGATGATCCCCCACACGATCGTGCTCGGGCCGGGGCTGATCGTGCACCGGATCTACATGGGCTACTGGTTCTGGGGACGCCCCTCCGTCGATGAGCTCTGGCAGGACCTGCGCCGGCTCTTCAGCGAGATCCGCCCCGACTGGGACCTCAGCGCGCCGGGTCTGCGGGAACGGTGGGAAGCGGAGGATCTCGCCCCGTTCCACGGCTGGGAGAAGAAAGCCGCGCAGCGCGCGAGTGGCGGGTGAGACCCCGCCGGCGCCGCGGATCGCGCCCAGGGCGCAAGACACGGCAGACGCGAGGGCGAGCGGGCCGGCGATGCGCGATGCTGTCCCGTGAGCGACCGACGGAGGACAGATGAGCGGGAACGGCGACACCACCTACGACGTCATCGTGCTGGGCGGCGGCGCACCCGGCGAGCACTGCGCGGGGGCGCTGGCAGAAGGTGGGCTGCGCGTCGCCGTCGTCGAGTCGAACCTCGTCGGCGGGGAGTGCTCCTACTGGGGCTGCATCCCGTCCAAGACCCTCCTGCGTCCCGGCGAGGCTGTGGCCGCCGCCCGGGCGGTCGCCGCCGAGGCCGAGGTGGACGTTCGCGCGGCCCTCGCCTGGCGGGACTTCATGGTCTCCGACTACACCGACGGCGGACAGCTCGAGTGGCTCTCGGGGCGCGGGATCGATCTGCTGCGCGGCCACGGCAAGCTCGCCGGGACGGGGGTCGTCGAGGTGGACGGGGAGCGCTACACCGCCAAGCACGTCGTGCTCGCCAACGGCGCGGACGCGTTCGTCCCGCCGATCGACGGCCTGCGCGAGCTCCCCGGCGTGTGGACCACCCGCGAGGCGACGGCGATGAAGGAGGTTCCGCGGCGGCTGGTCGTGATCGGCGGCGGCCCCGCCGGCCTCGAGCTGGCGCAGGTCGTGCGCAGGCTCGGCGGCGAGGCGATCGTCGTCGAGGGGGCGGAGCGGGTCCTGCCGCGCGAACCGCCCGCGCTCGGCGAGGCGCTCGGCGAGGCGCTCGAGCGCGACGGGATCGAGCTGACCCTCGGCGTGATGGCGACGTCGGCCTCGGCGAACGCGGAGGGGTTCGAGCTGGCGCTCGACGACGGGCGCACGCTCACCGGCGACCGTCTCCTCGTCGCGACCGGACGCCGGCCCCGGACCGAGGGGATCGGCCTGGAGAGCGTCGGCGTCGTGCCCGACGCGCACGGCGTGCCCGTCGACCGGAGCATGCGCGCGGGCGAGCGGCTGTGGGCGATCGGCGACGTCACCGGCATCCTGCAGCTCACCCACGTCGGGGAGTACCAGGGCGAGGTCGTCGCCTCGAACATCCTCGGCGAGCCGCGGGAGGCGCACTACGAGGCGGTGCCGCGGGTCACCTACACCGACCCGCAGGCGGCGGCCGTCGGCAGCGGCGAGGCTCCGTTCAGCGGCACGGCGCGCTTGGCGGAGGTGTCGCGCACGGCCACCTACACGCACGAGTACGCCAAGTCGAACGGGTTCCTGACCCTGCTCAGCGACGGCGCCGTGCTGACCGGCGCCTACGCGCTCGGCCCGGAAGCGGGCGAGTGGCTCCAGCAGGCGACGCTCGCGATCCGGGCGGCCGTCCCGCTGGCCGTGCTCGCGGACACGATTCAGCCCTTCCCCAGCTTCTCGGAAATCCACGCGGCGGCGCTGAAGGACCTGCGCGCCTCGATCGCCGCCGCGCCCGTCGCCGAGGGGGGCGCCTGACACGCGCGAGAAGCCACCGTGATCGCGAGGTAGACAGAGGAGAGCAACCAAAAGGAGGCCGAGATGAGCAGCGCCGCAGCAGAAGGTGACAGGGGAGCAGGACCGCCGCCCGCAGACCGGCTCGCGATGCGACTCGAGGTCGTCGTCCTCCCGGTCGCGGACGTCGACCGCGCGAAGGACTTCTACGAGGGTCTCGGCTGGCGCCTGGACGCGAACCTGGGCGAGCCCGGGAGCAGGGTCGTGCAGCTCACCCCACCCCACTCCCCCGCTTCGATCATCTTCGGCGAAGGAATCACGACCGCGCCGCCCGGTTCGATCGACACGATCGTGCTCGTCGTCGAGGACATCGAAGCAGCGCGCGAGGAGCTGCTCGCGACCGGCGTCGACGTGAGCGGCGTGATGGGCGGAAGCGCGGGCTTCGACCGTGGCGGAAGCCCCGGCCGCGACCCGCAGGGCCGCTCGTACTTCACCTACATCCGCTTCGAGGACCCCGACGGCAACGGGTGGCTGCTGCAGGAGATCACCGAGCGCCTGCCGGGTCGTCTGTGGCGCGAGGAAGAAGGTTGACGATGGCGATCGACGATCTTGCGGAGCTGCTGCACGAGACCTCCATCCGCCACGACGCCTACGAGAAATCGCACGAGGCTCACAACTGGTGGGACTGGTACGGGGCGTACATGAACGCCCGCCTCGACGGAGCGGCTCCCGAGGTCGCCGTCACCGCCGCCGACCGCTACATGGACGAGGTGCTGCATGTCCGGGCGATCTGACGTCTACGTCGCGGCGGGCGATCTGGAGCGCGCCCGACAGGTGCTGGGGGTCGAGCCGGAGCCGGCGCCGTAGCCGGGTACCGCGATGGCTGATACATCGACGACCCAGCGCAGGGTCGCGCTCGTCACCGGAGCCTCGCGCGGGATCGGCGCTGGCATCGTCGCCGCCCTGCGCCGCGACGGTTACTCGGTCGTCGCGGTGTCGCGCTCGATCGACCGACGGGATGAGGACGGCCACGTGGCGATCCGGGGCGACGTCACCGACCCCGACGACGCGGGCCGCGCGGTCGACCGCGCGCTCGAGCGCTTCGGACGGCTCGACACGCTCGTCAACAACGCGGGCGTGTTCATCGAGAAGCCCTTCTCGGACTACACGCGCGAGGACCTCGCGAGGCTCGTCGGGGTCAACGTCGAGGCCTTCTTCAACGTCACGCAGCCCGCGATCGCGGCGATGGCGGCACGCGGGAGCGGCCACGTGGTGAGCGTCACGACGAGCATCGTCGAGCGGGCGAGCAGCGAGCGTCCTTCGGCGCTCGTCGCGCTGACGAAGGGCGGCCTCGCCGCCGCGACCCGCTCGCTCGCGATCGAGTACGCCTCGCGAGGCGTCAGGGTCAACGCGATCGCCCCCGGAGTCGTTCGAACGCCCGAGCACGACGCCGACTCCTATCGGGGGCTCGACGCGCTGCATCCCCTCGGACGGGTCGCCGAGATCGAGGACGTCGTGAAGGCGCTGCTCTACCTGGAGGCGGCCACGTTCGTGACCGGCGAGACGCTGCACGTCGACGGCGGCCAGGCCGCGGGTCGCTGACGCCGGCGGGCGCTCAGCAGACGGCCGAGTCCGAGACCGGCGCTCCGCGCTGGGTCGGGTCCGTCTGGCGGCAGCCGACTTCGACGGTCTGAACGACTCCTCCGAAGAGGATGAACGCGGTGCGTCGCCGGCCCGGGCCGTCGAGCGCCCATGCGATCGGCCGTCCGAAGTAGATGACGTGACCGCGCGGCTCGCTCCTGCGCAGGGACGCGAGCGTCGATCCCTCCCCGGCCCCGGTGGCGGTCACTTCGTAGGTGCCGGTCGTCGAGACCTGCGCGACCCGCGCGCCTGCCGGCGGCGGGCCGTGCCACAGCGGCCCGCGGTGCGAGCCCGCCGGGGCGCTGATCCACGCTCCCTCGTGGATGTTGCCGCCGTGGACTTCCAGCTCGGGGACGCCCGCTTCGACCAGCCACGTGTAGTGACGTCCGTCGCCCGCGCGCATGCCGCTGTCGGAGACGGTCGCGCCGCCGAACCGCGCCGAGCCCGCGCGCAGCGCGCCGTAGGTCTCGCCGAGGTGGATCGTGGAGATCCCGTGGCCGGGGACGATCATCGCCACGGGCGCGATCGTCGCCTGCGCTTCGCTCGTGGCGCTGACCTTCAAAGCGCCGCCCGGCAGCGCGACCTGCCAGGAGCCCGAGGCGTGCCCGGCAGCCGCGACCGGGGCGACGGGCGGCTCCCTCGGCGCGAGGAGCCCCGGGAAGGAGATCGGCTGCAGGCCGTCGAGCGCCTCCTGATGGGAGTCGACCGCGGCGGAGAAGGTCGAGAACCCCGCTTCGCTCGGACTCTCGACCGAGGCGATCCAGGGGCAGTCGGACCCCGGACCGATGTGCACGCTGGTCGTGAGCCGCGCCGCGGGTAGCCCGCGGGCTGAGATCAGCGCGGGAAGCGATCCGGCGCTGCGCCCGCAGCCGCTCGTTTCGGCCGCCTGATCGCCGGTGGTCGGCATCGCGCATTCCGGCGCCTTGCCCGCCAGCGCGCCGAAGTGTTCGACCAGGCTGCCGGACCGTTCGATCGTGGCCCGGAGGTTGATCGGCAGCGTCGGCGGAGAGCCGACAGCCAGCGGGATCGTTTCGCTGCCCGACACGTGGATGGTCGCGCTGCCCGACCCGTCGTACGGGACGTTGGGCGCCGCGGAGGGACACCATTCACGGGTCCCGCTCGCAGACCACGACGTCGTCTGCGTCCCGCTCACCGAGACCTTGAACTCGGTCAGCCGTTGGCGCCGAGCGGAGGCGGGCGCGACAGGCAGCACCCCAAGGATGCAGAGAGCGATTACCCCCGATCGCGCAGCTGCGCGCATTGCGTGAGCCTAACGGGCCGGGGACCCGAGTCGCTGCTCATGCGCTCATCCTCCGCGACTACTTCGGCGCATGCCCGCGCGCGACCAGACGGGTAGTCTCTCCGCCCGATGCCGCCGACGATCACGCTGCACGCCGTCCCGCCTTCGCATCCCTGCATGACGGTCGCGGCGGCGCTCAAGCTGAAGGGGCTCCAGTTCGAGCGGGTCGACCTCCCCCACACCGAGCGCCTGGAGCGGATGCAGGAGATCTACGGTGAGGGCAACTCGACGGTCCCGGGAGCGGTGATCGACGGCGAGCCGATCCACGGCTCGCGCGCGATCATGGCTCGCGTCGAGGAGCTCGCCCCCGAGCCGTCGCTGTACCCCTCCGAGGCGGTGCGCGAGGCCGAGCGCTGGGCTGACGAGGAGCTTCAGGACCTCGGCCGGGGCCTGACGTGGGGGGCCATGCACTTCCGCCCCGAGTCGATGGGGACGTTCGCGGGCGGCGGTCCCCTCGACGCTCCGGGCACGGACTTCGCGATCAAGTTCGTGCGCGCAACGTGGCGCTACCACGGGATCACCGCCGTCCGCGTGCACGAGGAGCTCGCGGGCCTGCCCGCCAAGATCGGCCACATCGAGCAGCTCGCCGCAGACGGCGTGATCGAGGGCGCGCAGCCGAACGCCGCCGACCTGCACATCGGGGCGACGATCCGGGTGCTCCTGCCGATCGCCGACCTGCGCCCGCTGTTCGCGGGGACGGCGGCCGAGCGGATCGCGATGAGCCTCTTCCCGAGCTACCCCGGCGAGGTTCCCGCCGGCGCGTACCCTGCCGGTTGGGTGCCGAGCGCGGGCTGAGCGCGCCGCCCGGTCACACGGCTTCCGATCGCCGTTAGGCTCGGCCCCATGTCGAAACGCGCCCGGCTGGCGATCCTCCTGGCCCTGGCGGGACTGGGACCCGCGACCGAGGCGCAGGCTCTGACGCTCCAGATCGCGCCCCGCCCGACGGTCCGCGCGCCCGTCGAGGTCTCCTTCTCGGCCCCCGCGCTCCCGGAAGGCGGCTACTACTACGCCGTCGTCGTGCTGCGACCGTACCGGGGCTTCACCCGCGAACTGCAGCCCTCCTGCTCGACCTCGAGCGAAATGCAGCGCACCGACTACGGCTACCCGAGCGCCGACGGCCGGGTCGGCCTCACGCTCGCGCCCGCCAAATCGGACACCCGCCGCTGGTGTCCCGGCGGAGCCTACGAAGGCGCCCTCTACGCCGTGCCCCACGCGCCGCCGTGTGAAAGCCGCTACCCGTGCCGGGAGAGCGAACCGTACGAACCCAGCCCCTGCTTCGGCGTCGAAGGCCACCGTGTGTGCGGCGTCGTCGCCCTGCGCACGTGGCGCTACCCGAGCCCGCTCCCGGAACCGCTCGCGAGCGGCACCGCCACGCTCGCCCGCTTCTCGGTCGCCTTCCCGACGAGGGTGAGCCGCACGCTCCACCTCGCCGCCACGATCTACGGCGTCGACGAAACGCTTCTCGGGAAGGTCACGTCCCACGAGGCCCTGCGACGAGCGGGGAAGCCGGCCGGGCAGGTCTTCTCGGCATGCGAGCCACTCGAGGAAGGACAGACGGCCCACTGCACCGCGAGATACCGCCTTCGCGGCGGGACCCTCTCGCTGGCGGGCGCCGTCGCCGTCGGCGACCGCACGCAGACCCTCACGATCACCGGCGGCACGGGCCGCTACCGGGGCGCCGAAGGAAGCCTCCTGAGCGAACGCGACCGCAGCGGCACGCACGCCCGCGAGACGCTCGCGATCGAAGGCCCGGCGGGGCGCTAGGGCAGGCTCGAGTCCGCCGGCGCAGCCTCGGCGGCCGGCGCCGGCGAGAGCTGGAAGTCGCGGACCGCGCCGACCGAGAGGACCGCGAGCGTCAGCAGCACGGCGAGCCCGGCGGCGGCGTAGAGCGTCGCCGAGACGCCGATCGCGATCGCTATCGGCCCGACGATCGCGAGCCCGATCGGCTGCAGGGCGTAGCTGCCGAAGTGATCCCACGAGCTGACGCGGGAGATCTCCTCGGCCGGGATCTCGCGCTGGAGCGCCGTGAACCAGAGCACGTTGAAGACCGTCGAGGCCAGGCCCGAGACGAGCGCGAAGGCGACGATCAGCGCGAGCAGCTCGCCGCGCGCGAGCAGGAACAGCAGCGCCGGCTCGCCGAGGATCGTCAGCAGGAAGCCCGTCCGCAGCGGGTACCTGGGACGCCAGCGCATCCCCGCCACGCCGCCGAGCACAGCCCCCACGCCGGTCGCGACGCTGATCGCCGCCCACGCGCCGGCGCCGCCGAGACGGGCTCGCGCGACGGCCGGCCCGAGCACGTCCAGCGGCGCGAAGACGACGACGAGGATCAACGGCAGCGCGGCGACGCTCGTCCACAGCCAGCGACGGGATCTGAACGCGCGCCACCCCTCCCTCATCTCCGTCACGGCGCTGCGCCGCTCCGGCCGTGTCAAGTCCGGCAGGCGCATCAGCTGCAGCGATACGGCGCTGACGAGGAACGCCGCCGCGTCGAAGGCGAGGCCCCAACCCGCTCCGGCCGCCACGACGAGCACCCCTCCGAGCGCCGGGCCGACGACCGAGGAGAGGTTTTCGGAGACCCCCATCAGCCCGTTCGCGTCCTGCAGGTCCTCCGCCCCGACCATCTCGGGGAGGATCCCGGTCGAGGCGGGCCCGAAGAACGCCTGCCCGGCGCCGTAGATCGCCTGCAGGACCGCGAGCTCCCAGACGTGGGCCGTACCGGTCAGCAGCAGCGCGGCCGAGGCCCCCTGCACCGCGGCCCGCACCGCCTCGGAGGCGAGCATCATCGCCTTGCGCGGGAAGCGGTCCGCGAGCACCCCGCCGAGCAGCACGAACGCGATCAGCGGCAGCGACCTGGCCGCGAGGATCAAGCCGAGGTCCCGCACCGAGCCGGTCAGGTCGAGGACCGCGAACGACAGCGCGACCGGCGCGACACCGTCGCCGATCGAGGAGACGCCCTGGCCGACCAGGAGCAGCCGGAACGGAACGCTCGACCACGCCCTGGATCGCATCGGGCCAGGCTACAGGCGGCGCCGCGACCCTCGGCGGGCGCTGTCCGGCCGTCAGGCTGAGGTCGGGAAGTGAAGCGCGCGGCTCGCCGCGGAGGGGTCCTGCGGCCAGCGCGTGGTGACGGCCTTGGCGCGGGTGTAGAAGCGGAACCCCTCGGAGCCGTGCACGTGGTGGTCGCCGAACAGGGAGTCCTTCCAGCCGCCGAACGAGTAGTAGGCCATCGGCACCGGGATCGGCACGTTCACCCCGATCATGCCGACCTGCACCTCGCGCTCGAAGCGCCGCGCGGCCTCGCCGCTTGAGGTGAAGATCGCCGTCCCGTTCGCGAACGAGCTGCGGTTGATCAGCGCGATCGCCTCCTCGAGCGTCTCGACGCGAACCGTGCACAGGACCGGCCCGAAGATCTCCTCCGTGTAGACCGTCATCTCGGGTCGAACCCGGTCGAACAGCGTCGGCCCGACGAAGAAGCCGCCGCCCGGGATCTCGAGCTCGCGCCCGTCGACCCTCGCCTCGGCGCCCGCGCCGATCCCCTGCGCGATGTAGCCCACGATCCGTTTGCGGGCCTGCTCGGTCACGACCGGCCCCATCTCCGAGTCCGGCGCGAGGCCCGGTCCGACCTTGATCTCCCTCGCCTTCGCGGAAAGAAGCTCCAGCAGCGGATCGGCGACCTCGCCGACCGCGACGACGACCGAGATCGCCATGCAGCGCTGGCCGGCCGAGCCGAACCCCGCCGCCGTCAGCTGCCCGGCGGTGAACTCGAGGTCCGCGTCGGGCATCACGACCGCGTGGTTCTTGGCGCCGCCGAGCGCCTGCACGCGCTTGCCGGCGCCGCTCGCGCGCTCGTGGATGTAGCGGGCGACGGGGGTCGAGCCGACGAACGAGACCGCCGCGACGTCCGGGTGGTCGAGCAGCGCGTCGACCGCGACCTTGTCGCCGTGGACGACGTTGAAGACGCCGTCCGGCAGCCCCGCCTCGCGGTACAGCTCGGCGACGAAGTTCGACGCCGACGGGTCGCGCTCGGAGGGCTTGAGCACGAACGTGTTGCCCGCGGCGATCGCGACCGGGTGCATCCACATCGGGACCATCGCCGGGAAGTTGAACGGCGTGATCCCCACGCACACGCCGAGCGGCTGGCGGAAGGAATGCGCGTCGACCCCGCCCGAGACCTGCTCGGAGTACTCGCCCTTGAGCAGCTGCGCCAGCCCGCACGCGAACTCGACCACCTCGAGGCCCCGGCTGATCTCGCCCTTGGCGTCCTCGACGACCTTCCCGTGCTCGGAGGCGATCAGCCGGGCCAGCTCCTCGACGTGGCGGTCGAGGAGCTCCCTGAAGGCGAACATCACACGGCTGCGCCGTGCGAGCGAGGTCTCCGACCAAGCCGGGAAGGCTCGCTTCGCGGCCTGCACGGCCCGGTCCGCGTCGCTCGGCTCCGCGAGCGGCACCTGCGCCTGCGCCGCGCCCGTCGCCGGATCCCAGACGACCGCAGAGCGCGTCGAGTCGCCCGTCGTCGCGACGCCCCCGATCAAGTGCTCGATCGTCCGCAGCTCAGTTTCGGCGCTCATCGCGTTCACGCTAGCTCGCCCGCGCCGCCGATGGCGCGCTCGACGCATCGACGCGGGGCAGGGCGGCGAGCGTCGCCGCCGAGGAGGCCGCGGCGATCTCCCCCGGCAGGCCGCCGAGGTCGACTCGCCGCACGAACGCCTCGGGTGCCCCGAGGGGCGCGAAGAAGTCGTCGTAGTGGGTCGGCACGATCACCCGCGGATCGAGGCGCGGCAGGATCCGCTCCCAGTAGCGGGGCGTGACCTCGCGGCCCGCGACTCCCGCGAGGAACACGTCGACCGGCTCGCGGGCGAGCTGCTCGTCGTCGAGATCGGCGCTGCCCTGGTGGTAGAGCGAGATGCCCGCGACCTCGACCCGGATCCCGTAGACGGCGCCGCAGCGGTAGGCGGTGGGCACGAGCCCGTCGAGCTGCTCGCAGGTCAGCGGGCCGTCCATCGGCACGCGCCGCCCGAGGATCAGCTTCGAGTGGCGGCTGGGCACGAACCGCACGACGAAAGGGCCGAGCTCGTAGGTCGTGTGCGGCTGCACCTCGACGGCGAGCTGCTCGAGGCCGTGCAGGCGCATCAGCTGGACGAGCGAGCCCGAGCCGTAGGCGGGGGCTCGGTGACGGGCGGCGAGCGCCGGCGCGTCGACGGCGTGGTCGAAGTGGGTGTGCCCGACGAGGATCCCCGCGACCCGCCCGGGGGCGGCGGCGTAGGCGTCGAGCATCGCCGGATCGGGAAGCGCGCGGCGGCGCATCAGCAGCGAGCGAAGCGGCACGCGCGAGACGTACGGGTCGATGAACAGCGAGACGCCCTCGAACGTCAGGCAGTAGCCGGAGACGCCGAGCCAGGACACCTCCAGTCCCTCCGGCAGCCCGACCGGGACCGTTTGCAGGGCGCGCAGCGCCTGGGCGTCGTCGTCGCTCATCCTCGGGCACACGCTAGCCCTCCCTCGCGCCCCGCGCACAGACCGGACGTGGCGCCCCGGCGCCTGGTCCCGCGCACAGACCGGACGCCCCGCGCCCCGGGGACCGGGCCCTGCCGCCTATGCCTCGGCCGTCGCCCCCAGCGTCTTCGCGTCGATCACGAACCGGTAGCGGACGTCCGAGCGCAGCACCCGCTCCCACGCGTCGTTGATCTCGGCGGCGGAGATGCGCTCTATCTCGGCCGCGATCCCGTGCTCGGCGCAGAAGTCGAGCATCTCCTGGGTCTCGCGGATGCCGCCGATCGCCGACCCGGCGAACGAGCGGCGCTGGCCGAGCAGCGAGAAGACCGGCACGGCCAGCGGCTCCGGCGGCGCGCCGACGTTGACCATCGTCCCGTTCGTCTTCAGCAGGCCGAGGAAGCGACCCATCGAAAGCGGCGCGCTGACCGTGTTGACGATCAGGTCGAAGCGACCCCGCAGCTCCTTGAAGGTCTCCCGGTCGCTCGTCGCGTAATAACCGTCGGCGCCGAGCCGCAGGCCGTCGTCCTTCTTGTTGAGCGTCTGCGAGAGGACCGTCACCTCCGCGCCCATCGCCTTGGCGAGCTTGACCGCCATGTGGCCGAGCCCGCCGAGCCCGACGACCGCGACGCGGGTGCCGGGGCCGGCGCCCCAGTGGCGCAGCGGCGAGTAGGTCGTGATCCCGGCGCACAGCAGCGGCGCGGCGACGTCGAGCTCGAGCCCGTCGGGGATCCGCACGACGAAGTCCTGATCGACGACGACGTGGGTGGAGTAGCCGCCTTTCGTGACCGTCCCGTCGCGGTCGACCGAGCCGTACGTCTGCGTGTTGCCGGGGATGCAGTACTGCTCTTCGCCCTGCTTGCAGTTCTCGCACTCGCGGCACGAGTTCACCATGCAGCCAACCCCGACCCGGTCGCCCACGGCGAAGCCCGCGACGTCCGCGCCGACGGCGGCGACGACGCCCGCGATCTCGTGGCCGGGCACCGCCGGGTAGGGCACCTCGCCCCACTCGCCGCGGGTGAAGTGGATGTCGGAGTGGCAGATCCCGCAGAAGGCGATCTCGATCAGCACGTCGGCGGGCCCGACCTCGCGGCGCTCGATCTCGAGCGGGGCGAGCGGGTCGGTCGCGCTGTCGGCGCCGAAGGCGTGGACGGTGGTCATGGGGCTCCTGTGATCGGGGGGTTCGCTGATTCCTCGACGCTCACACTACGCGCCCGGGCGCCGCGGCTGGGGGGTGCGATCCACTACCACCCTTCCTCCCTCCCGCACGCGCGAGCCGCGACGACGACGGTCCATCCGCCCGCCCTCGGGAAGCTCCAATCCATGGAGGGGCGAGCGTACAGGCGCCCGCGAGGTCTCCCCGGCCTCCGGCGGCCCGCGTAGCATCCGGCGGATGAGCGCGCCGGCGCCGCGAAACGAGGGCGGGCAGCTCGGGCTCGGCGACGTCACGGCGTCGACCGTCGCCAACATCGGCCCGGGGATCGATTTCTACTTCGCGTTCGGAGTGATCGCCCTCACCGCCGGGGTGGCCGCCCCGCTGACGATCCTCGCGGCCGGCGTCGCGGTCTCCTTCCTGGCGTTCGTGATCGCCGAGTTCACGCGCCTGGAGCCGTCCGCCGGGAGCTTCATCACCTACGTCGGCAGCGGCCTCGGAGCGGGCGCGGGCGAGGTCACGGCGCTGCTCACCGCCGTCGGCTTCACGGTCGCGATCGCCGGCGTCTTCACGATGGCCGGGGGGATGATCTCGCTGACGCTCGGCCGCTACGCGGGCTGGGAACCGAGCTGGCTGCCGATCGCCCTCGTGATGACCGCCGGCGCCGTCGCGGTGACGCTGCGCGGCGCGAACCTGTCGACCGCCGCCGTCGGCGTCGCGCTGGTCCTGCAGGTCGCCGTGATGATCGCCGTGTGCGTCGCGGTCCTGACCGATTCGCGCACCCATCTGTCGGCCGCGCCGCTTCAGTGGTCACACCTGAAACGGGGCCTGGCCGGCCTCTCCGCCGGCTTCCCGCTGGCCCTCTACATGCTGATCGGATGGGAAAACGGCCCCGCGCTCGCCGAGGAAACCCGCGACCCCGCCCGCACGATCCCGCGCGCCCTCTACGCCTCGATCGCGGTGACGACGCTGCTGTTCGTGTTCTTCGCCTACACCACGATCGCGGGCTTCCACTACGCGACCTCCTCGATCGGCCCAACGTCCGTCCCGTTTCTGGAGCTGGCCGACCGCTACGCGGGCTCGTGGTCGCTGCTGGCGTGGCTGGCGGGCGTCGTCTCGGTGCTCGCGACGCTCGTCTCGGCCGCCAACTCACAGGCGAGGATGATCTTCGACGCGGGCCGCGAGCGCCTGCTCCCGGCCGTGCTCGGGCGCTATCGCCCGCCCGGAGAGACGCCCGTCTACGCGCTGCTCGCGATGGCCGCGACGGGGCTGGGCATCGTCGTGGTGTGGTGGCTCTGCCACGAAACCGGGCTGCTCGGAGGGCCGCCGGACCCCGTCAGGCTCTACGCCGAGTGCTCGACGATGGGCACGATCCTGATCCTGTTCGTCTACGTCCTGGCCGCCGTCTCGCTGCCGCTGTACATGCGCCGCCGGCACCCCTCCTCGTTCTCGCTCCTGCGTCACGTCGCGATGCCCGCGCTCGGCGTGCTCGCGCTGATCGTCCCGTTCGCCGAGCTCTTCCAGCCGGGACAGCCGGTCCCCTACAGCGTCTTCCCCTACCTCGCCCTCGGCTCGCTCGCCGCGGCCGTGGTCGTGGCCCGGGTCCGTGCGGGGCGGCGAGCCCGACCGTGAGGGCGGCGCCCGATCGCGCCGGCGTGGTCGACGAGGACGACGAGGCGGCCCGGACGCGGCAGACTGAACGCGGTGACCCTCTACGAGCAGACGGTGCAGGCGATCCGCGCGGCCGCCGCGCAGGCCGCGACCGGTGAGGACGTCCTGTTCTGCGAGCGCCGTCCGCTGACCTCGCTGGAGGCCGGCTACGCCGGCGCGGAGGCGCTGGCCGCGAGGCTCCGCGAGATCGAGCGGGGGGCGATTGCCGCACTGCGACGCCTGGTCGACGCCGAGCAGGGATACGAATCGGCGCTCGACGCGATCGCAGCCGCGGGGAGCGAGGCGTCGATCTGGATCTCGGCGGTGCTGCTCGGACGAGCCCTCGAGGCCCAAGGTGAGCGGTAGCGGGCCGCTCGCGCGGGGCCTCGGCTCCGACGGGCGGCGCGACCGCAGGTGTCGGACGACGGCGCCGGGCTTGTACAAACCGTCCGCCCGGGGGGAGCAGGTCGTGACAACCCGCGCATTGAGACTCGCGCCGATCGCGGCGACGATCAGGCCATGACGACCGCGAACCTCCTCCTCCACTTCAGCGCCCAGGGCGCATACGGTCCCGGCGGGAAGGAGTTGCTCGTGCTCGACCGTGCCGAGGGCTCCCACGTGTTCGACACCGCCGGACGGCGCTACGTCGACGGGCTCTCGAGCCTGTTCTGCGCGCAGATCGGCTACAGCTTCGGCGAGGAGATGGCGGCGGTCGCGGGCGAGCAGCTGACGCGGCTGCCCTTCAACACGAACTGGGGCACCGCGCATCCGCCGGCGATCGAGCTGGCCGAGACCCTGGTCGAGCTTGCGCCCGAGGGGATCGAGAGCGTGTTCTTCACGAGCGGCGGCTCGGAGGCGGTCGAGGCGGCCTGGAAGCTCGCCCGCCAGTACCACCTGGTCAACGGCGAGCCGCAGCGGCACAAGGCGATCGCGCGCGTGATCGCCTACCACGGGGTCACGCTCGGAGCGCTCTCCTTCACCGGCGTGCCGCGCTTCAAGGAACCGTTCGGGGAGCCCGCGATCCCGACCCGCCACGTCTCGAACACGAACCCGTTCCGCTCGGGCCTGCAGGGCGAGGAGCTGACGGCCTCGCTGCTGGCCGAGCTCGAGGAGGCGATCGAGCAGGAGGGCCCCGATGAGGTCGCGATCGTGATCGCAGAGCCGATTCAGAACGCCGGCGGCTGCCTGGTCCCCCCGCCGGGCTACTGGCGGGGGATGCGCGAGATCTGCGACCGCCACGGGATCCTGCTCGTCGCCGACGAGGTGATCTCCGGCTGCGGGCGACTCGGCGAGTGGTTCGCCTCCGCGCGCTACGAAGCGCGACCGGACCTGATCACGATCGCCAAGGGCCTGACCTCCGCCTACGCGCCGATGGGCGCGGCGCTGGCGGGCGAGAAGGTGACCGAGGCGCTGCGGAAGCCGGGCGTGACGCTGCTGCACGGCATCACCTTCGGCGGGCACCCGCTGTGCGCGGCGATCGCGCTGAAGAACATCGAGATCTTCGCCCGCGAAGGCGTGCTCGAGAACGTGCGGCGCCTGGAGCCCTACCTGCGGCGCCGCCTGCAGGAGGAGGTCCTCTCGCTGCCGATCGTCGGCGACGTTCGCGGCGACGGCTTCTTCTTCGCCGCGGAGCTCACGCCGGACGGCGGCGAGGGGCGCTTCGCTCCCGATCAGGTCGCGAAGCTCGTCAAGGACATTGTTCCCCGGCTGCTGCTCGAGCACGGGCTGATCGCTCGCGCCGACGACCGCGGCGACCCGGTCCTGCAGATCGCCCCGCCGCTCGTGGCCGACGAGGCGGTGCTCGACGAGGTGGTGCTGGCGATGCGCGCCGTGCTCGCCGAGGCCGGCGAGGAGCTGGCGCGGGAGAGCGACTGAGCCTCCGCTCAGCGTCCCGGGGTCTCGGCGCGCGCGCAGCGCCGGGCGCCGTCGGGCACGCTCAGGCTGAGGCCGTGCTCCCGGCGGGCTCGCGCAGCCGCTCGAACAGCGGCGCCCAGCGCACCGGGTCGGCGTCCTCGGGCACGGCCAGCGTCACCCGGCTGGTCACGTCGGCGTAGCGGCGGCGGACCTCCTCGACGGCCTCCTCGGGGGTCCCGATCACCGCGAAGGTGTGGAGGATCTCGTCGTCGATCAGGCCCGCGACCTCGTCCCAGGCGCCGCGCTTGGTGAGCGTGTTGAGCTCTTCCTGCAGCTCGCCCCAGCCGTGAGCCTCGAGCACCGGGCGGTAGGCGGGCGTCGAGCCGTAGAAGCCGATCTGGGCGCGGACCGCGGCGATGCCCTGCTCGAGCTGCTCCTCGGTGTCGGCGGCGACGACGAACGAGGGCGCGGAGATCTCGAAGCCCTCGAGCGTGCGGCCGGCCTTCGCGGCGCCGCGCTGCAGCGCCGGGAGCGTGACCTCGCGCAGGTAGCGCTCGGTGCAGAAGGCGTGGCAGAACATCCCGTCGGCGACCTCGCCCGCCGCCTCGGTCATCAGCGGGCCGACGGCCGCCATCATGAGCTTCGGGTTGCCGTGAGGGTTCGGCCCCGGATCGAAGAACGGGGTCATCAGCGTGTGCGTGTAGAAGTCGCCGCGGAAGTCGAGCCGGCCGCCGCTCGCCCACGCCTCCCAGATCGCCCGCACGGCGAGCACGAACTCGCGCATCCGCGGCGCCGGGTGGGACCACTCCATCGAGTAGCGCTTTTCGATGTGTGGCTTGATCTGCGTGCCGAGGCCGAGCACGAAGCGCCCGCCGGAGAGGGCCTGGACGTCGTTGGCCTGGACGGCGACCGTCATCGGGTTGCGAGCGAAGGCGACCGCGATCGAGGTGCCGAGCGTGACCGTCTCGGTGCGCTCGGCGGCCACGGCGCAGCCGAGAAACGGGTCGTGCTTGGTCTCGAAGCACCACCAGCTGTCGTAGCCGAGCCGCTCGGCCCGCCGCGCCGCCTCGGCCGCCTCGTCGACGCTGGCCGCGTATCCGCCCGTGTCGACCTTCACGCGCTCCCCCCTCCGTACGGTTCCTTCGCGCCCCGGTCGTCGGAGAGCGACTCCCGCGACTCCGCGACCAGCGCCTCGATCGCGTCGGCGAGGTGGATCGGCGCGATGTTGTAGTCGCCGCGCTCGACGCGGACGCGGTGCGCCTTCAGCAGCACCTCGGCGTGGGTCCTGCCGGCGGGCGGCTCGAAGCGGTAGGAGGCGAGCTCGATCAGCAGGCCGAGCGGGTCCTTGAAGTAGATCGAGTCCATGAAGCCGCGGTCCTTGACGCCGCTGTGCTCGATCCCGCGCTCGTCGAGCCGCTCCACGGTCTGTTTGAAGGTCGCCTGCGAGACCGCGAACGCGATGTGGTGCACGCACCCGGGGTCGGTCGGGGTCCGCTCGGCGTCCCCGCCGCGCTCCTCCTCGGTGAAGACGGTGATCAGCCGCCCGTCCCCGGGGTCGAAGTAGAGGTGGCTTTCGCTCGCGCGGTCGAGGTTCGGCTGCTCGAAGACGAACGGCATCCCGAGCAGCCCCTCCCAGAAGTCGATCGAGGTCTGCCGGTCGGCTCCGACGAGCGTGATGTGGTGCACGCCTTGGCTCTGGATCTTGCGGATCGGCATGGTCGCGAGGACCATCCTGCCAGGTCGCCCGCCGGTCTGGGATCCTTGCGCGCGATGTCCGAAGGAGAGCTGTGCCCGCGGCCCGCCCGTCCGACCGCCTGACCGTCCGGGTGACCCCGCGCGCGGGCCGCGACGAGATCGCGGGCGTCCGCGGCGGGACGCTGCTCGTGCGGGTCACCGCGCCGCCCGACGGGGCCGCGCCAACGACGCCGTGCTGCGCCTGATCGCCCGTGCGCTGCGCGTCCCTGCTCGGGACGTGGAGCTCGTGAGGGGCGCGCGCTCGCGCGAGAAGGTGATCCGCGTCGAGGGCCTGAGCGGCGCCGAGGCGCTCGCGCGGCTCGGCGGGGACTGAGCGCGGTGAGTCGACCCCTGAGCGCGGTCAGTCGATCCAATAGCGGCGTTTGGCGACTCCGTCCTCGGGGCGCAGGGGGCGCGTCAACGGCTCAGGAGCGCTTGGCGAGCTGCGCGGCCAGTCCGTCGAGCGCGGCGAGGCCCTGTCTCAGGCCTTCCAGTTCGACCGGTAGGTCCTCGTGGATCGAGCCCTCTCCCGTGGCCGCCCGGACGGCGCGCTTGATGTCGCTCAACGTCTCGCCGTCGACGTCGCCGCTCAGCGCCTCGACCGCCTCCGTGCCCCAGCTGACCTTGCGCGCGCGCCAGAGGCGGAAGTCCTCTTCGGTGCCCACCGACTCGGCTTCGAGACGAAGTCTCTCGCCGCGTTTCGCGTAGGCGGACAGGAGCGAGCTGGTCGGGGTCAACAACGGAGTGCTGCCCGGCCTGGCAATCACCTAAACGCTCAGCCGGTCGGCCCGAAACGCTCGGTTCGGATCGTCCCGGGCGCGAAGCCGCAACCCAACAGCAGCTCCGAGGCTGCCTCGACGAAGCCGTTGGACCCGCACACGAACGCCGGACCGCCGAGGAACCCGTCGGCGGCGGCGGCGAGGAGCGGCCGGTCGATCCGGCCCCGGTGCCCGGTCCAGCCTTCCGGCGCCGAGCGCGTGTAGGCGAGGTGCGTCTCGGCCCCCAGCTCGGAGGCGAAGATCGTCTGCTCGGGCGTGCGGACCGAGTAGACCATCCGCATCGGCACCTCGGGCGCGACCAGCCGGCGGTGGCGGAGCATCGCCATCAGCGGCACCACCCCCGAGCCGCCGCCGACGAGCAGCGCCGGCTCCTCGCCTCGCCAGACGAAGTACGTCGCGAACGGCCCGCGCACCTCGATCTCATCGCCCTCCTGCAGCACGTCGTGCATGTAGGCGGAGACCTCGCCGTCGTCGAGCCGCTCGACCGTCAGCTCGACCAGGCCCTCGAGGACCGGGCTCGACGCGATCGAGTAGGAGCGCTGCGCCCGGTAGCCGTCGGGGGCCGTCAGACGGACTTCGTAGTGCTGGCCGGGCAGGTGCGCGACCCACATCGGCGGTGCGATTCGGAACGTCTTCACGGTCGGCGTCTCGCGCCGGATCTCGGCCACCCGCGCGATCTGCCACGCGCCGGGGGCGCGCTGGGCGACGGCGGTCAGTCGCTCCAATAGCGCTGCTCCTTCCACGGGTCCCCGCGCAGGTGGTAGCCGTTGGCCTCCCAGAAGCCCGGCTCTTCGTGGTCGAGCACCGTCAGCCGCCTGATCCACTTCGCGCTCTTCCAGAAGTACAGGTGCGGGACGAGCAGGCGGGCCGGGCCGCCGTGCTCGGCCGCGATCTCCTCGCCCTCGTGCTCGGTGACGACCCAGGCCTTCCCGCCGGTCAGGTCGGGGAGCGGCAGGTTGGTCGTGTAGCCGCCGTAGGATTCGGCCATCACGTGCTCCCCGCGCGGCTCGACGCCCGCGAGCAGCGTGTCGAGCGAGACTCCCCCGAAGCTCGTGCCGAGCTTCGACCACTTCGTGACGCAGTGGATGTCGCAGGGCACCGTCTCGAAGGGGAGCTCCCCGAACTCCTCCCAGCTCCACGCGCGCGGCGTGGCGACCATCCCGTCGATCGACAGCTCCCACACGTCGGTGCGCACGTGCGGGGTCGGGCCGGCGGTCAGGACCGGGAAGCCCGTCTCGGCGTACTGGCCGGGCGGCAGTCGCGCCGCCAGCTCGGCGGGGCTGCGCCTGCGTCCTTGAAAGCCTCTGGAGACGAACCCGCTCAACGGCTGCTCCCTTCGCTAACCGCAAACCTAGCCGATCGTCCGACGGGCGATACCCTGCGGGTCCGCGCCCCGGCGCCGCCGCCGGGGCTGAGCCCCCCGATGAGCGCCGAGCCACAGACATCGACCGCGGCCGACCCGCTTGGAGTGCTGGCCGACGCGCGCGCACGCGAGGGACAGACCCTGGAGCTCGCCTCCCGCCACCTCGACCCGTCGCTCGTCGACGTGCTCGGCATCCTCGGCTTCGACAAGGAGTACGTCTCGGCGTCCGGGTCCTACCTGTATGACCGCGACGGCCGCGCCTACCTGGACTTCCACACCGGCGAGGGATTCGCGAGCCTCGGCCACAACCACCCGGCGGTGCGGGAGACCCTGGAGGCAACGCTCGCCGCCGGCCTGACCGACGGCGTCCAGATCCACTACTCGGTGCTCGCCGGGATGCTCGCCGAGGCGCTCGCCGCGCGCCTCCCCAGGGCGCTCGAGGCGGTCTTCTTCACGAGCGCGGGCGCCGAGGCCGTCGACACCGCGATGAAGTTCGCCCGCGCGGCGACGGGCAGGCCGCGGCTGCTCTCGTGCGAGAGCAGCTTCCACGGCGTCACCCTCGGGCCGCTCTCGCTGGTAGGCGACGATTTCTTCAAGGAGGGCTTCGGGCCGCTGTTGCCGGGCTGCTCGACGATCCCCTTCGGCGACCTCGACGCGCTCGAGCGGGAGCTGCGCGGCGGCGATGTCGCCGCGTTCATCGTCGAGCCGATCCAGGGCCGGATGGTCACGCTGCCCCCGGAGGGGTACCTGCAGGGCGCCCAGGAGCTCTGCCGCCGCCACGGCACGCTGTTCGTGGTCGACGAGATCCAGACCGGCCTCGGGCGCACGGGACGCTGGTTCGCGCTCGAGCGCTGGGGCCTCGAGCCCGACGTCGTGCTCGTCGGCAAGGCGTTGAGCGGCGGCTTCATGCCGACGGCTGCGATGGTCACGACGCGCGAGATCTTCCAGAAGGCCGTGGGCACGCTTGAGCGCTGCTACGTCCACCAGTCGACCTACGGCCGCAACCGCCTCTCGATGGCGGCCGGGCTGGCGGCGATCAGGACGATCGAGCGCGACGGCCTGCTCGAGAACGCGGCGAACGTCGGCGCGCTGCTGCGCGACGGCCTCGCGGAGCTGCAGTCACGGCACGAGATCCTCAGGGAGATCCGCGCCGACGGGCTGATGATCGGGATCGAGCTCGGCATGCCGGCGGGACGGATGGCGCGGGTCAACTGGCGGCTGATCCACGTCGCCAGCGAGGGCCTGTTCCCGCAGCTCGTAGTGATCCCCCTGCACCGCGACCACGGCGTGATCACGATGGCCGCGGGCAAGAACGACGTGATCAAGCTGCTCCCGCCGCTGACGCTCTCGCCCGCGGAGGCCGGCGAGTTCCTGACCGCGCTCGACGCGGTGCTCGCCGACTGCGGAGGCTCCGGCGGGCGGAACTGGGCGGTCGTGCGCGACATCGCCACCTCGACGTTGCGCCGCCGCTCCCGCCAGACGGCGGCATGAGCAGCCCGTCCGCGCCCGGGGCGGGTGGGGCGCCCGGCGCGCGCGGGATGGGCGACGCGCACGGGACGGGCGACGCGCCCGGCGCGGGCGACGCGCCCGGCGCGGGCGACGCGCACGGGGCGGGCGGCGCCGGTGGGAAGGGCGACGCGCGCGAGACGGAGGGCCCGTGTCTCGTAACAGGTGCCACCGGCTTCATCGGCGGGCGTCTCGCCGCAAGGCTGCACGCCGCCGGACGCCCCGTCCGCTGCCTGGCGCGGCCCACGAGCGACACCACGTCGCTGCGCGCGCTCGGCCTGGAGATCGCGACCGGCGACCTGACCGAACCCGCTTCCCTCGCGAGAGCCGCCGAGGGCTGCGCGACGGTCGTCCACTGCGCCGCGATGGTCACCGACTGGGCGACCGTCGCCGAGCTTAGGGCGGCGAACGTCGCAGGCACGCGTCACGTCGCGGCGGCGGCGGCGCGGGCCGGGGCAAGGCGGCTCGTGCACGTCTCGACCACCGACGTCTACGGACATCCCGGCGGGGCCGAGGTCGAGGAGTCGCTCCGAGGAGACCGCTTCGCGAACTGGTACTCGCAGACCAAGCTCGAAGCCGAGGATGCGCTCGCCGCTGCGGCGGCGGGAGCGCTGGAGTGGACCGTGCTGCGGCCCGCGACCGTCTACGGGCCGGGCTCGGTAGAGGTTGTCGGCGAGATCGCGAAGGCGATCCGCGCCGGGCACATGCTGCTGATCGATCGTGGGCGCGCGATCGCGGGCCTGCTGTACGTGGAGAACCTGATCGACGCGATCGTGCTCGCCCTCGACGCCTCGGTGGCCGCGGGGCGGGCGTTCAACGTGAGCGACGGTCTCGAGGTCACTTGGCGGCAGTTCACCGCCGACCTCGCGGCGGGTCTCGGCTGCCGCGCGCCGCGGCTCTCCCTCCCCTACGCCCCGGCCGCCGCCCTCGCCCGCACCCTCGAGCTCGGGTATCGCGGCCTGCGCCGCACGACGGGCCTGCGTACGGCTCCGCTGCTCTCGCGCCAGGCGGTCCAGGTCCTCGGGCGCGACCAGCGCTTCAGCGCACGCGCTGCCGCCGTGCAGCTTGGCTGGCACCCGCGTGTCGGGTACGAGGAAGGAATCGCCGCGACGCTTGACTGGCTGCACGCGATCTGAGCGCCCAAGCACCTGCGCAGCGCCCGGACAATCTGTCCGGGGACTCACCATCTGTGAATGCCGAGAGAAGAGCTCCAGATTTTCGGGTCAACGCCCGCCGAGAGTTTGAGTTCGCGCCGAGATGTTTCTCGTCGCCGCACAGGCGCACAGATAATTCTCCGATTAAGGAGGAGCCCGGAGGCGGGGCGAGGTTGCGGTTGGCGTGGAAACAGACCCCGGCAGACCGGAGACGATCACCTGCCCAGTGAAAGCCCACGTTGAGATTGGAGGCGCCCGATGGCAGGCTCGCGCTGCGACCACAGGTCGTGCCGGGCCTGTCGCCAGCGCGCAGTTGACGGCAGCACCGGGATACAACAACACGCTAAGGAGGCGATCGCGATGCGATACGCGAAGGTGTTCGGTTTGATGCTTCTGATGCTGTCTACTTACTGCGTCAGTGCCGCATATGCGGCTGAAGGTGAAGTTCTGTCGCCGAGCTATCCGGTGGAAAGCACAACCAAAGACAACGGGACGGCGACATTCGAAGCCACGGGTGGCGCGATCACCGTCAAATGCACGTCATCTGCGGGCGTGCTGAAGCTGAAAACCTCGTTGTCGGGCAGCTTCGATGAATTATTCTTAGGCTGCACGGCAGGCGGTTTCAAATGCACTGGCTTAGCAGACGCTGTAAACGGGTCGCTCTTATTCCCGGGGACGTTTGAAGTATTAGCGTTCAAAGAAGGAATGACTTTAAAGCTTGCGATCATCTATACGATCGAACCCGTCCACTTTGAGTGCCTGGGTCTCTTAACGACGATTCAGGGCTCCGTGATTGGCCTGATCACCAACACGAGCGGAGTGAAAACCAAAACGCTCTCGTCGAGTCTGGTTGGCAGCGGAGGGAAACAGTCACTGACGTCCGTCAACGGCGTGAACCATCACCTTGAATCCGAGACGAACGGCAGCGCGTTCGCGGAAATGTCGCTGAACCAGTCCGTGACCGCCACCGTGGGTGCCGGGGAACCCGAAATCGTACCGGTCTACTGACGACCCCCAACGGGCCGTTCCATGAGTCCGAGTCCCATGTAGCGAGGGTGCGGCGCCTCGAAGACGGGCGCCGCACCTGCATTGACGAGAGTCCGCGACCAGCATCCCCGAGCGGCCGTCCCAGCACGGCACAGCGCTGCGGCCCGGCGACCGTTAGATTCGACGGCCACCATGCGCATCCACCCGCTCAGCACCGGCTCGGTCCGCGTGAAGCATTCCTTCCTGTTCCCAAGCGCAGGGGTCAGACGCCAGCTCGACCTGTTCCTGCCAGGTCCCTTCTCCGATCCGCTGCCGATCCACTTCTGGGCGGTCGAGCACGAGGGCCGGCTGCTGCTGATCGACACCGGCGAGACGGCCGCCGCGCGGAACATCCCCTTCGCGCGCTTCGAGATCGAGCCCGCCGAGGAGCTGCCTGGCGCGATGCGGGCGGCGGGGCTCGACCCCGCCGCGGTCGAGGAGGTGATCCTCACCCACCACCACGGCGATCACGTCGACGGCCTCGTCCACGTCTCCTGCCCGGTGCGGATCCACGACGAGGAGCTCCGCTTCGCGCGCGCCGCCTTCTCGAGGGTGATGCGAGGAGTCCTGCGCCAACCGCTGCCGACCGGCTTCGCGCCCACTCCCTTCCAGCTCGACGACGGCCCCTTCGGCGCCTTCGGGCGCAGCCGCAGGCTGAGCGAGGACGGCCGCATCGTCGCCGTCGAGACGCCCGGCCACACGCCCGGCCACATCTCCGTGATCTGCGTCGACGACGAGGGCCGCCACGTGATGCTCGCGGGCGACGCGACCGACACGCTCGAGCAGCTGACGTCCCGCCGCGCGGACGCGATCGGGCCCGATCCGGCCATCCACCGCGCGACTCTGGGGCGGATCCTCGAGCACTGCCGAGCCCATCCGACCGTCTACCTGCCGAGCCACGACCCCGGCTCGGCGCAGCGCCTGCGCGACGGCGAGACAGTCGTCGCGAGCTGAGCAGCGGGCCCGCGGATCGGGCCCCAACCGGTCAGGAGGGGGTCGCGACCGGCTCTCGGGCGAGCGTGAACCAGACGACCTTGCCGTCCGGCCGTGTCTCCACGCCCCAGCGACGGGCCACCGTCTCGACGATGAGGAGGCCCCGCCCCGACGGCTCGTGGGCCTCCGGGGAGAGCACGCGCGGCGAGCCGCCGCCGCAGTCGCGGACCTCGATCCGCACCTCCTCGCGACCGCTGATGCGAACCTCGAAGCCGGTCCGGGCGTGACGGACGCAGTTGCTCGCGAGCTCGGAGGTGAGCAGCTCGGCGGCGTCGATCAGCTCGGCGTCGTAACCGTGCAGCGTGTCGCGCACCAGGCGGCGCGCATCGCGCACGGCGGCGGCCTGACAGGCGAAGCTCTGCGAGACGGTCCTCACGACCGGACCTCGAGCACGTCGGTCAGCCCGGTCAGCTCGATCACGCGCTTGACCGGCGGGGTCGGTTTGAGCAGCGTCACACCGGGCACGTCGCGCGCGGCGCCGAGCAGCACGGAGATGCCCGCGCTGTCCATGAAGCGCAGCTCGGAGAGGTCGAAGGTGATGTGCTCCGGGGCCGCGGCCGTGGCGGCCCCGACCGCCTCGCGCAGCGCGTCGACGCTCGAGATGTCGAGGTCGCCCGCGATCCTGATCAGGGGCTGTCCTGCCCCGTCGGAGCCCGCCTGCACCGAGAGGATCGGCGCGTCGCTGTCGTCGTCTAGCTCTGCCACTGGATGCTCACGAGAGCGGTGTCGTCACGATGATCGTCAGAGGTCAGCTCACTCGCCAGTCGTGCAAGTAGATCGTCGTCCAGGTGCTCGCGGCAGGCCATCTCGCGCAGGCGCTCCAGCCCCTCGTCGAGGATCTCGCCGCGGCGCTCGACGAGCCCGTCGGTGAAGGCGACGAGCGTCGCCCCGGGCGGCACGCTCACGGTCGCTTCCCGGAAGGACTCGCCGTGCGGGAAGCCGATCGGCGGCTCCGCCGTCAGCTTCACGTAGTCCCCCCGCTCCCCGTCGAGCAGCAGCGGCGGCAGGTGGCCGGCGCTGGCGAGGGTGAGGGTGTGGCCGTCGATGTCCACGAGCGCGCACAGGACCGTCGCGAAGTAGTCGCGGGTGATGCCGGTGACAAACCGGGAGAGCTTGCCGAGCACGACGCCGGGGCGGTGGTCCTGGGCGATGTAGGCGAGCGTCGCGTGACGGATCAGCGCCATCGTCGTCGCCGCGTCGACGCCGTGTCCCGAGACGTCGCCAATCACCAGCAGCGCCTGGCGGCGACCGACGGCCACCACGTCGTACCAGTCGCCGCCGATGTCGCCGCCCGACTGGGCGGGCACGTACTGGGCCCTCACGCGCAGCCCGGCGAGCTGCGGGAGCGTGGCCGGCAGCAGCGCCTGCTGGAGCGTGTGGGCGATGCTGCGCTGCTCGATGTAGCGGCGGCGGTTCTCGGCGGCGAGCTCGTCGAGCCTCGCCGCGAGCCCCTCGGCCCGGCGGCGCCGGCGCGTAAGGCGGTCGGTCATCGCCGCGGCCGCGAGCGCGAGCAGCACGCCGAACGCCGCCGTGATCCACGGCAGGGCGTGGAAGAAGCCTCCGCCGAGCGGTTCGCGGGGCGTGACGACGAGCGTGAAGGCGCCCGCCCCGAAGGGGACGACCTCCGAGGCCGTCGGGCCGTGCACGGGCAGCGTCCGCTCGCTGGTGAGGAGCAGGTCGCGCGCGTGACGGGAGCGGCCGAGGTAGAGCACGTAGCCGAGGTCGGCGAACGCGCTGTTGCTCTCCAGGCGCGAGCGGCGGTTCGCCGGCAGCGGGTTTTCCGAGTAGACGACGTAGCGCCGCCCCGGGCCCGCCTGGCGGTACTCGAAGCCGAGGCTGGGATGCTTGGCCCCGAGCATGTTGAGGATCTCAAGCGAGCCCGGAGCGCCCGCCGAACGGGCCACCGCCGCTCGCGCGGCCGGCGACGGAGCCGCGCCGACGACGGCCAGCGGTCGTGACGCCCCGGGCGTCCAGAGCGAGACCGAGGCGAACTGGCGGCCGGTGCCGACGAGCGGGGCGAGGAAGGCCTTGAAGCGGGCGGGGTCTCCCCCGGTCGCGTCCGCGAGCGCGGCCGCCGAGGCCAGCGGGGTCTGAACCGACGCCGAGGCGCCGCTCAGGACCAGGCCGACCTCTCGGACCCTGAGGTTCAGCAGACGCCGCTCGTTGTGGTGGTAGAGCACCAGCGAGGTGACCGCAAGGGCGGCCGTCACGAGCAGCCCCACCAGCAGCGCCGCCACCGCCGCGCCCGACGGGCGCCAGCGCTCGCTCACGCCAGGATGCGAAGCTCCCCCGTCGGTTTCCTGCACCGGTTGTTCTCCCGCGTCCACCCTCGACCGCCACCGTAGCGGCTTCATGGCTGTAGGCGTCGTGCGATGGTCACAGCGCCCGCGACGCGCAGGAGGAGGGGTTCGTTGCGCGTCGCGAGCACCATGCCAACTGCCTCTCCTCCGGGACTGCCGAGGTGGAAGATCGGCCCGGATGCGCCTCGCCGGCGAGGCGTCCGAGATGCTGGGTACCCGCTCGGGCGACGTCTCAAAACGCGAGGCGGACGGATGCACCGGTGCCGCGCCGGTGAGTCCGCCCGCCTCGAGAGGGCTCGCAGTCTGAACCACGACGCCGGGACAGTCCAATAGGCGTTGTGGGCCGCGGCATAGGCGCCGCCTATCGCGGCGCTTCTGCAGCTAGCCTGCGTCCATGTCGAGCGCCCAAACCGCCGACGAGCGCCACGGAGCGCGGCGTTGAGCGCCACCTCGGCAGACGCCCACACGCAGGCGGGCCGGACTGCCTGGGCCCGCAACATGGCGGCGCCCGTCCGCGACTTCCTCGGCACCGAGACCGGGAGCGCCGTCGTCCTGCTGCTCGCGGCGCTGCTCGCGCTGGTGTGGGCCAATACGCCGCTGCGCCACTCATACGAGACGCTGTGGACGACCCGCCTGTCGATCCGGGTCGGCGGCGGCGAGGTCTCCGCCGACCTGCGCCACTGGGTCAACGAGGGGCTGATGACCGTCTTCTTCCTGGTCGTGGGACTCGAGGCGAAGCGCGAGCTCGACGTCGGCGAGCTGCGCGAAAGGAGCCGCGTCGCGATACCGGCGCTCGCCGCGATCGGCGGGATGGCCGTGCCGGTCGCGATCTACCTCGCGATCAATGCCGGCGGTCCGGGCGCCAAGGGGTGGGGCACGGCGATGTCGACCGACACCGCCCTCGCGCTCGGCGCGCTCGCGCTGCTCACTCCGCGCAGCGCGACGCGACTGCGCGTGTTCATGCTGACGCTCGCGGTCGTCGACGACCTCGCCGCGCTGCTCGTGATCGCGACGGTCTACACGACGAGCGTCTCGATGGTCCCGTTGATCGTCGCGATCGCGCTGTTCGCGGCGCTCGTGGCGCTCCGCTACGCGCCGCTCTGGAGGGGGCAGATATCGATCGTCCTCGCCGTCGCCCTGTGGGTCGCGTTGTTCAAGTCCGGGATCGACCCGGTGATCTCCGGCCTCGCGATCGGCCTGGTGACGAGCGCCTACCCGCCCTCGCGCGAGGACCTCGAGCGCGCCACCGAGCTAACGCGCTCCTTCCGCGAGCAGCCGACGCCTGACCTGGCGCGGTCGGCCCAGCTCGGCGTGCTCGCGGCGATCTCGCCCAACGAGCGGTTGCAGTACAGCCTGCACCCGTGGAGCAGCTACGTGATCGTGCCGCTGTTCGCGCTCGCCAACACGGGCGTGCACCTCAGCGGCGGGCTGTTGGAAGCGGCCGTCGGCTCGCCGGTGACGCTCGGCATCTTCTTCGGGTACGTGGCGGGCAAGCCGATCGGCATCGCGGGCGCCTCCTGGGCGGCCACGCGGCGCGCCCTGGGCGGCACCCGGCCGACGCTCAGCTGGCCGATCCTGTGGGTCGGGGGCACGATCGCGGGCGTCGGCTTCACCGTCTCGGTGCTGATCGCGAGCCTCGCCTTCCACGGCCAGCGCCTGGCCGAGGCGAAGCTCGGCGTGCTCGCCGGGGCGGTCGTCGCGCCGCTGCTCTCGTGGCTGCTGATCCGCGCGATCGCGCGCATGCCCGCGGCCGTCCGCGCGCGCCAGATCGCCGGCACCGCCGACGACCTGCTCGACCTCGCGGTCGACGTCGACCCCGAGCGCGACCACATCCGCGGGCCGCACGACGCGACCGTCACGATCGTCGAGTACGGCGACTTCGAGTGCCCGTACTGCGGGCGGGCCGAGACGACGATGCGCGAGCTGCTCGGCTCGGTCGAGACGGACCTCCGCTACGTCTGGCGCCACCTGCCGCTCAACGACGTCCACACCCACGCCCAACTCGCCGCCGAAGCCGCAGAGGCGGCCGCCGCGCAGGGCAGCTTCTGGGAGTACTACGACAGCCTGTTCGCCGACCAGGGCGCGCTCGGCACCCGCGACCTGATCCGCCGCGCGCAGGAGCTCGGCCTCGACACGGACCGCTTCACCGCCGAGCTGCGCCGCCACGACTTCGCCTCGCGGGTCGCCGAGGACGTGGCGAGCGCGGATGAAAGCGGCGTGTCGGGAACCCCGACGTTCTTCATCAACGGGCGCCGCTACCAGGGCGCCTACGACGTTCAGACGCTCTCCGCGGCGGTGCGCGCGGCGCGCCTGCGCAGCAGCGCCCTCGCGGCCGCCGCCGTGTGAGAGCGTAGGCGGGCCGGGGCGCCGCCAACTCCTTCGCGCGGTCGGCTAGTGTGCGAGTTGCATGGACGATCAGCGCATCCTCAGCCGGATCGAGGCTCTCGTCGCCGAGGAGCACAAGCTGCAGAACGACGAGGGCGGCGCGGCCGGCGACGTGCAGCTGGCCGAGGACCGGGAGCGGCTGGAGGCGGTGACGCTCGAGCTCGACCGGTGCTGGGACCTGCTCAGGCAGCGACGTGCGTTGCGCGCGGCGGGGGCCAACCCCGACGACGCCGAGCCGCGCGACTCGGACACCGTAGAGCGCTACCTGCAGTAGGCGCCGTGATCGTCGTCCACGCCGACGTGTTCGCCCAGATCCCGCAGCGGGAGGGCGTGCGCGAGGCGATGCTCCTCGCCCAGCGGGCGGCGCGCGAGCAGGACGGCTGCGTCTCCTTCCAGTTCGCCGAGGCCCTCGACGAGCCGGGCCACTTCGTCGCGGTCGAGCGCTGGCGCGACGGCGCGGCGCTCGAGGCCCACTTCCGCTCCTCGTCCTTCCAGGCCTACGAGGAGGCGGTCACGCCGCTGCTGGTCCGCGACTCCGAGGTTCTCGTGCTCACCGCGCAGGAGGAGCTGCGGCCGGTCGACTCCTCCCCCCTGGATCTGCGGCAGGACGACTGAGCGCGCTCGCGGGGATCTCGCCGAGGGACTGGCTGCCCGTAGCCTCGCGCCCGGCGCTGCTGCGAGCGGTCCGCGCGACGCTCGTCGTCTGCGGTCTGTTCGCGCTCACCGACCGCGCGATCGGGAACCTCCAGATCGCCCTGTTCGCGGCCTTCGGGAGCTTCGCGACGCTGGTGCTCGCCTCCTTCTCCGGCGGGCGCGCCGAAAAAGCCCGCGCGCACCTGCTGCTGGCGCTCGCCGGCAGCGCGCTGCTCTCGATCGGCACCGCCGTGAACTCCTCGATCGCGGCGGCCGCGCTCGTCACCGTCCCGGTCACCTTCGCGGTCTTCTTCGCCGGGGTGCTCGGCCCGAACGCCGCGACCGGCGCCCTCGGGGCGATGCTCTCCTACGTGCTCCCGGCGGCCTCGCCGGGGACCGTCTCGATGATCCCCGATCGCCTCCTGGGCTGGTGGATGGCCTCTGCGTGCGGGACCATTGCGGTGCTCGCGCTCTCCTCGGAGCCCGAGGCCGACCCGTTGCGTCGCGCCGCGACGCGCAGCGCGCGCGAGCTATCGCGGCTGCTCGCCGCGGCGCTCGAGGGCCCGGTCGGGGAGGAGCGGATGAAGGGCGCCGTCGAGGCCAAGCACTCGCTGCTCGGGCTGTTCAGCGCGACGCCGTTTCGCCCGCTCGGGCTCGGCGCCGCCGATCAGGCGCTCGCCGACGTCGTCGAGCTGCTCGAGTGGTGCACCTCGCTCGTCGTGGACGCCCTGCGCGAGCACCCCGACCTGCGCGACGCCGAGCCGCCCGATCGGGCTCTGATCGCGGCCTCGGCACAGACCCTCGGGGAGATCGGAGAGCTGCTCGACGGCGTGCGCGCGATGCCGGACCTGGAAAGACTCGAGCGGTTGCGCCGAGCGGGCCTGTCCGCGGCGGAGCGCCTCGCACCCGACGAGAGCGACTTCCGCGCGCACGCTCAGCTCTCCTTCCACGCCCAGGCGATCGCCGCGTGCGCCCTGGCGACCGGCGCCGAGGCGGCCGTGGCAGAGCGGCTCGCGGCGCCCGCCTGGCGAGAGCGCCAGCGCGAGCGCTACGAGGGGTTGCGCGACGCCGGCCGCGCCCGGGTCGCGAGCGCCGCGGCGGCGGCCGCCCGTCACGCGAGCGTCCGCTCGGTCTGGTTCATCAACAGCCTGCGCGCCGCCGCGGCGCTCGGCGCAGCGGTCGCGGTCGCCGACCTGAGCAGCGTCCAGCACGGCTTCTGGGTGGTGCTCGGGACGCTCTCGGTGCTGCGCAGCAACGCCGCCTCGACCGGCGCGACGGCGCTGCGCGCGCTCGGCGGCACCGCGATCGGGTTCATCGTCGGCGGCGCTCTGCTGGTCGCGATCGGAGACGCCGAGACGGCGCTGTGGGTCGCGCTTCCCTTCTCGGTGTTCCTCGCCGCCTACTCCCCGGGCACGGCGCCGTTCGCCGTCGGCCAGGCCGCCTTCACCGTGACCGTCGCGGTGCTCTTCAACCTGCTCGCGCCCGTCGGCTGGAAGGTCGGGATCCTGCGCATCGAGGACGTCGCGATCGGCTGCGCCGTCAGCGTCCTGGTCGGCGCGATGTTCTGGCCCCGCGGCGTCGCCGCCGTCGTCGGCGACGACCTGGCCGACGCCTATCGGGCGGGCGCGGCCTACCTGTCCGAAGGAGTCCGCTTCACGGCCGGCCTGAGCACCGACGAGCCGGCCGGAGCGCACGCCGCCGTCGCGTCCGCCCAGCGCCTCGACGACGCGCTTCGCGGCTTCCTCGCCGAGCAGGGCTCAAAGAGGATCCGCCGCGTCGAGCTGTGGCGCCTGGTCGGCGGCACGCTGCGCCTGCGTCTGACCGCGCAGGCGATCGCCCGGATCCCGCCCGACGCGGCCGGCGTCGCCGAGGTCGCGTCGGCGCTCGAGCGCCGGGTGGAGGTGCTCGACGGCTGGTACGCGCGGCTGGCCCAGCAGCTCGATCGCCCGCGCGGCCTGCCGCCCGCGACCCTCTCGCCGCCGACGCTCGGGCCGGAGACCGTCGTTCACGAGGGCAGCGGCTCGCACTACACGGTCTGGCTCTGCGAGCACCTCGACCATCTCGCCGAGCACCTCGACGAGCTGATCGCGCCGGCCCTGCGGATCGCCGAGCTGCGCCGCGCGCCCTGGTGGCGCTAGCTCGACCGAGCCGGCCCGCTCGCTCGTTCGCGGAGGCTCGCTCAGCCCTCGGCCGAGGATCCGCGACCCGAGCTGCGACGTGCGGGTTTGGCGGCGCTGTTGCTCGGCGCCTTCACGGGCGCCTTGGCGCGACGCGCGGGCTTGGCGGCGCTCTTGCTCGGCGCCTGCGCGCGACGCGCGGGCTCAGCGCCGTTCCTGCGCGCCGCCTTCGCAGACGCCTTCGCGCGACGCGCGGGCTCGGCGGCGCTCTTGCTCGGCTCCTTCGCGCGCCGCGGGGCAGGCATCACGCCCTCGATCTCCTGCAGAGCCTCGCCCATGTAGATCGCGAGACGCTGCAGGTGGGGCATCGTGTCGCGCGCGCCGGTGAACCCGAAGTTGAGCGTCCCCGCGTAGCTCACGCACGTGATGTTGAGCGCGTTGCCGTGCGTCAGCAGCGAGAGTGGGAACAGCGAGTCGAGCCGGGAGCCGTTCATGTACAGCGGCTCCGTCGGGCCGGGAACGTTCGAGATCGCGACGTTGAAGGGAACCGGCGCGCGACCGCCGAGGCCGAGCATCAGCGCGGCCACGTAGGGCCCGTTCATCAGCAGCGTGTAGGAGGTCCGCGCCTCCGGCGGGATCCGGCTCAGGTGCTCCTTGGCCTCACGCGTCGAGCGCGCGATCGCGCGCAGCCGCTCGAGCGGGTTCGCGACGTTCGTGCCGAGCTCGGCGATCATGATCCCGATCGCGGTGCCCATCGACTGATCCGAGTCGTCCCTCAGGTTCACCGGGATGCCCGCCGTCAGGGGCCGCTCGGGGAGCCGCGCGTGCTCGAGGAGATAGCGGCGCAGCGCCGTCCCGCTGAGGTAGAGGACGACGTCGTTGAGCGTGCAGTCGAACGTCGCCGCGATCCGCTTCACGCGCGCGAACTCGTATTGCTGGGTGGCGAAGCGCCGCTGGCCTCCCAGCTTGCCGCCGAGCGCCGAGGAGGGCGAGCGGTAGGGCGCCTGCAGCGAGCGGCCGTCGACGGCTGCCACGGCCAGATCGAGCGCGGCCCGCGACAGGCCGCCCGCGGCCGCGGCCCCCTCGCGCAGCAGGCCGAGGGGCTGCGCCAGCGGACCGGCGCCGTCGCGAGACCCCTCACGCGACGGACGCTCGCCAGCGCCGACGGTCCAGAACGACGGGGTCCCGCGCTCCGCGGGGTCGCCTGAGAGCGTGCGGATGATCAGCCGCATCGCGCTCACCCCGTCGACCAGCGAGTGGTGGATCTTCGAGTACATCGCGAAGCGGTTGCCTTCGAGGCCCTCGATCAGGTGGACCTCCCACAGCGGGCGCTGCATGTCGAGCTCGTTGCTGTGCAGCCGGGAGACCAGCACGCCGAGCTCGCGCTGGCCGCCGGGATGGGGCAGCGCCGAGTGGCGCACGTGGTAGTCCAGGTCGACGTCGTGGACCTGGCGCATCGCCGGCAGGCGCGACCCGAGCACGGGGAGCTCGACCAGCTTCAGGTTCCACGGCGGCGGGATCGTCCGTACCTCCCGCATCTGCGCGAACAGCTTCCCGAGGTAGTCCTCGGGGGCGTCCGGGGGCAGCGTGAACTCGAACAGCCCGCCGACGTGCATCGGCGTGTCACGCGACTCGATCGCCAGCCAGGCGGCGTCGACAGGCGAAACCCGCTGCATCTCCTGCATTCTCCCTTCGCCCCCTCCCCTTGGTGGCCGGGTAGACCGGCAGCCTAGCGGCTGCGTGTCAGGAGGGACGACGCGTGAGGATCACGACCGGGATCTCCCGGTCGGTGCGCTGCTGGTAGGAGTCGTAGTCGGGCCAGACCTCGACCATCGCCTTCCAGAGACGCTCGCGCTCCTCGCCCTCGGCGACGGTCGCCCGCACCGGGATCTCCTGCTCGCGCACCTGGATCATCGCGTTGCCGTCGGCGCTCAGGTTCTGAAACCACGACGGATGCTCGGGCGCGCCGCCCTTGGAGGCGACGATCACCCACCGGTCGCCGTCGGCGCGGTGGATCAGCGGGGTGGTGCGCAGCTCGCCCGAGCTCCGTCCCCGCGTCGTCAGTAGGAGGATCTCGGTCCCGCGCCAGTGGTAACCGCGCTCGCCGCCCGTCTCGCGATAGACGCGAACGTGCTCCGCGCCGAACAGATCGTCGTCCGATGACGCCATCGAGCGAAGTGTAGCCGCGGCCGATCCCAGTCCCTATGATTCGGCCTTGGCGTCGTAACGGCCTGGAGGGCCGACCGGCGAGAGGGCCATGAGGAGACCAGGGGGCCAGATGTCCTTTTTGACCATGGAGGGGCGCGGTCGCGCGGCAATCGCGGCACGACGCGGGCGCTCGCCGAGGCATGCTCTCACGAGGCTCGCCCTGACCGTGACGATCGCCGTGACGCTGCTCGGCGCACTCGCGGGCGTCGCGACGGCCAGCCCCCAGGGCGCGGGCGTCGGCGCCAAACCGCTCGCCTCGGGCGCACCGAAAATCACCCTCCAGCCGTCCAACGCGACGGCCGAAGAAGGCCAGCCCGCGAGCTTCACCTCGACCGCCTCCGGGTCGCCGACGGTGCAGTGGGAAATGGCTCCCGCGGGCTCGGAAGTCTTCGCGCCGGTCGAAGGCGCGACGAGCACGACCTACACGATCGCCTCCACGCTCGTCGCCGAAACCGGCCGCAAGTTCCGCGCCGTCTTCAAAAACGCCGAAGGGGTGGTGACGAGCAAAGCCGTGACGCTCACGGTCACCCGCAAGCCGTTCGTGACCAAGCAGCCGGTCGACGCCAACTCCGTCGAAGGCGGGGAAGCGACGTTCGAAGCGCTCGCGGGCGGGACGCCGGCGCCGACGACGCAATGGCAGGAGTCGACCGACGGCGGCAAAACGTTCAAAAACCTGACGGGCGTCACGCAGAGCACGCTGAAGCTGAAAAACGTGCCGAAAACCGACGACGGCTTCCAGTTCCGCGCCGTCTTCAAAAACAGCACCGGCGAAGCCACGAGCGAAGCGGCGACGCTGCACATCGTCGAAGTCCCCCAGATCACGACCCAGCCGCTCGACACGACCGTGATCGAAGGCGAAAGCGCGAGGTTCAACAGCGGCGCGCACGGCAACCCCGCGCCGACCGAGCAGTGGGAAGTCTCCACCGACGGCGGCAAAACCTTCCAGGCGGTCGAAGGCGCGACCTCGACCGAACTGATCGTCCCCGCTACGACCGTCTCGGAGAACGGGTTCCGCTACCGCGCCGTGTTCACGAACGTCGCAGGCTCGGCCACGACCAGCGCTGCGAAGCTCACCGTCGAGGGCCGGCCCGTCGTGACCGAACAGCCGCAGAGCGAAACCGTCTCGCCCGGCGCGACGGTGAACTTCAAAGTGGCCGGCACGGGCCTGCCGACGCCGACGATCCAGTGGGAACGCTCCAGCGACGAAGGCGCCACCTGGAGCGCAGTCTCGGGAGCGACCTCGGCCACGCTGACGATCGCGAGCGCGCAGCTGTCCGAAAGCGGCCAGCAGTACCGGGCCACGTTGAAAAACCCGGCCGGCTCGGCGACCAGCGAAGCGGCGCTGCTGACCGTTTCGGCGACCAACTACCGCGCCTACGGGTGGGGCCTGAACAACCACGCCCAGGCCGGGGTCGCGGCGAGCGAAACGTATGTGCTGAACCCCACCCCGATCTCCAGCCTGCACTTCGTCACCGAAGTCGCGGCGGGCCGAAACCACAGCCTCGCGCTGCTGGCCGGCGGGACCGTCGAGTCGTGGGGCTCGAACGCCTTCGGCCAGCTCGGCGACGCAGGCGCGACTCAGACGGCGACCCCGATCGCGGTCGAACACCTCCGCGGCGTGAAGGCGATCGCCGCGGGCAACAACCACAGCGTCGCGCTGCTCAAGGACGGCACCGTCGAGACTTGGGGCGACAACGAAAGCGGCCAGCTCGGCGACAACTCGAAAGCGGAAAGCGAAGTCCCCGTCGCCGTCGGCGGCCTGAGCGGCGTGACCGCGGTCGCGGCGGGCGGCGAACAGACCTTCGCGCTGCTCTCCAACGGGACGGTCGAGGCATGGGGCAACAACGAACGGGGACAGCTCGGCATCGGCAGCGCGAAAACCGCGGACACGCCGACGCTCGTGAAAAACCTGACGGGCGTCGTCGCGATCTCCGCGGGCCGCACGTTCACGATGGCGCTGCTCTCGAACGGGACCGTCGAGACGTGGGGCGACGACGAACACGGCCAGCTCGGCAACGGCGCGCTCTGGGAAGAAGAAAGCGAAAAAACGGAAGAAGTGGGCCGGTTCTCGAACACGCCCGTGGCGGTCGACGGCCTGAGCGGCGTCAAGGCGATCGCGGCCGGGAGCACCCACGCGCTCGCGCTGCTCGAAGACGGGACCGTCGTCGGGTGGGGAGATGACCGAGAAGGCCAGATCGGCAACGGCGCGCAGGAAACGGCGGTCCCGCACCCGGTCCCGGCGGGCGGCCTCACGGCCGTCGAACAGATCGCGGCTGGCGAACAGGACAGCGCCGCGATCCTGAAATCGGGCGAACTCTTCACTTGGGGCATGAACAACCTCGCGAGCCTCGGCCTCGGCACGCGCACCGAAGCCGTCGCGACGCCGTCGCACGTGACGACGCTCGGGATGGTCGCCGGCGTCTCCTCGGGCAGCTCGCAGATGATCGCGTTCGGAGAACAGCAGCCGAGCGTGACGGCGGTCTCGCCGGCGAACGGGCCCACCGCGGGCGGCGTCGAAGTGACGATCACGGGCACCAACCTCAGCCAGGCGACGGGCGTGACGTTCGGCGCGACGGCGGCGAGCTCCGTGCAGGTGCTCTCCGCGACGACGGTCACCGCGATCGCGCCCGCGCACGCGGTGGGCACGGTCGACGTGAGCGTCGTGACGCCGACCGGGGCGACCCCGGCGGTGCCCGCCGACCGCTTCACCTACCAGGCGCGACCCGAAGTCACGAAGCTCTCGCTGAAGGGCGGTCCGGCGACCGGCGGCACGGTCGTCACCGTCACCGGCACCGGCTTCGCCGGCCCCGTCTCGGTCAGCTTCGGCGGCGTTCCCGCGACCGCTGTCACCGTGAGCTCCCCGACCTCGCTGACCGCGACCTCGCCCGCCAACGTGTCGGGCACGCTCGACGTGACCGTCACGACCACCGGCGGAACGAGCGCGACCAGCTCGAAGGACCGCTTCAAGTACGCACCGGTCGTCCTCTCTGTGACGCCGGCGAACGGACCCCTCGCGGGCGCCAACACCGTGACGCTCACCGGCGCCGGCTTCGCTCCCGGAACCGGCCTGACGAAGATCAAGTTCGGCAAAGGGGCGTCGAAATCGGTCGTCTGCGAAAGCACGTCGACCTGCACCGTCGTCGTGCCCGCCGGCAAAGCGCTCGGAACGGTCGACGTGCTCGCCCAGGCCAACAAAGCCAAGAGCACGGCCACCGAAGGCGACCGCTACACCTACGAATAGCGGCGGGGTCCCCTCAGCCGGTGAAGACCCTGGAGAGCGACTCGGCGACGCAGACGGGCTTCTCGGCACCCTCGCGCTCGAACGTCAGCTCGGTCGTGATCTGCGCGCCGCCGGGGATCTCGTCGACCGCCGCGAGCCTCGCGCGCATCCTGACCTTCTCGCCGACCGGCAGCGGCGACGGGAAGCGGACCTTGTTCAGGCCGTAGTTCAGGCCGAACGCGAAGCCCTCGAAGGAGAACATGTCGTAGGAGAAGCGGGGCGCGAGCGAGAGCGTGAAGTAGCCATGCGCGATCGTCCCGCCGAACGGGGTCTGCTTGGCGCGCTCGACGTCGACGTGGATCCACTGGTCGTCGCCCGTGACCCGGGCGAACTCGTCGATGTCCTCCTGGGTGACGAGGCGCCAGTCGCTGACCCCAAGCTCCTTGCCGACGTACTCCTTGACCTCCTCGAGGCCGGTCAGGGTGAGCATCGCGGTGGGTTCTCCTTCTCTTCGGCGGTGCGGGCCGCGGGTGCGGCCCCGGTCGGAGCTGGACCCTACAGACGGCACGCCGCGCATGGACACGGCCTGCGCAGGGAATAGGCTCATGCAGTGGATCCTCAACCAGCACCCGCGGCCGGCGAGCCCGTAGCGCTTCCGGGCGGCCCCGCGGGCAACGGCGCCGCCCGGCGGCCCCGGCGATGGGTCCTCGACTTTGCCGAAGGCTCGCGCGAGCTGCGCGACCTGCTGGGCGGGAAGGGGGCGAACGTCGCCGAGATGACCCGCGTGCTCGGCCCCGAGCGGGTCCCCGCGGGGTTCACGATCACGACCGAGGCGTGCGTGGCCTACATGGAGGCGCGCAGCTTCCCCGAGGGGCTCGAGGACGAGGTCGCCGCGGCGCTCGGGCGGCTCGAGGCGCTGGCCGGGCGGCGCCTCGGCGACGCCGCCGACCCGCTGCTCGTGTCCGTCCGCTCGGGCGCCCGCGAGTCGATGCCGGGCATGCTCGACACCGTCCTGAACCTCGGTCTGAACGACGAGACGGTGCAGGGGCTGGCCGCCCGCTCGGGCGACGAGCGCTTCGCCTGGGACTCCTACCGGCGCTTCGTGCAGATGTACGGGAACGTCGTGCTGGGCATCGCCGGCGAGCGCTTCGAGGAGGCGATCGCGGCCGCCAAGTCGGCGCGCGGCGTGACGCTCGACACCGAGCTGGACGCGGCCGCGCTGCGCGAGCTGACGGCCCGCTTCAAGAGCTTCTACGAGTTCCCGTCCGACCCCCGAGAGCAGCTGCGGGGCGCGATCCGCGCCGTGTTCGACTCCTGGCAGGGCGAGCGCGCGATCGCCTACCGGCGGATCAACTCGATCCCCGACGAGTGGGGCACCGCGGTCAACGTCCAGCAGATGGTGTTCGGCAACATGGGCGAGACGAGCGGCAGCGGCGTCGCCTTCTCGCGCGACGAGGTGACGGGCGCGCCCGAGCCCTCCGGCGACTTCCTGTCCAACGCCCAGGGCGAGGACGTCGTCTCGGGCGTGCGCACGCCCCGCGACCTCTCCGAGCTGCGCGACTGGCTGCCCGCCGTCCACGCCCAGCTGCTCGAGATCCTCGCGAGGCTCGAGCAGCACTACGGCGACATGCAGGACACCGAGTTCACCGTTCAGGAGGAACGGCTCTACATGCTGCAGACGCGCAACGCCAAGCGCCCCGCTCAGGCGGCCGTTCGCTTCGCCGTCGACGCGGTCGCCGAGGGCCTGCTCGACCGCGAGCGGGCGATCCAGACGATCGACCCGTCGGCGCTCGACGCGCTGCTGCACCCGACCTTCGACCCGGCCGCGCCGTTCGAGGTGATCGCGCGCGGCGTGGCGGCGTCTCCCGGCGCCGCCAAGGGCGAGATCGTGCTGAGCGCCCAGGACGCCGTGCGGGCCGGCGAGGAAGGGCGCGAGGTGATCCTCGTGCGGTCCTTCACGGAGGCCGACGACGTCGCGGGCTTCCACGCCGCCCGCGGCATCCTCACGAGCGAGGGCGGGAAGGCCAGCCACGCGGCGCTCGTGGCGCGCGGCATGGGCCGACCGGCGGTGACGGGCGCGAGCGAGGTCGAGATCGACTCCGCCGCGGGGCTCGTGCGGATCGGCGAGCGGACGCTGCGCCCCGGGGACCGGATCGCGATCGACGGCAGCCACGGGACGATCACGACCGACGACGTCCCGCTCGTCGAGCCCCAGGTCTCCGAGCACCTGCAGACCGTGCTCGCGTGGTGCGACGAGCTGCGCACGCTCGGCGTGCGGGCCAACGCCGACACGCCGACCGACGCCCGCAAGGCGATCGAGCTCGGCGCCGAAGGGATCGGGCTGTGCAGGACCGAGCACATGTTCCTCGGCGAGCGCCAGCCGCTGATGGCCGACGTGATCATGGCCGACGGCGACGCCGCCCGCGAGGCGGCGATCGCGCGCCTGCGGCCCCTGCAGGAAGCCGACTTCGAGGAGATCCTCCACGCGCTCGGCGGGCGCCCGATCACCGTCCGCCTGCTCGACCCGCCGCTGCACGAGTTCCTACCGCCCCCCGAGAGCCTCCCGGAGGGGTCGCCCGAGCGCCGCCGCGTCGAGCAGCTTCAGGAGTCCAACCCGATGCTCGGCACCCGCGGCGTGCGGCTCGGGCTGCTGTTCCCGGCGTTGTACGAGATGCAGGTGCGGGCGCTGTTCGCGGCCGCCGCGCGCGTGCCGGACAGCGACGTCGAGGTGATGGTGCCGCTCGTTGCCTACGAGCGCGAGCTCGAGCTGATGCGGGGATTGGTCGAGCGGGTCGCCTCGGAGGTCGGCGTCGACGGACCGGAACGGCTGAAGATCGGGACGATGATCGAGCTGCCCCGAGCCTGCCTGCAGGCCGACCTGATCGCGACCGACGCCGACTTCTTCTCCTTCGGCACCAACGACCTCACCCAGACCACCCTCGGCTTCTCCCGCGACGACATCGAGGGCCGGGTGCTGGCCCGCTACATCGACGTCAGGATCCTCGACCGCTCGCCGTTCGAGACGCTCGACACGCCCGGCGTGGGACAGCTGATCAGGATGGGTGCGTGGCTCGGGCGCAAGACGAAGCCGGAGCTCTCGCTCGGCGTCTGCGGCGAGCACGGTGGAGACCCCGACTCGATCGAGTTCCTCAACGGCTCGGGGATCGACTACGTCTCCTGCTCCCCATACCGCGTCCCGATCGCGCGCGTCGCGGCGGCGCAGGCGGCGATCCGCGCCCGCGCGCCTCAGACCGCCGCGAACGGCGCCACGTAGCGCAGGAAGGACTCGACCTCCAGACCCGTCCCGGTCGCACGCTCGACCAGCGGGACCGTGTCCAGGCGGCGGCCGTGGCGGTGGACGCGATCGCCCAACCACCGCTTGATCGGCTCGACCTCGCCGCGCTCGAGATCCTCGGCGCGAGGCCCGATCTCGCGCTCCATCGCCTCCCACATCGAGGCCGCGATCAGGCAGCCCATCGCGTAGCTCGGGAAGTAGCCGAACGCCCCCTCGCTCCAGTGCACGTCCTGCAGGCACCCGAGCGCGTCGGAGGGCACGTCCAGGCCGAGCAGGCGCTTGACCCCGTCGCGCCAGGCTGCGGGGAGATCGGCGACGCCGAGGTCGCCGTCGATCAGCGCCAGCTCGAGCTCGAAGCGCAGCACGATGTGCAGCGGGTAGGTCAGCGGGTCGGCCGAGACCCTGATCAGCGACGGCGCGACCGCCACGAGCGCGCCGTGCAGCTCGCCCGCGCCGATCTCGAAGCCGGCCGCGCCGAGCCCCTCGACGAGCACCGTCGCGAACGCCGGGTGGCGCGCGACGTGGTTCTCCCACAGCTTGCTCTGCGACTCGTGGATCGACATCGAGGTGCCGGCGCCGAGGTTCGTGCGGTCGAGCGCCGGGTCGATCTGCAGCTCGTAGAGAGCGTGGCCGAACTCGTGCAGCGAGCTCAGCAGCGACTCGATGCCGCCGTCCTCGTAGCGGGTCGTCATGCGCTGGTCGGTGCGCGCCATCGAGGCGGAGAACGGGTGAGCGGAGGTGTCCAGCCGCCAGCTCTCGCCGTCAACGCCGACCCGCGCCATGATCGTCTCGACCGCGCGCTGCTGGACCTCGCGCGGGACCGCCGGCTTCTCGATCGCCGCGCGTGCGCTCGCCTCCTCGACGAGCGGTGTCAGCCGCGAGCCGAGCTCGGAGAAGAGCCGGCGCAGCTCGTCCGTGCGCAGGCCGAAGTCGAAGTCGTCGATCAGCGACTGGTAGACGCCGCGCCCTTCCTCGTCAAGGCAGCGGCCGTAGGCGCGGGCCAGCTCGATGTTCCGCTCGAGCGCTGGCGCGAACGCGGCGAAGTCGTCGGCGGCCCGCGCGGCCTGCCAGCTCTCCTGGCCGTCGGCGTGCGCCTTGGAGAGCTCGGCGGCGAGATCGGTCGGGACGCGCCGCGCCCGCTCCCAGTCGCGGCGGGCGAGCCTGACGACGTCGCGCTCGAGCTCCGGCAGCTCGCCGACCTCGAGCTCCGCGAGCAGCTCGCCGATCTCAGGGGCGGTCGCGTGATCGTGGAGGATCCGCGCCAGCGTGCCGGCCTGATGGACGCGTCCGGCGGCGCCGCCGGGGGGCATCATCACGAGCTGGTCCCACCCCGCGAGCGTCTGCAGCGCTTTCAGATCGGCGAGCTCCGAGAGGCGATCTGAGAGCTTGCGCATCGCGGTCATCTGTGAAGCCTATGTGCTGGAGATGTCAAACCGCCTCGCGGTCGCGTGCGAGTCAGTCGAATCCGCGTACTTCTGGCTCCTTCCGAGGCGTGCTTTCGGGCGCCAGCTCGGGAGCGGTCGAATGAACCCCGCGGCGAGGCTCGGGCTCAGGCCGCCGCGCCCGCTGCAGCGGCGGGCTCCGCCACAGTTCGCCCGGGCCCCCCGCGGCGGCGCGCTAGCTCAGGCCGCCGCGCCGGCCGTAGCGGCGGGCTCGGCCACGGCCCGGCCGTGCCTGATCAGGTCGGCGGCCCGCTCGGCCAAGGCGATCGTCGGCGCGTTCGTGTTGCCGCGGGGGACCTTCGGCATCACCGAGGCGTCGACCACGCGCAGACCCTGCAGGCCGTTCACGCGCAGCTCGGCGTCGACCACAGCCTCCGCGTCGGTCCCCATCCGGCAAGTGCCGACCGGGTGGTAGACGGCGAACGTGGTGCGCGCCGCGTGCGCGCGGATCGCCTCGTCGCTGTCCCCGTCGGGAACGTTGAAGGGCTCGGCCGCGTAGGGCCGCATCGCCGGCTGCGCGCAGACGTCGAGCGCCAGGCGCAGGCCCGCGATCATCCGCTCCATGTCGTTGCCGCTCGCGTAGAAGTCGTTGTGGATGATCGGCTTCGCCGTCGGGTCGGCCGAGGCGAGCCGCACGTTGCCGCGGCTGTGCTGGGTCAGCAGGCACGGGGACACCCACACGCCGTGCGCCTCCGGGTCCCGCATCCCCTCCTCGACGATGTGGACGGGGGCGACGTGGAACTGGATGTCGGGCGCCGGGGCGCCCGCCTCGACGCGGGCGAAGCCGCCCGACTCGGCGAGGTTCGACGTGAACGGGCCGGTCTGGGTCGCTTCGAACTCCGCCAGCGCCTCGGGCTCGAGAGCCAGCAGCAGGCTCTCCGGCTCGGGGGTCGTCCAGACGAGCTGGGTCGCGGGGTGGTCGGAGAGGTTCTCGCCGACCGCGGGCTGGTCGAGCAGCACCTCGATCTCGCGCATCTGCAGGTGCTCGGCCGGGCCGACGCCGGAGAGCATCAGCAGCTGCGGCGAGTTGTAGGCGCCGCCGCAGAGGATCACCTCGCGCTCGGCGCGGTGCTCCTGGGCCTCGCCGAGGCGCGAGGCGACGACGCCGACCGCGCGGGTCCCGTCGAAGATCAGCCGTTCGGCGTGGGTGTGGGGCAGCACCGTCAGGTTGGGCCGCTCCATCGCGGGGTGCAGGTAGCAGACGGCCGTGCTCGCGCGCATGCCGCCGCGTTGGGTCACCTGGTAGATCCCCACCCCGTCCTGCTCGGGGCCGTTGAAGTCGGGGTTGCGCGCCAGCCCGGCCTGCTCGCCCGCGTCCACGAACGCCGCCGCGATGCGGTTCTTGGAGCGGCTCTCGGAGACCGCCAGCGGGCCGCCCGCGCCGTGCAGCTCGGAGGCGCCGCGCTCGTTGTCCTCGGACTTCACGAAGTACGGCAGCAGATCGGCCCACGCCCACCCGGGCACGCCCCATTCGTCGTAGTCGAGGGCGTTGCCGCGGATGTAGACCATCGCGTTGATCGAGGAGGATCCGCCGAGCACGCGGCCGCGGGGAAGGGTGATGCGGCGCCCGTCGCAGTGCGCCTCGGGCGCGGAGTGGTAGTCCCAGTCGACGTCGGTGGCGCCGAGCTGGAGGTAGCCGAGCGGGACGTGGATGTTCTCCTTCGTGTCCGGGGGGCCCGACTCGAGCAGCAGCACCTTCACGTCGGGGTCCTCGCTCAGCCTGGCGGCCAGCACGCAGCCCGCCGATCCCGCTCCGACGATCACGTAGTCGTACATCTGAAAGCCCTCCCTCTCGCGGCCGTTTCCCCCGGCCGAAGATACCGGACGGACGTGCCGCCCGGCTCAGGCGGCGCTCGGGGCCTGCTGCCCCGAAGCCAAGGCAGCGGTCTTCTGCTGCTCCGCCTCGGTCTCGACAGCCCGCATCGGCACGCCCGCCGCGGCGTAGGCCTCGGGGGCGTCGAGCGTCTCGGCCGCGAGCAGCGCGCGGGCGAGGCGCTCGAGCCGGTCGCGGTTCTCGCCGAGCAGGCGCGTCACCTCGGCGTGCGCGCCGGCGACGATCCGCTGCGTCTCGGAGTCGACGAGCTCCTGGGTGTGCTGGGAGGTCTCGCTCACGCCGGGAAGGAACGGGCCCTGGCCGTCGGCGGGCAGGACCGCGACCGGGCCGACCGCCTCGCTCATCCCCCACCGGCCGACCATGTGGCGCGCGATCTGGGTGAGCTGCTGGATGTCGGACTCCGCGCCGGTCGTGATCGACCCGTAGACGACTTCCTCCGCGACGCGCCCGCCGAGCGCGACGCGGATCTGGGCGTCGAGCTCCTGCAGGCTGTAGGAGACGCGGTCGCTGTCGGGGGTCGAGAGGGTGACCCCGAGCGCCATCCCGCGCGGGATGATCGAGACCTTTCGGACGGGGTCGGCGTCCGGCGTCAGCATGCCCACGAGGGCGTGCCCGGACTCGTGGTAGGCGGTCCGCTCGCGGTCGGCGGCGGACAGCAGGATGCCGCGCGGCGCCCCGAGCAGGATCTTCTCCAGCGAGTCTGTGAAGTCGGACATCTCGACCTTCTCGTGCCCGCGCCGGGCGGCCAGCAGCGCGGCCTCGTTGGCGAGGTTGGCGAGATCCGCGCCGACCATGCCGGGGGTGCTAGCGGCGATGCGGTCGAGGTCGACGGAGTCGGCGAGCGGGATCGAGCGCGTGTGGACCTTCAGGATCTCGACCCGTCCGGGGCGGTCGGGCGCCTGAACGGTCACACGCCGGTCGAAGCGCCCGGCCCGCAGCAGCGCCGGGTCGAGGATGTCGGGGCGGTTGGTCGCGGCTAGCACGACCACCGCCTGCGAGGACTCGAAGCCGTCGATCTCGGTCAGGATCTGATCGAGCGTCTGCTCGCGCTCGTCGTTGGCGCCGGTGATCGACGCCGAGCCCTGGCGGGAGCGTCCGATCGCGTCGAGCTCGTCGATGAAGATAATGCTCGGCGCTGCCTCCTTGGCCTTCGCGAACAGGTCGCGAACGCGCGAGGCGCCGACGCCGACGATCGCCTCGATGAACTCCGAGGCGGAGATCGAGAAGAAGGCCGCGTGGGCCTCCCCGGCGACGGCCCGCGCGAGCAGCGTCTTGCCCGTTCCGGGCGCGCCGGACAGGAGCACGCCGTGGGGCATGCGCCCGCCGAGACGCCCGTAGCGGTCCGGGTTTCGCAGGAAGTCGACGATCTCCGACAGTTCCGACTTCGCCTCGTCGATCCCGGCGACGTCCGCGAACGTGACGCGGATCGTCTCGGGATCGATCCGGCGCGCCCGCGAGCGTCCGAAGGAGCCGAGCGCCCCCATCCCGCCGGCGCCCGCCGCGGCGCGCCGCGCGAGCAGGATGAACAGGCCGACGATCAGCAGCGTCGGGCCGAAGCCGAGCAGCAGCTCGGCCAGCAGCGAGGTGCTCGAGGTCGTCGACTTGGCGTTGATCTCGACGCCCTTTTCCTGCAGCAGCGCCGAGAGCTGGCTGCCGTTCCAGAAGCTCGGCACCTGCGTGGCGAACAGCTTCGTGGGCTTCGCCTTCTTGCTCTTCGGCGGATAGGTGAGCTTCTGCCTGAAGGTCCCCTCCACGGAGTCGCCCTTGGAGGAGATCGCGCGCACCGTCCCGGCCTTGACCTGTTCCAGAAAGAACGGGCTGAACGGCACCGTCACGCGCTGTTCGCCGCTGCTCGGCTGGAACACGAGCACCGAGATCCAGTTCAGCGCGATCAGCGCGAGCACGAACCAGAGGAAGCCCGGACGCCGGTGCGGCGGCTTCTGCCCTGGCTGCTCGGGCATGCCGCGCCCGTCGGGCGCGGGCGCGACCTGCCAGCCACGCTTGTCGCGTGGCATCGGCGGATGCGCGTCGCTGCGCGAGGCCCCCTGCGGGTCCGGCTGCTCTGCCACCAGGCCATCCTACGCGGCGCGGCACGGCTTCGGGCTTTGAGCGAAGATCAGGGCGTGACCAAGCCCGAGCGTCTCGACCGCAGTGACTACGAGAAGGAGCTGCTGCGCCTGCAGACCGAGCTCGTCTACATGCAGGAGTGGATCGTCGCGCGGGGGCGGCGGCTGGTCGTCGTCTTCGAGGGCCGCGACACCGCCGGCAAGGACGGCGTGATCAAGCGCATCACCGCCTACCTGAACCCCCGCACGTGCCGCGTGGCCGCGCTCCCCTCCCCCGACGAGCGCGAGCGCACCCAGTGGTACTTCGCGCGCTACGCCCAGCATCTGCCGGCGGCGGGAGAGATCGTCCTGTTCAACCGCAGCTGGTACAACCGCGCCGGCGTCGAGCGCGTGATGGGCTTCTGCTCGCAGGCGGAGTACGAGGAGTTCCTGCGCTTCTGCCCGCAGTTCGAGCAGTCGCTTCAGAACGAAGAGATCCAGCTGATCAAGTACTGGCTGTCGGTCAGCGACGAGGAGCAGGAGCGCCGCTTCGAGAAACGGCTCACAGATCCCCGCAAGCGCTGGAAGTTCAGCCCGGTCGACCTGCAGTCGCGTGCGCGCTGGGTCGACTACGCCGAGGCCAAGGACCGCATGTTCGCGCGCACCGACACCGACCACAGCCCCTGGTACGTGGTCGAGGGCGACGACAAGCGGAGCGCGCGGCTGAACCTGATCGGCCACCTGCTCTCGCTCGTCCCGTACGAGCAGATGCCGGCGCCGGACAACGTGAAGCTGCCGCCCCGCCAGCGTCGGAAGTACCACCGCCCGCCGAAGGCCGGCGAGCGCGCGGTGCCGGTCCGCTACGAGGTGCATTGACGTGGCGGCTCCCGTGCGGAGAGAATCGCCGCCGTGCCCGTGAGCAGCCTGATCCGAGGTCCCGGAGAGATCTCGAGCGCGTGGCTCGACGCGGTGCTCGGCGCGACGGGTCACGAGCTGCTCGGCAGCGAGCGGATCGGGACGGGCCAGATGAGCCAGAACCACCGCGTCCGCTACCTCGACCCCGACGGGTCGGCGGCGACGCTCGTCGTGAAGCTCGCCTCCGACGATCCGATGAGCCGCGCGACGGGCGTCGGGATGGGCGCCTACCACCGCGAGATCGCCTTCTACCGGGAGCTCGCGCCGCGGATCGGCGGGCCGCTCGCGCCCTGTCTGCTCGCCGAGTACGACGCTGCCGACGGCTGGTTCACGCTCGTCCTCGGCGACATCGCCGGGGCCGTCCAGGGCGACCAGATCGCCGGCTGCGGACTCGCGCAGGCGCGGATCGCGATGGAGACGCTCGCCCTCGTCCACGCGCCCGTGCTCGGCGAGGTGACGGTCGGCACGGCCGAGTTCCTCAACCAGCCCAATCCGCTCGATCAGGGACTGCTCACGCAGCTGCTGCCCGGGTTCCTCGAGCGCTACGGGCCGCAGATCTCAGACGAGCACGCCGAGCTCTGCCGGCGCTTCGTCGCGAGCCTCGACGCGTGGGCCGCCGACCGGCGCCCCCCGCTCGGCCTCGTCCACGGCGACTACCGCCTGGACAACCTGCTGTTCGCCGAGGAGCGCGCCGTCGTCGTGGACTGGCAAACGGTCAGCTGGGGGCCGGCGCTGCTCGACGCCTCCTACTTCATCGGCGGCTGCCTGGACGCCGAGACGCGCCGCGCGGGCGAGCGCGAGCTGCTCGCGACCTATCACGAGGCGCTCACCGGGCTCGGCGTGCGGGGGCTCTCCCTCGAGCAGTGCTGGGAGGAGTACCGCAGGCTCTGCTTCCACGGGCTGCTGATGACGATCGCCGCCTCGATGGTCGTCGTACGCACCGAGCGGGGCGATGAGATGTTCATGAGCTGGTTCGCCCGCAACGCCCAGCAGGCGATCGACCTCGAGGCGGTCGAGCTGCTGCCCGAGCCGCGCAGCGGACGGCTGCCCGCGCTGCGTCCCGAGCAGAGCGACGAGGGCCGCCACGAGCCGGGGCCGGAGGCGCTGTGGAACGAGAGCTGGTACTTCGACGCGGTCAGCGACGACGGGACGCTCGGCGTCTACGTGCGGCTCGGCCGCCTGCCCAACCAGGGGGTCGCCCTCTACACGGCGTGCGTGTGCGGCCCCGGGCGCCCGTCGGTGATGCTCGTCGACGCCGCCGCGCCGCTCCCGGACGCGGGCGACGAGGAGCAGACGATCGAGACGCCCGGCCTGCGCGCGAGTCAGAGCTGCGTCGAGCCGCTGGAGCGCTTCGAGGTGCGCGCACGGGGCACCGCCCAGGCGCACACCGACGAATCCGCGCCCCTGCGGGGCGAGGCGGGCGAGCCGATCGAGGTCTCGCTCGAGCTGAGCTTCCAGACCGACGGCATCCCCTACGCCTGGCGGCAGTCCACGCGCTATGAGATCCCGTGCCGGGTGACCGGCACGATCGTCCTGGGCGACGAGCGCATCGAGTTCGCGGGCCCCGGCCAGCGCGACCACTCGTGGGGGTCTCGCGACTGGTGGGCGGTCGACTGGATGTGGAGCGCGCTGCACCTCTCCGACGGGACCCACACCCACGCGGTCGGCCTGCCGCAGATGCCCGGCTACGGCGTCGGCTACGTCCAGCGCGGCGGCGAGCTCGTGGAGATCGACAACGTCACGACCGAACCGGTCGTCGCCGCCAACGGCCTGACCACAGGCGAGCGGATCGTCTCCGGCCCCGAGCCGCTCGATCTGGAGATCGAGCCGGTCGCGTTCGGGGCGCTCCGCCTGGAGGCCCCCGACGGGCGCCTGTCCCTGTTCCCACGGGCGATGTGCCGCGCCCGCACGCCCGACGGGCGCGAGGGCTGGGGCTGGGTGGAGTGGAACCGGGTCCAGCACGACGGTTGAGCGGCAGGCGTTGCCCGCGCTTGGACGGCGGGTAGGGTGGCGGACATGGAGCACCGGTTCGACGGTCCCCGCTATACCGTGGGGATCGAGGAGGAGCTGATGATCCTCGACGCCGGGTCGCTGGACCTCGCGAGCGCGATCGACCGGATCCTCGGCGAGGACCCGCCGGCCGGCCAGATCAAGCCAGAGCTGCTCGAGTCGGTGCTCGAGATCTCGACCTCGCCCTGCGCGGGCGTCGCCGAGGCGGGCGCGGAGCTGATCGCGCTGCGCACGCTCACCGCCGAACGGGCGGCCGCGGCGAACCTGCGGATCGGCGCCTCCGGGACCCACCCGTTCGCGCGCTGGGAGGACCAGCGCGTGGTCAGCGACGACCGCTACCGCGGGCTGATCCGCTCGCTCGGCTTCGTCGCGCGCCAGGAGCTCGTGTTCGGGATGCACGTCCACGTCGGGATGGGCGGCCCCGAGGAGACGATCCACGTCGCCAACAACCTGCGCCCCCACATTCCGCTGCTGATCGCGCTGGCGGCCAACTCGCCCCTGTGGCGGGGCCAGCCGACGGGGCTGATGTCGAGCCGGGTGCCGATCTTCCGCGCCTTCCCCCGCGTCGGCCTGCCGCCGCGGTTCGCGAGCTGGGAGGACTTCTCCGCGCGGGTCGACTTCCTCGTCGCGGGCGGGATCATCGAGGACTACACCTACCTCTGGTACGACGTCCGCCCCCACCCGCGCCTCGGCACGATCGAGATCCGCGCGATGGACTCCCAGACGCGCGTCGAGCACACGCTCGCGCTGGCCGCGCTCGTGCTCTCGCTGGTCAAGCACCTGACGGAGGCGTTCGCGGAAGGCGCGGCGATGGCCGACCCGTCGTGGGAGGTGCTCGACGAGAACCGCTGGCTGGCGGCGCGACACGGCCTGGAGGCGGAGCTGCTCGACCCCGCGGGCGGCTCCACACGCGGGGTGCGGGAGCTCACCGAGGAGCTTCTGGAGACGCTCCTCCCCCACGCCCGCGAGCTCGGCTGCGCCGAGCAGCTCGAGGAGGGCATCGAGGACCTGCTGCGGGCCGGCAACGGAGCGCACCGCCAGCAGATGGTCTTCGAGGCCAACCGCGACCTGCGTGAGCTGATGGGCGAGATCGTCGAACACACCGTTCCCGACCGGGAAGGCTGAGCGGTGGCCGCGCCGTTCGTCCACGAGCTGCGGGTCCGCTACGGCGAGTGCGATCCGCAGGGGATCGTCTTCAACGCCAACTACCTGTCCTACTTCGACGTCGCCTTCACCGAGCTGTGGCGCGAGGCCGTCGGGCCCTGGCAGGGCCTCGTCGAGCGCGGCATCGACGCCGTCGTCGCGCACGCGGAGCTCGACTTCCGCGCCCCGGCGCGCTTCGACGACGTGCTCGCACTGACCGCCCGCGTCGTGAGGCTCGGCGAGACCTCGTTGACGACCGAGATCGACGCGGTGCGCGACGGGGAGCTGCTCGTGGCGATGCAGCTCCGCCACGTCTGTGTGACGGCGCCGACCGCGAAGGAGACGATCCGGGCGGTCCCGTGGCCGGCGGACATCCGGGCCGGGCTCTCGCGCTACGTGGCCGAGGGAGAGGGAGACGCGTCTCCCAGCAGACTCTAAGCTTCCGCTCAGGCTTCACCCACCGCGGGGGGCGAGGCTGTGGCGATGATCACAGCACAGCCAACGAGGAGCACCGTGACAGACCCTGACCAGAACGCAGGGACCGAGACCGGCACCGGCACCGGCAGCAGGATCCTCGTCGTCGACGACGAGCCGAACATCGTCGAGGTCGTCTCGATGGCGCTCCGCTTCCAGGGCTTCGAGGTCGAGACGGCCTCGAGCGGCCAGGAGGCGATCGCCGCGGTGACGCGCTTCAAACCCCACCTGATGGTCCTCGACGTGATGCTGGGAGACATCGAGGGCTTCGAGGTCGCGAACCGCCTCGGAGCGCAGCGGGCCGGGGTGCCGATCATCTTCCTGACCGCGCGCGACTCCACCGAGGACAAGGTCCGCGGCCTGAGCGGGGGCGGCGACGACTACATGACCAAGCCCTTCAGCCTCGAGGAGCTCGTCGCCCGGATCCGCACGATCCTGCGCCGCACCGGGAAGGCAGCCGCCGACTCCGGCCGGCTCGTCTTCGCGGACCTGGAGCTGGACGAGGAGTCCCACGAGGTGCTCCGCGCGGGCGAGCCGATCGAGCTGACCGCGACCGAGTTCCGGCTGCTTCGCTACCTGATGCTCAACCCGCGCCGCGTGATGACCCGCGCGCAGCTGCTCGACCATGTCTGGGACTACGACTTCGGGGGCGACGGCCGCGTGCTGGAGACCTACGTCAGCTACCTGCGAAAGAAGCTCGACGCCCACGGCCCGTCGCTGATCCGCACCGTGCGGGGCGTCGGCTACGGCCTGCAGGCGCCGCGCCGGTAGCGATGTCCGCCGGGGGGCCGGCCGGGGCTTCGGAGCCGGCACCGTGATGGCCTCGCTGCGCGCGCGCGTGCTCGCGAGCGTGCTCGTGCTGGCGGCGATCGGCATGGTCGCCGTCGGCGTCGTCGTCTACGCCGAGCAGCACTCGTTCCTGCAGTCGCGCGTCGACCAGCAGGCCAAGTCGGCCGTCGACGCCCTCTCGCAGGTGCTCGACGCGGCGGGCTTCAAACCGGCGGGCTTCCCCGGCGGCCAGGTGCCGGGCGGCGCGGGCTTCGGCCCGGGTCGCGGCGACGGCGGCCTCGGCGGAGGCGGACCTGGCGCAGGACGTCCGCGGGTCAGCCTCCCTCCCGGCACCTACGGCCAGCGCCGCGAAGCCTCGGGCAAGGTCCTCGGCTCGCGGCAGATCAGCTACAGCCCGAGCGAAACGATCCCGCCGCCGCCGAAGATCCCCGCCAGCCTGCCGCTCGAAACCCTCCTGACGGTCGGCTCGACCGGCTCCAGCGGGCTGCGCTACCGCGTCTACGCCCACCGCGACCCCGAGGACAGCGGGATCACGGTCGCGGCGGTGCCGCTGAGCGAAGTCGACTCGACGCTGAACCGGCTGCTGCTCGTCGAGGGCCTCGTGATCGGCGGGGTCCTGCTCGCGCTCGGCCTGACGGCGTTCTTCGTCGTGCGACTCGGTCTGCGGCCGCTCAGCCGGATCGAGGTGACGGCCGGGCAGATCGCGGCGGGCGATCTCTCGCGACGGGTCAGCCCGGCCACGTCGAAGACCGAGGTCGGCCGCCTCGGGCTGGCGCTCAACGCGATGCTCGAGCGCCTCGAGCAGGCGTTCACCGCGCGCAGCGCGAGCGAAGAGCGCCTGCGCCAGTTCCTGGCGGACGCCTCGCACGAGCTGCGCACGCCGCTGGCCTCGATCCGCGGCTACGCCGAGCTATTCCGTATGGGGGCGACCCGCGACGCCGAGGGCACCGCCACGGCGATGCGCAGGATCGAGGAAGAGTCGGCGCGGATGGGCGTGCTCGTCGAGGACCTGCTGACGCTCGCGCGCCTCGACGAGGAGCCCGACCGCGAGAGCGCGCCCGTCGACCTCGCGGAGCTCTCCCGCGACGCCGTTCAGGACGCCAGGGCGCGGGCGCCCGAGCGCGAGATCGAGCTGCGGGCAGACGGCCCGGCCGTGGTCTCCGGGGACGCCGGGCAGCTGCGCCAGGTGCTGACGAACCTGCTCGGCAACGCGCTCGTGCACACGCCGGCGGGGTCCCCCGTCGAGGTGCTCGTCCACGGCGCCCCCCGGGAGGTCACCCTGACGGTCCGCGACCACGGACCCGGGATCCCGCCCGAGGGCCGCGAGCGCCTGTTCGAGCGCTTCTGGCGACAGGAGGGCGGGCGCGAGCGCGGCAAGGCCGGAGCGGGCCTCGGCCTTGCGATCGTCCACGGCATGGTGGGAGCCCACCACGGGCGGATCGTCGTCGGCGAAACCCCCGGCGGGGGCGCCGAGTTCGTCGTCACGCTGCCCGCGGCGAAGCCGGGCGACGCGCAGGACCCGAAGCCTTAGGGGGCTCATCGCCTGAACCTCGGCCAGCCCTCAGGGCGGCCCCAGCAGGCTCCCAGGATCGGCCGCTTTGATCCTCCCATGAGCAACGGCCAGGTCGCAGTGATCGCCACCGACGCGGGCCCCCACCTCTGGTGGCTGGCGAGCCGCGCCGCCGGCATCGTCGCGCTGATCCTCTCAAGCGTGAGCGTGAGCGCCGGCCTGCTGATGGGCGGACGTGTGCGCAAGGTGCGCGGGACCGACCTGCGGGTCGCCCACGAGGCGCTCTCGCTTGCGACCCTCGCGGCGATCGCCGTCCACGGGCTGACGCTGGTCGGCGACGGCTTCCTGAAGCTGAGCCTCGCCGACGTCTCGCTCCCGCTCGCCTCCTCCTACAAGACGTTCTGGACGACGACCGGCATCGTCGCCTTCTGGGCGCTGGCGCTGCTCGGCCTGTCCTACTACGCCCGCACGAGTATCGGCGCCCAGCGCTGGCGCATGCTGCACCGCTTCACCGCGCTCGCGTGGGTGCTCGGCCTCGCCCACAGCCTCGGCGAGGGGACCGACGCGGGCCAGACGTGGTACCTCGCGATGACCGCGATCGTCGCCGTCCCCGCCCTGGCGTTGCTGGCGACCCGCCTGCTCAGCTCCCGCAAGCCATCCGCGCCCCCGGCGCGGCCGATCCCGAGAACGGAGTGAAGATGCCCCCGACAGACCCCCACACCGGCGGAGGGACCCCACCCTCGCCCGAGCAGAAGAAGCGGCGCGCCCAGGCCGTCGCGCGAGGCCGCCTGGAGGCGATGCGCGGGCGCGCGCGCAAGATCCGCCGCTCGGTCGCCGCCGCCACGGCCGCGCTGTTCGTCGCCGCCTTCCTCGGCGTCTACGTGCAGCTGGCCGCCGGCCACGACCCGGCCCTCGACGCGGCCGCGAAACGGCGCGCGGCAGCGACGCTGAGCGCAAGCACGAGCTCCTCCACCGGCTCGGGCGAATCGGCCTCCGCCAAGAAGCGCGCCGAAGCCCGCCGCAAGGCGAGCGGCTCCGTCGAATCCAGCTCGAGCGCCTCGGAATCAGGCTCGACGAGCGAAGAATCGACGAGCGAAGAAGGCTCCCAGGAATCGAGCGCCCCGTCGTCGGTCACGACCTCCCAGTCATGAGCGCGGCAGAGGCGATCGAGCGGTTCGACTGCTTCGGCGGCTCCTGCGGCGTGATCGTCGCAGGGGACCTGCCCCGGCGCGACGCCGCCGAGGCGGCCCGCGGGGCCCGCGAGCAGCTGCTCGAATGGCACGAGCGCTTCTCCCGCTTCCTGCCGGGGAGCGAGCTCTCGCGCCTGAACGCCGACCCGCGCGAGCGCGTCCCGGCGGGCCCGCTGCTCGTCTATCTAGCGGCGCTGGCGCGCCACGCCGCCGAGCTGACCGGGGGTCTCGTCGACGCGACCCTGCTCGGCGAGCTCGAGTCCTCGGGCTACGCGGGCGGGCTTCCGCCGGCGCTGCCGCTGGGGCTCGCGCTCGGACTCGCGGCGGAGCGGCGCCCCGCCGGACCCGCGCCCGCCCCGCGGTGGCGCTCCCTGCACGTCGACCACCGGGCCGGAACCGTCACCCGTCCGCCCGGCGTCGCTCTGGACAGCGGCGGCCTCGCGAAGGGCCTGTTCGCGGATCTGGTCGCGGAGTCGCTGTGCGAGCACGAGAGCTTCGCCGTGGACTGCGGCGGCGACCTCGCGCTCGGGGGCGCCGCGGGGCTGCTTCGCCCCGTCGAGGTCCAGAGCCCGTTCGACCGGAGCGTCCTCCACGTCTTCGAGCTCGACCGCGGCGGCGTCGCGACGAGCGGGATCGGCCGGCGCGCATGGCTCGGCGCCGACGGACGGCCCGCCCATCACCTGCTCGACCCGGCGTCCGGGCGCGCCGCCTACACGGGCGTCGTGCAGGCGACGGCGCTCGCACCGACAGCGGCCCTGGCAGAGATCCACGCCAAGGCCGCCGTCCTGAGCGGCCCCGAACGAGGCGCGGCGTGGCTGCGCTGGGGCGGCGTGCTCGTCCTCGACGACGGCTCGCACCGGCTGATCGAGGCCCGCGCCGGGACGCCGGAGAGCAACACCGGCGCAGACCTCGCAGTCGCCGCCTGACGCGTCAGGCGTGAACTCCCTCCGGCTCCTCTTTGAGCGCTCCGCGCAGTTGCTCGCGCAGCTCCGGGCTGTCCTCGTGCCCGTGCGCCGTGACCGCGTGGATCACGGCCGCGTCGAGCACGTGCTTCTCGCTTCCGCTGATCGTCAGGTCGCACCCGCTTTCGCTGGGCATCTCGCGACAGTCGACGTACTTCCGAGCCATCGTCCCCCCTTTCGGTTGTGACTCGCGAGTCAGACTATCCGACTGCGCCGGCCGTGCGGGAAGATCCGCTGCGCGTTTCGACGGTCCCGAACACGGCGCTGCTGCAGGAGCGCAGCTCGGCGCCGCCGAGCCCGAACGCGGCTGCGAGCATCGGCGTCAGCTCCTCGGCCGTGCGCGGCCTGGAGAACAGGAAGCCCTGGCCGAGACGGCAACCCTCGGCGACGAGGCACTCGAGCGCCTCCTCGGTCTCGATCCCCTCGGCGACGACCGTCAGGCCCAGGTTCCGCGCGAGGTCGATCGTCGAGCGGACGATCGCGCGGTCGCGGTCGTTCTCGGCGATCTCGGTCACGAAGCTGCGGTCGATCTTCAGCTCGCTCGCGGGCAGGTCGGCGAGGTACTCGAACGAGGCGTTGCCGGTTCCGAAGTCGTCGATCGCGACACCCACCCCCAGCCGCCGCAGCGCCTCGAGCACGCGCACCGCGCGGTCGGGGTCGGACATCGCGGCGCTCTCGGTGACCTCGACGACGAGCTGCGGGGCGGGGACCCCGTGCTCGCGCAGCAGCGACCCGACCCGCTCGGGGAGCCCCGCGTCGAGGAGGTTCCGCGCCGAGAGGTTGACGGCGACCTCGAGCGCGATGCCGCGCCGGCGCCAGGCGACGATCTGACGGAGGGCCTGCTGGATCACCTCGTCGGTCAGCGGCCCGATCAGCGAGGTCTGCTCGATCAGCTCGATGAAGCGGTCCGGTCCGAGCAGCCCGAGCTCGGGGTGGTTCCAGCGGACGAGCGCCTCGACGCCGGTGATGCGCCGGTCCTGCAGATCGACCTTCGGCTGGTAGTGGAGGACGAACTCGCCCGCCGCGAGGGCGCCGCGGACCTGGCCCAGCAGGCGCAGTCGGGGCGCGTCGGCCCGCTCCAGGCGCGGCGAGTACACCTCGACGCGGCTCCCGTGCGAGCGCGCGTGGGCGAGCGCGAGGTCCGCGCGGCGGATCAGCACGCCGGGATCCTCGGCGTGCTCGCCGAGCACCGCCAGGCCGACGCTCGCCTCGACGTCGAGCGTCACGGTGTCGAGCTCGACGGGGGCCTCGAGAGCCGCCAGCAGGCGCTCGGCGAGCGTCACGGCGGCCGCGGTGCTGGCGCCCTCGGGCTGCAGCACCGCGTACTCATCGCCCCCGACGCGGGCGGCGATCGTGCCCGGAAAGCCCTCGCGCAGCCGCCGAGCGACCTCGCGCAGCACGGCGTCGCCGCTGAAGTCGCCGAGCGTGTTGTTGATCGCGCTGAAGCGCTCGAGGTCGAGCAGCAGGACCGCGACGGCGTCGCCGCGGCTGCTTGCGCGGCGCGCCGCGCGCGCCACCTCTTCGGTGAAGAGCGTCCGGTTGGGCAGCCCGGTGAGCTGGTCGTGACGGGCGAGCTCGTAGTTCTCAGCGGCCTGGCGCCTGAGCCGCCGCGATGCGCGCGCCACGATCCGATAGAGGACCGCCCACAGCAACGCCAGGCCGATCGCGACGAGCAGCGCGATCGTGCGCTTGTCGCGAGCCACCGCGGCCGCCACCGGCTGGTAGCTCAGATAGATCTCGAACGCGCCCGCGGGACGGCCCGAGGCAGCGAAGCGCAGCGGCACGTACACCTCGATCAGCTTGCCGAGGCCCACCTCGCTGGCCGTCTCGCTGCCCTTGCTGGGATCCACGAGCTGCGCCTTCTGCGGATGCCCAGCCAGCGCCGCCTCGAGATCGTCGCTCGGCGTGAGCGTGCGCCCGATCAGCGAGTGGTCGGTCGAGTAGACGACGGTGTCCCGGCCGTTCCAGACCTTGATCCGCGCGAGATCCTGGCCGACGGCCGGCGCTCCGAGCTCGCGGTCCAGCGCCGCGACCTCCGAGGAGGCCAGGCCGCGGCTGAGGTTCTGCGGGTTCAGCCTCGGCTGCACGCCGAGGGACGCGATGATCCGCGCCGAGCGCGTCGCGTCGGAGAGGGTCCGGTCGACGACCTGGTTCTGCAGCACGCGCGCGAGGATCAGGCCGAGGGCGAGCATCGGCAGCAGGCTCAGCACCGCCACCTGGCGGGTCAGGCTGAGACGTCCGATCGCGGTTCGGGCTCGCCGCAGGGGGCGCATCTGGTCTTCTCGGCAGCCACGCCGCTTCGCTTCAGTCATGGGCGCCCGGCGCGGACGCCGCCCGTCAGCCCGCCGAGGCTCCTTCGCCCTGCGCCGCGGGCACGGCCGCGGGTCCCGCGGCCGAGCGCGGCAGCGCCGCGAGCACGACCGCGATCGCGCAGCCGACCAGCGCCGCCGCGATCCAGAAGGCGAGGTGGTAGCCGCCGGTCAGCGCGGCCGCCTGCGAGACGCCGCGGCCCCGCAGCGCGCTCGTGTGCGACGCCGAGAGCGTCGCGAGCACGGCCAGCCCGAGCGCGCCGCCGACCTGAGCGGTCGTGTTGACGAGCCCCGAGGCGAGCCCCGCGTCAGCGCCCGTGGCGCCCGACATCGCGACCGCCATCAGCGACGGGAAGGCGATCCCGGCGCCGATCCCGAGCAGCGCCATCGAGGGGAACACGTCGGTCAGATAACTGCCGTGGACGCCGGCCCGTGCGAACAGGGCGAGGCCGATCATGATCAGCGGCATCCCGGTCAGCAGCGCCACGCGCGGCCCGAAGCGGGTCACGATCCGCTCGGAGTAGCGGACCGAGAGGGTCCCCATCGCGACGGTCACCGGCAGGAACGCGAGCCCGATCTGAAGCGCGTCGTAGCCGAGCACCCGGCGCAGGTAGAGCGCGCCGAGGAAGAACAGCCCGAACATTCCCGCAACCGACAGGATCTGGATCGCGTTCGCCGCGACGACGGAGCGCACGCGGAAGATCCGCAGCGGCACGAGCGGGTTCGACGCGGTCGCCTCGCGCGCCACGAACGCGGCCAGCAGAACGAGACTGAGGGCCCCGAGGCCGAGCGTGCGGCCGTCGCCCCAGCCGTGCGTGGCGGCCGGACCGACGATCGCGTAGACGCCGACCATCAGCGAGGCCGTGATCAGCGCGCCGCCGGGCACGTCCGCGCCCGCCGCCAGGCCGATCCCCGGGTCGTCGGGCAGCATCCGCCGGGTCAGCCACACCGTCGCCGCCCCGATCGGGACGTTGACGAAGAAGATCCAGTGCCAGTCGATCGACTGGGTGATCACGCCGCCGGCCAGGAGGCCGACGGCTCCCCCCGCCGAGGCGACGAAGGCGTAGACGCCGATCGCCTTCGCCTGCTCCCGCGGCTGGGGGAACATCGTCACGATCATGCCCAGGATCACCGCGGAGGTCATCGCGCCGCCGACGCCCTGGATGAAGCGGGCGATCACGAGCAGCGCCTGGCTGTCGGCGATGCCGCACAGCAGCGAGGCGGTCGTGAAGAGCCCGATGCCCGCCAGGAAGATCCGGCGCCGCCCCGCCAGGTCGCCGAGGCGCCCGGCCAGCAGCAGCAGCCCGCCGAAGGAGATCAGGTAGGCGTTGACGACCCACGCCAGCGCCGCGCTCGAGAAGTGCAGCTGTTCCTGAATCGAGGGCAGCGCGACGTTGACGACCGTCACGTCGAGCACGATCATCAACATCCCCGCGCACAGCACGTACAGCGCGGCCCAGCGCGTGTCGCGCTCGGGCGCGTCGGATGCCACGACGGCCGAGGATCCGTCGGCGTTCATCTCGGTCTCTCTCGCCTCCGTGCCAGTCGCGCTCATCCGCTCACGACCTTAGCCAGCTTCTCGAGCAGCTCCCGGGTGCCGTGCTCGCGGATCGCGGCGGTGTCGTGGCCGTCGAGATAGACGCCCTGCTCGGTCACCGTCATCGCCGTCCCGCCGTCGGCCCCCGCGGCGAACTCGATCGTCGCCACCGAGACCGAGATGCGGTCCTCGTCGCGGTACATCTCGTACGTGTAGACGATCCGCTCCTCCGGGACGACGTCGTGGTAGAGGGCGTCGTAGCGGTAGCGCGCGCCGTCGGGCACGTCCGCGACGAAGCGCTCGTGTCCGCCGGGGCGGAACTCGAAGTCGTAGCCGTCCATGCTCGGCGGGCCGAACCACTTCGACTTGGCCTCGACAGTGGCCCATGCGGCGAAGGCGCGCTGCGGCGCCGCCGCCAGGGCGCGCTCGATCACGAAGGTCGCGTGCTCGGTCGATCGCTCACTCATCTCTCATCCGTCCTCTCACTTGTCGCTCTGCTCGGCGAGGTACTCGTCGAGCCGGTCCAGGCGGCGCTCCCACTCGGTGCGCCGCTCCTCGATCCAGCGCTCGGCCTTCCGCATCGTCACGGGCCGCACGCGGCAGGTCCGCACGCGACCGACCTTCTCGGACTCCACCAGCCCGCAGTCCTGCAGCACCCGCAGGTGCTGGACGACGGCCGGCAGCGACATCGGCAGCGGCGCCGCCAGCTCGCTGACCGAAGCCGGCCCGTGGCTCAGCTGGTCGACGATCTGCCGCCGCGTCGGGTCGCCGAGGGCGTGGAAGACCATGTCGACTGGATCCGAATACTTAAGCACTGACTTAAGTGTGACATACTCGGCGGCGATGCGCGCCCTCGTGCAGAGAGTCAGCCGCGCGAGCGTCAGCGTCGAGGGCGAGGTCGTCTCCGCGATCGGGCCCGGGCTGCTGGTGCTGCTCGGCGTCTCGCGCGAGGACGGCCCCGAGCAGGCAGAGCGGCTGGCCGCGAAGGTCCGCGCGCTGCGAGTCTTCGCCGACGCCGAGGGCCAGATGAACGAGGCCCTGGGCGAGCGCGAGATCCTGTGCGTGAGCCAGTTCACCCTCTACGGGGACGCGCGGCGTGGCAACCGCCCGAGCTTCGTCGCCGCGGCCCCCGGCCCAGAGGCCGAGCCGCTCTACGAGCGCTTCTGCGAGCTGGCCGGCGCGAAGCGCGGCGTGTTCGGCGCCGCGATGGCCGTGGAGCTCGTGAACGACGGACCCGTCACGCTGATGCTCGAGGCGTGACCGCTCGCGCCGCCCAGCGCTCCGACCAGGCCTGCAGCGGCTCGAGGCCGGCGAGCAGCCTGACCCCCTCCTCGCTCAGCGCGTAGCCCTCCTCGCCGAGCTCGACGATCCCCGCCGAGCGCAGCTCGCCGAGACGATCGTTCAGCACGCTCGAGGACATCCCGTCGCAGCGCGCCTGCAGGGCGCGGAACTGCAGCGGCCCCTCGCGCAGCTCCCACAGCACCCGCAGCGCCCAGCGGCGCCCGAGCAGGTCGAGCAGGGCCATGATCGGCCTACCGCCGACGGAGCCCCGGACGGGCCGCCCGGGGCGGGGACCGCGCGCGCTCACGACGACCCCCCGCCGCTTCGGAAAGAGAAGCGATACGCTTCCGGGGTCCGCTGTGAAAATCGAAGCAAGATGATCGGAGTGTAATGAGCGCAGCCGCCGCAGTCCCCCGCATCGCCCCGCTCGAGCCTCCCTACGACCCGGAGACGGAGGCCCAGCTCGCGCGCTGGATGCCTCCGGGCGCGGCTGTCGAGCCGCTCGCGCTGTTCCGCACGCTGGCCCGACACGAGCCACTGATGGCCCGCATGCGCCCGCTCGGGGCCTACATCCTCGGCTCGCACAGCTCGCTCCCGTTGCGCGTCCGCGAGATCGTGATCGACCGCACCTGCGCCCTCGCCGGGGCCGAGTACGAGTGGGGCGTGCACGCCGCCGCGTTCGCAGACGCGGCGGGGCTCGATGCGGAGCAGATCGCCTCGACCGCGCGCGGCGGGCACGGCGACCCCTGCTGGGACGCCGAGGGAGCGGCCGCGATGCGCCTCGCGGAGGAGCTGCACGAGACGAGCAAGATCTCCGATTCGCTGTGGGAAGAGCTTTCCGCGCTGTTCGAGGAGCGCCAGATCGTCGAGCTCGTCGTGACGGCCGGCTGGTACCACGTGATCTCCTACGTCTGCAACGCCCTCGGCGTGCCGCTCGAGGAGTGGGCGCTGCGGTTCCCGAGCTGAGCCTGCCCGCAACGGTCTGCGGCGCGGGCCCCGGGGCCCTGGTGACGCGACCCGCGCCGGATCCTCAAGGCGCCGGCATCGTGCCCGAGACGGTCGAGCCGCCCGCTTCGCCGGCCACGCGCGCGACGGCCCCCGAGCCGGAGGTCGTCCACGTGGCCGTGAAGGTAGCCGCGCGGCCGCCTGCGCCGGGCACGCTCAACGTGGCGACGGCGGTCTGGCCGTCTTCGGGGATCGCGGCCGGGGACAGCGTGACGGTGCCGCTCACGGGCACGCCCGGGACGAGCTGGTCGCGCCGCAGCGCGAGCACCGCTCCCCCCTTCGTCGCGGTGACCGTGCCACCGTGCAGGCCGCCGTCCTTCGTCGCTTCGATCGCGGCGTAGCGCGCGATCGCGTCGCCGGCGGTCTGCACGGCCGCCGCGGCGAGGCGCAGCGCGCCCGGCGGGGCGGACGCGCCGGGCGAGGGTTCCAGCGGAGCGACGGCGGCGAGGCTCGCGGGAAATGCCCCGACCGAGTGGATCGCGGCGACGGCCGGGGCGCAGGAGGCGTCCATCGTGTCCAGTTCGCCCGGGCGGGCCACGAAGGCGCGGATCAGGGCGGAGCCGCAGAGGGTTTCGCCCTCCCCGACGACGTGGGTCGAGTTGGCGAGCTCGACGAAGCGCGCGTGGCCGCCGATCTCGGCGAGCACCTTGGGGACGTCGGCCGGGGGCGTCCAGGCGTCGAGCTCGCCGCCGAGCACGAGCACGGGAAGCGAGGACGGCAACAGCGGAGGCGGTCCGGGGAGCGGCGGATCGGCGGCGGTCGGCGCGGGCCAGTCCAGGCAGCCCGTGTAGGCCTCGGTGTTCTCGTCCTGGGCAAGCCACTCGGCGGTCGTGAAGGGCGCGTAGGTGCCCGCCGGCAGGGCGGCCTGCGCGGCCGCGAGCTGCGCGGCCCGCTGGGCGGGGGAGGCGGAGAGCGCGAACAGCTGCGGGTAGTCAAGGCAGCCGACGGCGAAGTACAGCTCGACCGAGTATTCGCTCGTCGGCAGCCCGAGGTAGGCCTCGTCGACCGCCAGCCGCTGGGCGTAGAGGCGCAGCAGCGGCGCTGCTTCGCCGCCTTCGAGGAACGCCCGCGCGGCGGCGTCGAGCTCCCGGTAGACCTGGCGGTCCTCGGCGGCGTCGTTGACGAGGTCGACGAGCCCGACCGCGTTCATCGAGACCTTCTCCGCCTTCCCCGAGGGGCCCGGGACCGTGCCGGCGGCGGGTTTCGCGCGCAGCGCCGCCGCCAGCGCCCCGATCCGCGCCCAGACGGGGGTGTGCTCGGCCGCGGCGCACGCGGCCGCGCGGCTGCACGCGGCCTGGAAGTCCCCCGGCATCGATTCGACCGAGCTGCGGTAGAAGGGATCCAGGCCTGCGGTCGGATAGGTCGAGTCGAGCACGAGGCTGCGCACGAGCGACGGGTAGCGGGCCGCGAAGACCTGCGCGAAGAACGATCCGTAGGAGTCGCCGTAGAGGTCGACGGGCCCGGTCCCGAGCGAGCGCAGCACGGCGGCGAGGTCCTCGGCGGCCGGGGCCGAGGTGAACATGTCCGAGGCGTGGACGGGAGAGCGGTCCGGGTAGCGCCAGCGTCGGTTCAGCGCGGCGCCGCATTCCCCGACGAGCTTCTGGAAGGCGGCGGTCCCGGTCGCGCCCCGGAAGCCCTGCAGCGGCGTACAGCGCAGCGGCGTCGAGGCGCCGGTGCCGCGGTTGTCCACCGCAAGCATGTTCCAGCGTTCGAGCAGCGGCCCGTACATCGGCCCGTAGCCCGCTCGACCTGTCCCTGATGCGTATTCGACCGATCCGATCGACGGGTAGCCGGGTCCGCCCTCGACGGGCACGACGGTGCCCTTCGCGGGTCCGGCCGTGGCCGGAAACCAGCGGTAGGCGACTGAGATGAAGGGTCCGCTCGGGGAGCTGTAGTCGAGCGGCACGGCGAGCTTCCCGCAGAAGGCGAGCGGCTTCTCCTGGCAGCGCTCGAGCGTCTGGCTGCCGAGCCGGACGGTCTGAGCCCGCGCGATGCTCGCGATCGCAGTCGCGGGTGCAGGTGCGCGCGCGCTCGGCGCGGTGCCTGCGGTTGCGCCAGCCGCGCCCGGCACAGTGCCTCCGGTCGCGCCGAGGACGAGGACGATCGCCGCCCACACGCCCCCTCGCGCCGCGCGTGTCGCCTTCCCGCCGGGCCGACGGCGCCGGCTGCGGCATCGACTGCAGCTGCGGTGGTCGTCCTTGCCGTGCATCGAGATACGCCCCCGTTCGGGTCTCCGCAGACTAGCTTCGCCGGCGGCGCGCGTTTGCCTTCCGTCCGGCCGGCGGAGAGGATGGTGGGCGATGAGCGAGGAGGGCCCAGAGCGCAAGGACAGGCTGCTGCCGTGGATCGCGGCCGAGCGTGCGTTCAGGACGGTCGTCCTGGCGGCCGTCGGGGTCGTCCTGCTGACGCACACCCACACGAACTGGCCCGCCGAAATCACCACGCTCGCGAAGAAACTCGGGCTCGATCCGAACGGGAACTGGATCAGGCGGCTGTTGAAGGACGCGGCCAAGGTCGACTCGCGCCGGGACGTGCTGTTCGGGATCATCGCGCTCGCCTACGCGGTCCTCGAGGGCACGGAGGCGTACGGGCTGTGGCGCCGGCGGCGGTGGGGCGAGTGGCTGACGGTGGTCGCGACCTCGCTGCTGCTGATCCCCGAGGTCTGGGAGCTGACCAAGAGCACGACGCTGTTGAAGGTCGGCGCGCTAATCGTGAACCTCGCGATCGTGGCGTACCTGCTCGACCGCCTCGAGGCGCTGCCCGGACGCAGGCGAGCGACGGGCGCCTGACCTCCGGGGCGCGCGGTCAGCCGCCCGCGATCCGCCGGCCGAGCTCGGCCGCGACGATCCCGAGCGCGAGGCTCGCGGCGACGTTCACCGCGGCGCGGGCGAGCCGACCGTCGCGGGCGAGCCGCTCGGTGTCGAGCATCCAGGTCGAGAACGTCGTGTAGGAGCCGACGGCCGCGGTGCCCGCGAGCAGGTAGGCGTCGCCATGGAGAGCCGCGCCGACCAGCAGCCCCAGCACGAAGGAGCCACTCAGGTTGACGGCGAGGGTGCCGAGCGGGAAGCCGGCGCGGCTGTCGAGCGGGAACAGGCCGTGCACGAGGAAGCGGGCGATCGAGCAAGCCCCGCCGATCAGCCCCACGCCGAGCCACAGCCCCAGAAAGCTCATCGGGCCTCCGCGCGGGAGCCGAGCCGCACGCCGAGCGCGACGGCGGCAAGTCCGCCCGCGATGCTCGCCGCCCCGTAGGCGCAGGCGAGCCCAAGGCCGGCCTGCTCGCGCAGGTGGATCAGCTCGACCATCACCGTCGAGAACGTGCTCAGCGCGCCGCACACGCCGGTCGCGAGGAAGGCGCGGGCCCGCATCGTGCGCGGGTGATGGCCCCCCAGCCAGGCGATCGCATAGCCGAGCAGCGCCGCGGCGGCGAGGTTGACGGCGAACGTCGGCCACGGCCAGCTCGCGGGCGAGGTGCCGAGGGCCTCCTCCAGGGCGGCCCTCGCGAGCGCGCCGAGGAACCCTCCGGCGAAGATCGCGCCCAGCTCGGCGGCGCCGACGGGGGCCGCCGCGGCGGGCAGCTCCTCGGCCTCTGCAATCACGTCGATGTCGGGCTCGCGTTCCACGGAATCCCCTCACGTGCGGTCGTGTGACGGTTACGTAGAAGCCATCAGCGGCCGGAGCCGCGGTTATGGAGCGGGCCTCATCGCTGCGGGCGCCAGGATAGCCGCTGACCCGGCGGGGGCTCGAACTGATAGACCCCGCCCGATGGCGCGTGGCGACCGTCCCCCCACCCCCTACCGGCGCCGCGCCGCGCTGGTCGGGCTGTTCCTGCTCGTGGCGGGGCTCGTCGTGTTCGCGCTCAGCCGCCTCGACCTCTCGAAGGTCGGCAGTGAGCTCGTGGGCGCGAGCCCCGGATGGATAGTGCTGGCGGTCGCCCTGATGGGCTCCTCGCTCGTGCTGCGCTCGATCTCCTGGCAGCAGGCGCTGCGCGCCGCGCTGCCCGGAACGCCGGTCGCATGGGCGCCCGTCACGCGGGCGACGATGATCGGCGTGATGGGGTCCGCCGTGTTCCCGGGCCGGATCGGCGAGCCCTCGCGCGTGCTCGTCGTCTCGCGCCACATCGACGGCTCGCGACGGCGGCTGCTGCCGATCCTCGCGGGCACGGTCTTCTCGCAGACGCTGATGAACCTGCTCGCGCTCGGGGTGCTCGCGATCGTCACCTTCAGCGCCGTCCCGCTCGGCGGCGGCCACGTCACCGGCATCGTGATCGCGCTGGCGATCCCGCTCGCGATCGCGGGGCTGGTCGTCTCGGGCCCGAGGATCGTCGCGCAGGGCCGCCGCTCGCGCCACGAGCGCGTGCGCGGGGCGGCCGAGTCGATCGAGCGCCTGCTGCGCCACGCCCGGCAGGGTCTGACGGTGTTCGCGCGCCCCCGCTACGGGGCGACGGCCGTGACGCTGCAGCTGCTCGCGTGGGCGCTGCAGTGGCTGGCCTGCTACACGGTGCTGCTGGCGCTCGGGCTGCAGGACGAAACGAACTTCGCGACCGCCGCCGCGGTGCTGCTGGCGGTCAACGTCAGCGCCGTGCTGCCCGCCACGCCGTCCAACGTCGGGGTCTTCCAGGCGGCTTGCCTGGTGGTGCTCGCCGCCTACGGGGTCGGCGCGGGCAAGGGGCTCGCCTACGGGATCCTGCTGCAGGCGGTCGAGGTCGTGACCGCGCTCGCGCTCGGCGTTCCCGCGCTGCTTCGCGAGGGCGTCAGCTGGAGCGACCTGCGCCGCGAGGCCGGCTCAGCCGGCGACGAGGGCGCGTAGCGACTCGCGCAACGAGTGCGTCGTCTGCAGGACCGCGGTCGGCTCGTAGCCGCAGTGGGCCATGCAGTTGTCGCAGCGCTCGTCCTTGCCGCGACCGTACTTCTCCCATTCGGTCGTCTCGATCAGCTCTTTGTAGGTCTTCGTGTAGCCGTCGGACATCAGGTAGCAGGGGCGCTGCCAACCGAACAGCGAGTAGCTCGGGATCCCCCAGGCGGTGCAGTCGAATTCGGCCTTGCCTTCGAGGAAGTCGAGGAACAGCGGGCTGTGGTTCAGCCGCCAGCGCTTGCGCCGGCCGTCCGCGAACGCCTCGCTGAATAGTTCGCGGGTCTGCCGGACGCCCAGGAAGTGCTCCTGGTCGGGGGCTTTCTCGTACGCGTAGGCGGGCGAGATCATCATCTCGTCGACCTCGAGGTCGTCGTTGAGGAAGTCGAGCACTTCGCGGATCGACTTGGCGGAGTCGTTGGTGAAGAAGGTCGTGTTCGTCGTGACGCGGAAGCCGGCCGCCTTGGCGGCCTTGATCGCTTCGACCGCCTTGTCGAAGACGCCCTCGCGCTCGACCGATTCGTCGTGGCGCTCGCGCAGGCCGTCGATGTGCACGGCGAAGGCGAAGTACGGGCTGGGCTTGAATTTGTCGAGCTTCTTCTCGAGCAGCAGCGCGTTCGTGCAGAGATACACGAACCGCTTGCGTTTGATCAGCTCGTCGGCGATCACGTGGATCTCGGGGTGGATCAGGGGCTCGCCCCCGGCGATCGAGACCATCGGCGCGCCGCACTCCTCGACCGCTCCGATCGCCTGCTCGACGGGCATCCGGCGGCGCAGCTCGTGCTCGGGGTGCTGGATCTTCCCGCAGCCCGAGCAGGCGAGGTTGCACTGGAAGAGCGGCTCGAGCTCGACGATCAGCGGGAACTTGTCCCGTTTCGCGAGTCGCTGGCGGGCGAGGTAGATGCCCATCCGCGTGCTCTGTTTGAACCGTGCTCCCAACGCCCGGTCTACCTTAGTCGCCGGGGACCCACTCGTGAAGGGCGGCCGCAACCTTGCGCAGCGCGATCGCGGCCCGCAGCGCTCCGCCGACGGCCTGCGGGCGCATCAGCTCGTGGCTCGGGCTGTCGAGTACGACCCGTACGACCCCGAAAGGCCGCTCCCCCGCGCCCGCGGCGAGCCACACCGACTCCATGTCGACGGCGATCGCGCCACCCGCGTGCAGTTCGGCGCGCCGCTCGCCGACGGCGATCTTCTGCGAGCAGACGACGCTCCCCACCCTTATCTTCATCCCCAGGCCGGTCAGCCTGCCAACCAGCTGTCCGGCCAGAGCGCAGACGACGGGCTCCTCCGGGTGACCCTCGTCGGGCGCCGCGTAGACGCTCTCGGCGACGATCACTTCGCCGGGCACGGACGTCTCGTCGAGGCCCCCGCAGAAGCCGAGCACGAGCATCGCGCGGGCGGCGCGACCGCCGAGCGGGCCGGCGGCGGCGCGCGCCTTCGCCGGCCCCATGCCGGTCTTGTGGACGAGCGCCCCGCGGGCCGCCGAGGAGATCAGCGCCGCCTCGAGGCGCAGCGGCGCCGCGACGAGGATCTCGCTCACGCCGCCACCGCAACGCGGGCGGCGGCGTGGCCGCTCAGCACCGCGCTCTCGAGCGTCGCGGGCCACCCCGTGTCGGTCCACGCCCCGGCGAGGGCGAGACCCGGCACGGCGGTGCGCTGTGCCGGCCGCAGCGCCGCCACGCCCGGGGAGGCGCGGAAGGTCGCGGCGTGTTCGCGGGTGACCTGGAAGCGCTCGACGTTCGCGCCCCGGGCGCGCGGGAGCAACTGCTCCATCGCGGGCAGGTAGCGCGCCCGCAGCTCCGCCACGCTGCACTCCATCTCCGTCGAGGCTCCCGACAGCGACACGGCCAGATACTGACAGCCCGCCGGGGCGCCCGCGGCCGCTCCCCGGTCGAAGAGGTACTGAACGGGCGTCCCAACCCCGGCGGCGAACGGCTCGTCGAGGACCCGCCGGTCGTAGACGACGTGCAGGTTCACGATCGGCGAGCTCTCCAGGTCCCCCGGCCTGCCCGCGTGCGGGCCGAGCAGCGGCTCGACGAGCGCTCCCGCGCGGTCGTGCGGGAGCGCGACCACGACGGCGTCGGCGGGGATCGTCTGCTCCTCCCCGCCGGCGCGACCAGCGAGCGCGAAGTCGCTCTCGCCGCGCTCCAGCCTCTCCGCCCGCCAGCCGAGCCGGACCTCGACCCCCGCCTGCTCGAGCGCCCGCCGGGCGGGGTCGCCGAGGATCTCCTGCAGGGTGCCGACGTGGAAGCCGATGTCTCCCGCCGAGGCGGAGGCGAGCAGGCCCGTCTGGAAGACGAACGCGGCGAGCGCGAGCGACGCCTCCGCCGCGGGGACGTTCATCGTTGGCAGCGCGATCAGGTCCCATAGGGCGCCGAGCGTCGAGGAGTCCTGACCGTGGCGGCCGAGCCAGGCCCCGAACGTCTCGCGTTCGAGCGCCGGGTCGCGGGGGTCCAGGCGGCCGAGGGCGTGCGCGGCGCGACCGGCGGCGAGGCGCTGCAGCGGCGTCAGGCGCGGGTAGCGCAGGAGCGCTCCGGCGAGGTGCAGCGGGGCAGGCAGCGAGCTGCGGCGGATCCGGGCTGGCTCGCGACCGGGGCTGAGGACGGGGATGTCGAGGCGATCCTGAAGGTGCACGAGGTGGGTGCTGCCGAGCCGCGCGAGCAGCGCCCGGTAGGCCTCGCAACAGCGCAGGAACACGTGCTGGCCGTTGTCCATCCGCAGCCCGTCGCGCTCGAAGGAGTAGGCGGCGCCGCCGAGCCGCCGGCGCACCTCGACGAGCGTCACCTCCGCGCCCGCGTCGGCACAGTCGAGCGCGGCGGCGATGCCCGCCGCGCCGCCGCCGACGACGGCGACGCGCCTCACGCCCCCGCCCCGAGCAGTCCCCGCGCCGCGACCCACGCCTTCTCGCGGGCGGGCAGCGACATCCGTTCGGACATCGCCGCTCGCGGCGAGGCGTCGATCCGCTCGAGCAGCCGGCGGTAGATGCCGGCCATCGCGAGCACGCACGCGGCGCTGCGCCGGTCGAGCATCGGGACGAGCTCCATGCCGCGCGCGAACCACTCCCGTGCGCGCGCCGCCTCGAAGGCGACGAGCGCGTCGATGTCCACGCCTTGCGCGACGACGCCGCCGGCGGCGGGTCGAGGCATGCTCGCCGGCCCGCCCGCGCCCGCCGGCCCGCCCGCGAGCGTCGATCCGGCCACGGGCGCGACTCCGGCCACGCCCGCCACTCCGGCCGTGGGCAGCGCGGCGAGCAGCCCGGCCGGGCTCTCCGGCAGGCCGAAGCGGCGCAGGTCCTCGGCGGGCAGGTAGATGCGGCCCCCGCCGGCGTCCTCGCGGACGTCGCGCAGGATGTTCGTGAGCTGCAGCGCGACGCCGAGGTCGTCGGCCAGCTCGTAGGCGCGCTCCAGCTCGCCGCTGCGGTCCGCGCGCAGGCCGAAGATCGCCAGGCAGACCCGCCCGACGGCGCCCGCGACGCGGCGGCAGTACGGGACGAGCTGCTCGAAGGTCTCGTAGGTCGTCCCCTCGACGTCCATCCGCACCCCGTCGATGAGCGCCTGCAGTGCGTCGAGCGGAAGCGGAAAGCGGGTGAGGGCGTCGGCGAGCGCCGTCATCACGGGGTCGCCGGGATCGGCCTCGCCCCGCGCGAGCGCCTCCAGCGCCCGTTCCTGCGCGGCGAGCTCGGCGAGCTTGCGCTCGGTCGGCAGCGAGCCGTCGCCGATGTCGTCGATCAGGCGGGCGAACGCGTAGACGGCGCACATCGCCCGGCGCCGCTCCCCGGAGAGCAGCCGGATGCCGAAGTAGAAGTTGGCGGCCTGCTCGCGGGTGATCCGCTCGCAGCGCGCGTAGGCGGCGTCGATCGCCGTGGCGCTGCTCACCGGCGCCGCGCCTCGGGCCGTCGCAGGGTCGCCGCGAGAATCACCAGCCGTCGTGTCGCGGACGCCTTCGGCGGCCCGGCGAGGACGTCGTAGCCGGCGCGCTCGATCGCCTCCAGCGCCGCGCTGCCTCCGGCCGCGAAGGCCGCCACCGCCAGTCGGGCGCGGCCTCGCAGCGTCCCGACGAGCGGCAGCCCTTCGGAGATCAGGGCGCGGGCGCGGGCGACCTCGAAGGCGAGCACCGCGCGAACCGCCGGCGAGGCGTGCGGCGCGGCGAGCTCGTCCTCTGAGCAGCCGAAGCGCGCGAGGTCCTCAGCCGGGATGTAGACGCGCCCGGCGCGCAGGTCCTCGGCGACGTCCTGGCAGTGCTCGGCCAGCTGCAGGGCGGTGCAGATCCGGTCCGAGAGCTCGATGCGCTCGGGGCTGGAGGCGCCGAACACCGCGAGCACGAGCTCGCCGACCGGGTCAGCGGACAGCGAGCAGTAGCTGCGCAGCTCCTCCCAGGTCGCGTAGCGCTCCTTCCGCTGGTCCAGGCGGTTGGCCTCGATCAGGCGCTCGAACGGGCCGCGGGCGAGCGCGCACGCGACGATCGTGCTTTGCAGGCGCACCATCAGCGGGTGGCGCGCGACGCCCGCGAACGCTGCGTCCAGCTCGCCCGAGAGCCAGTCGAGCGCCGCGAGGCGATCGGCGGGCTCGATCGTGTCGCCGAGCTCGTCGACGAGCCGCGCGAAGCCGTATATCGCGAGCAGGTGCTCGCGCTGGGCGGCCGGCAGCAGCCGGCTCGCGACGGGGAAGTTCTCGCTGCCCGCGCGCGCCATCACCTCCTCGGCCGACGGCGCGGCGAACGACGGCTCGGCGAGCACCGTCACCCCCGGGGCTAGCTGTCGGCCAGCCCGCCGGCAGTGCTGGTCGGTTCGGGGATTCGGTCGGAGGCCGTATCTCCCGGTTCGGCCGGTTGGGGCTCGTCCTGTGCGGCGAGGCAGCGGCCGAGCGCCATCAGCGGGAAGCTGATCCTGTAGAGGTGGTAGTTGATGTAGTAGTCGGAGGGGAAGCCGGTGCCGGTGTACTGCGGCTCGTCCCAGCCGCCGTCGGGGCGCTGGGTGGCGACGAGCCACGCGACGCCACGCGCGAGTGCCTCGCTGCGCTCCCCCGCGGCGTGCAGCGCGAGCAGCGCCCAGGCGGTCTGGGAGGCCGTGCTCGGACCCCGCCCGATCCAGCGCTCGTCGTCGTAGGAGCGCGCGTCCTCGCCCCAGCCGCCGTCCTCGTTCTGGTGGTCCTCCAGCCAGCGCACGGCGCGACGGATCGGCGTGCTGGCCGGGTCGATCCCGGCGGCGATCAGCCCGGGGACGGCGGCCCCGGTGCCGTAGACGTAGTTGATCCCCCACCGCCCGTACCAGGAGCCGTCGGCCTCCTGGTGCTCGAGCAGCCAGCGGACGCCCTCGCGGGTCGCCCGCGATCCGGCCCGGCCGACCGCGGCGAGCATCTCGATCGTGTGCGCCGTAACGTCGGCGCTCGGCTCGTCGATCACCTCGCCGAAGTCGAGGAACGGCAGCTCGCGGACCAGCGCGCGGGTGTTGTCGGCGTCGAACGCGCCCCAGCCGCCGTCGGAGCTCTGCATGCCCTCGGTCCACTCGAGCGCCC
>DATNBM010000089.1:0-10121 GCA_035571915.1 Solirubrobacteraceae bacterium | reverse complement strand
GCTGCAAGCGCTGTGCCGGGGGCCGATCGGGGAGACTCCCAGACGATGAGCACGACGCCGGAAACCGGCGAGACGCCGATTCAGGACCGTCCCGCGGAGCTGCTCTCGCGGCTGCTCCGCTTCGACACGACCAACCCGCCGGGCGCGGAGCGCGAGTGCATCGAGTGGATCCGGGGCCTGCTCGCGCGGGTCGGCTGCGAGGCGCGGATCGTCGCCGCCGAGCCGGAGCGCCCGAACCTGATCGCGCGCCTGCCGGGCGAGGGGAGCGCGCCGCCGCTGCTGCTGCAGGGCCACGTCGACGTCGTCGCGGCCCGCGGGGACTGGACCCACCCGCCGTTCGGGGGCGAGGTCCACGACGGCTTCGTCTGGGGGCGGGGCGCGCTCGACATGAAGGGCGGGGTGGCGATGATGCTCGCCGCCTTCATGCGCGCGGCCGCGGCCGGCGTGAGCCCGCGGGGCGACGTGATCCTGTGCCTGATGTCCGACGAGGAGGCCGGGAGCCCGCTCGGCGCTGACTTCCTCGTGCGCGAGCACCCGGAGCTGTTCGACGGGGTGCGGTACTCGATCGGCGAGTTCGGCGGCTTCCGAATGGAGATCTCCGGCCGAGCCTTCTACCCGATCATGGTCGCCGAGAAGCAGGTGTGCTGGTCGAAGGCGACGCTGCGCGGGCCGGCGGGCCACGGCTCGATGCCGGTGCGGGGAGGCGCGATGGGCTCGCTCGGGCGGCTGCTCGAGCGCCTCGACCGCAGGCGCCTGCCGGTCCACGTCCCGGCGGTGACGCGCCAGATGGTCGAGGCGATCGCGGCCGAGCTGCCCGCGCCGGCGGCCGTCCCCTTGCGCGGCCTGCTGCGCCCCGCCCTGACTGATCGGCTGCTCGACGCGCTGGGGGAGCGGGCGAGGGTCTTCGACCCGCTGCTCCACAACACGGTCAGCCCGACGATCGTCTCGGGCGGGGAGAAGATCAACGTGATCCCCGACGAGGTGACGGTCGAGCTCGACTGCCGCCTGCTGCCCGGCTCGAGCCCCGAGCAGGCCTTCGCCGAGCTGCGCGCGCTGGCGGGGGTCGAGATGGAGCTCGAGGTCGTCCAGCACGACCCGGTTCCGGGCGAGCCCGACATGAGCAAGTTCGATCAGCTCGCCTCGATCCTGCGCGATCTCGACCCGGCCGCGAAGCCGATCCCGCTGCTGCTGCCCGGCGTGACCGACGGGCGCTTCTTCTCGCGGCTGGGCATCCAGACCTACGGCTTCCTGCCGATGCGGCTGCCCGCGGAGATGCCGTTCATGCAGCTGATCCACGCCCCCGACGAGCGGATCCCGGTCGAGGCGGTCGAGTTCGGCACCCGCGCGATCGAGCGCGTGCTGCAGAGTTTTTAGAAGAAGAAGAGGAGGGGGATGGGCGGGTGGCGCGACCCGCTCAGGGGGCGATCGCGGCGGGCAGCAGGTCGTGCTCGGGCTCGGTGCCCGGATCGTCCTCGGGCCGCGCGGTGAGCCGGGCCGAGTAGATCGACGGGGCGCCTGCGAGGCGTGCGACGACGGTCGCCCCGACGACGGCGAGCAGCACCGGCACCATCAGCCCGTCGGCGTGGTGGGTCAGCTCGAGCAGCAGCACGACGGCCGCGAGCGGTCCCTGCATCGCCGCCCCGAGCACCGCAGCGCCGCCGATGATCGCGTAGGCCCCGAGCGGCGCGCCCGGCCAGAGCTCCGACCACGCCTTGCCGAGCAGGCCGCCGAAGATGACCCCGTAGGCGAGCGTCGGCGTGAACAGGCCGCCGGGCGCGCCGGTCCCCAGGCAGGCGGCCGTCACGAGCGGCTTCAGGACGAGCAGCACGGCGAGCAGGCCCGCGCCGATCCCGGCGACGAGCGTGAGCTGCACGACCGGTTTGCCGTTGCCGAGCAGCTCGGGATAGGAGATCGCGAGCGCGCCGAGCGCGGTGAACACGAGCAGCGGGGCGAGCAGCCTGCCGCGGCGGCTGACGGGTCGCAGCGCGTGCGCGCGGGTCACGAGGCGGACCCACGCCACGGCGGCTAGCCCGGCGAGCGGCCCGACGAGCAGCGCCCACACGACGAGCGAGGCGTGCACGTCGTACTGGGGTATCTCGTACGTCGGCGCGTGCGGGAGCGCGATCCACGCGACGGCGGTCGCGATCAGGCTGGTCGCGAGCGCCGGCAGGACGAGCGGGAGGGTGAGGGTTCCGAGCAGGACCTCCAGGGCGAACAGCGCGCCGCCGAGCGGAACGTTGTAGACCGCGGCCATGCCCGCGCCCGCGCCGCACGCGACGAGCAGCCGCCGCTGCCAGTCGGGCAGGCCGGCGCGGTCGGAGAGCGTGCTCGCCCACGCCGCCCCGGCCTGCTGCGGCGCGCCCTCGCGGCCGAGCGAGGCGCCGAGCGCGACGATCACGATCGAGTGCACCCCGCGCGCGAGCGAGGGCAGCAGGGGCATCCGCGCCCCGCGCAGCCACAGCGCGTCGGACACCTCCCCGGAGGGAAAGCGCGCGAGCGCCAGCGCGCCGAGCCCCGCGACCGCGCCGCCGATCGCGAGCACGATCACCCGCCGCGCGTCCGACGCGTGTTCCACGCCCGGCAGGAACGGGCCCGAGGAGTAGTTCCAGGCCAGGTGCTGGACCGCGCGCAGCAGCCCGATCAGGGCCGCGCCCGCGAGCCCCGCGCCGACGCCGATCAGGGCGACGAGCAGCCAGAAGCGCCACCCGTAGGAGGCGGTGATCCCGCGGCCTGGGACGTTCGGCTGGGCGGAGCGTGCCACCGTCGGCAGTCTGACGCGGCGCCGGGACGGGGGTGGCGCCGTGCGCCGTCTCACACAAACTGGCTGGCCGGCCAGTATCATCGGCGGAACACCGGAGGCCGAGATCTCGGAGGTTTCAGATGGCCAGCGTCGAGCGTGAGGTCGGGCAGGACATTCAGAGCGTTGAAATCACCGAACGGCAGTACTGGGAGGACGGCCCGCCGCTGGAGGTCTTCCGGGAGATGCGGGCGAAGTGCCCCGTCCACCGCACCGAGCACTTCGAAGAGTTCCCCGAAGAGGACGGCTTCTGGTCGGTCACGACCGCCGAGGACATCCACACCGTCTCGCGCGACTGGGAGACCTACTCCTCCGAAGTGGGCGGCGTGCTGGCCGCCGCGGGAGGGTTCCCGATCGAGCTGGCGCGGGCGATGTTCATCGGCATGGACCCGCCCAAGCACGACCGCCTGAAGGCGCTCTTCCAGCGTGGCTTCACCCCGAAGCGGATCGCCGACCACGAGGAGCGGATCCGCGAGATCGCGGGGCGCGTGCTCGACCGGCTCGACGGCCGCGAGACGTGCGACCTCGTGACCGACGTCGCCCAGCCGGTGGTGGCGCGGGTGATCGGCAGCTTCATGGGGATCGAGGAGAAGGACGACGAGCCGTGGGCGCGGCTGGTCAACTCGACGCTCGGGGCGGCCGACCCGGACCTCAACCCCCACGGCTTCGAGGGCGCGATCGAGCGCGACCTGCCGGAAATCTTCGCGCGCTGCAACGAGCTGATCGCCGCGCGGCGGGAGAACCCGACCGACGACCTGACGAGCGTGCTCGTCCATGCCGAGGTCGACGGCGAGAAACTCGAGGAACACGAGATCGTGATGGGCTTCTTCCTGCTGATCGCCGCCGGCAACGACTCGACGAAGGCGACGTACTGCTCGGCGATGCGGGCGCTGATGGAAGACCCCGAGCAGCGGCAGATCCTGCTCGAGGACCTCTCGCTCGTGCCGGACGCCGTCGAGGAGGCGCTGCGGATGTTCCCGGCCTTCGCGCACTTCCGTCGCACGGCGACGAAGGACACCGAGCTGCACGGCCAGCCGATCAAGGCGGGCGACAAGGTGGTCATGTGGTACGTCTCCTCCAACCGCGACGAGACGCGCTTCGAGGACCCCGACCACTTCGACGTAAGGCGCAAACCCGAGCACCAGGCGTTCGGCGCCGGGGGGCGGCACTTCTGCCTCGGCACGGCGCTCGCGCGCCTGGAGCTTCGGATCCTGATCGAGGAGACGCTCAAGCGCTACCCGAACATCGCCCTCGACGGCAAGCCCGCGCACGTCGAATCGCTGTTCCTCAACCAGCTGAAGTCGCTGCCCGTCCGCCTCGCGGGCTGAGCCCGCCCGACGTGCCGCCGGCGCGGGGAGGGTCGCTTGAGCACGTGATCGCGGCCAGGGCGTCTTGCCTCAGCGGGAGATCGTGAAAGTGCTCTGAATCGCCGCGGTCCCGCCGCTCGCGCGGGCCTGCAGGCGGTAGCGGCCGCGCGGCAGGCGGCGGCCGTGGACCCGGCCCGTGAACCAGAGCCGCTGGGCGCCGGCCGTGTCGTGGTGTGAGAAGGAGCCGAGCGGCTTGTAGAGCGTGCAGCTGCGGCCGTGGCCGTGGCCGTGACGGCGGCGGCCGCGGGGGCGGGCCGCGCAGCGCTTGCCGTGGCGTTCGCCCGAGACAGGACGGAGCACCGTGAAGGTGACGGTCGCGGCCGCGGAGTCGGTGTAGGAGATCGTCGCTCCGGGCGCCCTGCGGGCGTGCCGGCGGCGGCTCTTCTTGGCGGGCGGGGCCGTGAGGCTCGCGCCGTGCGGGGCGGCGGCAAAGCGCGAGGGCGAGATGCGCAGCGAGCGCAGGCTCGCGTCGCCCGTCGCGCCGGCGGCCGCGCAGCCGCTGACGGCGACGTGCTCGGAGCCGGTCTGCCGCGCGCCGTTCTGCGCGAGCAGCACGGTGCTCATCGTGAGGGTTTCGCCGCACAGCGGGCCCGCCGCGCCGAGCACCGAGCCGGGGCCCATCGGCAGCGTGAGGACGAACCGCGAGAGGGGAACGTCGGGGAGGTTGGAGTAGGTCGTCGTGATCACGCTCGAGCTGATGTTCGTCTCGCCGCGCAGGGCGATGCGCAGGCCGTCACCGGAGAGGAGCAGGTCAAGGTCCGGGAAGGAGGCGCCGGCGTGGGAGACGAGCGTGGCGGGTCCTTCCAGGGGCGTCGCGAGCAGCGGCGTGGCGACCGTTGCCGTCCCGACCCGCGAGCCGGGCGGGCAGGACGCGGGCGCGGCGGCGTAGGTCGCTTCCGGGCAGGCCAGCTTGAGGGTGCTCTGGCGCACCGGCAGCTGGGCGGGGACGGTGGCCGAGACCGACGCGAGGTTCGCCTGCCCTTCCCCGCGGTACGCGAGTTCGACCTGCAGCGGTGCGCCTTCGGCTCGGTTGGCGCCGGCGCTCGTCGAGGCGGTGAACCGCGGCGCGAACGGGAGCGAGCCGCAGCCCGTCACCGCGAACGGCGTGGCCGTTTCGGATTCCGCGCCGGCGGCGGAGGCGAGCCGCGTTTCGGTCGCTCCCGGCGAGCAGCCGGTCGGGTTGACGGTGAAGGTCGCGGCGGTCGTGACCGTGACGCTCTGCAGGCGCAGCAGCGCGCCGCCGACGATCTGGGGCAGCGGGTCGCTCGTGACGGTCGCGCGGGCGGTGTGTTCGTCGACGTCGATTCGGGCCCGCACGACGACCGTGCCGTAGTCGAACGGCCCGACGGCTTCCGCGGGGACCGCGATCGCGAGGCCGAACGGCGATCCCTCGTACGGGCCGGTCAGGTACACGCTCCCGTCGAGCACGAGCGGGCTCGGGCCGGCGCCCGCGGCGACGCTCGCCGTGCCGACGCGGCTGGAGTCCGGGCAGGCGCCCGTCGCGGCGAGCGCGTCGGGGCACCGCGTGAAGGAGCCGAGCCGGCCGAGCAGGCCGACGGGCAGCCTCGCGCGGACGCTCGAGAGGTACTGCTGGCCGCCGGGGCGGGTGAGCGCGAGCGTGAACGCGCTGCCCGCGCCGGCCGTCGCCGGGGCGGCTTCCGTGGCCTGGCCCGGTGAGAACGGCGCGCTCGCCGGGCACGCGCCCCCGGCCCCGTCGGCGTCGACCGAGTAGGAGGCTCCCGGGGCGGCGGCTTTGCCGGTCACGGGGACCAGCGCGCTGGTGAAGGCGGCCGGGCCGCATTCCTCGGGGTTGGCGAGCGCGGCGCGGGGCCCGCCCGAGAGGTCGAGGCGCAGGGCGGTGAACGGGACCGCGGGGACGGTCGGGAAGGACACGGTCAGGCGCCCGCTCGCCGGGTCCGCGGCGAGGTTCCCGACGAGTCGCACGGACAGCCCGTAGGCGGCGTTCTCGGCGTACAGGAAGACCCGGTACTCCTGACCCGAGCCGGGTTCGCTCGACAGCGGCGCGCCGACGAACAGCGAGCCGAGCAGCGGCGTTCCGAGCAGCGGCGTGTCGATTTCCACGGTCCCGACCTGGGAGGCGCCGGGGCACGCGACGGGGTTCTCGGTGCCCGCGGCGAGCTGCAGGTCGGTGCAGGCGAGCAGACCGGATGCGACCGCGGGGTTGAGCGTCAGCCCGGGCGGCAGGTCCACTGTGCCCGAGGCCATGTCGGAGCCGCCCGGCGGCAGTTTTAGTTCGACCGCGAGCCCGGTCGGGGCGTCGCGTTCGGTGCTGCTCGGCGTGAGCGCGAGCGTCGGGGCGAAGCCGAGCGCTTCGCAGCCGGTCATCTGCACGGGGGTCGAGAAGGCGGAGCTCGCGCCGAGGGTCGAGCCGAGCTCGCCGGCGATCGCGGTGGGGGTGCAGTCGGTGGGGTCGACGAGGAAGCCCGGGCGGTCGATTTCGACTTTCAGCGAACGCAGGCGCAGCGGCACGCCTCCCACGATCGTCGGCAGCGCGGGGGCCGTGACCGTGACCCGCCCGGTGACGGTGTCCACCGCGACCGCGGCACGCACGACGACCGTGCCGAGGTCGTATGGCCCGGCGATCGCGGGGACCGCGATCGAGAGCCCGAAGGGGGCGCCGCCGTACGGTCCCGTCAGCGAGACGGTTCCGCTCAGCGCCAGCGGGGAGCCGCCCGCGCCGGCCGTCACGGCGACGGCGCCGATTTCGCTGCCGGCGGGACACGTCCCCTGCGCGGCGGCCGGTTCGCCGCACAGCGTCACGCCCGTGAGGTTGGCGAGCATCCCCGTCGGGAGCGTCGTTTCGAGGGAGCCGAGGTTCTGTTCGCCGTCGGCGCGGAGCGCTTCGACCAGCAGGTGGGTCGATCCGCCGGCGGTCGTCGAGCTCGGTTTGGCCTGTGCGGCGGGCGCGAACGGCAGCGTGCCGGGACACGCGCCGCCCGTCCCGTCCTGGTCGACAGTGAAGGAGCTCGAGGGCGTCGCGGACGCCTGCGCCGACCAGGGGAGGAGGCTCGTCGTGGTGGCGGCGGGGCCGCAGGTGAGCGGGTTGGCGAACAGCGCCCCCGAGCCCGTTTTGAAGGACAGCTTCAGGTCGGTGAAGGGAACCTGCGGGGTTTCTTTGAAGGTCGCGGTCAGGCGGCCGGTCGCGGGGTCGGCGGCGACGGTCCCGACCAGGCGCACCTTGACGCCGGCGGTGGCGCTCTCCGCGTCGAGGAACACGCGGTACTCCAGGCCGGAGCCAGGTTCGCTCGACAGCGGCGCTCCGACGTAAAGGCCGCCGGTGAGGGGGGCGCCGAGCACGGGGGTGAGGATTTCGGCGGTGCCGACCTGGGAGGCGGCGGGGCACGCGAGCGCTTCGTTGGTGCCCGCCTTGAACTGCGCGTCGGTGCAGGCCTGCAGGCCGACCGCCGCCGACGGGTCGAGCGTCAACCCGGCCGGGAGCGTGACCGTCGATTCACGCAGCTGGGAGGTCGCGACGTCGGCGGGTTTCTGATCCTGGGGCACGTGCAGGTCGACGGTCAGGCCGTCCGGCTCCTCGCGCTGGGTCGTGGCGGGGGTGACCGAGACGGTCGGCGCGAACGGCTCTTTGTCGCAGCCGGTGGCCCCGACGGGGGTCGTGTAGGAGGTGCTTCCGCTGGTGACGGGCGAGTACGTGGAGGCGGATATGTAGGTCGTTTCGGGGCCGTTGCAGGTCGAGGGGACTGAGATGAAGGCGTTGTCGGTCCCGCCGCCCCCGTTGTGCTCGGCGGGCGCGCCCCAGAAGACGAGTTCCGAGGTTTCGAGCTGCGTGCCGAGCAGGTTCGAGATGTTGCTGATCGTGAAGTAGTCCCCGTAGTCGCCGGGGCGGCCGCCCGAGGGGTAGTAGCGCACCCCGCCGACCAGGTCGGTGCGCACCGTGAAGAGCGCCGCGACGGTCACTTCGAAGGCGAAGTCCGACGGATGGCCGGCGGTCGGGGTCATGTTGTAGACGTTGCCCGCAACTGTCTGTTTGCCGATGATCGGGATGCCGGCGATCGTCACGCTCGTCTTGCCGACCTGCGTATTTGCCGGACAGGTCGTGACGGTCGCGGCGCTGCAGCGCGGGATCGCCTGAGGGTTGACGGCAAGCCCCGCCGGCAGGTCGACGCGGACGGTTTCGACGGCGCCCGCGCCGGTGTTCATCGTGAACTTGGTGAAGGCGACGTCGGGGTGGCCGCCCGCTTGCGTGTAGTAGTCGGAGCTCTGCGGGTTGGCCGTGTTTTCGTCGTTCAGGACGCCCGCGGTGAAGCTGGTGATCAGCGACCCCGAAGCGGCGGCGGGGAACACGCTCGCGAGGGTCGCGAGGATCACGAGGGTCGCGAGGATCACGAGCGTCGCGGGCGCTGCGGCGATGCCACGGCGGCCGCGGGTGACGGGAATCTCAGCTCGATCGGGCAGCTCGCGCGTGTGCGCCCGGAACATCCCTCGGAAGGGGGTTGTCAATTCCATTAGCGGCCGTTTCGGCCCGCCCGGGCGCTTTGATTAGCCCGAGGGGTCGTTGTGCGCATTCAGGCTCCGCGGACCTAAACGAATTCCGTATTTCCGTCGATAGGTGACGGGTGACGGGTGGCGTGCGCGAAGAGCCCTCCTCGGAGCCGACGGCGGGCCCACCCGAGACGCACGCGCTCGGCGAGCTGATCCGCGAGACGATCGACCCGCTGCAGGTGATGCAGCGGGTGGCCGACCAGGTCGTCGCGACGATCGCCGCCGCGGACGGAGCGCTCGTCGGTCTCGTCGTCGACGGCGAGACGATCCGCTACGTCTGCGGGTCCGGCTACCTGAGCGAGTTCGTCGGCGAACGGCTGTCCCGGCAGGGGAGCCTGTCGGGCAACGCCGTGCGCAGCGGCCGGACGCTGATCACCGATGACACCGAGCGCGACGATCGCGTCAACCGCGACGCGACGCGGGCGTTCGACGTGCGCTCCTCGGTCTGCGTGCCGCTCCGCCGAGGGGGTGAGGCGGTGGGCGTGCTCAACGTCAGCTCGCGCCGTCCCCACGCCTTCGAGCAGCACGACGTCGCTCTGCTCGGGGGGCTGGCCGAATTCATCTCGACGGTGATCGGGGCGGCGACCGACCTGACGCGGATCACCGGACGGCTGTGGGAGCTGAGCCGACCCGCGGGCGACGGGCCGGCCGAGCGGGCGCGAGGACCCGAGCTTCGGGAGCGCTTCGTCGCAAACGTCCTCGACCCGGAGGGAGCGGCCCGGCTCGCCGTGCGCGAGCGCGTCGTGGCGGCGCTGCGCGAGCGGTCGTGGTCGATCGCCCTGCAACCGATCTTCGACGTCCGCCGCGGGGAGATGTTCGGCGCCGAGGCGCTGGCGCGGTTCGCGGGCGTCCCCTACCGGGCGCCGGACGTCTGGCTCGCGGAGGGGGAGTCGGTGGGGCTGGGCGTCGAGCTCGAAGTCGAGCTCGTCCGATCGGCCGTCGAGCGACTTCCCGAGCTGCCGGGCGATGCGGTGATGACGGTGAACGCCGGCCCCGAGGCGCTCGTCTCCCCCGAGCTCGCGGCGGTGCTCCGCGGCACGCCCGCGGGGCGAATCGTCGTCGAGCTCACCGAGCACGTCGCGGTCGAGGACTACCCGGCCCTCGCCGCTGGGCTCGGCGTCCTGCGCGAGAACGGCGTGCGGCTGGCGATCGACGACGCCGGGGCGGGCTTCGCGAGCCTGATGCACATCCTGCGACTGGCGCCCGACTTCATCAAGCTCGACCGCCAGCTGATCCGCGGCATCGACCTGGATCCGGTACGGCGCTCGCTGGCGTCCTCGCTGATGCGCTTCGCGGAGGAAACCGGCGCCGTCCTGATCGCCGAGGGAGTCGAGACGGCGGGGGAACTGGCGGTCCTCGACCGTCTCGGCATCAGCCACGCGCAGGGCTTCCACCTCGCGCGGCCGGCGCTCCCCGGAGCGTTCGAGGCGGCCGTC
>DATNBM010000088.1:0-13614 GCA_035571915.1 Solirubrobacteraceae bacterium | reverse complement strand
TGAACTTCTACCCCCCCAACGGCCGGGTCGTCTATCCGCTGCTGGATCCCGCGCGCGACGAGCGCGCCGCCGAGGTGCTGTCGGGCTGCTTCCCCGGCCGCGAGGTGGTCGGCGTACCGGGCCGCGAGATCCTGCTCGGGGGCGGCAACATCCACTGCATCACCCAGCAGGTCCCCGCGGTCGCTCGCAGCGGCGGCTGAGCGGCGCTCAGGCGGCGCCCGGAGGCTCGTCGAGCGTGGCGATGCCGAGCGCGGCGGCGAGCTCGCCGGCGAGCTCGATCACGTCGGGCAGCTCCATCGCCGCGCCCTTCAGGCTCGTCAGCCCCTGCACGGCCGAGAGGCGTGAGCGCCGGAACTCGCAGCGCGAGATGCCGGCGCCGCGGAAGTCGGCCGCGGTCAGGTCGCAGCCGAGGAAGCGGACCGAGTCCAGGCCCGCTTCCATGAAGCTCGTCTCGCAGAGCAGGCAGCCCTCGAACGTCACCCGCGTGAGGCTCGCGCCCGCCAGCACGGCGAGGTCGACGCGGCAGTCGCGAATCGTCACGTCGGTCAGGCCCGCCTCGATCAGGGCGATCCCCGTGAGGCGACCGCCCGTGACCTCGACGCGCGTCAGGTCCGCCCCGTGGGCGGTGACGTTCGCCAGGTTGCAGCCCTGCAGCGAGCAGTCGAGCAGGCGCAGGGACTCCAGGCGCGAGGAGGACAGGTCGCAGTCGAGCAGACGAGCCGCTTCGAGTTTGACCCCGCACGCGTCCTGGCCGCTCAGCGTCAGCCCGCTCAGCTCGACCTCCGCGATCGCCGCGTCGTGCTCCAGCGACGGGACCCGGCCCGGCTCGGGCTGCTTCGGGAGGCGGGGCGCGGTCGGCGCGAGCGCCGGATCTGGCATCGCCGAAGGAAATCAGATCGCGCGAAGCCCGTGTCCGCCCGCTCCGCCCGCGGTCCCGGGCCGGCGCGTCGCGGGCGGCTTCAGTCGCCCGTCGCCGAGAAGTGCTCGGGGTCGACCGGGCCGAGCACGCCGCCGACGAGCTTGCGGGGGCCCGCGTAGCCGCGCAGGACGGCGATCAGCTGCCCCGGGGCGGTGACGTCGACGGCGCCGCCGGGGTAGGCGGTCTTCTCGTGGTTGCTGAGGCCCGCGGGCGCGCTGAAGAGGCCGGCCGCGTTGAGCTGGGCCTGTTCGTAGAAGGTCCGGTAGCCGCTCGTGACGGTTCCCCGCCAGCCGTGTTCGTAGGCCCACTGCAGCACCGGCACGATCCAGGCGGCGATCGGCTTCAGGCGGGGGTTCCATGGCGTGAGCGGGGTTTCCGCTTCGGGCGCGGGCCCTTCCGACTGCGCCTCGGCCGCTTCGAACGCCTGGACCGATTCGCCCGCGGGCAGCTTCGCCCCGTGCTTCTTGGCGATTTCGATCTCGCGCTTGACTTCGGCGTCGGAGGGCGCCCCGGAGGCGATGTGGACCTTGCCTTCGCGCAGGATCCGGTCGGAGGTCGCGTCGACCTTCGCGACCAGCGCGCGCTTGCGTTCGGCCGCGCTCGGGGGATGGTGCGCGGCAGGCGCCTTCGATTCGGCCGGCGCGCCGCTCTGTCCGGGCTTGCCCGCGGGCCGGCCCGCGGGACGGCCCGTCGCGGAGCTGCCGCAGCCGGCGGCGGCCACACAGAGGAGCAGGGCGCAGAACGCGGCCACGCCGGCGTCGCGGAGGTCGCGGGTGGGGGACACGAAGAACAGTCTGGCGACCTTTCCGGCCGGGCTCGCCGGCGGCCGCTGCTGCGCGCCCGGGGCGGGCGGCGTAGCATCGTCTGCGCCATGGACGCGGTCGACCAGCTGGGACCCGCTGAGGTGGCGGCCTTCGGCTCGAAGGTCGCGGCCAACGTGGCGCGCGGGGTGAGGGTCCCGGAGCGGGTCACCCGGGAGCTGCTGATCGCGCTGCTGGCGGGAGGGCACGTGCTGATCGAGGACTTCCCGGGCGTCGGCAAGACCGCCCTCGCGCGGGCGCTCGCGGCGTCGTTCGAGGCGGAGGTGGCGCGGGTGCAGTGCACCTCGGACATGCTCCCCGCCGACCTCGTCGGCGCGAACGTCTTCAACCAGCGCGACGGGCGCTTCGAGTTCCGTCCCGGCCCAGTGTTCGCGAACGTCGTCTTGGTCGACGAGATCAACCGGGCCTCCGCCAAGACCCAGTCGGGGTTGCTCGAGTGCATGCAGGAGCGGCGCGTCACCGTCGACGGCACGACCCACGAGCTCGCCCGCCCGTTCCTCGTCCTCGCGACCCAGAACCCGGTCGAGTTCGAGGGCACCTACGCGCTCCCGCAGGCGCAGCTCGACCGCTTCATGGTCAGGCTCTCGCTCGGCTACCCCTCCGCGGCGGACGAGGCCGCGATGCTCGCCGAGCACGTAGCGGGCGACCGCGTGCTCGAGCTGAAGCCCGTCAGCACGATCGCCGAGGTCGTCGCCGTTCAGGACGCGATCGCCAGGGTCCACGCGGGCGAGCCGCTGCGCCGCTACATCGTCGCGCTGCTCGAGCAGACCCGCCGCGACGCCCGCACCGAGCTGGGCGCGAGTCCCCGCGCCGGCCTGATGCTGCTCCGCGCCGCCGTCGTCGAGGCCTCGCTCCAGGGCCGCGACCACGTGCTCCCCGACGACGTCCAGGTGCTCGCCCGTTCGGTGCTCGCACACCGCCTGCTGCTCGCCCCCGGAGTGCCCGACGGCGCGCGCGGCGAGATCGTCGACGCGGCTCTGTCCGCGGTCTCGGCGCTGTGAGCCGGGCGTCGCGGGTCGCGGCGCTCGGCATCGGGCTGATCCTGCTCGCGGGCGGCTTCGCGGTCTCGCCGCTGTACGTGCCCGGCGTCGCGCTCCTCGCACTCGTGGCGGCCGCGCAGGCAAGCGTGCGGATCGCCGCGCGGAGCGCCTCGGTGTCGCTGGAGCTCGAGCGGGCGAGCGTCGAAGAGGGCCGCCGGGCGGCACTGACGGTGCGGGCGGCGGGCTGGCCCTACGCGCTCAGCCGGGGGGAGCTCCGGCCGCTGCCGGGGGCCGCCTGGCGAGCGGTCGGCGCGCGCGGCACGCTCGTCGAACTGGCCCTCACGCCGGCGCGGCGTGGCGAGCACACGGTCGGTCCCGCCACGGTCCGCTTCGGCGATCCCTTCGGGCTCTGCCGCCGCGAGCTGCGCTCCGCCCCGACCGGGTTGCTGGTGCTCCCCCGCGTCGAGCGCATCCGCCGCGAGCAGCTCGAGCGGGCGCTCGGCCTCGGCCGGGCCGGCGCCCTGCTCGACGACGGCCCCGACGTTGAGGGGCTGCGCCCCTACCGTCCCGGCGCCCCGGCGTCGCGGATCCACTGGCTGACGGTCGCGCGGGTGGGCGAGCTGGTCGAGCGGCGCGCCGAGCGCGACGCCGAGGACATGCCCTTCACGATCGTCCTCGACGCCGGCTCGCCGGACAGCGAGGAGGCGCTCGATCGAGCGGTGCGCGCGGCCGCCTCGCTGTGCGTCGCCGTCGCGGGGCTTGGCGGCTGCTCGCTGCTGCTGCCCGGCGCGGCGCAGGCGCAGGCGATCCGGCCCGACCTCCTCTCCTGGCCCTACCTGCACGCGCGCCTTGCGACCGTCGCGGCGGGCGAGCGGCCGGCGTGGGCGCTGGCCGAGCGGGCCCGTTCGGTGATCTGGGTCGGCGCCCGCCGGCCGGAGCCCGGACGCTCGGGACGCGCCTCCGTCTGCTGCACGGTCTCGCCGTCGCCCCTCGGCGCGCGACCGGTGCTCTTCGAGATCGCCGGCTGCGCTGTGCAGGGCGCCGGCCGCGCGGCGGCGAGCGCCGCATGAGCGCCGTCGCCGGCCGGCTCGGCGAGATCCCGGCGCGCGCGGGCTCGCGTCCCGCGGAGTACGGCTCGGAGGTGGCCGCCGTGCTGTCCTTCTTCGCGCTCGCCGCCTTCGCCTCGCTCGTCTACGGCGAACTGCTCGAGCATCCGCCCGCCCTGCGCTTGCTCGCGGCGGCGGCGCTCGCGAGCTGCGCCGCCGCGACTCTCGCGCTGCGCCGCCGCGACGGCCGCCCGCTGCTCGGGGTCGCGGCGCGTCTCGCGGTCCTCGCCGGCGCACTCGTGCTCGCGCTGCTCGCCGTCGGGATTCCCGCCCATCTGCTCGCTCCCGCGCGGTGGGGGCGGCTCGAGCACCGCGTCGGCGGGGGCGTCGATGCGCTCGGCGCGTGGCTGTGGCCGTACCGCGACGGCGACCGCTGGGCGCGCCTGGACGTGCTCGCCGTCGCGCCGCTCACGGTCCTCCTGGCGGGTGGCCTGCGCTTCTGGCCGGGCGCCGGAAGGGGCCGCCGCGCTGCCGCGCTCGCGCTGCTCGTCGGCCTCTTCCTGACGGGGGCGGCGAACACCCCGCAGAGCGAGCCGGGCCTCCGCGGCCTCGTGCTGCTCGCGCTGATCGCCTGCTGGCTGTGGGCCCCCACAGCCGATCTGGGCGGGGCCGCGCGCGCCGCCCGCTGGCTGGCGCTTCCCGCTTTGCTCGCGCTCGCGCTGCGTCCCGCGCTCAGCTCGACGAGCGCCTGGATCGACTTCCGCGAAGCGGCGGGAACGGACGCGGCGGCGGCCACGTTCCAGTGGGATCAGACCTACGGCCCGATCGTCTGGCCGCGCTCCGCGACGACGATGTTCACGCTCAGAGCGAGCCGCCCCGGCCTGCTCCGGGTCACCTCGCTCGACCGCTTCGACGGCCTGCGCTTCCTGCGCTCCTCGGCGCCGCCCGCAACGTCGCGCCTGGAGCTGCAGGGCGGGCTCGATCGTCGCTTCGTCACCCATTCGACGGTGAGGATCGCGGGCCTCAGATCCCGGCTGCTCGTCTCCGGCGACGGCCTCGCGCTGAGGCTGCGCTGGCTGGGCGGGCCCGAGCCCGCGGTCTCCGCGCAGGGCGACGGCACGCTCCTCGCCTCCTCGCTCGCGCAGGGCTCGGTCTACTCGGTCGTGGCCTACCGGCCGCACCCCTCGCCCGCACGGCTGCGCCGCGCGCCGCGGGCCTTTCCCCGCGCCTACCTTCCCTACGCTCGCTTGCAGCTGCCCGCGCCGGGCGCCTCGGCGCTCGAGGAACCGCGCTTCGCCGCCGAGGCGGACGCTCCCGCGCCCGCGTCGCTGACGGTCGGCCCGTCCGCGCCGGGAAGCAGCCCGGCGGCGGACCCGGCGACGGCGGCGCGGCTGGAATCCTCCCCCTACGGGCCGACGTTCCGGCTCGCCCGCGGGCTCGCCGCGGGCGCGGGGAGCAGCTACGACGTCGCGCTGCGGACAGAGCGCTACCTGCTCTCCAACTACACCTACGACGAACACCCCGCCCAGACCCGCTACCCGCTCGAGTCGTTCCTGTTCGAGCAGCGCCGCGGCTACTGCCAGCAGTTCTCCGCGGCGATGGCGCTGATGCTGCGCATGGACGGGATACCGGCACGCGTCGGCTCGGGCTTCAAACCCGACGCGTACGACAGGCAGGCGGGCACGTGGAACATACGGGCGCTCGACGCGCACTCGTGGGTCGAAGTGTTCTTCGCCGGGATCGGGTGGGTCGACTTCGACCCGACGCCCGCGGCCCCGGTCGAGGTGACGGGAGCCTCGGGCGCGGCCGTGAGCAAGGCCGCGATCGCCGGCGGCGGATCCACAGGCTCCGGCGGCGCGCGAGCGACGTCGCGCACCCCGGTGGCGGCCGCGAGTCACGGCGGGGGCGGCCCGGCGGGGGCGACGGTGGCAACCGTCGTGGCGGCGTTGCTCGCGGCAGCGATCGGCGTCCTCTGGCTGCGCGGGCATCTGCGCCTGCGGGCCGCGCTGTGCGAGGGCGCGGGCGAGGGCGCCGTCGAGGAGCTGCGCCGCGTGCTCGCCACGGGAGAGGCGAGCAACGGCGGCGTGACGCTCGACCGCCTCGAGCGGCGCATGCGCGAGCGGGGCGAGGAGGCCGCGGCGGGGTATCTGGGGGCGCTTCGCGACGCGCGCTACTCGCGCAGTCCTGCGGGTGTGCGCGCGCGGGGGCGCGCGGCGCTGCGCCGGGCGCTGATGCGCGAGCGCGACCGGTGGGGCGCGCTGGCGCTGCTCGCCGGGATGCCCCCGGGCGCGATGCGTCGAAGCGGGGACCGGAAGTCGCGCGGCGGGCGCGCCTAGACTCACGGCATGACCACCGGGAGGCTCGCGGCGTTCCTGCTCACCTCGGCCGTCGTGATCGCGATCCCGGGGCCGAGCGTGCTGTTCGCGGTCGGCCGGGCGCTCGCCGCGGGACGACGCGTCGCCGTGCTCAGCGTGATCGGGAACGCCCTCGGGGAGTACGTCCAGGTGATCGCGGTCGCGTTCGGCGCCGGCGCGCTGGCCGAGCAGTCGGTCGCGGTCTTCACGACGATGAAGCTGATCGCGGGCTGCTATTTGATCGCTCTCGGCGTGCGGACGTTTCGCCGCCGGCGCGAGATCGCCGCCGCCCTCGCGGCGCCGGTCGACCCGGCAGGCGACGCGAGGGCCTTCGCGCAGGGTCTCGTGGTCGGCGCGACGAACCCGAAGACGATCGTGTTCCTGGCCGCGATCCTGCCGCAGTTCGTGACCGGAACGGGCGCGGGGATCGCTCCCCAGATCATGTTCCTCGGGCTGCTGTTCGTGACGATCGCGGTCCTGTCCGACACCGTGTGGGTGCTCGCGGCGAGCCGCCTGCGCTCCTGGCTGTCGGGCTCGCCGCGGCGTCTGGAGGCGGTCGGCGGCGCCGGCGGCATCGCGATCGCGGCGCTCGGGACGGGTCTGCTCGTGACTGGACGAAAGAGCTGAATCGGCCCCCGTCGGCGGACGTTCTGTCACAAGATGGGCGGGTGTGCGAAGGAGTCGGTGTGGGCAGAGCTGAGGAGCGCGACGACGGAGCCCTGCTCGTAGCGGCCGCGGGCGGCGACAGCGCGGCCTTCGAGCGCTTCTACCGCCGCTGGCTGCCGGTCGTCACGCGCTACCACCTGCGCCGCGCGGGGTCGCGGGAGCTGGCCTTCGACCTGACCGCGGAGACGTTCGCGGCCGTCGTCGTGGCGCTCGGAGACTTCGACCCGACGCGGGGGTCGGGGCCGGGCTGGCTGTTCGCGATCGCCGAGCACAAGCTGCGCTCTAGCTACCGGCGCGGCCGCGTCGAGGCGCGCGCCCGTCGCGCGCTCGGGCACCGGCGCCTGCTGCTCGACGACGAGGACCTCGTGCGCGTCGAGGAGCTCGCCTCGCTCGGCGGCGAGGGCCGGGTGCAGGAGCTGCTCGCCGCGTTGCCCGCGGGGCAGGAGCAGGCCGTGCGCGCCCGCGTGCTCGACGAACGCTCCTACGCCGACATCGCGGCTGAGCTGCGCTGCTCGGAGGCCGTCGCGCGCCAGCGCGTCCATCGCGGCCTCGAGCGGTTGCGCAGCCGGCTGGCGGAGGCGTCGTCGTGAACGCTTTCGACGAGCTCGAGCGCCGGCTCTTCGACAGCGTCGCCGCCCGCGCCCGCTCGCGTCGATCGGTCGCGGCGGCCGGTCTCGGGCGCTGGTGGCGCGGGCGTCACGGCTCGGCAGCCGTCGCGCTGGCCGCTTGCGCGGCTTCGCTCGTGCTCCTCCTCGCCGCCCTGACGCCGTCCGACCGCGGACGGCCGGACGCGCGGCATACCGCGTTCGCCGCTCTGATCGCGCCGGGCGCGCAGGAAGCGGCGTGTCCGCCCTGCCGCTCGGTCGGGGGGCGGCTGCACGCGCCGCTCACGGGCGAAACGGGCCGGGCGGCGACGGTCGCCGTCAGGGAAGTGGTCGTCCGGCGCGGCCTCCCGGCCGTCGTGTGGGGTGTCGAACCGAGGAGGCTGAGATGAGCACCGTGAGAACCGTCGCGGGGACGGCGGCGGCGCTTGCCGCCGTGGGCGTCCTCGTCGCCTGCGGCTCGAGCGGCTCGGGTGGAGCCGCGGCGTCGCGCGGAACGGAAGCCGCGGCGCTCAGCTCGGGTGGCTACCAGAGCCCGCTGAGCGAGCCGCTCACCGGCGGCAAACGCGGCGGCACGCTGCGGGTGCTCGCCGAAACCGACTTCGAACACCTCGATCCGGGGATCGCCTACTACTCGATCGACTACGAGGTGATCTACGCCACCCAGCGCCCGCTCTACTCGTTCAAGCCCAACACCGAGACCGAACCGACCCCCGACGTCGCCTCGGGACCGCCGGAGATCTCCGCGGACAACCGAACCGTGACGGTGCACCTCAAGGAGGGGATCAGGTTCTCGCCTCCGGTCAACCGCGAAGTGACCGCCGAAGACGTGGCGTACGCGATCGAGCGCGGCGCGAACCCGAACGTCGCCAACCCCTATCTCCACACCTACTTCAACGCCGTCGAAGGGGTGCCGAACGCGGACGGCGGGCCGATCAAGGGGATCACGACTCCCGACCGGCACACGATCGTCTTCAAGCTCACCGAACCGAAGGCGCCGATCGTCGCCCACGCCCTGGTCCTGCCGCTGACGGCGCCGGTGCCGAAGTCCTACGCCGAGCGCTACGACCGCGACAAGCCGTCCAACTACGGCTCCTACGAGGTCGCGACCGGCCCCTACATGCTGAAGAACGACCGCTCGGGCAAGGTGCTCGGCGTCGGGTACCTCCCGGGCAAGAAGGCGACGCTCGTGCGCAACCCGAACTGGATCGCCTCGACGGACCTCCGCCCGGCGTACCTCGACGAAGTCCAGATCGAGATCGGCGGCACGAGCGCCGTGATCGGCAAGCAGGTGCTCGAAGGCGCCGACGTCGTCGAGAACGAACCGCCCGCCCAGAGCAACGTGCGGCTCGCGGCCGAATCGCACAAGAGTCAGCTGGAGATCTCACCCGGGGCGGGCAGTCACTACATCGCCCTCGACAACAAGGCCGGGCCGTTCAGGAACGCCGATCTGCGCAAGGCGCTGTGGGCCGCGCTCGACCGGAGCGCGATGGACCGGGCCCGCGGGGGCAAGCTCATCACCGACGTCGCGACGCACTTCCTCTATCCGGGCGTCCCCGGCTTCGAGCAGGCCGGCGGGCTCGCCGGCCCGAAGCTCGACTTCGACGAGCACCCCGAAGGTGACATGGCGGTCGCGGAGAAGTACGTGAAGCTCGCCGGCTACCCCTCCGGGAGGTACACGGGCGGCGAAGCGGTGACCGTCGTCGGGTCCAAGGGCAGCCCGGCCGAACAGGACGCCGAAATCGTCGATCAGGCGCTCAAGAACCTCGGCTTCACGACCAAGTTCACGCTCGTCGAACCGGCGACGATGTACGCGAAGTACTGCAGCGTGCCCAGAGAAGAGATCGACGTCTGCCCGTCGGTCGGCTGGATCGCGGACTTCGCCGACGGCCAGGCGGTGCTCAACATCACGTTCAACGGCAGGTTCATCAACGAGACGAGCAACGTCAACTGGAGTCAGACGGACGTGCCGGCGATCGACGCCGCCGCGACCGCGGCCGAATCGGTGGCCGGGGAGGCGGCCCGCGCGAGCGCCTGGGCCAAGGTCGACAGGATGGTCGTCGAAGACGCGGCCGCGGTTCCCTTCGACTGGGACAAGCAGGCGAACATCGAGGGCGCCGGCGTGAGCGGCGTCGGCGACCTGTGGGACCTGGGGCAGTGGGACTACAGCTGGACCTCGCTGAAGTGAGTCACGTGCGGCGCGGCGCGAGGACCGGCCGCGTCGGGAGGTCGTGCGTCGAGCGCGCGCACGCACCCGGCGGGAGCCCGGACGCCGCCCCTTGCGGGCGGCGTCCGGCTCTCCCTCACCGGGGGTGAGCTCTAAAGGTCCGGCGGGCGCTCACGCGCCGGGCAGGTCCGTCCCCGCTCCCGCGCAGTAGCCGGTGCCGGCGGCCGCTTCGTTGCTCCACAGCGACTGCACGGCGAACGTCGTGCCGGCGTTGCCCTTGATGTCGCCCATCGCCCCCGGGATCGGCAGAACCTGAGGGCCGCCGGGGATCGGGCCGGTCAGCGGCTCGCCGACCCACGCGCACTTGTCGCCGTTCTCGTTGGCGTCGAGCGCGTCGTACCAGCCGCCCAGCTTCTGCTGGCTTTCGCCGCCGCCGACGATGTCCTCGGCGCCGGGATCGGTGATCGTCTCCTCGATCTCGTGGCCGAGCACGATCGAGATCCCGTCGAGCTTGCCTTCGGGGCCGGCGTTGACGGCGTTTTCGCCGCAGTCGTTGGCGCCGCTTTCGCTGTCGATCTTCAGCACGTAGGGCATGTTCGTGTAGGCGATGCCCGGCGTGACGCCGTCGTAGAGGCCGTTCTCGACGCCCGGCTGGGTGTAGTCGTGGAAGGCGCAGTATCCGCTCGCGTAGGCGTTCGGGTCGCTGAAGTCCTGCGGCTGGGCGATCACGAAGTCGGCGTTCGCGAGGTCCTTGACGTGGAAGTGCTTGGCCGCACGGGCAGCCTCGGCGGCGAGGTCCGTGTAGGTGTTGTTGCCGCTGCCCGGTTCGCTTTCGGCGGAGGTGCCCGAGAGGTCGGCGGGGTTCGTGTTGTCGGCCCAGATCCCGCCCAGCACCTCGGCGGGGTTGGTGATGTGCTCTTCGGAGCCGCCGGCCCCGGTCTGGAAGAACTGGGTGCTGACGCCGGCCCATTCGGTGCCGCCCATCTGCTGGACCCAATCGGCCATCCGCTTGCCGGCGCCTTCCGGGTCGCACTTCAGGCTCGCTTTGAAGGAGCCCTCGACGAGCTTCTCGGCCTTGCACTTCGCCCCGGCCGGGAACGCGCCCGGCTCGCCCCAGCCGAAGTAGACGAGGTAGACCTTCGGCACGGTCTGGACGTGACCGCCCCAGTAGGCCATGTTCGTCGGGTAGGGGAGCGTCGTGGCCGGCGCCTCGGGCAGGCCGCAGTTCGAGAACGGTTCGGGAAGCATCCCGCTCTCGGGACAGGGCGGCGCGGGCGGGTTGATCGCGCGGTGGGCTGCGACGATCGCCTGCTGTTTCGCGATCGCGTTGCTCAGCGTCGGCATCGCGATCGGGTCGGCGGTCGAGGTGGACGCGGCGAGAAGCGCAGCCGTGAGGGCGAGCGCCAGCGTCACGGCGATTGAACGGCCGTTGGGCATCTGGTTTTCCTTCCGAGGTACGGATTGACGAGAGCCGCCCCACACCCCTGGAGGCGAACGGATGTTCCCTACCCGCCCGGCCGCGGCCGCAAACGGGTTGGCCGTTCGGAATAAAGCGGTGTCGAGACGGTGAGGTCCGATTCCCGCCAGAAATCGCCGCGGGGCCGTGCGATGCTGGCCCCGTGCTCGACTTCGATCATCGCTACAGGGCGATCGCCGCGAAGGACGCGCGCTTCGACGGCTGGTTCATCACGGCCGTGACCTCGACCGGCATCTACTGCCGCCCGAGCTGTCCCGCGCGGACCCCGAAAGCCGAGAACGTCCGCTTCTTCCCGACCGCCGCGGCGGCGCAGGCGGCGGGCTTCCGCGCCTGCAAGCGCTGCCGCCCCGACGCGGCTCCGGGGTCGCCCGAGTGGGATCGCCGCGACGATCTGGCGGCGCGCGCGATGCGCCTGATCGCAGACGGGGTGGTCGACCGGGAGGGCGTCGGCGGGCTCGCGTCCCGGCTCGGCTACTCGGAGCGCCACCTCGGCAGGCTCCTGCAGGAGGCGCTCGGAGCGGGGCCGCTCGCGCTCGCCCGCGCGCAGCGCGCGCAGACGGCGCGGGTGCTGCTCGAGACGACCGGCCTCGGGATCGGCGAGCTCGCTTTGACGGCCGGCTTCCAGAGCGTCAGGCAGTTCAACACGACGATCCGCGAGGTCTTCGACCGCACGCCGCGGGAGCTGCGGGCCGGCGGCGGCGTCGTCCGGGGCGCCGCGGCGCTCCTCGACGGCTTGACCGTGAGGCTCTCCTTCCGCGCCCCGTTCGACGCGGAGGGAACGATCGCGTTCCTCGCCTTGCGCGCGGTACCGGGAGTCGAGCAGGCCGTGGCCGGCGGGTACCGCCGTAGCCTCTCGCTGCCGCGCGGCGCCGGGGTCGTCGAGCTCTCGCCGCGCGAGGATCACGTCGCCGCGACGTTCTGGCTCGACGACCTCCGTGACCTGGGGGCCGCGATGAGTCGCTGCCGGCGGCTGCTCGATCTCGACTCCGACCCGTACAGCATCCTCGAGCGGCTCGGCCGCGACGACGCGATCGGCGCCCTCGTCCACGCCGCGCCGGGGCGGCGGGTGCCCGGCTCGGTCGAAGGGCCCGAGCTCGCGCTCAGGGCCGTGCTCGGCCAGCAGGTCTCGGTCGCCGGCGCGCGGACGCTCGCGGGACGCATCGTCGCGGCGCACGGCGAGCGGCTGGGCCGTCCGGTCGGCGCGGTCACGCACCTCTTCCCCCGCCCCGACGCGCTCGCCGCGATCGACCCGAACGGACTGCCTCTACCGCGGTCGCGCGCCGCGACGATCGTCGGCCTCTCGGCCGCGCTCGCGGGAGGCGAGGTCGAGCTGGGGGAGGGGGCCGACAGGGAGCGCAGCGTCGCCGCCCTGCTCACGCTGCCGGGAATCGGTCCCTGGACGGCCGGCTACGTCGCGATGCGCGCGCTGCGAGACCCCGATGCGTGGCCGGCGGGCGACCTCGGCGTCCGGCGCGCACTCGAATCGCTCGGCGTCGAGGACCCCGGGCGGGCCCTGGAGCGCGGGGGGGAGCCGTGGCGCCCGTACCGCGCCTACGCGACGTTGCACCTGTGGGGCGCGCTCGCGGAGGGGGTCAGACCGCCGGCGCGAGCCGGCCGCCGCCAGGCGCGCCGCCTGCTGGTCGCGGCATGACGAGCGCGGTGCTGTATGCGTGGCTCGAGAGCCCCGTCGGCCGGCTGCTTGCCGCTGGCGACGAGGAAGGCCTCCTCTCGCTGTCGATCGAGGGACAGCGCTGGACGAGCGGCGTCGGCGCCGGGTGGCGTCGCGCCGAGGCGCCCTTCACGGAGCTCCGCCGCCAGCTCGGGGAGTACTTCGCCGGGGAGCGCCGCGAGTTCGAGCTCTCATTGCGCTTCGGGGGGAGCGAGTTCCGCCGCCGCGTCTGGGAGACGCTGCGCGCGATCCCGTTCGGCGAGACCCGCTCCTACGGTCAGCTCGCGCGCAGCGTCGGGAGCCCCGGCGCCGCGCGCGCGGTCGGGCTCGCCAACGGCCGCAACCCGTTCGCGATCGTCGTCCCCTGCCACCGCGTGATCGGCGCCGACGGGACGCTCGTCGGCTATGGCGGAGGCCTCGAGCGCAAGCGCTGGCTGCTCGACCACGAGCGCCGTTTCACGGGCTCCTAGCGGAGCGCCGGCCCGCCGCGCACAGTCGGGTTATCCCCAGGGTCAAGACGTGCCGGCGGTGCTCACCTACTTGAAAGAAATGTGAACTTCGACACCTGTCCCTCGACGGGCGGTCGGTGCGGGTATAGGGTCGCGAGGAGAGCTTGACAACGCCTCGTGTCACCGAGAGGGGAGCAGATGAGCGACGAGCAGCCGGACACGATCGTCCTGATTCACGGGCTGTGGATGAGCCCGCTCAGCTGGGAGCACTGGGCCGCCCGCTTCGAAGGCCGCGGCTTCACGGTCCTCGCGCCTGCCTGGCCGGGGATGGAGGGCGACGTGGAGCAGCTGCGCGCCGACACGAGCGCGATCGACGAGCTGGGCATCGGCGAGATCCTCGACAGCTACGAGCAGAAGATCCGCGCGCTCGAGAAGCCGCCGATCATCATGGGCCACTCCTTCGG
>DATNBM010000087.1:0-27177 GCA_035571915.1 Solirubrobacteraceae bacterium | reverse complement strand
GCGCGCAGGTGCGCTGCGAGGTGATCCCCACCGGGGCGCTGTCGCTCGACCTGGCGCTCGGGATCGGCGGCGTGCCGAAGGGCAGGATCGTCGAGATCTACGGCCCTGAGTCCTCGGGGAAGACGACGCTGATCTACCACGTGCTCGCAGAGGCCCAGAAGCTGGGCGGCGTGTGCGCGTTCATCGACGCCGAGCACGCGATGGACCCGCTGTACGCGAGAGAGATCGGGGTGGACATCGACGAGCTGCTGGTCTCCCAGCCCGACTACGGCGAGCAGGCGCTCGAGATCGCCGACATGCTGGTGCGCTCGGGAGCGGTGGACGTGGTGGCGATCGACTCCGTCGCGGCGCTGACGCCGCGCGTCGAGCTGGAGGGCCAGATGGGCGACCAGACGGTCGGCGCGCAGGCGCGGATGATGTCCCAGGCGATGCGCAAGCTGGCGGGGAACCTGAACCGCACGCAGACGCTGTGCATCCTCACGAACCAGATCCGCGAAAAGGTCGGGGTCATGTTCGGCTCCCCGGAGACCCAGCCGGGTGGGCGGGCGCTGAAGTTCTACGCCTCGCAGCGGCTGGACATCCGCCGCATCGAGACGCTCAAGGACGGCACCGAGGCGGTCGGCAACCGGGTGCGGGTGAAGGTCGTCAAGAACAAGGTCGCGGCGCCGTTCCGCCAGGCCGAGTTCGACATCGAGTTCGGCAAGGGGATCTCGACGACGGGCTGCCTGATCGACCTCGGGCTGGAGCACAACATCGTCGCCAAGTCGGGGTCGTTCTTCTCCTACGGGAACGACCGCCTGGGCCAGGGCCGCAACAACGCGAAGGCGTTCCTCGACGAGAACCCGGCGATGGCGAAGGAGATCGAAGACAAGATCTACGAGGCGCTGGGCCTCGGCCGCGACCTCGTCACGCCGATCGAACGGGACAAGGACGCGCCGGTGCCGATCGCGAGCGAACCGGCGGTGGCCGCCGCGTAGCGGCCATTTGAGCAAGGCACGGATGCCTACGCTTGAGGAGATCACGTATGAGGCCGGGAGATCGGCGCTGGCGGACCAGGAGTCGACGGTCGCCGGCGTCCGGCAGCGGACTGGGACGCTGCTCGCCGCTCACGCGCTTGTCGCTTCGTTTCTTGGGTCTACCGCCGTACGGGCGCACGGGTTGCACGCGTGGGGTTGGGTCGCCTTGACGGCCTTGATGCTCGGGCTGTTGGCTGCTGCCGTGCTGCTAGCGCCGTGGTCGCTCGAGTTCGCGATTGACGCGAGGGACGTCAGACCTTCGCGCGATGAACGCCGACAAAGTTTGGCGCATGTCGGTTCTGTCCGGTGCGCTCGGAGTGCTGATGGTGCTGCAGACTCTCGCTTGGCTGGCTGCGCTGACCTAGACTGGAGAGCTGATGGCGCCCAAGCCCGTACCGCCCGACCAGATCAAAGCCCTCTCGACATCGGTGGGGATCGAGAAGTTGCGTGGCAGTGCGAAAGACTCTCGCAAGCCGAGGTCCCAGGCCCCGTTCGCGTCGCGGCTGGCCGGGTTCGCGCGTCGTGTTCGCCGCTCTGGCCGAAGCGCTGACGGGCAGCCGCGTCCGACCCGTTAGGGCTGACGCGCATCACGGGCCCACATCGTGCCGCTGTCTGGGCCCCAGACGATCATTCCCGCTTCGCGATCGTCATCGCCAGCCCAATCGCGAGCAGCACCCCGACCGTCGCCGCCGCGCCCACGATCGCGAAGCCGAGCTGCTGGTCCCAGATGCCCTTGATCAGGGCGATCAGCGCGAAGATCAGGAGCATCGAGGGCAGGCCGAACAGCTCGGTGTAGCGGCGTTCCTCGGGCAGCTGCTCGCTCTCGGGGCGCTCGGCGAGCTCGGTCTGGTCGTTCTCTTCGGCCATCCGCGTGCGTCCTACGCCGCCGCAGCGGTTGCCGCTCGCCCGGCGCCCGCGCGCGAGAGCCGGCGCTCGACGGAGACCTCGACGCCGTGCCGTGGGGCGAGCGTGATCCCTCGGAGCACGACCGGGTCGGGCTCGGGGCGCACCGGACGGAGCTCGACGGCCGGGATCGCGGTGCGCAGCACCTCGGCCATCTCGGCCTGGGCGAGTGCCGCGCCGATGCAGCGCCGGATGCCGCCGCCGAAGGGGAGCCACGTGTAGGACTCGGCGCCCCCCTCGTCGAGGAAGCGCTCAGGGCGGAAGCGCTCGGGCTCCGGGTAGAGGTCCTCTCGCATGTGGACGAGCAGGATCCCGGGGTAGATCTTGGCCCCCGCCGGGAGCTCCCAGCCCGCGACCGTACGGGGCCGGGTGAGCGTGCGCTCGGCCCCGTCGATGATCGGCCGCAGCCGCAGCGTCTCCTTCACGACGGCGTCGAGGTACGCGTCGTTCCCGCCGGCCTCGATCTCCTCCCGCAGCCGGTCGAGCACCGCCGGGTTGCGCATCAGCAGCTCGAACGCGAACGCGAGGCCCGTAGCGGTCGTCTCGTGCCCCGCGCCGAGCATCGTGAAGAGCTCGTCGCGCAGTTCCGGGGTGCTCATCGCCCGGCCGTCCTCGTCGCGCGCCCGCAGCAGCAGCGAGAGCACGTCCGTCCGCTCCTCGAGGTCCTCCGCGCCGCGGCGCCGCTCGATCTCCTCCGCCAGCGCGGCGTCGGCCGCCGCCAGCCGTCGCGCGAAGCGCCCGCCCGGGCTCAGCGGCCCGAGGTCGGCGCGAACGGCGCTCGAGAGCATGAACAGCGGGCTCGAGTCGATCACCGCGCAGAGCGTCGCCCTGAGGCGCTCGACGCGCTCGGGCTCGGTCACGCCGAAGACGGCCCGGCAGATCACTTCGAAGGTCACCGCCCGCATCCGCTCGCGGACCGCGAAGCGCCGGCCGGGCTCCCAGCCGGCGATCTCCCGCTCGGCCACTCCGCGGATCGTCTCCCGGAAGTCCGCGACCCGCGAGCCCTGGAACGGGGGCAGCAGGAGCTTTCGCTGGCGCATGTGCTCGCGCCCGTCGAGGACCAGCACCGAGCTCGGCCCGACCACGGGCGTCATGAACGAGTTGGCCTCGCCCGCCAGGAGGTCCGACTGATCGCCCGTGAAGAGCTCCCGGATCGCCTCTGGCTCGGCGACGTAGACGCCCGTCCCGAAGCCCGAGTAGCGGACCGTGAAGACGTTCCCGTAACGGGCCTGCCAGCCGAGCAGGGTCTGGAACGGCGCGCGCAGGAAGCGCAGCACGTTCAGCGCCGCGGGGGTCCGCGGGCCGGGGGGCAGGGCGTTGCGCGAGCCGCCGGCCATCGTCAGGGACCATAGTGGCTCGCCTGGCGTCCCGCGTAGAGTCCCGCTGCATGATCTTCGACAGCGGAGGCATCCTCCGGGACGACGGTGGGACGGAGCTCGCGCGGGTCGAGATCGCGCCCGACCCGGCCTACGCGACGTTGAGCATCGGCGCGGAGCGCTATGAGGTCCTCAAAGTGAAGCCGCTCGGTTACCACTTCAGGCTGTGCGGCGCCGACGGGGAGGTCGTCTACGACTTCCGTCCGAGCCTGCGCCGGGGCGGGACGATCCACTCCGCCGGCGGCGAGGAGCTGGCCGCCCTGCACAAACACCTCGTCGGCTTCGGCTGGACGATCGAGCCCGCTCGGGGCGCGCCGATCGAGGTTCACCGTCAGACGGGTCTCGCCGGCTCGGTGCTCGTCGAAGGCCACACGGCGCCCCCGGCGCTCGACCTCGCCGTGCCCTCCGGCGCCCCGGTCGGCACGGAGGAGGTGCGGATGCTGGCGTTCGCCTGCTGGCTGATCGAGCAGTGGGAGGTGGAGGTGATCTGAGCGCCGGCCCGTCGCTGCCCCCGGCACGTAGCGTGCGATCATGGCCCGTGCCATATGAACAGCCACGTGGATAAGCGCTACCACCTGACCACCTTCGGGTGCCAGATGAACGAGCACGACTCCGAGCGCATGAAGGGCATGCTCGAGTCGCTCGGCTATGCCGAGGCTCCTTCGCGGGCCGACGCCGAGCTGATCCTCTTCAACACCTGCTCGATCCGCGAGGCCGCCGACAGCCGCTTCATCACCCACCTCGGCGAGGCCCGCAAGCTCAAGCGCGAGCGCCCCGAGGTCGTCGTCGGCGTCGGGGGCTGCTGGGCGCAGTCGCTGAAGGAGGAGGTCTTCGAGCGGTTCCCGTTCGTCGACGTCGCGTTCGGGCCCGGGCAGGTGCACATGCTCGCCGAGTTCCTCACCAGCGACTCGCTGAGCGCCCAGGGTTACTTCGAGTTCGAGGGCTTCACGGGGCACCTGCCCGCCCGGCGCGCCCGCCCCTTCCAGGGCTGGCTTCAGATCAGCGTCGGCTGCAACTGCGCCTGCTCCTACTGCATCGTGCCCTCCACCCGCGGGCGCGAGGTCAGCCGGCCGCTCGGCGAGCTCGTCGAGGAGGTGCGGGCGATGGCCGCGGACGGCGTTCGCGAGGTGACCCTGCTGGGGCAGAACGTCAACTCCTACGGTCGCGATCTGCCCCGCGACGGGCAGGCGGGCAAGCCGACCTTCGCGGGCCTGCTGCGCGAGCTCGACGGGATCGACGGCATCGAGCGGATCCGCTACACGAGCCCGCACCCGAAGGACATGCGCGAGGACGTGATCCTCGCCCACGCCGAGCTCCAAAGCGTCTGCGAGCACATCCACCTGCCGCTGCAGTCCGGGTCCAGCCGGATCCTGAAGGCGATGCGCCGCACCTACGACCGCGAGCGCTACCTGGACCGCGTCGCGATGATCCGCGAGCACCTCCCCGACGTCGCGATCTCGACCGACATCATCGTCGGCTTCCCCGGGGAGACCGAGGCGGACTTCGAGCAGACCCTCGAGGTCGCCGAGGAGGTCGGCTACGACAGCGCCTTCACGTTCATCTTCTCGCCCCGGCGGGGCACCGAGGCGGCCCTGATCGCCGAGGGCGTCGTACCCCACCCCGTGAAGGTCGAGCGGCTGGAGCGGCTGCTCGAGATCGTCCAGCGCGAAGCCCGCGCCCGCGCGCAGCGCTTCGTCGGGCGGACGCTCGACGTGCTCGTCGAAGGAACCTCGCGCAACGACCCCGAGAAGATCCGCGGCCGCACGAGCCACAACAAGGTCGTGAACTTCACCGGCCTCGCCGCCCCCGGCGAGCTGACGCCCGTGCGGATCGACTCCGCGACGAGCCAGACGCTCGCGGGCGAGGAGCAGCTGCTGGCCCGCGCCGCGGGCTGAGGCGGCCGGCCTCGCCTATCGCGCGCGGCGCGCTTTGGAGGCGTTCAGCTCGACGGCGGCCCGAACGAGCGCCGCGAGGGCCTGCTCGTCGATCTCCTCGCCCTCGCGGAAGTCGATCGCCCGGCGGGTGTTGCCCTCGAGGCTCGAGTTGAAGAGCCCGGTCGGATCCTCCAGCGAGGCGCCCTTCGCGAAGGTCGTCTTGACGACCTCCTTGTAGGTCTCGCCGGTGCAGATGATCCCGTCGTGCGCCCAGACGGGAACGCCGCGCCATTTCCATTCCTCGACGACCTCGGGGTCGGCCCCTCTGATGACCGCGCGGATCTTCGCGAGCGTCTCGCCTCGCCAGTCGTCCAGCTCCCGAATCCGCGCGTCGATCAGCTTCGCGGGGTCCTGCGGCTCTCCCGAAGCGGTGTCCTTGCTGCTCGCCACGACGTGTCTCCTCTCTTGTCGGGTGACTCCTCCTCGTCCTCGCCCAGTATCCCCGCCGTCGGCGCAGGGCGCGCCGCGGCCCCACTAGGATCGGCCGCCGGACCGTGTGACACTCGCTTCGCTCGCGTCCACGAACCGGCCAGCGAGGGAGGAGTTCGATGAAGATCCGCGCCGCAGTTCTCGAGGAGTTCGCAAAGCCGCTCGTGGTTCAGGAGGTCGACCTCGCCGAGCCAGGCCCCGGCGAGGTGCTCGTGCGGCTCGTCGCCTGCGGCGTCTGTCACACCGACATGTACACCGCCTCCGGCGTCGACCCCTCCGGCTACGCGCCAACCGTGCTGGGCCACGAGGGCGCGGGAGTGGTGGAGAAGGTGGGGGAGGGCGTGACGCTCGTCGGGCGCGGCGACCACGTCGTGACGCTGTTCTCCCCGCAGTGCGGGGAGTGCGTCCACTGCCGCTCGCCGCTAACGAACCTGTGCCTGGCGATCCGCGAGCAGCAGAACCTTGGCTACCTGCCCGACGGCACGACGCGGCTGTCGCTCGGCGGCGAGCCGCTGCGCCACTTCATGGGCACCTCGACGTTCGCCGAGTACACGGTGATGCCCGAGATCGCCCTCGCGAAGATCGACCCCGAGGCGCCGCTCGATCGCGCCTGCCTGTTCGCCTGCGGCCTCTCGACCGGCCTCGGCGCCGCGATGAAGACCGCGGCTGTGCGGGAGGGCTCGACGTGCGTCGTGTTCGGCGCCGGGATGGTCGGCCTCGGGGCGGTCGCCGGCTGTCGCCTACAGGGAGCAGAGCGGATCGTCTGCGTCGACCTGTCCCCGGAGCGCCTGGAGCTGGCCCGCGGCCAGGGCGCCACCGAGGTGATGGAGGGCGGGCCGGACACCGTCGAGAGGATCCTCGAGATGACGGGCGGCTTCGGCGCCGACTACACCTTCGAGGCGACCGGCCTCGTCGCAGTGATGCGCCAGGCGGTCGAAGCCGCGCGGATGGGGTGGGGGCTCTGCACCGTCTGCGGCGTCGCGGGCAAGGGCGAGACGCTCGACATCGTTCCGCGGCTGTTGATCACCGGGCGGCGCGTCTGCGGCTCCTCATTCGGCGGCCTGAAGGGACGCGAGGACGTCCCGGCCCTGATCGACCGCTACCTCGCCGGGGAGATCGACGTCGATCCCTTCATCTCCCACCGCCTCAAGCTGGAGGAGGTCAACCGGGGCTTCGAGCTGATGGAGGCCCAGGACGGGATCCGCAGCGTGCTGGAGCTCTGAGGAGGCTCAGGCGGCTTCGGGCAGCGCCGCGCCGAGCCTGGGCTCCGGGCGCGTTGCGAGCTCGACGCGGTTTCGCCCGGCTCCCTTGGCCCGGTAGAGCGCCGCGTCGGCCTCGGCGAAGACGGCCGCGTACTCGAACGCTTCCCGTGGCTGCGAGGCGCCGACGCCGATGCTGACCGTGACCTCCTGGCCGCCCGCGAGGCCCGTGCTGACCGCCTCGCGCAGACGGTCCGCCAGCTGGGCGGTCTTCGCGAGGTCCGAGCCGGGCAGCAGCACGAGGAACTCCTCGCCGCCGAGCCGGTAGGCGAGGTCGAAGGCCCGCAGCTGCTTGCGCAGCTTGTAGGCGACGTCGCGGAGCACGTGGTCGCCGGTCAGGTGCCCGTGGGTGTCGTTGATCGCCTTGAAGTGGTCGAGGTCGGCGACGATCACGCCGACCGGCTCGCCCGTCACGGCCGATTGCATCTGGAGCTCCTGCACTCGAACCTCGAGCGCCTTGCGGTTGAGCATGCCGGTGAGCTGGTCGATCACGGAGTCGCTGCGGTGCTGGATCTCCGAGCGCATCAGAGGCGTCGAGAGTACGGCCACTGACAGGATCAGCGCCAGTGGCGCCCCGACCAGCTCGGGGTTGGCGATCGCGGCCGCGGCGCTGTGCCCGAAGGCGACGACCAGGACCAGGGTGCAGGCGACCGCGACGCCCGCCACCACGCCGCGCACCGAGAAGCGCGAGCTGAGCGTGATCACGGGGATCGCGAGCCAGCAGATCGCGGAGATCCTCGCGCCGCCCTGCAGCCACACGGCGCCAGCGATCGCAAGCTCGCTCCCGACCCAGGCCGCGAACATCAGCAGCTCGGGCTTCTCGACGCGGGTCACGAAGTGCTCCGCCGCGGCGAAGAAGCCGACCGCGGGCACGAGGAACAGCACGGGCCACCATCCGAGCCAGGGCGCGCCCGCCGCGATCGCGACGAACAGGATCGCGAACGTGCGCCTGCGGGCGGGCGTGACGAGGCGCTCCATGTCCAGAAGCCGCTCGCGGTCGAAATCGTCGCGGCAGAGCCACGTGCCCGGTACGGAGTGCTCCTGGGGGGTTTGGCGGTCCGGCGCCATGGGAATCTCTCGACCCGTCCGGCCGGAACGATGACTGCGCAGCGTCGCCCTGGACCAAAAGTTGGCATCAAATTCGCATATGCGGGCTCTCTGTCAGTCAATGGCAGCGCGCCCGAACGCTTTCCGCGCTCCCGACCCGGTTCCGGGCCACCGTTCGTACGGCGCGGGCTTTCCGGGGGTGGCCCGCGGCTCTGCTCGGGCGCCCCCGGCCTGCGTGCCGCCGGTCCCGTTCAGGTCCGCCCGGAGCTTATGCGAACATACGTTCGTGCGCTGGGACAGTCTGACGGCGGAGAGCGAGACCGAGCGGCGCCTGCCCGGCTACCGCGATCCCGCGCCCGTGCGGACGTTCGACGCCCCCGAGGCCCTCGACATCCGCTTCTACGAGGTCCAAGCCAAGTCCGTCCTCAACAAAGTGCCTGCGGCGTCGCGGATGCCGTTCCGCTGGACGGTGAACCCGTACAGGGGATGCACGCATGCGTGCTCCTACTGCTTCGCGAGGCCCACGCACACGTTCCTAGGCTTCGACGCCGGGCGCGACTTCGAGCGCGAGATCGTCGTCAAGGTCAACGCCCCGGAGGTGCTGCGCGCCGAGCTGGCCCGCCCGTCGTGGAAGGGCGAGCACGTCGCGCTGGGCACGAACACCGACCCCTACCAGTGGGTCGAGGGTCGGTACAAGCTGATGAGGGGCATCTGGGAGGCGCTGCTCGACGCCCGCAACCCTTGCTCGATCCTCACGAAGTCCCCGCTGCTGCTGCGCGACCTCGACCTGATGCGGGAGCTGCGCGAGAAGACCGGGGACTTCACGGCCTGCCTGTCGATCCCGACGCTCGACGAGAAGGCGTGGCGGGAAACCGAGCCCCACACGCCCAACCCGCGCGCGCGCCTTGAGGCCGTCGCCGAGCTCAACCGCGCGGGCATCCCGACCGGGATCCTGGTCGCGCCGCTGATGGCGGGCATCAACGACTCCGCGGCGCAGGTCGAGGCGCTGTTGGAGGCGGCGAGCGCCGCCGGGGCGAGCAGCATCGCCGGGATCGCGCTGCACCTGCGCGGCGAGGTCAGGGACGTCTTCATGGGCTGGATGCGCGAGCAGCGGCCCGAGCTTGTGTCCCGCTACGAGGATCTCTACCGGCGCGGCGCCTATGCGCCCCAGCCCGAACGGGAGCGGCTCGCGCGGATGATCCGCACCGGCGGCGGGCCGCCCGGACGCTTCCGGCTCAGGAGGACCGAGAAGAAGCCGCAGGCACCCGAGCGAGGTCTCGGCAGGGCCCGTGAGGCGGCGGGGCAGCAGGCGCTGTTCTGAGCGGCGGCCGCGCTCAGCGCTTCTCGCGCTGGCCCGCCTCCATCTGGCGGGTGATGTCCTCGGAGCCGAGCACGCGCGCGAGGCGCCCGGCGGTCTCCGGGGCGAGGTTCGCGAGCAGCGTGCTCGCGCGCAGCGGCAGCGGCGCGACGTCGACCTCGCCGCGGTTGCGCTCGATCGAGGTCACGACGGCCTTCGCCACGTCCTCCGGCGAGCGCGTCCCGACCCCGGGGGGAAGCTTCACTTCGGCCTCGGCGAACATCCCCGCGTCACGGATGAAGCCCGGGAAGATCGTCGAGACGCCGACGCCGCTCGTGCGCAGGTCGGCGCGCAGCGCGCTCGCGAAGCCCCGCATCCCGAACTTACTCGCGTTGTAGAGGGCCGTCCCGGGCGTCGCGGCCTTGCCGGAGAGCGAGGAGATGAAGACGAGGTGCCCGCGGCCTCGGCCGACCATCGCGGGGGCGAGGACGCGCGCGAGGACGATCGGGGCGCGCAGGTTCACGTCGAGCGCGCGGTCGATCTGATCGACCGTGAACGAGTCGAGCGTTCCCGAGGCGGGCAGCGCGGCGTTGGCGACGAGGATGTCGACGTCGCCTGCCTCCGCGGCCAGCCGCTCGACCTCCGCGGGCACCGCCAGATCCACCGCGAGCGCGCGGGCGCCGAGCTCGCTCGCGAGAGGGTCGAGCACGTCGCTGCGCCGACCCGTCAGGATCAGCTTCGCGCCGCGGGCCGAGAGGGCCCGGGCGATCGCGTGGCCGATGCCCCCCGTGGCGCCGGTCAGAAGGACTGTCGAACCGGAGATCTCCACCGAGCCGTGAGCCTATCCGTATGAAGATCATCGCGCTGTTCGGGCCGACCGGGGTCGGCAAGACGGCCGTCGCGATCGCGATCGCCGAGCGGCTGCGCGAGCGCGGCGAGGATCCCGTCGCGGTCTCCGCCGACGCGCTTCAGGTCTACGCGGGCCTTGAGACGCTGACGGGCGCCGCGACGCTCGCCGAGCAGGCGCGCCTGGAGCATCGCCTGCTCTCGTTCCTGCCGGTCGACGCGACGTTCAGCGTCGGGGAGTACTCGCGCCTGGCCCACGCCCAGATCGACGACCTGCTCGCGCAGGGACGCCGCCCGATCGTCGTCGGCGGCACCGGGCTCTACCTGCGCGCGGCGCTCGCCGAGCTGAGCCTGAGGCCCGCGCCCGAGGCCGGGGTGCGCGAGCGTCTGACGGGCGAACTGGAACGCGTCGGGCCGGAGGCCCTCTACGCGCGGCTGGCGAGGATCGCCCCGTGGGCGGTCGAGGGCATCGGGCCGACCGACCGCCAGCGGATCGTCCGTCGCCTCGAGCTCCACGCCCTCGGCGAGCTCGAGCCGCCCGAGGGGCCCTCGCAGCTGTGGAGCGAGGAGCTGCGCCGCCCGACGCTGCTGGCGGGCCTGACGATGGACCGCGAGGCGCTGTACGAGGCGATCGACCGGCGCGTCGAGGGAATGGTCGCGGCCGGCGCGCGCGAGGAGGTGCTCCGCGCCGCCGCCGGCCAGGTCTCCGAGACGGCCGCCAAGGCGCTCGGCTTCGAGGAGCTGCTCGCCGGCGACGTCGAGCGGATGAAGCGCCGCACCCGCAACTACGCCCGCCGCCAGCTGACCTGGATGCGGAAGATGGCCGGCGTCGAGCTGATCGACGTGACGGGCCGCGACCCCGCGTCGGTGGCGGGCGAGATCCTAGACTCCCACGACCCATGACGATGCTCTTCGAGAAGTGGCAGGCGCTCGGCAACGACTACCTGATCGTCGAGGCCGCGAAGCTGCCGTTCGAGCTCACCCCGGCGCGCGTGCGGAAGCTCTGCGCGGGCCACTTCGGCGTCTACGCCGACGGCGTCCTGCTGCTCTCGCCGCCGAACGACCCCGCGGACGTCGCCGACCTGCGGATCTTCAATCCCGACGGCTCTGAGGCGGAGCTGTCGGGCAACGGCGCCCGCGAGGCGATCCTCTACCTGCGCACCCGCGGCTGGACCGAGCGCGAGGAGTTCTCGATCGACACCGTCGCCGGGAAGATCCGCCCGCAGATCACCGGCCCCGACACCTGCCGCGTCGACATGGGCCACGCCGACCTTCAGTCCAGGGACTACCCGGGCGGGGCCGAGGACGGCGTCGGGACGGTTGCGAGCGCGGGGCGCGAGTGGCACTTCCGCCACGTCTCGATCGGCAACCCCCAGTGCGCGATCCGCGTCGAGGCTCTCGCGGAGCTCGAAGCGCTCGATCTGCCCGCGATCGGCCCGGCGATCGAAGCCTCCGAGCTGTTCCCCAACCGCACGAACGTCTCCTGGTACACGCCCACGGGCCCCGGCGCGATCCGAGCGCGGATCTTCGAGCGCGGGGTGGGGGAGACGCTCTCCTCGGGGACCGGCGCGACCGGCGCGGCGGTCGCGCACGTTCACGACCTGCCGGCCGGCGAGCGGCCCGAGGCGGTGACCGTCGCGCTCGACGGGGGCGAGCTGCGGGTCGAGGTGGGGGAGGACCTGCGGGTGAATCTGACAGGCTGGGCGCGCCCGGTGTTCGCGGGCGAGATAAGCGTTGAGTTCGAAAGGGAGCTGCATGAAGCCGAGTAAACGTCTCGAGAAGATCCCGCCGTACGCGTTCGCCCAGCTCGAGCGCAAGATCGCCGAGAAGCGGGCGGCGGGGATCGACGTGATCAGCCTCGGCATCGGAGACCCCGACCGTCCCACCCCTGCGCTGATCGTCGAGGCGATGCAAGAGGCCGTGACCGAGGCGGCCACCCACCAGTACCCGTCGAACCGCGGGCGCGATGACTTCCGCGCGGCGGTCCGCGACTTCTACGCGCGCCGCTTCGACGTCGCGCTCGACCCCGAGAACGAGATCATCCCAGCGCTCGGCGGCAAGGAGGCGATCTTCAACCTGAACCTCGCCTTCCTCGACCCCGGCGACTACGCGCTCGCCGCCGACCCAGGCTACCCGCCCTACACGGGCGGCCCGTGGCTGGCCGGGGCCGAGCCCGTGCTGATGGCCCTGGAGCCCGAGCACGGCTTCGTTCCCGACCTCGGCGCGATCGACGAGGACGTCGCTCGACGGGCCAAGGTGATGTACCTCAACTACCCGAACAACCCGACCGGGGCGATCGTCCCCGACGGGTTCTTCGAGCGGGTCGTCGAGTTCGCGAAGGCCTACGACATCCTCGTCGTCCACGACATGGCCTACTCGGAGATCGTCTTCGACGGCTACAAAGCGCCCTCGTTCCTGGCGACCCCCGGCGCCAAGGAGGTAGGGATCGAGGTCTACTCGCTCTCCAAGGGCTTCAACATGACCGGCTGGCGCTGCGGCGCGCTGGTCGGCAACGCGGAGGCGCTGGAGACCTACTGGCGGCTGAAGACGAACATCGACTCGGGGATGTTCGAGGCGGTCCAGCTGGCGGCGATCGCGGCCTTCTCGCCCGACGCCGAGGCCGAGATCGCCTCGATGGTCGAGCTCTACAAGCGCCGCCGCGACCTCGTCTGCGACGCGCTGGATGAGATCGGCGTGCAGGTCCGCCGCCCGCACGCGACGATCTACGTGTGGGCGCCGGTGCCCGACGGCTTCGCGAGCTCGGAGGCCTACGCCGAGCACGTCATCGAGCAGTCCGGCGTCGTGATCACGCCGGGGGCGGTCTACGGCCCGGCCGGCGAGGGCTGGTTCAGGATCTCGCTGACGACCCCCGACGAGCGCCTGCTCGAGGCCGTCGAGCGGCTCGGCCGGCTCGCCCCGGAATAGGGAGACGCCCGCGGACGGCGCCCTCTCCACCTCCTAGACTGATGAGGAGATGGAGAAGAGTCGCAACGGGTCGGAGCCCACGCAGCGGGCCAAGCAGCGCGCCTTCTGCGTCGGGGCGATCGAGCAGGGGGACGACCTCGAGGAGCTTGGCGAGCTGCTCCGCACCGCCGGCGTCGCGGTCGTCGGGGAGATGCTCCAGCGCCGCGAGGCGCCGCACCCGAACACCTACCTGGGCCCCGGCAAGGTCGCCGAGGCGAAGGCCGCCGCGAAGGCTGCGGACGCGAACCTGATCGCCTGCGACGACGAGCTGACCGCCCGCCAGGAGCGCAACCTCGAGGAGGCGATCGGCCTGCCGGTGATCGACCGCACGACGGTGATCCTCGACATCTTCGCCTCCCACGCGGGCAGCGCCGAGGGCAAGCTCCAAGTCGAGCTCGCCCAGCTCGAATACAACATGGCCCGCATGCGCGGTCTGTGGAGCCACCTCGAGCGGCTCGGCGGCGGCATCGGCACGAGGGGCCCGGGCGAGACCCAGATCGAGACCGACCGCCGTCTGGCGCGCAACCGCATCGCGGCGCTCAAGCGGCGCCTGGAGCACGTCAAGGGCACGCGCGCGGTCCAGCGCGCCGAGCGCGAGCGCGCGGCGGTGCCGACGATCTCGCTCGTCGGCTACACGAACGCCGGCAAGTCGACGCTCCTGAACGCGATGACAGGCGCAGAGGTCGGCGTCCGCGACCGGCTCTTCCACACGCTCGACCCGACGACCAGGACGCTCCGAATCGCGGGGCGGCCCTACCTCCTGACGGACACGGTCGGCTTCATCTCGAAGCTCCCCCACCAGCTGGTCGACGCGTTCGCCGGGACGCTCGAGGAGACCCGCCGCGCCGACCTGCTGATCCACGTCCTCGACGCCTCCGCCGGCGAGGAGCACGCCGAGACGATGAAGGCTGCCGTCGAGGGGACGCTGGAGGAGATCGGCGCCGGCGAGCAGCCGCGCCTGCTGGTCCTGAACAAGGCTGACCTGCTCGACGAGGACGCCCGCACCGAGCTGCGCCTGCACCACCCGGAGGCGACCTTGATCAGCGCCGCCAGCGGCGAGGGGATCGCGGATCTCGAAGCCCGCATCGAGGCCGAGCTGGCGCACACGCTCAGGCCGCTCGAACTGCTCGTCCCCTACGCCGACGGCGGCAGCCTCGCCGAGCTCCACGAGCTCGCGGGCGATGTGACCCGCGAGAACACCGCCGAGGGCGTGCGGGTCCGGGCGCTGGTCCCGGCCAGGCTGGCCGAGCGCTTCGCCCGCTTCGCGGTCGCTTAGCTAACCCCGGCTGCCCGCAGCGCGCTCTCGTGCGTGCGACGCTCGATCGCGTCCTCCAGCGGCTCCAGCGCTGCCGGCGCGATCCGCAGCGCTCGCGCGATCAGCCAGTCGGCGAACCACACGTTCTTCGGCAGCAGCGGCCCGTGCAGGTAGGTCCCGATCGTCGCGCCCGAGACGGCGCCCTCGAAGCCGCTGCGCCCGTCGTTGCCGAAGCCGCGCAGGACCCGGCCGAGCGGCGCCTGGCCGGCTGACAGGTACGTGCGCCCGCCGTGGTTCTCGAAGCCCGCGAGCACCGCGCCGTCCGGGGCGCCGGTCAGCCCGGCGGTCTCGATCGCGACGTTGCCGATCAGCCGCGGCCCGTCCTCGCGGACGGTCTCCACGTCGAGCAGCCCGACGCCCTCGATCCGCTCCTCGCCGATCGTGTACGCGCGGCCGAGCAGCTGATACCCGCCGCAGACGCCGAGCACCAGGGCCTCGCGGGCCGCCGCCTCGCGCAGGGCGGCAGCCTTCCGCTCGAGCAGGTCCTCGGCGCAGAGCCGCTGGTCGCGGTCCTGCCCGCCGCCGATGTAGTAGAGGTCGTGGGCCGCTCCGTCGAGCGGCTCGCCGAGGCCGCTCGCGGTCAGCTCGAAGCCGAGGCCGCGCCATTCGCAGCGGCGCTCGAGCACGATCAGGTTGCCCCGGTCGGCGTAGATGTTCATCAGGTCCGGGTAGAGCGCGCAGACGCGCAGCACCCGTCCTGTGCCGCCGGGGGCCTCAGGCACGTCCGATCACCACTTCGCTGCCGGAGTGCTCGTCGGTCTCGGCGATCGTCCGCGTCAGCTGCGGCTCGAAGCCGGCGGCCCGCAGCTCCTCCCGCAGCGAGCCCTCCTCGAGGATCTCCAGCTCGACGCGGTCGTGCTCGGTCGGCGCGGGCGGCCGATCCCCGGAGCCGATCACTAGGCGCTCGCGGTCGATCACGAAGGCGCCGTTCTCACGGGCGATCCGCATGGCCCGGCTCATGTAGAGGGAGCCCCCGATCTGGACCCGCTCGGGGCTCGGGCCGAGCCCGCCGGCGCGGCTGTCGAACTCGTCGACCTCGCCGACCAGCGCGCAGGCGATCAGGGCGCCCTCGCGGACGTGAGCCCGGGCACACGCGAACAGGCCGGCTCGCTCGGCGGACCCGCGCAGCAGCTGCAGCGTCTGCATCGGCACGAGGCAGAGGTCGAAGTCCCGATGCGCCAGCGCGAAGTCGCGGGCGTCCGCGCGAACCGTCTCGACGGCCAGCCCGCTCGCGCGGTCTGAGACGGCGGCGAGCAGCTCCGGGTCGATGTCGAGCGCAGTGACCGAGTGCCCCGCGCGGGCCAGGTCGAGCGCGACACGGCCGGTGCCCGCGCCGATGTCGAGCACCCGCGCGCCGGCGCCGTCGCGGGGCGCCGCGGCCATCGCGAGCTCCCGCCACAGCGGCAGGTCCGCCGTGTAGGCGCCGCACTCGAGGTCGTGCCAGATCACGGCGGGAGAGACAGGCGCGGTCACGACCACCGGCTCTCCAGCTCGCCGCGTTCGGAGAGCATCTTGCGCATGGCGAGCATCGCGGTGTACGTCGGCAGGGCGTAGAGCGGGCTGCCCGCGGGCGTCTGCGCAGCGGCCCGCGCGAGGGCCGCGTCGAGCTCGGGGACGAGCTCGATGCGCGCCTCCTCGATCCCGGCGTACTTCAGCCGCGCGGCGAGGTCGGCGGCGCGTGTACCCGCGCAGACGACGCCCGCGACGCGTCCCTGCAGCGCCTCGAAGTCTGCATCCCAGATCCACGAGACGTCGCGGCCGTCGGCGATCTGGTCGTTGAGCACGCCGAGCAGCCGGTGCTCGCCGGGCTCCAGGGCGAGCGTGCGCAGGACCTCGTTGGCCCCGGCGGGGTTCTTGACGAGCAGGATCCGCATCTCCCGGGCGCCGCCCGAGCCGGCGATCGAGACGGTCTCGGCCCGCCCGAAGGCCGGCCGGGTCGCTTCGAGCGCCGGGACGATCGTCGCGAGGGGGACGCCGAGCGCGTGCGCCAGGGCCGCCGCGGCGAGCGCGTTGTAGACGTTGTAGAGGCCCGGCAGGCCGAGCTTCACGGCGGCGCTGCCGTCCGGCGTGGTGAGCGTGAACGACGCGGAGGCGACCCCCTGCAGGCGCACGTCGGTCGCGCGAACCTGCGGCTCGGGTCGGGAGCGCCCGCAGGAGGCACAGTGGTAGCGGCCGAGGTGGCCGAGGTAGACGGCGTCGAAGACGTAGGGAGCGCCGCAGTTGCGGCAGTGCTTGGCGTCGGCCGCGTGGGCCATGCCCGCGAGCGCCAGCGAGTCGTCCTCGACGCCGAAGTAGAGGACGCGCTCGCGGCCCCGACCGAGATCCGCGAGCAGCGGGTCGTCGGCGTTCAGGACTGCGCAGGCGTCGCTTGCGAGCAGCACCTCGCGCCACCCGTCGGCGATCGCCTCGAGCTCCCCGTAGCGGTCGAGCTGGTCGCGGAACAGGTTCCCGAGCACGATCGCCCGAGGGTGCAGCTCTCCGGCTAGCTGGGCGAGCCACCCCTCGTCGACCTCGAAGAGCCCGATCCGGCCGTCGATCCCGCCGCCGGCGCGGGCCGCGCCGAGGAGCGTCGTCGCGACCCCTCCGGCCATGTTCGCGCCCGCCCGGTTGTGCACGAGCGTCAGACCGTGGGAGCGCAGGATCTCGGCGGCCATCGCGGCCGTCGTCGTCTTGCCGTTGGTCGCTGAGACGAGGGCGCTCCCGTCGGGCAGCCGCGCGCCGAGCGTGCGGATCGCGTCGGGGGCCAGGCGCATCAGCACCCGGCCCGGGAGGCTGGTGGCGCCCGTGCCGCCGAGTCGCGAAAGGGCGCCCGCGCCGCGGGCGACGGCGAGCTTCGCGTCGAGCAGGGCCGGCATCAGCCTCCGGCCGGGGCCGGGGCGGGGGCCGGGCCGAGCGCCGCGGAGCCGCGCTCGGGAGCGATCACGGTGACCGCTCCCGGGAGGGCGCTGACCCGCACCGGGAGGGTGCCGATCGGGTCGCCGTCGGCGTACATCACGAACGGGCGATCGGCGGAGACGGTGACGGAGGCCGCCCGGAACACGCGGACCTCGGGGAGCTCGACGTGGGTGCCCTTGAAGACCCTGGGCAGGTTCTTGAGGAAGCTGAGCTTGCTCGTCCTTTCGCTGACGACGACGTCGAGCATGCCGTCGTCGAGCATCGCGTCGGGCGCGACGAACATCCCGCCCCCGTAGGCGCGCGAGTTGGCGATCGCGACCGAGTAGCCGGTCGCCGTGTGGCGCTCGCCGCTCTCGAACTCGAGCTCGAAGCGCGCGGGGCGCCATGAGAGCAGGGCGCGCAGCGCGCCGTACGCGTAGACGAGCCCGCCGAGCCACGCGGGGGCCTCGTTGGCGATCCGGTTGGCGTCGCTGTCGAAGCCGGCGGACGCGATCCCGACGAACGCCCGCCCCGCGTCCTCTCGGCCGAGCTCCTGAACGAGGCCGAGATCGAGCGGCCGGGGCCGCCCGCCGGCGAGCACGGCCGTCGCGCCGGGGGTCTCGTCGGGGATCTCGAGCACGCGGGCGAGGTCGTTGCCGCGGCCGCCGGGGAGAACCGCGAGCCTCGCCCCGGGAACGTCGCGCAGCGCGTCGGCGATCACGCGGACGAGGCCGTCGCCGCTGAGAGCCGCGGCGATCTCCCCGCCTCGCGCCGCCTCCAGGGCGAGGGAGCGGGCGTGGTCGAGGTCGCGCGTGTCGACGCGGCGGACCTCGAGACCCTGCGCGCGCAGGGCGCTCTCCATCTCAGGGGCCAGGCGCGCGGCGCGTCCGCCGCCGGCGGACGGGTTGACGATCAGGCAGACGGGAGCCGCCACCGGGCAAGCCTAGTGCGCTCGGGGACGGCCGCGGTCAGCCGCCGCCGGCCCGCGCGCGGTCACGGCGGCGTCTCCCGATCGCCGCGGCGACGGCGAGCACGGCGATCACGAGGAACAGGCCGAGCAGCACGCCGGGGGCGATCCCGATCCCGCCGAACGGCAGCGCGACGAGCTCGACGAGCCCGAGCCCGATCGCGAGCAGGGCCGCGATCAGCAAGACGATCAGGACGATCCCGCGCAGGCGCGCGAGGATCCCGGCGGAGCTCGCGGGGATCAGCAGCCCCATCGCCCGCAGGGCGAACATCTGGCGGCCGCTGGGCGCCTCCTGGCCCATCCGCTCGACGGCCGTCTTCAGATCGCCGGCGCGGCGCTCGGCGAGAGCCAGCGACGCGTCGGCCATGCGGCGCAGCTGCATCCGTTCCTGGGGCCGGGCTGCCGCGATCGCCCGCTGGAAGTAGCCTCGCGCCGCCTCGGCGTCGAAACGCTCCGATGCGCGGGCGCCGAGGATCGCCAGGGCGGCGGCCTTGTATTTCGTCTCCGACTCGAGCTCCTCGTCGGAGCGCTGCTCAAGCGCCTGGATCGCCTGCATGGCGCCGCGCTGCTCGATCTTCACCTGCCGCTGTTTGGGGGCCATCGGCGGGCATTCTAGGGGCTGGCGTCCCGCCCGGGGCGGCGGGGGTGCGCCTTCGGCAGGCCGCCTCGGGTGCGCGGGCAGGAGGTATGCTCGGCCGCGTGCGAGGAGAGAGAGAGGATCGACGCCCCCGACTGCGCGCCCGCGCGGCGCTGCTGCTCGTGCTCGCGATGCTCGCGGGCGGGACCTTGGGGGTGCCGGTCGCCGCGGCGGCGGGGATCGAAGGCGGCAACTCCTTCAACGAACTCTCGAGCAAGGCCCAGGAAGAAGAAAACACCACCTCGACGGCTGCCACGACCGGCACCGCGACCGAAGCGCACAACTCGAACAAGACGATCTTCCTCGGACTGGGCGCCGCCGCGATCCTGCTGCTGGGGATCGCCTACGTGATCGTCAGGGACGCACGCCGCGTCGCGCCCGCCGGGGCCGAGGACGTCGGCGAAGGGAGACCTGCGCGCGACCGGTCCGTGGAGTACCGCAAGCGCCGCCAGAAAGCCAAGGCGGCGAAAGCCCAGCGCAAGAAGCACCGCTGAGCGGACCGCTCAGCGACCGGCGCGCAGCGGCGAGGCGGTGCGCAGCGAGCTGCGCACGCGCGGCGGGGAGGAGGGGGCGCCATGCGGCCCCCGGCGCGGATGGCGAGGGAGCGGGCCTCGCGGGTGCGGGTTCAGCGGGCCGCCCGGCAGCGCCTTCGAGCCGCCGTCGTCTTCGCTCGAGTCGGAGGGGTCGGTGACGACCTGCGACTCGTCGTAGCGGAAGGGGATCCACAGCATCAGCGCGGCGATCGGAAGCTTGATCAGCCCGGCGAGGAGAAGCACCCACATCCACGTCTGCATCCCACGAGCGATGGTACTACTGCCACGGTGACCCGCGATCCGATTCGAGAGCTGGCCGCGCTCGACGCGGAGGTGACGCGCTGCCGGCGCTGCCCGCGGCTGGTCGAGTGGCGCGAGCTGATCGCCCGGGAGCGGCGCGCGGCGTTCGCCGATCAGACCTACTGGGGGAGGCCTCTGCCGGCGTTCGGCGACGCGGCCGCCCGGATCCTGATCCTCGGCCTGGCTCCGGCGGCGCACGGCGCCAACCGCACCGGGCGGATGTTCACGGGCGACCGCTCCGGCGACTTCCTCTACGCGGCGTTGCACAGAGCGGGTCTCGCGAGCAGCCCGGTCTCGCGTGACGCCGGCGACGGGCTGGAGCTGAAAGGGGTGAGGATCACCGCCGCTGTGCGCTGCGCCCCGCCCGCCAACAAGCCGAGCCCCGAGGAGCGCGACAACTGCCTTCCCTTCACGCTCCGCGAAGCCGAGCTGCTTCACGACGTGCGCGTCGTGCTGTGCCTGGGCGGATTCGCCTGGGACGCGGCTCTGCGGCTGCGGGCGGAGCTGCGACCCGAGCTGCCGGCGCCGAAGCCGAAGCCCCGCTTCGCCCATGGCGCGGAGTCTCCGGGTGAGCCGTGGCCGCTGCTCGGCTGCTACCACCCGAGCCAGCAGAACACGTTCACCGGGCGCCTGACCGAGCGGATGATCGACGCGGTCCTCGCGCGCGGGCGGGAGATGGCGCGCCTGGACGGGGAGTAGGGCTAAGGTCCGAAGATGTCCTTCAGCGCCGCCGACGGCCGGACCCAGCTGCTGGAGGTGGTCGGGCGGGCGGCCGATCACCTGTCGGTCGCGCTCGGTCTGCTGAGCGCCGCCTACGACCTGCTCGACGAGACCACGGCCGAGCACCTCGAAGAGGAGGTCTTCCGGCCGGTGCAGCGGGCCTACGGAGGGATCAGGCGCACCCACAGCGAGTTCGCGGCCCGTCACGACCTGCCGGCCCGAGACTTCGCGACGAGCCCCGAAGGGGCGCCCGCACGGGGGATGCAGGGCCTGCTGGAGAGCGCGGTGGGGGAGGTGCTCGCCGCCGACGGCGAGCTGGCGACCCTGCAGGACTCGATGCTCCCTGTCGAGGTGGGAGACGAGGAGCTCCGCGCGGGGCTGACGGACGTCCGCGCGCGCCTCGCGGTCGTGCCGGGCGCGGCCCGGAAGATGATGCGCACGTTCGGCCGCTAGGCGAGCTGAGCTTCGAGCGGCGGGTGGTCTGACAGCGTCAGCCGCGAGCCGGCGAGCGCGATCGTCCTGCCGTGCAGCGTCGGCTCGCCTGTGGGCGCGGCGCGTGCGGCGAAGATGTGGTCGACGTCGCGTGCCGCGACCGGGGCGAGCGGCGTCGGGGGCCGCGGCGCGCGCAGGTTCATGTCCCCGCCGACGATGACGGCGCCGCCGTCGGATCGTTCAAGCGCGGCGGCGCAGAGCTCCGCGAGCTCGCGCTCGGCGAGCGGGACCCGTGTCGAGCCGTGGTGGTTTGCGATCACGGTGCCGTCCTGCAGGCGCAGCAGCTGCGCGACGCGGCGCTCGGGTCGGCGGGCGAGGCGCAGCGTCTCCGAGCGGGCGATCGGCAGGCGCGAGAGGACCGCGTTCGAGCCACCGCCGTTCGACTTCGCGAGATCGGGGTCGCGCCGCGCGACCCAGCGTCTGATGGGCAACAGCGCGTTGCGCGAGGTGAGCGCGGTGCGCTGCTCGCCGCCGCATGCGGCGGCCATGCCGGGGGGCCACCAGGGCGGGACCTCCTGCAGCAGCGCGACGTCCCAGGGCCAGCCGGCGATCAGCGCGGTGAACTGCGCTTCGAGATCGCGCCCGGCGCGCGAGAGGGCGCGCCCGTGGAACAGGTTCCAGGTGAGGACCCGCAACCGGCGTCGCGGCGGCCGCCGGGCCCCGGCTCAGTCGAGCGGCTCGCCGTTGACTCTCAGCACGACCTCGATGTTGCCGCGGGTCGCGTTCGAGTACGGGCAGACCTGGTGGGCGGTCCTGACGACCTCCTTCGCGGCGTCGAGGTCCTCGATGCTCGGCAGGCTCACGTCCAGCTCGACGCCGAGGCCGAAGCCGCCTTTGCCGTCGGGGCTGAGGGAGACTTTCGAGTCGATCCCGACATCGCCCGTCTCGAGCTTCGCGCGGCGCCCCGCGACCCCGATCGCGCCCTCGAAGCAGGCCGCGTAGCCGACCGCGAACAGCTGCTCGGGGTTCGTCCCGCCGCCTTCGCCGCCCATCTCGGTGGGGAGGCGCAGGTCGACCTCGAGCGCCCCGTCGCTCGTGCGGCCGTGGCCCTCGGCGCGCCCGCCGGTGACGTGAGCTTCGGCCGTGTAGATCGGGTTCGCCATCGGTGAGGCCTCCTTGGGTACGGGATTTGAGGTGATGCTAGGACACCCGCGGCGAGGCTCTGGTCGCGGCCCGTTCTCGCGCCGAGATTGACATAACCCTGAGATGACCGAGCGAGCCGTCGGGGAGGGGGTGCGCGTTCACGAGGATCCCTTCGTCGAGGAGGCCCGCTCGCGCGTAGACCGCGGCGGCGCGCTCGTTCGAGGGCAGCATGTCGAGCCAGACGCGCCGCGCGCCATACGTGTCGAAGCAGCGCGCGAGCGCCAGCTCGAACGCGGCCGACCTGAGCCCGCGGCCGCGGCTCTGAAGCGCGATCCTGCGCAACTCGAGCGAGCCGGCGGGGTCGGTCAGTCCCGCGAGAAGCAGGAAGCCCTCAAATCGCCCGTCCGCGGCGGAGTACGTCAGGTGCGCCATGTCGGCGTCCGAGAAAGTTCGAACGTGGCGCTCGCGCGGCCACGGCGAGATCCACGGCGCGACGTCCGGGTCGCACTCGAGCGCCTGGACCGCTCTCAGATCCGCCTCGGTGGTGTCCCTGAGGGAGAGGTCCACGTCGGTGAGCGTGGCAGAGGGCCCGCCGGCGTGGGCCCGATCTCCCTTCTTGCTTCACATAACATGGATTATCGAGCGTAGGATGAGCGGCGACGGCGCCTTTTCGTTGAGGGCTTCTCGGACGATCTCCCAGATGGCAGGTCGCCTGCGAGCTCGGGAGCGCCTCGGCAGGCGCCGCGGCGGCGGTGCTACTTCCCGGAGCGCCTCGCGACGGACTGGCGCCCGGCGCCGGCCTTCTTGGCGAGCGAGGCACGCTTCGGCACGGATTTCGCGGAAGCCGGCGCTCTGCCGGCGGACGCTTGCGCCCGGTCGGCGTCGTCGGGATGGGCCGCGTCCGCCTGACCACGCTCTCGCTTCTCCTTCAATCTTGCAGCGAGCTCAGCGATGTCCATCCCTTGATCCTAGTCGGGGCCGCGACATCGAGCACGTGCCGGCGCAGGAACTCGAGCTGGTCGGCGACGACCGCCTCGTGCTGGGGGCCGTCGTAGATGTCGAAGTGGTCGACGCCCTCGTAGACCCGTAGCTCGCCTTTGGGCGCTCGGCGCGCGGCGGCGATCGCGACCGACGGCCGTGCGACGCGGTCCTCGGCCCCGACGCAGACGAGCCACGGGCAATGCAGGTCCTTCGCGTGGCCGACCACGTTGTAGGGCCGCCCGAGCAGCCACCGAGTGGACACGCGGTCGCGCCAGCGTGAGTCCTCGCCGATCGAGACGACGCGCCGCCATCCCTCCTCGGCGCCGGGGGCGTTGATGAAGGCGGCCTCGTGCGGTTGCCCGACGGCGGGCATGTACTCGTTGCGGGCCGCGGCCCGAAGCATCGTCAGCGCCACGCGCGGCGGGCTGCGGTGGGCCTGGCGCACGATGTCGAGGAACGGCACCTGGCTGATCGCGGCGGCGACCCGCTCGTCGAGAGCGGCTGCGGCGAGAGCGTTTCCGCCGCCCATCGAGGAGCCGAACGTGACGACTCGCTCGCCGTCCGCTCCCGGCAGGCTTCGCGCGAACTCGATCGCTCTGGCCCAGTCCTCGAGCTGCATCGCCGGGTCGAACAGGTCGGGCTCGCCGCCGCTGTCCCCGAAGCCGCGGTGGTCGAACAGGAGCGCGAGACAGCCGGCGGCGGCGAACCGCTCCGCGAACGCGCCGAGTCGGTCTCGCCGCGTTCCCGACAGGCCGTGGGCCATGACCACCACCGGCCGCGCCTCGGCCTTCCCGTTCTCCTCCCCCTCATACATCCAGGCAGCGCAGATGTCGCCGCCGACCTCGATCTCAACGTCCCTTCGGTTCTCGTTCATGCCCGTCAAACGACGGGCGGTGCCGAAGCGTGAGATTCCGCCCGCCGTAGCGGCTTTCGCCTTGCCGTAAAGCAGGTTACGGCTGCCACGGTGGGGCCTCGCCCCACCCCCAGCGCGGCACCGGGGCGTGCTCGACGACCTCGGCGTCGGCTTGAGAGTTGTGCATCGCAAGGCGGGTCCCCCACTCCAGGTACGCCACGAGCGCGGAGCGGAACTCGGGGTCGGCGGGCAGGCCCGCGTCGTCGGCGGCGAGGCTCATCAGCGAGGCGAAGCGGAAGCGCTGCTCGGGCGTGATCGCGAGGCCGCGGTGCTTGGCGAGCATGTGCTGGTAGCCGCCGAGCTCCTCGCTGTATCGAGCCGGCCCGCCGAACACCTCCGACCACCACGCCACGACGTGGTCGCGGTGCTCCTCGCTGACCGAGCCGCCGAACAGCGGCGCGAGCAGCTCGTCGGCTTCGACGCGGTCGTAGAAGGCGGCGATCAACCGCTCGAACGCCCCTCCGCCGCCCGCCCACTCGTAGAGCGTCTGGGTCACTCGCCGATCTTAGGCCGACCGGTCGCACGCGCCGCGGCGGGTCCCCACTACCCTCACGCGGGCCGACGAAAAGGAGACACCAGTGCCCCTCACCCGCATCGACATCCCCGCAGGCAAGTCACCCGAGTACCGCGCGACGCTGCGCCAGGTCGTCTACGAGACGCTCAACTCCGTGATGGGGGTGCCCGACGACGACCGCTTCGAGGTCCTCACCGAGCACCCGCCCGAGAACCTTCACATCAGCCCCGACTACCTCGGCATCGAGCGCTCCCCGGAGGCGATCCTGATCCAGATCACGCTCAACGCCGGCAGGCCGCTCGAGATGAAGAAGGCCTTCTACGCCGCTCTGGCGGCCGCCCTGCACGAGCGCCTCGGCATCCGCCCGCAGGACGTGAACGTCGGCCTCGTCGAGGTGACCAAGGAGGACTGGTCCTTCGGCAACGGCGTCGTGACGTACGCCTGAGCGCCCAGTCCACATCGAGCTCCGTCACAAGTCGGGCCCAAACGCGAAGTCGAGGACAGGTGCTGGCCTGAACGGCGCCTAGCCTGCCCGCCATGACCGCGACCGGCGCCGATGAGACGACCCCGTCACCTGCTGAACTCCCGAGCGGGATGAGCAACGGCATGGACGCGAACGAAACGGACGGGCACGCAATCGCGGCGCGCGGGCTTCAGCGCACGTTCAAGGGCGGCATCGAGGCCGTCCGCGACCTGGACCTGACGGTCTCCCGCGGGGAGGTCTTCGGCTTCCTCGGGCCCAACGGCGCCGGCAAGACGACGACCGTGCGGATGCTCTGCACGCTGCTGCCCCCGACGGCCGGCAGCGCGAGCGTAGCCGGCATCGACGTGGTCGCCGACGCGGCCGGGGTGCGCCGCAGGATCGGCGTCGCGCTGCAGGAGATCGGCCTCGACCCGGTGCAGACGGGGCGCGAGCTGCTGCAGCTGCAGTGCGGCCTCTACGGGATCACCGGCCAGCGCGGACGCGAGCGCACCGAGGAGCTGCTCGAGCTGGTCGGCCTGACCGAAGCCGCCGAGCGGCGCACGAAGACCTACTCGGGCGGGATGAAGCGCCGCCTCGACCTCGCGAGCGCCCTCGTCCACAGTCCCGACGTGCTGTTTCTCGACGAGCCCACGACGGGCCTCGACCCGGCCTCGCGGATGACGATCTGGGAGGAGGTGCGGCGGATCAACGGCGACGGCGCGACGATCTTCCTGACCACCCAGTACCTCGAGGAGGCCGACCAGCTCTGCGACCGCCTCGCGATCATCGACGGCGGGCGGATCGTCGCCGAAGGCGCCCCGGAGGAGCTGAAGGCCGAGATGGGCCACGACGTCGTCACGGTCAGCCTCGACGGAGCCGACCACGCCGCGACCGAGGCGGCGCTGTGCGAGCTGCCGGGCCTCGAGCGGGTCGCGGCCGAGCCGAACGCGCTCGCGCTCTACATCGAGAACGGCGCGACCGCGATCGCGGAGATCGTCAGGTGCCTCGACTCCGAGTCGATCACGGTCGGCGCGATCAGCGTCGCGCGGCCGTCGCTCGACGACGTCTTCCTGAAGGCGACCGGGCGTCGCCTCGAGGGCTCGGGAGACGACGGCGAAGAGACGCAGGAGGGCGAGCGATGACTGAGGTGCTGCTGCTGGGTCGCCGGGCGGTGCGCGAGATCGCGCGCTACCCCGAGGCGACGATCCCGACCCTCTTCATTCCCCTCTTCTTCCTGGTCGTGAACATCGGGCAGGTCTCGAAGACGTTCCCGAGCTCGACGCCGTTTCTGAAGGGCGAGGGCTACGCCGCGTTCCAGCTGCCCGTCTCGCTGATGTTCGCGGTCGCGACGGCCACGACGGGCCTCGCGTTCGTGACCGAGATCGACCTCGGCTACTTCGACAAGCTCCTCGTCGCGCCCGTCAGGCGCTCCTCGATCATCTTCGGGCGCCTGGCGGCCGATCTCGTGCGCGGCATCGGCGCCTCCACGGCGGTGCTGCTCGTCGGCCTCGCCTTCGGCGTCTCGATCCGCAGCGGCGTCGGCGGTGCGATCGTGATCGTCCTGCTCGCAGCGCTCTTCGGCGTCGCCTACGCGGGCTTCGGGGTGCTCGTCGCGCTGCGCACGCGCAACGTCCAGGCGACCCAGTCGAGCTTCCTGCTGTTCTTCCCGCTGCTCTTCCTGACCCCGAACTTCGTGCCCTTCGAACGGCTCTCCCCGGCGATGGAGACGCTGGCCCGCATCAACCCCGTCAGCTACGTGATCGTCGGGCTGCGGTCGCTCGTGATCGACGGTTGGAAGCTCGGCGAGCTCGGCGTCTGCTTCGCCGTGATCGCCGGGCTCGGCGTGATCCTGACGGGGCTCTCGCTGCGCGTGATCGCGACCTACGACCGCTGAGCTCGTCGGGCGCCGCGATGCCGCGCGACGGCGAGAGCGGCCCCGCGGCCGCGACTCTCACGCTCTGCTGACTCGCGCTTAAGGACCGTCTGGCAGAGTCATGTCATGGCCCGGCTCGGCAAACGGCGGCTCGCCCTGCTCGTTGCGCTCGTAGCGATCCTCGCGGGCGGCACCGCCGTCGCGCTCGCCGCCACCGGCTCCTCCCACGCGGGTGGCCGGCACGACGCCCACCAGCGCGCGCACGTCCATGGCGGGGCGATCGCGACCGCCTCCTCCTACCTCGGCCTCTCCCCCTCCGAGCTGCGCGCCGAGCTCGCCTCCGGCCGCACCCTCGGGCAGATTGCCGCCGCGACCCCCGGCCGCTCGGAAGCCGGCCTGCGCGAAGCGCTGATCGCGGCAGCCCAGCAGCGCCGCAGCTCG
>DATNBM010000086.1:0-29430 GCA_035571915.1 Solirubrobacteraceae bacterium | reverse complement strand
GATCATCGGCGGACACCCGGCGCGCCACGCCGCCGCCCGCCACGGCCATCTGCGGCTGCGCGAAGCGATCCGCTCCTACCTCGGCATCCCGCGCAGGCAGCTGCTCTCGCAGCTGCGCTCGGGCCGGACGCTCGCCCAGATCGCCGACGCGACCCCTGGCCGTTCGGCGAGCGGGCTGCGCGAAGCGCTCATCTCCGCGTCGCGCGCCCGCCTCGACACGAAGGTCGCCGCCCACGTCCTCTCGAAGAGGGCCCAGCAGCACCGGATCGGCCGCCTCGAAACGAGGATCACGGCCCTCCTGGGCCGCTCGCACCCCGGGCGCGGCCTGCACGCCCACAAGGGCGGCGCGTAGAGGAGCCGCTCGCTCGGCCGCGCGGGCGTCTCAGCCCGCGATCGAGCCGAGCATCCGCTCGAGCGAGGCCGCGACCTGGCGTCGCGTCTGCCCGCCGTCGTCCGAGCGCGCGACGAGCAGGGCCCCCTCGTCGATCGCCCCGAGCAGGAGGTGGGCCAGCGGCGCGGCCGGCTGGGGCGGCAGCAGCCCCGCCTGGATCGCCTCCTCGATCGTCGCCTGCACGAGCCCGAGCGCGTAGCGCATCCCGATCTCGCGCCAGCGATCCCAACCGAGCACCGACGGAGCGTCGACGAGCGCGATCTGCCGCACCGCCGCGTCCGTTTCGCTCGCCTCCAGAAACGCGAGCGCCCCGGCGCGCAGCGCGTCCAGCGGGTCGCTCGCGCCCGCGGCGACCGCCTGCATGATGCGCTCCATCAGCTGCGCCTCGACCTCCTCGTAGACGTTCGCGAACAGGTCGAGCTTGTCCTCGAAATGGTGGTAGAGCGCGCCCCTCGTCACACCGGCCTCGCGCACGATCTCCTCGGTCCCGACGGCCGCGTAGCCGCGTTTGGCGAACAGATCCCGAGCGACGGCGAGCAGAGCCGTGCGGGTGCCGAGCGATCGTTCCGCCTGGACGCTGCGCCTGCCCCCTGTCGTCTCATCCCCGCTCATCGCGACCCGCCCACCCTCGCATACATACAACCTGTATGCTACATACATACTGCATGTATCCAGCATCGGCACGATCGGAGGAGCAGATGAGTGAGACGAAGGAGATACGGCTGGCGCAGGGTCCGATCCGCTACCGCGACGAAGGCTCGGGCGAGACGATCGTGCTCGTCCACGGCCTGCTCGCGAACGGGCAGCTGTGGCGCGACGTCGCGCCGCGCCTGGCGAAGGACTTCCGCGTGATCACGCCCGACTGGCCGCTCGGCTCCCAGGAGCTCCCGCTCGAGCAGGGCGCGGACCTCTCCCCTCCCGGTCTCGCCCGGCTCGTCGCGGACTTCCTCGCCGCACTCGAGCTCGAGAACGTGACGCTGGTCGGCAACGACACCGGCGGGGCGATCTGCCAGCTAGTCGTCGTCGACCACCCCGAGCGGATCGGACGGCTCGTCCTGACCCCGTGCGACGCGTACGAGGACTTCCCCCCGCGCGCCTTCAAGGCGATGGCGACGGTGGGCCGTTCGAAGGCGGTCCTGTGGCTGATCGCGCAGACGATGAGAGCGGCGTTCGCGAGGCGCCTTCCGACCGGGTACGGAGGCGTGACCCGGCGCGCCGACGACGCGCTGACGGCGTCCTGGGCGCGCCCGATCCGCGTCAACCCGGCGATCCGCCGCGAGGTCGCCCAGATCCTCACGAACATGCGGCCCGAGCACACGCTGCGCGCGGCCAAGGGCTTCCCGCAGCTGCGCATACCCGTGCTGCTGATCTGGACCGCCGAAGACCGCTTCTTCAAGCTGCCGCTGGCGGAGCGGCTGGCGCGCGAGATCCCGGGAGCGCGCCTGGAGATGGTCGAGGACAGCCTGACCTTCACCCCGATCGACCAGCCCGCCCGCACCGCCGAGCTGATCGCGGAGTTCGCCCGCGAGCCCGCGCTCTCGGCGGGCTAGGACCAACGCGGCGTCGCCGGGCGCCCTCACGTCCGGCGACGCCGCCCGATGCTCAACGGCGCGGCGCCTGAGCAGGCGCGTCTAAGGGGCGTCCCGGATCTGGCCGATGAGTGGTTTGTCGAGCCAAGACTTGAAGAAAAGTTTGGCATGCCATATCCTTTTCCCATGGCTACCAAGGAAGCGGCCAGGACCCCGGCGGTCGAGGACTACACGAAGGCGATCTTCTCGCTCGAGTCCCGGCACGACGAACCCGTCTCGACGAAGACGCTCGCCGAGCGTCTGGAGATCACGCCCGGGTCGGTCTCGGCGATGCTCAAGCGGCTCGACGAGCTCGGCCTGATCACCCACGTCCCCTACCGGGGCGTGCGCCTGACCGAGGCGGGACGGAGGATTGCCCTGGAGGTGATCCGCCACCATCGCCTGCTCGAGAGCTACCTGGCCGAGGTGCTGGGAATGCCGTGGGATCGCGTCCACGCCGAGGCGGAGGTGCTGGAGCACGTCCTCTCCGACGATCTGGAGGAACTGATCGCGGCGAAGCTCGGCCACCCGACGGTCGACCCCCACGGCGACCCGATCCCGACGGCCGCCTTCGACCTGCAGGAGGGCGAGACGTGCGGCCTCGACGAGCTCGAGATCGGCGCGGCCGGGCGATTCGTGCGGGTGTCGGACTCAGACCCCGAGATGCTCCGCTACCTCGCCGAGCAGGGGATCGCGCTCGGCGACGAGCTCGAGGTGCTCGAGCGCCAGCCGTTCGGGGGCCCCCTGTTCGTCCGCTTCGGCGAGCGCACGCTAGCGCTCGGCGACGCGCTGACGAGGGCGATGCGGATCGACACCGAGCAGGCGGCGGAGTGACGCCTCCCCCCCGCATCCCGGTGCTCGAGGGCAGCGAGGGCGTCGCGGTCGCGCTGCGGCCCGAGACGCCGAGCGCGCTCGAGCTGCTGCTCGCCAAGGGCCGGCTGCGGGGGACGCTCGCGATGCTCGGGCCGGCGTTCGTGGCGTCGGTCGCCTACGTGGATCCGGGGAACTTCGCCACCAACATCCAGGGGGGCGCGAAGTTCGGCTACCTGCTGCTGTGGGTCGTGCTCGCCGCGAACCTGATGGCGATGCTGATCCAGTACCTCTCGGCGAAGCTCGGCGTCGTGACCGGGCGCAACCTGCCCGAGAACGTGCGCGACCACTCGCCGCGCGCCGTGACCTGGGGGATGTGGATCCAGGCCGAGGTGATGGCGATGTCCACCGACATCGCAGAGTTCCTCGGCGCCGCGCTCGGTCTGAACCTGCTGTTCGGCGTGCCGCTGCTGCCCGCCGGGCTGATCACCGGCGTGATCGCGTTCGCGATCCTGTGGCTGCAGTCGCGCGGCTTCCGCCGCTTCGAACTGGCGATCACGGCGCTGCTCGGCATCATCCTGCTCGGCTTCATCTACGAGACGCTGCGGATCGGGCCCTCGACGCACGGCTCGCTGCGCGGGCTGATCCCGGGCCTCGACGGGACCAGCTCCCTCTACCTCGCGGTCGGGATCATCGGCGCGACCGTGATGCCCCACGTCATCTACCTGCACTCGGCGCTGATGACCGGGCGCATGCCCGTGCGCGACGAGCGCGAGCGCCGCCGGGTGCTGCGCTTCGAGCGCCTCGACGTGATCGTCGCGCTCGGCATCGCGGGGATCGTCAACATGGCGATGCTCGCGGTCGCCGCGAAGCTGTTCCACACGCCGGCGCTGTCGGGCCTGACCTCGATCTCGGTCGCGCACGCCGAGTTCGGCCGGCTCGTGGGCGGCGGCGCCGCGCTCGCGTTCGCGGTCGCCCTGCTGTGCTCCGGCGCCTCCTCCTCGAGCGTTGGCACGTACGCCGGCCAGGTCGTGATGGCGGGCTTCATCAACGTCCGCATCCCCGTCCTCGTCAGGCGGGCCGTGACGATGGTTCCCGCGCTCGCGGTGCTGGCGGCGGGGGTCAACCCGACCAGCGCGCTGATCCTGAGCCAGGTCGTCCTCTCCTTCGGCATCCCCTTCGCGCTCGTCCCGCTCGTGATCCTCACCTCCAAGCGCGAGGTGATGGGCGCGCACGTCAACCGCGGCGTGACGCGAACGCTTGCGTGGGGCTGCGCGCTCCTGATCTCGGGCCTGAACGTCTTCCTGCTCGTCCAGCAGCTCGGCTAGCGGCTCCCTGCTAGGCGCCGACCCAAGGCTCGCGCCAGCCCCCCGCCCGCGCGAGCAGCTGCTCGGCCGAGGCGGGCCCCCAGCTCCCCGGCTCGTACGGCTCGACGGGCGGCGGCTCGGAGATCAGCGGCGCGAGGATCCGCCAGCACTCCTCGACGCCGTCCTCGCGGGTGAAGTGGGTGCTGTCGCCGATCAGCGCGGCGTGGAGCAGCACCTCATAGGGAGTCGGGTCCTCCCCGCCCTCGGCGGCGAACTCCATGTCGAGCTCGATCGGCGCGGGTCCGGCGCTGTCGGCGCGGTGGGCGTCCAGAACGATCCGCACGCCGGTCGCGGGGTCGATCCGCACGACGAGCTGGCTCGGCTCGCGCAGGTGGCCCCCGCCGAGGAACGGCAGCCGCGGGGCGTGCCTGAAGACGATCCGCAGCTCGGTCTGGGTGACGGGCAGCCGCTTGCCGGCGCGGATGAAGAAGGGCACGCCGGCCCAGCGCCAGTTCTCGATCTGCAGGCGCAGCGCGGCGTAGGTCTCGGTCTGCGAGTCCGGCGCGACGCCTTCGATCTCCCGGTAGCCGTCGTACTGCCCCCGCACGTACGCGGCCGGGTCGGCGGCGGGCATCGAGTTGAAGACCGCCGTCTTGGCGTCCTTGATCGCTTCCGCCCCCGCCCCGCTCGGGGCCTCCATCGTCGCGGCGGCGAGCAGCTGCATGAGGTGGTTGACGACGACGTCGCGCAGCGCCCCGACGGGGTCGTAGAAGTGGCCGCGGTCCTCCACCCCGAACTCCTCGGCGAGCGTGATCTGGACGCTCGAGACGAAGTTGCGGTTCCAGACCGGCTCGAGCAGCGAGTTCGCGAAGCGCAGGTGGAGGAACTCCTCGAGTCCCATCTTGCCGAGGAAGTGGTCGATCCGGTAGAGCTGGGGCTCGGCGAGGTGCTTGTGCAGTTCCGCGGCCAGCGCTCGGGCCGAGTCGAGGTCGTGCCCGAACGGCTTCTCGACGACGACCCGCGCTCCGCCCAGCAGCTTCGCCCGGTCGAGGCCCGCGACGACGGTCCCGAACAGCGCCGGGGGGACCTCCAGGTAGAAGACCGGCGCGGCCGCGTCGCCGAGCTGCTTGGCGAGGCGCTCGTAGGTCTTCTCGTCGGCGAAGTCCCCGCTCACGTAGGAGAGCCGTGAGGCGAAGCGCTCGAAGACGTCCTCTTCGAGCTTCTCGCCGCTCTGCTCGATCGCTTCGCGGGCGTGCTCCTTGAGCTTCTCGACGCTCCAGTCGTCGACCGCGACGCCGATCACGGGCACGTCGAGCAGGCCGCGCTTGCACAGGCGGTACAGCGAGCGCAGCGTCATCTTCTTCGCGAGGTCGCCCGTGATGCCGAACACGACGAGGCGGTCGGCGGGGCTGGGCGCGTCGCTCATCGGTCGCTCGAGATCCTCACCTGCGACGACATTACCCGTCTACCGCAGCAGCAGTTGCAGGATCGCCGAGATCCCGACGAGCACGATCAGCCCCCGCAGCGCCCCGGGCGGCAGGCGCCTGCCCCAGCGCGACCCGAGCTGCCCGCCGATCAGCGCGCCGGCGGCGATCAGCGCGGCGGGTCCCCAGTCGACGTGGGCGGCGAAGATGAAGTAGAGGCCCGCGACGCCGTTGACGAGGCCCGCGAGGACGTTCTTCAGGGCGTTCGTCCGCTGCAGGTCCTGTGCGAGGGCCACGCCGAGGATCGCGAGCAGGATGATCCCCTGCGCCGCGCCGAAGTACCCCCCGTAGACGCCCGTCAGGAAGACAGCGAACGCGGTCCCGGGATGGCCGGGCCGTTCGAGGTCGATTTCGCGCTTGGCGAGCGCGACCGAGAGGCGCGGCTGCAGGACCGTCAGGATGAGCGCGATCGCGATGAAGACGGGCACGATCGCCTTGAAGGCCGAGCCCGGCAGGACGAGCAGCAGGACGGCGCCCGTGATCCCGCCGAGCACCGACATCGTGCCGAGCTGCACCGCCCTCGCACGTTGTCCGGCGAGCTCGCGGCGGTAGCCGATCGCGCCGGAGATCGAGCCGGGCACGAGGCCGATCGTGTTCGAGACGTTCGCCGTGACCGGCGCGTAGCCGAACGCGAGCAGGACCGGGAAGGTGATCAGCGTGCCGCTGCCGACGACCGTGTTGATGGTCCCCGCCGCCATCCCCGCGAGGGCGATGCAGAGGACTTCGGCGAGGCTCAAGTGGGGGGCGCTCCGGCGTTCATGGCGGTGCCTTCTAGGGTGCAGGCGATGGAGGTCGAGAAGGCTATCCGTACGCGCCGGACCCACAAGGCGTTCGGCCCCGCGGCGGTCGAGCCGGCGGTGCTGCGCGAGCTGTTCGAGCTCGCCCGCTGGGCGCCCAACCACCACCTGACGAACCCGTGGCGGTTCCGCGTGCTGGGCGAGCGGACCCGCGCCGCGCTGATGGAGCTCGCGGAGTCCGAGCAGCCCGGCGCGGCCGCGAAGCTCCGCCGCGCGCCGACGCTCGTGGCCGTCAGCGCGGTCCAGGGCGGCGAGGAGGCCCAGGATCGCGAGGACGTGCTCGCGACGGCCGTCGCCGCCTACATCGTGCTGCTCGGCGCCCACGCCCGCGGCCTGGCGGCTTACTGGCGCACCGTCCCGCTGCTGGACGACCCCCGCGGGCGCGAGCTGCTCGGCGTCCCCGCGCGGGAGACGCCGCTCGGCCTCCTCTACCTGGGCGCGCCGGTTCAGGAGCAGCGGGTGCCCGAGCGCGCGCCGGTCGAGGAGTTCGTGATCGAACTCGACTGACGTGCCGGTCTGGATACGGACATGTCCGTATTCGGAGAAATCTAAAGGTTTGGCTTTCCAGAGCCGATCCTCCGGTCATGTTCCCTCGCCCCGGGTCTCGCGCCCGCAGGTCGTCGAGCGTCGCCGTCGCCGCGCTGGGGCTGCTGTTCCTGCTCGGAACGCTCGCCGTCTTCATCTCCCGGGCCCAGCACGACTCGCGCTCGCACCAGCTGGCGAACTTCAAGCTGAGGGGATCGGCGTCGGCGAACCTCGTCGGCGCCTACATCTCCCAGCAGGCAAGCCGCGAGCGCCGCAGCGCCGAACTGCTGATGGCGGTCCCGACCGTGACCCGGTCCCGGTTCCAGACCGTCGCGACGGCGTTCGGCGCGCAGGGCGCGGTGCTGCTCGGCTCCGACGGGCGGATCGTCGACGTGACGCCGGCCGGCGCGGCCCACATCGGCGAATCGCTGACCGCCTACTCGGCGACGCGTACGGCCGAGCGCGGCGAGGTCGCCGTCTCCGACGTGCTCCCCGGCCCGAGCGGGCTGCCGAGCATCGTCACGATCGGCGTGCCATTCGAGAGCCCGCTGGTGGGACGGCGCGTGTTCTCCGCGGCGTACGCGGTCGGGAGCGCCCTGCTGGCCGGGTTCGTCGACCACGCGATCGCGTACCCGCAGCACGAGGTGCTGCTCGTCGACGAGCGCGGCGAGCTGCTGGCGGCGAGCCCGCGGACGACAGCGAGCTCGGTCTGGGGCGATGACGTCGGGCTGGCCGAAGCGATCTCGCACCGGTCCGCCGGCAAGGTGAGGACCGCGAGGTGGGGCCAGAGCACGTTCACCGTCGCGCGGGTCCCCGGCACGCCGTGGCGGATGGTCCTGGCCGTTCCCGACCGCACCCTCTACGCGTCGGTCTCGGGGCCGACGGCGTGGGTTCCGTGGGTGGTCTTCGGCCTGGTCACGCTGCTCGGCGTGCTGCTGCTGTTCCTGTTCGCTCGCTCGACGGCCGACCGGGCGCGGCTGTCGGAGCTCTCGAGAGAGCTTCACTCGATCGCGCGCACCGACGCGCTGACGGGCCTCCCCAACCGTCGCGCGGTCGAGGAGGACCTGACCCGCGCGTTCGCACAGGCCCGGCGCCGCGGGGTGCCGATGACGGTGCTGATGATCGACCTCGACCGCTTCAAGGAGGTCAACGACGTCTACGGCCACGAGGCGGGCGATCAGGTGCTCGTCGCGGTCGCCGACTGCCTGCGCGAGGTGCTGCGCGGCGAGGACCTCTACGGCCGCCTCGGCGGCGACGAGTTCATCGTCGTGTTGTCCGCTGTCGAGGAGGACGCGGGGCGCTCGGTGGCCGGGAGATTGGAAGCGTGCGCCGCAGAGGTGGCTCTTCCCGAGGCGGGGCTCTCGAGCGGGATCCCGTTGAGCGTCGGCGTCGCGAGCGCGGAGCTGTGCGCCTCGGCGGATCTGATCCGGGCCGCCGACGCGGACCTCTACCGCGTCAAGAACGCCCGCCGCGCGCGCGCCGCAAGCACGGTCGCCGCGGCGGGCCGCTGATCGCGGCCCGCCGCGCCGCCGGGGCTACTTGACGGTGAGCGTGCCTTCCATGCCGGCCTGGCGGTGGCCCGGCACCGAGCAGAAGAACTTGTAGGTCCCCGGTTTGAGGTCGACGCTGAGCGTCTTCGAGCCGCCCGTGAAGGTCGGGGTCGAGCCGACCGTTTCGCCGGAGGACGATTCGATCGTCACGTTGTGGCCGAGCGGCGATTTGTTCGTGAAGTCGACCGAGACCTTCCCGGCCGAGGCGCTGAGCGTCTTGGTGTTGTATTCGAGCTGCCCGCCTTCGTTCGCCGACAGGCTCACCGAGCCGCCGGTCGAGCCGCTCGACGAGCCGGTGGAGGTGCTCGTGCTGGACGCGGTGCTCGACGCCGTGCTGGACGCGGCGGGCGCTTCCGAGGTGCTCGCCGTCGATTCGCTTTTCGATGAGCTCCCGCAGCCTGCGAGGGCGAGGACGCCGATCGCCAGCGCCGGCAGGAGCGCGAGCCGCCCGCGAGGGCGCCGCGCCGTTGGGACAGGTGCTGCGTTGCTCGTCATGTGTCCTCCAGTCTCGGATGCTCGCTGATTAGACACCGACCGCCCGGGATCCTTCCCCGGGGCGCGGGCGCAATCCTACGCCGGGCCCCGGGGCGGGGCCGCGCGGTGCGGGCTCCGTCAGGAGCCGCTCCCGCCGTGGCTGTCCCCCGTGTCGATCTTGCTGCCGCTCGGCGCGAGCACGTACCAGTCGGCGCCGAAGGCCTTCGAGCCCTCGCCGTAGGCGTCGCCGGCGTCCCCGTCCTTGACGAAGAAGTAGAGCGGGTGCCCCTTGTAGGTCACCTGCTTGGTGCCGTCGGAGCGGGTGATCGTGCCGAGATCGGCGGCCACCGCTGCGCCCCCGGCCTGCGGTTCGCCGCTGGTCGTGACGGGAGGCCAGGCCTGCGCACAGGCGCCCGCGCAGGCCGACTGTCCGCCCTTGTCAGCTTCGAACAGATAGACCGTCATCTTCTTCGGCCCGGCCGCGAGGACGGTGCCGAGCTTCGAGTGCTTGGTCACGACCGTCTCCCCCGGACCCGCGGCGGGGGTCGTCGACGCCGCCGTGGTCGCGGCTGCCGTCGTCGCGGGCGCCGAGGCCGCCGAGGAGGCGGTGCTGCTCGATTTGCTGGAGCCGCAGCCGGCCAGCACTGCCAGTGCGGCGAGCGCGGCGCCGAGGATGGGGAGCTTCTTCACCGTTACCTCCTGAGATGGTTTGCGCGGACCGCGTTCGGTCCAGGCGCTTAGATCCCGTCCGGCCCGGAAACCTTCCCGGCGGGGCTCAGGGCTCGGTGTGGATCACGACGTCGGCGAGGCCCTCGATCTGCCCGCGCAGCTCGTCCTCGAGGCGGCTCGCGAGCTCGTGCGCGTCGGCGAGCGACTCGCTGTCGCGGCCCGCGAGCGTCAGGAACAGGACGGGACCGGACTCCGTCGCGAGCAGCCGCACGCGCTCGGCGGCGCGTCCAGTTCTCGCCAGCACGAGCTCCCGCGCGGCCGCTTCGGCGCGCTCGTCGCCCGGTCCGCCCGGGGGCCGCGCCCGCAGCGGACGCTCGAGCGGCTCGAGATGGGTCTGGACATCGTCGACCCCGGGGCGTTCGAGGATCGCGCCCTCGACGCGCTCGGCGATCTCGTGCGCGCTGCGCAGGTCGAGATCGTCGGGGAACTTCAGGTGCAGCGAGACGCTGGCGCGATCGCCGTCCTCGAAGATCGTGATGTCGTGGGCCTCGCGGACCTGGGGCTCGGAGAGAGCGATCGCGAGCACCCGGTCGCGCAGGTCGAGGCCGCGCCGCCGGGGCTCGACGTGGACGACGACGTCGCTGCCCGGGAGCGCCGACTCGACGGCCTGCTCGACGCGGTCGGCGGCCCGGTGGCCCTCGACGACCGCCTGCCCGGCGGGCACCGCGACCACCACGTCGGCGAAGTAGCGTCCGCCAGACTCGCGCAGCCGCAGGCGGCTCAGCTCTAGGTCCTCGCCGAGCTCGGCGATCGCCCGCTCCGCGGCGGCCCGGGCCTCGGTCGGCGTGCGGTCCATCAGCACGTTCGCGTTGACGGCGAGCACCCGCACGGCCGCCGCCACGATGATCGCCGCCACCACCAGGGCCGCGACCGAGTCGCCGTCGTGGAAGCCCGCTTTGGCGCTCAGCAGGCCGGCGAGCACGGCCAGCGAGCCGAGCATGTCGGCCGCGAAGTGGATCGCGTTGGAGTGAAGCGCGGCGCTCTTGTAGCGGCGCGCCGCGAGCAGCGAGACGCTGATCCGGCTGGCGTCGACGATCAGCGCGGCGCCGATCACGGCGAACTGGTACCAGCGGATCCGCAGGTCGTGCGAGCCGGAGGCCAGGTGGTTGACCGCTTCCACGGTCACGAGCAGAGCGCCGCCGATCAGGATCGCGGCCTCGCCCAGCGCCCCCAGGTTCTCCGCCCGGCGGTGGCCGTAAGGGTGGCCGCGGTCGGCCGGGCGACCGCCGAGGCGGACCGCGAAGAAGGTCAGGACCGCCGCCACGACGTCGCCGCTGGACTCGATCCCGGCGGAGACGAGGCCGAGGCTGTGCGTCGCGAGGCCGACGCCGAGCTTCAGGCCGACGAGCAGCGCGGCGGCGAGGATCGAGACGAGCGTCGTGCGGGCCGGGCCGGCCCTTCGCCTGTCGCTCTGCGCTCCCATCCACCGACACTAAAGCGGCGCGGGCGGAGGTATCGCCCCGCCGCCCGCTTTTCGGGCCCGCGGCTGCCTTATCGTGGAGCCGTGGCGCACCACCATCACCACGGCCACGGTCACGCGCCCGCGGGCGCCGCCGACGAGCCGCGCCTGCGTCGCGCGCTCGCCCTGATCGCGCTGCTGATGGCGGGCGAGCTCGCCGCCGGGATCCTCGCCCACTCGCTCGCGCTGCTCTCCGACGCCGGCCACATGCTGACCGACGCCGGGGCGATCGGCTTCTCGCTGGTGGCGATCCGCCTGGCCCGGCGCCCGGCCAAGGGCGCGATGACGTTCGGCTTCCGGCGCTTCGAGATCCTCTCCGCGCAGGCGAACGGGGTGACCCTGCTGGTCGTCGCGGGGTTCGTCGTCTACGAGGCGATCCACCGCCTGGTCGACCCGCCGCACGTACACGCGGGCCTGGTCCTCGCGGTCGCGCTCGCGGGCGCCCTCGTCAACGTCGCCGCGGCGCTGACGCTGGCCGGCGCGGACCGCTCGAGCCTCAACGTCGAGGGCAGCTTCCAGCACATCCTGACCGACCTGTTCGGCTTCGTCGGGACCGCGGTCGCAGCGGCGGTGATCCTCGCCACGGGCTTTCAGCGCGCGGACCCGATCGCCTCGCTCGCGGTCGCCGCGCTGATGGTCCGCTCAGGCGTCGCGCTGGTGCGATCCTCGGCGCGGATCTTCCTAGAGGCCGCGCCGGAGGACCTCGATCCCGAGCTGATTGGACGCGCGCTGCTCGAGGTCCCGGGGGTCAAGGAGGTTCACGACCTGCACGTCTGGGAGGTCTCGAGCGGGTTTCCCGCCCTCTCGGCGCACGTGCTGGTGAGCTCCGACGCCGACTGCCACCGCGCGCGCCGCGAGATGGAGGCTCGCCTGCATCGCGGCTTCGGCCTCGACCACACGACCCTGCAGGTCGACCACGAGGGCGGCGACCTGATCGAGATCGAGCCGGTCGCCGCGGCGCGACCGGACGGAGCCGTGAGCGGCGGCCAACCCGCCGAGGAGGGTCGGGGCGCCCGCTAGCGCGTCTGGCCGGCGGGCCGGATCAGCAGCTCGTTGACCGCGACGTTCGGCGGCGAGCCGATCGCGTAGAGGATCCCGTTCGCGATGTCCTCGGCGGACAGCGGCTCGACGTCCTTGAAGATCCCCCGGATGACCTCCTGAATCTCAGGTCGGTTGTGCTCTGGGAGCTCGGTGGCGACGGCGCCGGGCTCGATCAGGGTCACGCGGATGCCGGCGGGCGCGACTTCCTGGCGGAGGGCCTCGCTGAAGGCGCCGACGCCGAACTTGGTCAGGTTGTAGACAGCCGAGCCGGGGCGGGCGAAGCGGCCCGCGACGGAGCTGACGGTGACGACGTGGCCGGACCCCTGGGCGCGCATCAGCGGCAGGGCCGCGTGGGTGCAATAGAGGACGCCGAAGACGTTGGCGTGGACCATCCGGCGCCATTCCTCGGTGTCGGCGCCCTCGATCGGACCGAGCAGCATCACGCCGGCGTTGTTTACGAGGACGTCCAGGCGGCCCAGCTCCGCGGCCGCCCTGCGTACGAACTCGCCCGCCTGCGCCTCCTCGCCCACGTCGGTGCGGATCGCGAGCGCCGTCCCCCCGTCCCCGGTGATCCGTTCGGCGAGCTCCTCGATGCGGTCCATCCGCCGCGCCGCGAGGGCGACGGCCGCCCCCGCACGCGCGCACGCCAGCGCTGTGGCCTCGCCGATCCCGGAGGAGGCGCCGGTTATGGCGACCACGCGTCCAGACAGATCCACGGCCATACGCCGAGCTTACCGCGACCCGCTCAACCCCCGCGGCGGCGGGCCGATAACCTGTAAAGGCCCTCGAAAACGCTCCTTTTGGCGTCGACGCGGGTTTCATTCCTCGTGCGCGCGGGCATTTTCCCCGGTGTCCGCCTTGCAGGGGAGCATGTGCTCGACGTCGAACGAGCGAGGATAGCGACGCCTTAGTGGATAATTGACAACGCAACTATCGAGGCGTATAATTCCGACTCAAAGCATCGGATTACGAAGGACGCCCCCCATGTCTGATTCCCCCAGCACCACAACAATAGAGCTCGATCCCACGGCTCCCGGTACCGAGGAGGCCTCTCCCCAGGCCGCCGCGCGGGACGCTGCGGTGCGGCTGGACAGCCCGATCGAGCGTACCGAGGCAGTGACGCCCGACACGTTCATCCCCGAGTCGGTCGACCAGCTGCTGGCGCACTCGCGGCGCTACCCGCTGCTCACGCCGGCCCAGGAGATCGATCTCGCCAAGCGCATCGAGCGCGGCGACCTGCACGCCAAGGAACTGCTCGTCAACTCGAACCTGCGGCTGGTGGCATCGAACGCCCGCCGCTACCAGAACCAGGGCCTGCCCCTCGCGGATCTCGTCCAAGAGGGCATGCTCGGCCTGATCAGGGCCAGCGAGAAGTTCGACTGGCGCAAGGGCTTCCGCTTCTCGACCTACGCGACGCTGTGGATCCGCCAGGCGATCCAGCGCGGACTGGAGAACTCCGGCCGCACGATCCGCCTTCCGGTCCACGTCGCGCAGCGCTCCCGCAAGGTCGGTCGCGTAGAGCGCGAGCTGTCCGTGCGACTGGGTCGTGAGCCGACGCTCGACGAGCTCGCCGCCGAGACGGGCCTGCCGGTAGACCAGGTCGAGGAGGTGCGCCACCAGCGTGCGGCGCTCGTCAGCCTCGATCAGCAGATCGGCGAAGACGGCGACACCGCGCTCGGCGACCTGCTCCCTTCGGACGCCGAGGCGCCCGAGGACACGGCCTGGGAGCACGAGCGCGAGGAGATCGTCCACCGGGCGATCTCGCAGCTGCCCGAAACCGAGCGCAAGGTGCTGACCCTGCGCTTCGGGACGGGCCGCGAGGAGCCGCAGACCCTGACGGCGATCGGCAAGCGTCTCGGCTTCTCGGCCGAGCGTGCCTCGCAGCTGGAGCAGCGCGCGCTCAAGAAGCTTGCAGAGTCGCCGGAGCTGGCGGCGCTGCGCGAGGCTGCGTAGACGTTCCCTCCTGATTGGCGGTGACCCGGGCGCTCGGAAAGGCCCGGGTCTCTGTCGTTCTACGCCCTCTCGGGTCCAGCAGGAGACTGCGCCCTCTCAGCCCGCCACCGGTGTCCTCCCCCGCGCGCGGAGCGCGGCCTTGAGCGCGGGAATGCGCTCCGTGTCCTCGTAGAAGTCAGGCTACACCGCCGCCTCCGCCACTGCCGACCGCGGCGCGACTAAGCTGGAGCCGTCAACGCTGGGAGGTGACGGCAGATGCAGCAGAAGTCGCTGTGGGACCGCACGGTCGAGCTCACGATCAAGGTCGGGGAAGCGATCCTCGCGCCGATCGAGCGGTGGATCGGGAGGCGCTCGCTGGTCGGCGACGCGACCTTCTTCCCGCTCGAGCGGTTCCCGTGGATCGAGCGCGTCGAGGCCAACTGGGAGACGATCCGCGAGGAGGCGGCGGCGCTGCTGGAGAACCGCGAGGCGCTCGCGAACTTCCAAGACATCTCCAAGGACCAGATCGAGATCACCGACGACGATCGCTGGAAGACGTTCTTCCTGTACGGGTACGGCTTCGAGGCGAAGCTCGGCGTGGAGCTATGCCCGCGGACGGCCGCGCTGATGCGCGAGATCCCGGGGATGAAGACCGCGATGATCTCGATCCTCTCCCCGCGCAAGCACATCCTCGACCACCGCGGGCCCTACAAGGGCGTGCTGCGCTATCACCTCGGCCTGATCGTCCCCGAGGACGCCGAGTCGTGCCGGATCCGCGTCGGCGAGGACTACCGCCACTGGGAGGAGGGATCCTCGATGGTCTTCGACGACACCTTCAACCACGAGGTCTGGAACGACACCGACGAGACCCGCGTGGTCCTGTTCGTCGACGTGATGCGTCCCCTCCCCTTCCCCGAGTCGGCGATCAACGAGGGGATCGTCAAAGCGATCGGCTACTCGCCGTTCGTGCTCGACGCGAAGCGCAACCAGGAAGCGTGGGAAGCGCGGTACCGGTCGGGCACAGCCGCGCACCAGGGCGCCGGCGCGGCGAGCTGAGGCGCTCCCGCACGCCGGACGGCGGCGGCGTCCGAACCAACAGTCAGAATCGCGCTGCGATGTGGTGGATCCCGGCACTGGTGTTCGTGGCGACCTTCGGGGCGGGCATCATGGCGTGCGCGCGCTGGCTGCCCGAACCCGCTCCCGGGCCGGTCGGCGGCATGGCGTTCTTCGCCGTCTCCGGGCTGGTCGGCGCCGGCGCCGGACTGCTCGGCCTGCACGTCTATCTGATCGTCCGCGAGCTCGAATCCGCGAGCGGCAGCGGGCTGTTCGACAGCAAGGGCGACGCGCTCGCCGGAGGGCTGGCGTCGATGCTATTCGATGCCGGTCTCGTCTTCGCGGCAGCCGCGGCCGTCTACCTGCTCGCGCCGGAAGCGGAGGACACTCAGGACCTCGCCGAGCGACCCGACGGACAGGGCTAGGCGGAAAGGCTCAGACCGAGCTCGACGGCAGCCCCAGTTCGCTCGTCAGTTCGGACGCCTTGTTGTTGAGGATCGTGAACTCCCCCGTCAGGATCAGCAGGCCGAGCGCGACCATCACGAGGCCGCCGACGCCGATGATGACCGGGAAGTGGCGCTTGACGATCGCGAGCGCGTTGGTCATCCGCTCGAACGCGACGGCGATCAGCAGGAAGGGGATCGCGAGGCCCGCCGAGTAGAACGCCAGCAGCAGCGCGCCGTGCGCCGCCGAGCTTGAGATCGCGGCCTGGGTGAGGATCGCCCCGAGGGTGATCGACGTGCAGGGCGTCCAGGCGATCGCGAACGCCGCACCGGCCAGCAGCGGGCCGCCGCGGCCGGCGAGGCGCAGCAGCGTCTCGGAGTGCCACTCGCGGTTGAAGAAGCCGACGAAGGGCGTCGCGAGGAAGACGAGCCCCATCAGCAGGATCAGCGCCCCGCCGACCTGCTGGAGGGCGTGTTTGTGCGTGTTCAGGGAGGACCCGATCGCGGTCGCGCTGAGGCCGAGCAGGATGAAGATCGTCGAGAAGCTCGCGATGAACAGCAGGCTCGGGACGAGGACGCGGCGGATGCCCACGCCCTCCTGAAGGTCACGCGGCGTCACCCCGATCACGGTCGAGAGGTAGCCGGGAACGAGCGGCAGCACGCACGGCGAGAGGAACGAGACGAGACCGGCCGCGATCGCGACGGGGATCCCCACGCCCGTGGCCGTGTCCGAGCTGGACGCCGCGGCCAGCAGCGCGAGGTGGCTCACGACGGTCCTCCCACGGCGTCCAGGCGGGCGCGCAGCTCCGCGATCTCGCGTTCGAGGCGCGCCACGCGGTCGGCCAGGCCCTCCCCGTCCGAGCCGTTCGCGGCGCCGACGCCGTTCTCCCGCGCCGGGGGCGCGGGTTCCGGGGCGCGCAGGGCCAATTCCTCGGCGGCGTCGCCCTCCTCGGCTTCCGCGCCGAGCAGCTCGCGGTAGCGCTCCTCCTTCTGGCCGGGCCGGCGCGCGAGCCGTTCGGCCAGACCGCGCTCGATCAGGCGCTCGAGCGTCGCGGTCACCTCGTCGAGGCCCGCGAACGGGTGGATCCGCTCCCCCCGCTGCTTGAGCTCCCCGGGGGTCTGGGGGCCGCGCAGCATCAGCACGCACAGCACGGCCTCCTCGGCGCGGTCCATCGGCAGGCGTTCGGCGAGCAGGTGGCGGTACTTGCTCGCCCGGCTTCCCGCGCCGCTCGCCAGGCGCACGAGCCCGCGCCGCTCGAGGCGGTGCAGGGCGTCGCGCAGCGTCGCGTCGTCGTAGTCGACGACAGGCTCGCGGTTGGTCGACTGGTTGCAGGCGAGTCGCAGCGCGTTCAGCGACAGTGGGTAGGCGTCCGGGGTCGTGCGCTGCTTCTCGAGCAGGCAGCCGAGCACCCGGACCTGCTCCGGGGAGAGTTCGAGCGCAAGCGCGGACACGCCCCCAAGTCTAGGCCGCGGGTTTCGCCGACGACGCGGAGGATGTGCGGGAAACCCGCGCCGGGGCGCGGGAAACCGCCGATTACGCTGATCGCGCGATGCGCGAGAGTGCTCCTATCCCCGGAGGATCTCTCCCGCCCTCCGGGCAAAGGAAGCGGCGTCTCCAGTCGCCGCGGGCCGGCCGCCGTACGCCAGAGGTACGGCGGCCGGCCTCTCCCCTTCCCGTTTCGAGCCGTGCTCAGCGTCGCTTGGCGCGCGCGAACCTCGCCGCGAGAACCGACGGGCGGCTTCGCAGCGAGCCGCGCAGCGCGGTCACCGAGACTGCGGTCATCTGCGTCGGGTCGAGGTTGCGCGAGATCGACACCGACCGCTTCCCCTTGGGCGCCGCGAACAGCATCTGCGCCCCGTCGGCGAAGCGCACCGTCAGAACATGTTCGGTCGCGTTCGCTCCGGGCCTGAAGCTGACCGTCCAGCCCCCGTGCGTGCGACGCACGCGCAGGCCGGAGGGCCGGCCAGGCCGCAGCACGCCCGGCGTGTAGCGCCCGACCGCCCGCGTCGCCGAGAGCTGCCCGTTGCGGACGATCTCCGCCTCGATCGTGCGCCGCGCGGGCGAGCCGTTCGAAGGCGCGAAGGAGATCGAGCCGCGGGCGCCGCGGGCGGTCCCGATCGGGCTGATGCCGCCGCCGACCGCTTCGACGAAGCGGACCGACAGGCCCGGCTGAGGCGTCACCTCGTAGCGCAGGACGCGGCGCGCTCCGTGTCCGCTCACGCGGGCGGCGATCTTCGGTTCCGGCAGAGCGCGGGCGACCGCGACGGACTTCACGGCCGGCGCGCCCGCCGCGCTTTGCAGCGTCCAGTCCCCCGCCGCCGCGTGCGGGATCTCGATCAGCGTCTGCCCGCTCGAGGGCTGGCGGACCGTCAGGCCCGCCTTCGAGACCTCGATCCCTTCGCCGCCCGCGTGGATCCTCTGCCCGGCGGGGCCCGTGAGGGTGACTTCCGGTGCGCCCGAGTCGCCCTGCAGCCCGATCACCTCAGTGCCGGTGCCCGGGGCGACCTTGACCGCGTAGCCGCTCCCGGCGGCGTGCCCCCGCAGGGACGAGATCCCGGCGGGTGGGGGCAGCAGGCGGAACGGCGTCAAGCTGCAGCCGCTGAGCAGGATCTGGAAGTGCTGGGCGACGGCGGCGATGTTGTAGCTGGAGAGCCCGACGATCGTGGCCGGCAGGTCGGTCGTGCCCGCGCCGACCGAGAAGTCGCCCAGCACCGGGAAGTTCAGCTTCGCGCAGAAGCCCGCGCCGCCGACGGCCTTGCCGTTGTTGTCGCCGATCGAGACGGTCGCGCCGACGGTCTGGGTGAAGTCGACGGTCGGCGTGCACTCTTCGACCGGACCGACTTCTTCGCACTTCTTCACGGCCAGTTCGGCCTTGACCTGGCCGTCGAGCTGGGCCTCGAAGATGTTGCGGCTGAAGTCCGCGTAGGCCTGGCCGTAGATTTCCCCCGAGATCGATCCCAGTCCGGGGATCGGGTAGCCGATCCCGAGCCCGAAGCCGACGTGGCCGTCGCTGTCGGCGTGGAACCGCGAGCTGTATCCGAAGTTCGCGCACAGCACCTGGACGTTGCCGGTCGTGTCGATCGTGAACGGGTTGCCGAACACGAGCGAGATCGTCCCCTGCACCCCGAGCGAGCTGCATTTGTTGACGACGGCCGGTCCGATGCCGAGGTTCGCGGCGCCTTTGAATGAGGTCGGTTCGATGCCCACGTCGGCCCCGACGTAGGTCAGGAAGACCGGTCCGAACAGCGGGTAGCCGCCGCCGGGCGGGGCGGTGTAGTCGGCGTGGGCGCGCTTGAAGCGACCGTGTTCGAAGGCCATTCCGAGCGTCACTTCGCCCTTGATCGCGTCGTTGAGGTCGAGCGTCCCCTGTCCTTCGAACAGGCTCGTCGGCCTGCTGTAGGTGAATTCGAGGTTCTTCAGGCGCGAGAGCCCGAGCTGGGAGAGGCTCGGGACCTTCACGTGCAGGTAGTTGAGCTGCAGCCCCTTGCGGTTGCTCAGTTCGAGCGTCGTGTCGCCCGTCAGGCCGTGGCCGGCCGCGTCGCTGAGGATCGGCAGCTGCAGGTGGACCGCGACCGAGGCCGAGTCGAATCCCGTCAGCGTCACCTTGACGGTGCCCGAGAGGGGCAGTTCGGGGATCACCGGGATCGGCGAGGCGCCGCCGGGGATCACGAATTCCCCGAGCTCGATGCCGAGGTTCTTCGGGCTGACCGAGAGGTCGATCGGCCCGTCGACGCTCGGGATCAGGTGTTCGACTTCGGGCAGCGTCGGCGCTTTCAGGCTGCCCAGGCAGTTGGTCGCCGCGATGTGGCCTTCGGACACCCCTTCGCCCACCTTCTTCCCGCATTCGCCGGCGGCTTTCGCCTTTTCGTAGTCGGCCTGGTAGTCGGGCACGTGCAGACTGACCGGGATCCCGGCGATCTTCACGACCGCGTCGGAGCTGATCAGGTAGGCGCTGTCGTGGTCGAGGAAACGGCTCGTGTCGACCCCCGCGCGGGCCAGCACGAGCGCCCCGCCGTTGACCGGCGCGACTTCCACCCCGTCTATCCGCACGGGCGTCGTCGAGTAGTAGAAGGTGTCGAACTCGACGTCGGGGAATTCGACCCCGGTGATCGCGCCGTGGGCGCGCGCGGAGGAGGCCCCCGCGACCTGCGCGAGGCGCAGCGGCGCTTCGCCGAGCCGTTCTTTGAGCGTGCAGCCGAGACGGAAGTGCTTGCAGAGGATCGCTTCCTCTGCTTTCGGCATCGGCTTGCCGTCTTCGACTTTGGTGAAGCAGCCGACGCCTTCGACGATCCCGATCTTGACGGTGCTCGCGCAGGCGGCGCTCGCGATGGCTTCGATCGTCGGCGCGAATTCGCCCATCCGCACGCTGCCGACGCCCGCCGATTTCGGTTGCGAGGACGGAGCCCCGCCGACGGGCAGGCACTGCGAGGCGATCGCGTGCACGCTGCCGATCGTCGAGCCCGCCGCCCTGTGTGCGACGGGCGCGCCGAAGGAGCCCGGGAGCCTCACCGTCGGCAGGCCCGTCAGCGAGCTGGTCAGCGTCGCCGAGGCGACCGCGCTGGTCCCCGCCGAGGTCGTCACGAGCACGCTCGCGGGGGCGCTGACCGCGTTCGAGACCACGGCGCTGAGGACCGGATCGCTGCCCGGGCAGGTGATCGGGTCGCCGCCCGCGCCGAGCGTGAACGTGTACGAGGTCGCGCTCTCCCCGGCCGGGATCCTCGTCCCCGCGGCGCTCAGCACGACGTCGTGGCCGGGCGTCGCCGGCGTCGAGGACAGCGCGGCGACGGGCGCCGGAGCGGGCGTGCCCCCGCCTCCGCCTCCTCCCCCGCCCGAGCCGCCCGGTTCGCTGGTCGCGATCGTGGCCTGCAGCATCAGCTGCTCTCCGGTCGGGAACGAGGTGACGGTCGTCGGGAAGCCGCTCGACGTTTCCCCGAGCACGTCTTCGGGCGCGCCGTCGGGCCAGACCGGGACGCCTTCCGCGCCCGCGCCGACGTGAAGGGCGATCGCGTCGCCCTTCTTGACCGGGAGCGGCGTGGCGAGCGTGTCGGTTTGGACTTCGGCGGCGTTCGAGCCGGCGACCGCGAAGGCGGGGCTTTCGGCGCGCAGGGCATATTTGCCGCCCCCTTCCGGCACCAGAACCTGAAGGCGATATTCGGCGCCCGTGTCGGCCGAGCGGAACGACCAGGAGGTGATCACGCCGTCCGCGGGCGAGAGCACCGCTTTGCCGCCTTCTTCGGACTGGAAGACCGTGCACGGATGGCAGTTGCTCGGCAGCACTTCGGGCGCCGTCAGGGGGTTGCCGACGGTGACCGTTGCCGCCTGCGCAGCACACGGGAGGGCCGCGCAGAGGACCGTCACGAACATCGCGACACGTCCGCGCGCGCGTTGACCGCCGAGCTCAGACCTCATGCTCCCCCCTTTTCTGGTTGTGCCGCCGACGTGCACGGTGTCAGAGCGCCGACATTACATCGCCTCGCGGCGGCCGGTCCACCCGCCGCTACAGTCAAACGGTGAGCGCCCAGCCCTTCTCCGCGGGGCGTACGGGGGAAGGCCGGCACGGATCTCCCGCGCCGCTGCGACCCGAGGACGTCCCCCCCACGCCGGTCTCGCTGCGGCGCATCGGGCGCCTGTTCCTCCCCTATCGCGCGCGGCTGGGCACGCTGCTCGGGCTGATCTTCGTCGCGGCCGGGCTCGGGGTCGTCAGCCCGTTCCTGCTGCGGGAAATCATCAACACCGCCTATCCCCACAGGGACACGACGCTGCTCGCCGAGCTGGTCGGCGGGATGGTCGCCCTCTCGATCCTCACGAGCGTGATCGGCGTGGCCCAGACGTGGATCTCCAACCAGGTCGGCCAGCGCGTAATGCACGACCTGAGGGCCGCCGTCTACGCCCACCTGCAGCGGATGTCGCTCGCCTTCTTCACGCGCACGCGCACGGGCGAGGTCCAATCGCGGATCGCGAACGACATCGGCGGGGTCGACAGCGTCGTCACCTCGACGGCCACCTCGATCGTCCAGAACGTGACGACCGTCGCGGCCACGGTCGTGGCGATGTTCCTGCTCGACTGGCGCCTGGCGGTCTTCTCGCTGATCCTGCTGCCCTTCTTCGTCTGGCTCACCCGTCGCGTCGGCGAGGAGCGCAGGCGCATCCAGTCCGTGCGCCAGAGCCGCCTGGCCGACATGTCGAGCCTCGTCGAGGAGTCGCTCTCGGTGTCGGGGATCCTGCTCGGCAAGACGATGGGCCGCTCGCCCGAGCTCGTGCGGCGCTTCAGCGACGAGTCCGGGGAACTGGCCGACCTCGAGGTGCGCGCGCGCATGGCCGGGCGCTGGCGGATGGCGACCGTGCAGATGAGCTTCGCGATCATGCCCGCGCTCGTCTACCTGTTCGGCGGCATCGAATTCGGCGGTGGGCCCGCGATCTCGGTCGGCACAGTCGTGGCCTTCACGACGCTGCAGACGCGGCTGCTGTTCCCGATCCAGTCGCTGCTCTCGGTCGGCCTGGAAGTGCAGACCTCCCTTGCCCTGTTCGGGCGCATCTTCGAGTACCTCGACCTGCCGGTGGACATCGTCGAACGTCCCGACGCGCGCGTGCTCAGCGACGTGCGAGGCGACGTGCGCCTGCAGGACGTCTGGTTTCGCTACGCCCCCGACGCGCCGTGGACGCTCTCGAACATCGACGCCGAGGTCCCGGCGGGCACGCGCACCGCGCTCGTCGGCGAGACCGGCTCGGGCAAGACGACGCTCGCCTACCTCGTCGCCCGCCTGTACGAGCCCGAGCGGGGGTGCGTCAGCATCGACGGCGTCGACATCCGCGACATGACCCTGCAGTCGCTGGCGGGCACAGTCGGGCTGGTCTCGCAGGAGACCTACCTGTTCCACGCCTCGATCCGCGAGAACCTGCGCTTCGCCTGCCCCGAGGCCCGCGACGAGGAGATCGAAGAGGCGGCCCGAGCAGCCCAGATCCACGAGCTGATCGCCTCCTTGCCGGACGGCTACGACACGCCCGTCGGCGAGCGCGGCTACCGCTTCTCGGGCGGGGAGAAGCAGCGGATCGCGATCGCCCGGACGATCCTGCGCAACCCGCCCGTCCTGATCCTCGACGAGGCGACCTCCGCGCTCGACAACGAGACCGAGCGGGCCGTGCAGCAGGCCCTCGACGAGCTCTCCCGGGGCCGCACGACGATCGCGATCGCGCACCGGCTCTCGACGATCCGCGACGCCGACCAGATCCTCGTCCTCGACGAGGGCCGGATCGCCGAACGCGGCACCCACGAGGAGCTCGCCGACGCGGGCGGACGCTACGAAGCGCTGCTGCGTGGAGCGGACGTGATACCGGAGGCGCTGGCGGATACCTGACGAGTCGACGAAGGCTCGAGCCGTCTCAGCCTCGACCTCGACCTAAGCCCTGGCTTCGATGTTCAGCCGCACGTAGTCGATCACGACGGGCTCGCCGATGCGCTCGAGCACCTCGTCCATGAACGGATCGCGCAGCTCCTCCGGCAGGCGCTGGACGTGCGGGCCGAGCACGATCGTGCTCAGGAACTCGCGCGGCTCGTTCGGCGTCGACGGCGCGTCGCTCAGCCAGCACCGAGCCTCGGCGAAGCCCGCCTCGCGCAGCCTCCCCTCGGTGACCTCGGCCCCCGCGTAGTTCCACGGCGCCTGCCAGCCCTCGAAGTGCCCGGCGTAGGGCGGCTCGGCGAGCACCGCGCGAGCGTGCGAGCGCAGCCCCTCGATGTTCCCCTCGCCGCCGCACTGGGCGACGAACTGCCCGCCCGGCCGCAGCGCCCCGTGGATCCGCGCGAACAGCCTTGCGTGGTCTGGGATCCAGTGGAAGGTCGCCGTAGAGATCACCGCGTCGACCGGCTCGGCGAGCTCCAGCTCCGCCAGGTCGCACCGCACGATCTCGACGCGGCCCGCGTAGGGGCTCGTGGGCCCCGCCAGGCGCTCTTCGGCGGCCGCGACCATCGACGGCGAGGCGTCGACGGCGACGACCTGCCCGCCGGGGACGCGCTCGAGCACCATCTCGGTGACGCGCCCGGAGCCGCAGCCCGCGTCGAGCACGCGCTCGTCGCCGTTCAGGTCGAGTCGCCCGAGGACCTCCGCTCCCCAGCCCTGCTGGATCTGGGAGATGCGGTCGTAGGAGGTGCCGTCCCAGTTGCAAGCGCTCATGGTCTGTACGTTATCACATACGTACGTCTGCTGCTACCTCGGCGATCACGGCGGAGAGCTGTCCTCCCTGCCACGCGATCGGCGAGCGCGGCGGGTCGGCCTGCTCCTCGACGATCAGGCGCGCCCCGGGGATCCATCTCGCCCACGCCTCGCCGATCGCGAGCGGATGCCCGGGGTCGGGGCCGTCGCGACTTGCGACGACGGCGACCGGGACATCGAGCGCGGCCAGCTCGGAGGGGTCCTCGAACGGGCGCGACCGGGGCACGGCTTCGAGCGCGTCCGCGACGGCGGCGGGGTGCTCGTGGGCCGACAGGCGCTGGCGGATGACCGTCTCGACGGTCGCCCTCAACCCGGGCGCGACGCGATCGAAGTCGTAGACCTCGATGAACCCCTCAATGCCGCCGGCGCGCAGGCCGCGCGCGAGCCGGTCCCAGCCGGCGAGCTCCTGCGCCGAGCCCGAGCCGGCGGGGTCGAAGGCGGGCGTGACGAGGACGAGGCCCGCGACTCGCTCGGGGCGATCGAGGGCGAAGCGGACCGCGCTGTGCGCGCCCATCGAGGCTCCGGCGAGGACCGCGCGGGGGATCCCCGCCGCGTCGAGCACGGCGCCGATGTCGGCGGCGAGGCGCGGGTAGGAGTAGTCGCCGTCGGCGGCGGGCGCCGAGCGGCCGTGACCGCGCGCGTCGTAGGCGAGCACGCGATGACCGGAGCGCTCGAGGCGGCGCGAGCCCATCACCACGTAGCGGCGGGTCGCGGTCAGCCCGTGCAGCAGCACGACCGGCACGCCCGCGCCCGTCAGCTCCCCCGACAGCGCCGTGCCGTCGCCGGCCTGTGCCGTGAACGGCTCGGGCGGGGGCGCCGGGCCGCTCAGGCCGGCACCGCGGCGAGCTCCCGCACCAGCTCGGCCGAGCGCTGCGGCTGCTCCCAGAAGTACAGGTGCCCGGTCTCCTCGAGGATCTCCAGGCGCGCTCCGGGGATCAGCGACGCGATCAGGTGGCCGTTCTGCACGGGCAGCATCTGATCGGCGGTGCCGTGCACGACCTGGACGGGCATCTGCAGCTCAGGCAGGCGCGTCCTGGTGTCGTGCGCCATGACCGCCTGCATCTGGGCCATCACGACGGGCACGGCGACCGCGCGGCGCGAAGAGAGCGCGGCGAAGCGCTCCCAAGCCTCGTCGTCGGCGGCGAACGCCGGCGAGACGTTGACCTCCCAGCCCGCGCGGACGGCGCGCTCTCGGTCGCCGGACATCATCGCTTCGCTGAGCTTGCCGATCACCTCGGGTCCGGCGAGGGCGCTGCCCTCGCCGCCGCAGTAGGTGCAGCCGAGCGTCAGCGTGCGCACCAGCGAGGGGTGCTCGAGGGCCAGCTCCTGGGCGACCATGCCGCCCATCGAGATGCTCATCACGTGGACGCTCTCGAAGCCGAGCGCGCCGATCAGCGCGGCCGCGTCCTCGGCCATCTGCGGGATCGCGACCTGGCCGTCGGTGAGGCGCGAGCTGGCCCCGACGCCGCGGTGGTCGTATGCGATCACCTCGAAGTCCGCGCGCAGCGCCTCGAGCAGCTCATCGCCCCAGTGCAGGGCGGTCCCGCTCATGCCCATGATCAGCAGCAGCGGCGGCCCCGAGCCGCTGCGTTCGACGTCGAGCTCGACCTCTCCGGCGCGAACGATCGACATGGCCCGATCCTACACCGGCAGCGCTAGCTGCCCCTCGTCGGCGGCCTCCTCGACGCCCCCGCCGGAGCGGCCGTCTCCGTGCAGGCCGGCGACGCGCACCCCGAGCAGCCTCACGGGCCGGGGCGGCGCGTACTCGGCGAGCAGGCGCAGCGCCTCGCCGGCGACGAGGTCCGGGTCGCGCGTCGGCGCGGAGACGGTGTGCGCGCGCGTGACGGTCGTCCAGTCGTCGAGCCGCACCTTGATCCCGATAGTCCGCCCGCTGCGGCCGTGGCGCTCGAGGCTCCCGCACAGCGAGAGCGACATCTCGCGCAGGATCGCCCGCATCTCCCCGGGGTCGCTGATGTCCGTGTCGAAGGTCCGCTCCCGCGACTCCGAGACGACCTTGCGCGACTCGCTGACCGAGCCGTCGTGCTCGAAGCGGGCGCGCCGCCGAAGCTCCCGGCCGAGGTTCGGGCCGAAGCGCTCGGTCAGGACGCGCTCGGGAGCCGCGGCGAGCGCGCCGAGCGTCGCGAAGCCCATCTGCTGCAGGCGCGCCGCGGTCTTCGGCCCGATCCCCGGCACTAGGCTCGGGGGCCGCGAGGAGAACCGCTCGCAGGCCTGCTCGCGGCTCAGCACGACGAACCCGGCTGGCTTCTCGGCGTCGGAGGCGACCTTCGCGACGAGCTTGTTGGGGCCGATCCCGACCGAGCAGACGATCCCCACCTCGGCTCGGATCTCGGCGACCAGCCGGCGCATCGCCGCGCGCGGGGAGAACAGCCCCTCCAGGTCGAGGTAGGCCTCGTCGAGGCCGACGACCTCGACCCGCTCGACGGCCGCGCGGACGAGCGCCATCATCCGCGCCGAGACCTCGCGGTAGGTCGCGAAGTCGGGCGGCAGGAAGACGGCGTCCGGGCACAGCCGGCGCGCCCGCGAGGCCGGCATCGCCGAGCCGACGCCGAAGCGGCGCGCCTCGTAGCTGGCCGTCGTCACGACGGCGCGGGGACCGCTGCCGGCGACGACCACGGGCAGTCCGCGCAGCTCGGGGCGACGTCCCAGCTCGATCGACACGTAGAAGGCGTCGGCATCGAGATGGGCGATACGCGGCCCTGTCGCACTGCCCGTCACAGCCTCGAATCTACCGTCGCGATCGGCCGCCGCCGCGGCGCCGCCGGGCCGGCCGCGGAGATCAGCCCACGAGCTCGCGCGAGAGCGTCGCCGGGGCGAGCAGCTCGCGCCGCGAGGCGACGCCGAGCTTGCGGTAGATGTGGCGCGCGTGGGTGCGCACGGTCTCGATGCTGATGTGCAGCTCCGCGGCGATCTGGGCGTTCGAGCGGCGCTGCTGCAGGCCCGTCAGCACCTCGGCCTCACGCGCGGTCAGCAGGCCCGAGCCCGGCACCAGACCGTGGCCCGTGCGGGGCGTCAGCTGCATGCCGCGCGAGGCGAGGTGGATCGCGTTCAGCACGTCGCGCGACTGGGTCGAGCGCGACAGGCAGGCCGAGGCGCCGAACGCGAGCAGCTGCGCCGATTCGACGCTCGAGGGCCGTTCGGCGATCAGCAGCAGGTGGGTGGCGGGGTGAGCCGCGGTCAGGCTGCGCACTTCGGCCGGGCTGCGCAGGCGCGCCGCGTCGAGGATCACGACTCGCGGCGCCCGCGCCCGCAGCATCATCGCGAGCTCCGCGCTCGCCACGCCCTCGGCCACGAGCTCGAGCAGCGGGTCGTCTTCGATCAGCCCGCGCAGGCCGCGCGCGAGCAGGTCGTCGAACGCGCCGACCGCGACGGTGATGGAGTTTGCGTCCGCCATGTCGGAATCCTATCGGCTGACAGAGCCAAACGGGTGAATCCGACATCACCCGCTCTATCACCCTATGCATCACCCGAAGATCACCCGATAGGGATGATCCTTAAGACAGGCGGGCACGGGAGACTCAATGGGCGGAAAGCCGCATCTCCTGGAGGGGGAAGGCGCGGAATCAAAAATCAGGAATGTGGCAGGGCTTCAGACGGGAGAAGCGACCCATGGAGCGGGACCAAATAGGCAGGACCGCATGAGGCGTCACGCCGACGCCGCAGCAGACAGGGGTACCGCGGCGAGGGCCCGTGCGGTGCGCCGCAACAGGCTTCTCGCGCTCGCGATCCTCGCGATCCTCGGGCTCGCGACCGTGGCGCCGGCCGGGCAGGCCAGCGACGCCACGCGCGCCGAACGCCAGGCCGAACGTGCGCTGAAAGCGGCCGAACACGCCGCCCACCGCGAAGCCGTGAAGATCCAGCGCGAAGCCGCCCAGCGCCAGCGCCAGGAAGTCAAGGCGGGCAAACAGGCTCAGCGCCACGAAAAACAGCTCGTGCGCGAAGCGGTCCGCCACGCGCTGCTCGAAGATCCCCACGCCGTCGTCGAAGTGGAATGCACGCGGATCACGGTGCACTTCCGAGCCTTCAACGACGTCGCCGAAAGCCCCAACGTGATCGACCAGAAGGTGATCTTCAAGCAGAAGCCGGGCCCGGGGCCGACGTACGTGACGCCGCTTACGAGCTACAGCTTCGAAGGCGGCGAAGCGACCGAGGAGATCCCGATCGTGGCCCCGATCGGCGAATCGAGCGTCGTGCTGCGCGCGCGCTTCGCAAGCAACGGGATCAAAGGCGGCTTCAACGTCCGCGCCGCGCTCACCTGCCCGCCGATCCCCCGCTTCGCCCTGCAGACGCTGCAGTCGATCAGCGGCCCGTTCACGACCGGCACGATCCCCGGCACGGTCGGTGAGACCGTCACCTATGAGTCGGTCGCGACCAACACCGGCAACACGCCCCTGACCTTCACAGGCTTCAGCGACCCGGGCTGCGACGGCGCCCCGATGGGCGGCAGCACGAGCGTGATCGCGCCGCGCGACACGGTCTCCTACGTCTGCATGCATGCCCTGACGAACGCCGACCGCACGGCGGGCTTCTTCGCCGACGCTGCGAGCGTCACCGGGACGCCCGAGCCCGGCGAGGGCGAAGCGGCGACGCTCGACTCGAGCGGGGTCCTCGTCGCCCCGATCGCGGCGGGGGCGGAAAAGCCGAAGACCGAAGAAGAAAGCAAGAAAGAAGTGACGACCTCCTCCGCGCCGCCGGCGGCGGCGAGCCCCAAATCGGGCGTGCTCGGCTTCTCCTCCTCGGCGGTGCCCTCGCTGCGCGGCCCCGCGAAATGCGTGCGCGGCCCGTTCACCGTCAGCGTCAAGTCGGCCGGCGTGGCGAGCGTGATCTTCTACCTCGACGGGCACAAGCTCGCACGGCGCACCGCTCACAGCGCCAAAGGCGGCCTGATCTCGATCCGCGTCAGCGGCGCGAGGCTGAAGGCCGGTGCGCACCGCCTGACGGCGAGCATCACGATGGTCCCCGGCTCCCCGACGGCGAAAGCGGTCGTCGCCTCGCGGGCCCGCACGGTTCGCCGCTGCGCGACCGCCAAGCACGCCTAGCGCCTCTATCGCCCTTCGCGCACGAGCGAGGTCGGGAGCGGGAGCCGCCGCCGGCCGCGCTCAAGTAGTCTTGCTGTCAACCTCATGGACCTGACGTTCAGCCCACAGGAGACGGCCTTCCGCGACGAGCTGCGGGAGTGGCTGCAGTCGAACCGGCCCGAGGCCGAGCCCACCGAGGGCGGCGAGGACGCGCACTACAAGTGGCGCCGCGACTGGCAGCGCCGCCTCTATGACGCGGGCTGGGCCGCGCCGGCCTGGCCGACCGAGTACGGCGGCCGCGGCGCCTCGCTGACCGAGTCGGCGATCTACTTCGAGGAGATCGGCCGCGCGAGGGTGCCGCTGCCCGCCAACGTGCTCGGGCTGCTGCTGGGCGGACCGACGCTGATGGTCTGGGGCACCGACGAGCAGAAGGAGCGCTACCTCTCCCCGATCCTCTCCGCCGAGGAGATCTGGTGCCAGGGCTTCTCCGAGCCCGACGCAGGCTCTGACCTCGCCTCCTTGAAGACGAAGGCGGTCAAGGACGGCGACGAGTGGGTCGTGACCGGGCAGAAGGTGTGGACGAGCGGCGCGCAGTACTCGAAGTGGTGCATGCTCGTCGCCCG
>DATNBM010000085.1:0-3249 GCA_035571915.1 Solirubrobacteraceae bacterium | reverse complement strand
GCCTGCTCGAGTTCAAGTTCCAGCCGAATCCCATTCCGCTGGAGGAAGTCGAGCCGGTGGCGAAGATCGTGAAGCGGTTCGCGACCGGGGCGATGTCGCTGGGCTCGATCTCGCGCGAGGCGCACGAGACGCTGGCGATCGCGATGAACCGACTCGGCGGGCGCTCCAACACGGGCGAGGGCGGCGAGGACCCCGCGCGCTACAAGCCCGACCCCAACGGCGACAGGCGTCGCTCGGCGATCAAGCAGGTGGCCTCCGGCCGCTTCGGCGTGACGATCGAGTACCTGGTCAACGCCGACGAGCTGCAGATCAAGATGGCGCAGGGCGCCAAGCCTGGCGAGGGCGGCCAGCTGCCCGGCCACAAGGTCGACGCCTACATCGGCTCGATCCGCCACACGACCCCCGGCGTAGGGCTGATCTCGCCGCCGCCCCACCACGACATCTACTCGATCGAGGACCTCAAGCAGCTGATCTACGACCTGCGCTGCGGCAACCCCCAGGCCGAGGTGTCCGTCAAGCTCGTCTCCGAGGTCGGCGTCGGGACGGTCGCGGCCGGCGTCTCGAAGGCCAACGCCGACCGCGTCCTGATCGCCGGCCACGACGGCGGCACCGGCGCCTCGCCGCTGTCCTCGATCCAGGCCGCGGGTGTCCCATGGGAGATCGGCCTCGCCGAGACCCAGCAGACGCTGCTGCTCAACGACCTGCGCTCGCGGATCGTCGTGCAGACCGACGGGCAGCTGAAGACCGGCCGCGACGTCGTGATCGCCGCGATGCTCGGCGCGGACGAGATGGGCTTCTCGACCGCCCCCCTGATCGCGACCGGCTGCATCATGATGCGCGCCTGTCACCTGAACACCTGCCCGGTCGGGATCGCCACCCAGGACCCCGAGCTGCGCAAGCGCTTCAAGGGCACCCCCGAGCACGTCGTCAACTTCTTCTTCTTCGTCGCCGAGGAAGTCCGCGAGATCCTCGCCTCGCTCGGGCTGCGCACGCTGGACGAGGCGATCGGCCGCGTCGACCTGCTCGGCGTCAGCCGCGCCGTCGACCACTGGAAGGCCCGCGGCGTCGACCTGACCCACCTGCTGACCCACGTCGAGCTCGACCACGAGTCGCCCCGCCACCGCGTCGAAGCGCCGCCCCCGGTGCTCGAGGACGCGCTCGACTGGGACCTCGTGCGCGACGCCGAGGGCGCGATCGAGCGCGGCGAGAAGGTCAGCCTGAAGGTGCCGGTCCGCAACCGCAACCGCTGCGTCGGCGGGATCCTCTCAAGCCACATCGCCCGCCGCCACGGCGCCGAGGGCCTTCCCGAGGGCTCGATCGAGGTCGAGTTCGAGGGCTCCGCCGGCCAGAGCTTCGGCGGCTGGCTGGCTCCCGGGGTGACGTTCCTGCTGCGTGGCGACGCCCAGGACTACGCCGGCAAGGGCCTCTCTGGCGGCGTCTTCGCGATCCGTCCCCGCGAGGGCATGGGCGAGCACTTCAAGGCCGAGGAGAACGTCGTCGTCGGCAACACCGTCCTCTACGGCGCGACCCGAGGGCGGGCCTTCTTCCGCGGCCTCGCGGGCGAGCGCTTCGCGGTCCGCAACTCGGGGGCCTGGACCGTCGTCGAGGGCGTCGGGGACCACGGCTGCGAGTACATGACCGGCGGCCGCGTCGTCGTCCTCGGCCCGACCGGCCGGAACTTCGCGGCCGGGATGTCGGGCGGGATCGCCTACGTGCTCGACGAGCGCGGCGAGTTCCCGGCTCGCTGCAACATGGGCATGGTCGGCTTCGAAGAGCTCTCCGAGGCCGACCAGATCGAGCTGCGGGCGATGGTCGAAGAGCACGAGGCGCGGACCGGCAGCCCAGTCGCCGCCGACGTGCTGTCCCGCTTCGCCGAGCTGATCGCGGCGGGCGCGTTCGTGAAGGTGATGCCCCACGACTACAAGCGCGTGCTGCGCGAACGGGCCGAGGAAGAGGCCCGCGCGGTGGACGTCGGAGGCGAGCCCCCGGTCAGCGCCGACGGCGGGGCGCCGAGCCGGCCGCTGGACGCGGTCGGGGAGGCGGGCGTCTGATGGGCCAGATCGGCGGCTTCCTGAAAATCGAGCGGCACGGGGTCCCCTACCGGGACAGCGCCGAGCGGGCGCGCGACTACCGCGAGTTCCTGCTCACCCGCCCGACCCCCGAGCTGCAGGAGCAGGGCGCCCGCTGCATGGACTGCGGGGTCCCGTTCTGCCACAACGGCTGCCCGCTCGGCAACCTGATCCCCGACTGGAACGACCTCGTCTACCGTGACCGCTTCGCCGACGCGATCGTCCAGCTGCACGCGACGAACAACTTCCCCGAGTTCACGGGCCGCCTGTGCCCCGCGCCCTGCGAGGCGGCGTGCGTGCTCGAGATCCGCGAGGGCGACGCGGTGACGATCAAACAGATCGAGAACTCGATCATCAACCGCGCCTGGGAGGAGGGCTGGGTCACGCCCCAGCCCCCGCGCCGCGAGACGGGGCGCTCCGTCGCCGTCGTCGGCTCGGGCCCCGCGGGGATGGCGGCCGCGCAGCAGCTGCGCCGGGCCGGCCACGAGGTCACGCTGTTCGAGCGCGACGAGGCGATCGGCGGGCTCGTCCGCTTCGGCGTGCCCGACTTCAAGATCGAGAAGACGGTCGTCGAGCGCCGCGTCCAGCAGCTCGCCGCCGAGGGCGTCGCGCTGCGCTGCGGCGTCGACGTCGGGACCGACATCAGCGCGGAGGAGCTGAGGAGCGGCTACGACGCCGTGGTGCTCGCGACCGGCTCGCGCGTGCCCCGCGACCTGCCCGTCCCCGGGCGCGATCTGGACGGCGTGCACTTCGCGATGGACTACCTCTACCAGCGCAACCGCTGGGTCGCCGGCGAGGTCGGCCCCGAGCCGCTCGTCCCCGCGCCGCAGGCCGCCCGGGAGATCAGCGCCGCGGGCAAGGACGTCGTCGTGATCGGCGGCGGCGACACCGGCGCCGACTGCGTCGGCAACTCGCTGCGCGAGGGCGCCCGCTCGATCGTGCAGCTCGAGCTCCTGGGCGAGCCGCCCGCGCATCGGCCCGACGACCGGACCCCCTGGCCGGAGTGGCCGCAGAAGTACCGCCTCAGCTACGCGATGGAGGAGGCCCGCGAGCTGCGGGTCGGCGAGCAGGACTACTCCGTCGCCACCACCGAGCTGATCGGCAGCGACGGCCGCGTGGAGGCGCTGACGATCGCCGCGGCCGCGCCGCAGCCGCCGTTCGCGCCGGTCGCCGGAACCGA
>DATNBM010000084.1:0-5096 GCA_035571915.1 Solirubrobacteraceae bacterium | reverse complement strand
GCTCGATGATCGCCGCGCGGGTCGCGGGCGTGCCGATCCCGGACTCCTTCATCGCCTCGCGCAGCTCGTCGTCGTCGACCAGCTTGCCCGCCGTCTCCATCGCGCCGAGCAGCGAAGCGTCGCTGTAGCGCCGTGGCGGTTTGGTCTCCTTGCTGGCGCTCTCGATCGTGACCGTCAGGACCGGCTCGCCGTCGACCAGCCGCGGGAGCTGCTGGTCGGTCGCCTCGTCCTCCTCGCCCCGCGCCTCCTCGCCTTTGGCGTCGGCCGCGATCTCGTCGTAGACGCCGCGCCAGCCGGGCACGAGCAGGAGCTTGCCGCGGGTTCGGAAGACGTGCTCGGGGTGGGCGGGGGTCCCGTCTCCGACGGTCGTCTCGACGCGGGTGTTCTCGAACACGGCCTCCGGGTGGAAGACGGCGAGGAAGCGGCGCACGGCCATGTCGTAGATGCGCTGGTCGTCGGAGCTCATCTTGTCGACGGGGTGCCCGCCCTCGGAGCGCGTCGGGATGATCGCGTGGTGGTCGGTGACCTTCTCGTCGTTGACGACGCGCGCGAGCGGGAGCACGTCGAGGCCGACGACGTACTCGGCGCCCTTGCGGTACTCGCTCTGCTGCCCGACGAGCTCGGCGATCGGCTTGATCTCCTCGACCATGTCGGTCGTCAGGTAGCGGGAGTTCGTGCGCGGGTAGGTCAGCGCCTTGTGCTCCTCATAGAGGCGCTGCGCGGCCGCGAGCGTCCGTTTCGCGGAGAAGCCGTAGCGGTTGTTGGCCTCGCGCTGGAGGGTCGTGAGGTCGTAGAGCATCGGCGCTTTCTCGCGCTGCTCTTTCTTCTCGAGCTTGGTGATCGTGCCGATCTGGTCCCGGCAGGCGGCGACGATCGCCTCGGCCTCGGCCTCGGTGCCGAGGCGGGGCCCTTTGGTGTTGCCAGGGCTGCCGGGCGGGGCCTGGTAGTGACCGAGATAGGTCCGCTCGCCCCCGCCGCCGTCGGGCAGGGGGTGCTCGGCGCGGAAGGTCGCGTCGACGAGCCAGTACGGCTCGGGCTTGAAGGCTTTGATCTCCTCCTCGCGCCGGGCGACGATCGCGAGCGTCGGTGTCTGCACGCGGCCCAGCGAGACGGCGCCGTCGAAGGAGCTGCGCAGCCGGATCGTGGCGGCGCGGGTCGCGTTCATGCCGACGATCCAGTCGGCCTCCGAGCGCGAGCGGGCTGCCTCCTCGAGGCGCTCGAACTCCTCGGAGGGCCGCAACGACTCCAACGCGGCGCGCATCGCCGCGTTGGTCATCGAGTTCAGCCAGAGACGTTTGACGGGCTTCTTCGCTTTCGCCTTCTCATAGAGGTAGGCGAAGATCAGCTCGCCCTCGCGGCCGGCGTCGCAGGCGTTTACGACCTCCCCCACGTCCTCACGGCCGAGCTGCTTGGTGACCGCCGACATCTGCTTGCGGGAGCGCTCGTCGCGGACGATCAGTTTGAAGCGGTCCGGGACGATCGGCAGGTCGGCCATGCGCCAGCTCTTGTATTTCGCGTCGTAGGCTTCGGGCTCGGCGAGCTGGACGAGGTGGCCGACGGCCCACGTGATCACGTGGTCGGGGCCCTCGAGGAAGCCCTCGTTCTTCTTGAACGGACCCGGCAGCACGCGCGCAAGGTCCTGCCCGACGGACGGCTTCTCGGCGACGAGCAGGGTCTTCGACATGGCGGTCAGCGTAGCGGCTGCCCTCGGAGGGAAGACCGGCCGGCCCGACAGGGCGCGCCGCGCCGGGCCCCCTATCCGCCGACGGGCGCGCGAGGGTTGCCGCCCCAGAAGACCTGCGTGCCGAGCATTCCGATCAGCGTCACGAGCACGAGGTTGAGCACCATCGACTTGGCGGTCGCCCGTCCCACGCCGACAGGGCCGCCGCTTGCGGTGTAGCCGTAGTAACAGCCGACGAGCACGATCGCGGTCGCCATCGTCATCCCCTTGATCAGGCTGAACAGCATGTCGGTGGGATTCTGGAACTGCCAGAAGATCAGCAGATAGCCGCCGGAGGACGTGTAGCCGACCTGCTTGACGACCGCGATGTAGGAGGCGGCGTACGCGACCCCGACCGAGCCGACGTACATGAAGGGAAGGACGATCCAGGCGGCGAGCAGCCGCGTCGCGCACAGGAACGTCCCCGAGCTGATGCCCATCACCTCCAGGGCGTCGATCTCCTCGGAGATCCGCATCGCGCCCAGCTCGGCGACGATCCCCGTGCCGACCTTCGCGGACATCATGTAGCCGAACGCGTACGGGATCGCCTCGCGCAGGTTGCACCAGGCAGCGAACAGGCCCGCGTAGCTCGGCGCGCCTTGAGACTGCGAGAAGTAAGCGCCCTCGATGCCGCACGTGTTCAGGCCGGTGATGAACACGAGGCCCCAGATCACGAGCGTCGAGTAGACGATCAGGATCCCCGCCTGACGGAGCGTCTCGCCGAAGAAGCGGAAGACGCGCATGCTCCACACGTCCGCCACGACTCCGCCCATGAAACGGGCCATCTCGCCGGTCGCCTCCAGCCACCCGCGCGGCATCGCGAGCAGCTCGTTCATTTGATGATGAGGATCTGCGGGTGGGTGGCTAGCAGCGTCTGCGTGAAGACGTAGTTGAACGCCCCGAAGGCGAGGAACGAGATCACGACGGCTTCGTTGACGGCGCGGCCGACGCCCTCGGCTCCTCCCGATGCCGACATGCCCTTGTAACAGCAGACGATCGCGATGATCGCGCCGAACATCGAGCACTTCAGCACCGAGCCCCACAGGTCCGTGACGGATGCGTTGGCGAACAACGTCGACCAGAACGGGCCGAGCCGCCCGCCGCCGAGCAGCTCGGCGAACACGCCGCCGAAGATCCCGAACAGCAGCGCGTATATGTCGAACAGGCAGGTCGCGAGCATCAGCGCCAGGAAACGCGGCACGACGAGGTTCTTGACTGGGTCCACGCCCAGCACCTGGAGAGCGTCGAGCTCCTCGCGCACCTTGCGCGCGCCGAGGTCGGCGGTGATCGCGGTCCCCGCCACGCCGGCGATCACGATCGACGTGATCAGCGGCCCGATTTCGCGAATTGAGGCCAGCACGAAGAACCCGCCGAGACGATCGAGTGCGCCGACGATCGTCAGGAAGTCGGTCGCCTGCAGCCCGGCCGCCCCGTAGCTGATCGCGACTGTCGTGATCATCAGCGGGAACCACACGAGCCGCAGGACGAACAGGAACTGGGAGACGAACTCGCCGCCGTACGGGTAGGGCGGACGCAGGGCGGACCAGATCGTCCTGCCCGTCAGGAGCATCATGTCTCCGAGCTCTTCCAGCTGCCGCTGGACGCCGCCCAGCAACCTCGAACCCGTGGCTCCGAACGATCTCGGGGCAAGGTTCGGAGCAACGCTCGTGCTTCGCGCCATTCTGCCACTCTAATAGTTGACTAGCACACTGTAAAGTGGCCGCGTAACTCGCTACCGTCTCCCTATGGTCAAGCGGAGCCGGCCCGAGCCCGACGCGGATGCGACCGGCATCTACGTCGACCGCGACGCCGAGGTACCCCTGGGGGTCCAGCTCGCGTGGGCGCTGCGCTCGCGGATCGGCGAGGGGCGCCTGCCCGCCGGACAGCGCCTGCCCGCGCTGCGCGAGCTGGCCGAGTCGGTCGGGGTGAACCTCAACACGGTGCGCGCGGTCTATCAGCGACTCGAGCAGGAGGGGCTCGTGCAGAGCCGGCAGGGCAGCGGGACGTTCGTCGCGACGGCGCCCGGCCTCAGGACGCCGGCCGCGGAGATCGCCGCGGGCGCGGCGCGCGAGGCGCTCGAGCAGGGGGTGAGCCCGCGTGAGGTGGCGGCGGCGCTCTACGTCACCGAGCCGACACCCACGACCGCGACCGCGACCGCGACCGACCCGGACTCCGACCGCCGCGAGGCGCTGCGCGGCGAGATCCGCTCGCTCGAGCGCGTCCTCAGCGGCCTGCAGGCGGCGAACCCCGGAGTGCGCGTGCCCGTCGCGGCGCCGCGACGCCGCAGCGGCCCCATGCTGCTCTCAGCCGCGGAGCTCGAAGACGTCCGGGCGCAGCTCGTCGGGAAGCTGACGGCGCTCCAGAAGGCGATCGACTCGGATCAGCGGGACGCCGACGGGACGCCCCCCGAGGCTCCCGTCAAGGCTGCCGTGAAGAAGACGGCCGCGACGGCGCCCAAGCAGGGGCCCCGCCGCCGGGGCCCGAGCTCGCCTCCCCGACCTGCCACCGCCTAGCTCCGCGGTCTCACCCGGCCGCGCACGGGCCCGTTTCGACGGTGCCGCGGCGGCCGCCGTCGGCCCTGCGCAGCACTTCGGCGACGGTCTCGTCGGCTACGCCGTAGCCCCCGTGCTCGCCGCCCCCGACCGTCGCGGCGAACACCGTCGTGAGCACGTGCCCGGCGTCGTCGACGAGCGGCCCACCCGAGTTCCCCGGCCGCACGAGCCCGCGCAGGGGCGTCAGCAGGCGTTGCACCGGGCCCTGTCCGTAGGCGTTCTGGGTGAGCACCGTCTGCGTGCGGCCGATACGCCCCGGCTGGACGTCGAAGGGCCCGTTCTCCGGGTAGCCGAGGATCGCGCCGCCGGTGCCGGACGCCTGCGAGGAGGCGAACGCCAGCGACGGCAGCCCCAGTCCCGGAACGTCGAGCAGGGCGATGTCGTCGTGCGGGTCGAAGGCGATCGGCCGCGCCTCGAGCTGATCGCCGCGCCCGTCGATCTGGACCCGCGTGTCCGTCTCGCCCGCCACGACGTGGGCGTTCGTGACGACGACGTCCGGTTCGGCCACCCAGCCCGAGCCCTCGATCGCGAGTCCGCAAGCGGTGCCGAGGACCCGCACGACCGAGCCGGAGGCCCGCCGCACGCCCGGCAGGCGGGCTACCCCCGGCGGGGGCGCCGCGACGTCCGGGGAGGGGCCGGTGATCGAGGGCAGCGGGTCCAGGCGCGCGAGCGCGTCGAGGATCGGCCCGGAGGGCGGCAGGATGGCGTTCAGCTCGCGCAGGATCGCCGAGCGCTGGATGTCGGCGCGGAGCTGGCGCGTCCCGGGCGTCTGCCCGGCGACGGCGGCGGCGACCCACACCACCCCGAATGCCATCGCCGCTCCG
>DATNBM010000083.1:0-35307 GCA_035571915.1 Solirubrobacteraceae bacterium | reverse complement strand
CCGCAGCGACCGCGCGCGAGCCCAACTCGACCGCCACCTCGGCGCCTTTCGAGAGCGCATCGGGGCCGGGCAGCGAGACCGCCTCGGCTTCGCCACCGAGCTGTTTGATCCGGCGCTACACCGCGGTGGCGTGACGTTTGGTCTCCGTCAGGTGCTCCCGCAGGCGCTTCTTGTACGGCGCGCGCGTGGTCATCGAGATGTGCGCGGCAAGCGCCGTCTCCAGCTCCTTCTCCTTGCCGTACGCCTCGTTCAGGTACTGCACGAGCTTGCTCGCAGATGCGTTCAGCTCAGCCATAGATGTCTCCTTCGCAGTCGAAGTCCGGGCTCGGGCTCGCGGCTTTGCTCGCGAGGCCGATAGGTGGTCTCTGCCCGGCGAGCGCGCGGCGAAACAGGCGGGCTGACGAGGGCACCGTGCGTCCGCGCCCCGGTCCGCCCCCGCCCGAACCTCCGGGTGGACGGGGGAAACCCGCTAGAATAGGTGTACACCGACTCGTCTCATTCGGGCGAGCACGGAGTGGCAGCAGCGGTGGGACGCACGACGGCTACGTCGTTTCGGGCCTCCGATGTACGGAGGTCTGCATGCCCCAAGGCGCGCCCCATCGGACGAGCGATCGGAAGGATCGCCGGAAGCAGTCGGACCCCGAGAAGCGGTCGGGCCGAGTGAGGCTCATGCGACGCCGTTCGGCGGCACGTTTCGTGCTGCGCCGACCCAGGCGACCGCTGAGCCGTAACACGAAGAGAGAGGATCAGCGATGCCCACGACGATTCAGCTGGATCAGGAGCGGACAACGACGGCGAGGCCCCACGCCTCTCGCGGCGAGGGCCGCGCGGAGCGCGCCAGGCACCGCGAGCTGTTCGTCCGGCTGCAGCGCAGCGGGGATCGCGCCGCCCTGGACGAGCTCGTCGAGAGCTTCGGGCCGCTGGCGCGAAAGCTCGCCCGCCGCTACAGCCATACGTCGGAGCCCTATGAGGATCTCTGCCAGGTCGCTCAGCTCGGCCTCGTCAAAGCGGTCCAGCAGTTCGACCCCGACCGCGGTTTCGCCTTCCAGGCGTACGCGATCCCGACGATCCTCGGCGAGCTGCGCCGCTACTTCCGCAACTCGAGCTGGGCCGTGCACGTGCCCCGCGGCACGCAGGAGCGCGCCCTCGAGGTGCGCGACGCCGAGCGCGCTCTGAGCGACGAGCACGGACGCTCTCCGACCGTTCCCGAGGTCGCCCAGTTCATGGAGCTGAGCATCGAGCAGGTGCTCGACGCGATGCACGCGCTCCGCGCCTACGGGTCGGTCTCCCTCGACGCCCCCCGCGGCGGCGAGGCCGACGAGGACGGCGGCTCCTACGCCGAGACGATCGGCGAGGTGGACAGCCGCTTCGACCTCGTCGAGCTCGGAGCGGGCGTCGGGCCCGCGCTGGCGACGCTCGAGCCCAGCCAGCGCGAGCTGCTGCGGATGCGCTACATCGAAGAAATGACCCAGGCGCAGATCGGCGAGCGCATCGGGGTCTCCCAGATGCAGGTCTCGCGGCTGCTGCAGCGCTGCCTGGCCGAGCTGCGCAAGCTCACGGGCGCCGAAGCGCAGATCGTGGCGTAAGAGCCGCGACGGGTCGGGCGCGCCTCACGGCGCCCCGGCCACCTCGGGGCTCTCAGGCAGGAGAGGCGATCAGGCTGCGCGCGCAGTCCACGACGCTCTCCCGCGCCGGCCGCGGCGACCAGCCGACCCGCCAGCGCGCGTTCTCGAGCGAGTAGGTCGTCTTGTGGCCGAGCTCGCCCACGACCGAGCGGACCGACGGATCGAGGAGCGCCATCGCCCGCACGAGGAAGTCGGGGATCCGCCGCCGCGGCACCTTCTTGGCGTCCGCGCCGAGCTCCGCGCGCAGGATCTCCGCGACGTCGGAGAACCAGAGGAACTCCCCGGCCGCGATCAGCCGCTGCCCGCCCGCCTCGGGCGCGCTCAACGCCGCGACCTCGAGCGCGGCGACGTCGCGCACGTCGATGAAGCTGAAGCCGAGCCGCGGCAGGCCCGGCATCCTGCCCGCCAGCAGCCGCTCGATCGCCTCCAGCGAGTAGGAGCGGTCGCGGCCGAGGAGCGGCCCGATGATCGCGCCCGGCTGGACCGTCACGAGCCGATCCTGGGCGCCCCGCTCGCGCGCCAGCTCCCACGCGGCCAGCTCGGCGATCGTCTTCGAGCGCGTGTAGGGGGTGAGGCTGAGGTCGTCGGGGTCGCTCCAGTCCGCCTCGGTCAGATCACGGCTCGCCGCGGCCGCCTCGCGGCTGTTGCGCACCGCCGCGACCGAGGAAGTCACGACGATCCGCCGCACCCCCGCGTCGAGGCTCGCGCGCAGCACGCGCAGCGTGCCCTCCCTCGCCGGCACGATCAGCTCGTCGGGGTCCTTCGGCTGGGCCGGCGGGAACGGCGAGGCGACGTGCAGGACGTAGTCGCAGCCCGCGACCGCCTCCGCCCACCCCTCGTCGCTCTCCAGGTCGGCCGCGACGACAGTGAGGCGCTCTCCGGGATCGACCTGCGTGGCGACGCCCGCGCGCACCTCGACCTCACGCGCGAGGTCGCGCACGGTCGTTCTGGCCCGGTAGCCGCGCTGGAGCAGCTCGACCAGGCACCACCCGCCGAGGAACCCCGAGCCGCCCGTCACCAGGACCGTCTGCTCGCCCTCCATCTTCTCTCCCCCCTGCCCGCGCCCCGAGGGCACTGGCTGCTCTGGTCGACCTCGACCGCCGTCGCGACGAAAGCTACTACGCGGCGGGCGGCCGCGCAGGCGTGCGGGAAAACCCGCAGCGTCTCGGCGGATGCACCCCGAAGATCGCGCCGCCCGCATCGGTTTGACTGGGGACCAGCAAGAGAGACCCCCGTAAACCACGCATCGAAGGCGGTGATCGCATGACGGAGCTACAGGTACACGACACGGAGCGAGAAGCTCACGACCAGGCCGAGTTCGACGAGGCCGTCAAACGCGACGGCAAGATCGTGCTCGAGTGGCTCGCAGGCGCGGGCGTGGTCGCCGCCCTGCTGATGTCGGTGCTCGCCCTGACCCAGAGCAGCCAGCACAACACGGTGACGATCACGAGCGGCGCCGCGGCGCCGGCGACCAGCTCGACGCCGTCGAGCACGGCTTCGACGCTGCCGGCCAAGACGATCTCCCTGAAGGTCGTCGCGGGAGGCAAGATCGGGCCGGACAAGAAGCCGCACGACACCTTCACGAAGACCGAATTCGCGGCCAAGGTCGGCCAGAAGCTCGACCTGAAGATCGACAACACCGACGAAGGCGAACACAGCATCACCTCGCCGGAGATCGGCGTCAACATCATCGTCAAACCGGGCATCCACACCTACGAGATCGTGGTCAAAGAAAAAGGCCGCTTCTCCTGGTTCTGCGTGATCCCGTGCGACGAGGACACGAACGGCTGGGCGATGCAGCACGCCGGTTACATGGCGGGCTACATCACCGCCACCTGAGCTGACCCACGGAGGGGGCGCGTCCGCCGACGCGGCGGGCGCGTCCGTGGGGGTAGAGGCGACGGCCCGGATCGCACGGGGGTCCTTCCAGCGATCCGGGCCGCGCTGCTGCGCAGGCTCGACTCGCTCGACTCCGGGATGCGTGGTTTGCCGCAGTCACTCCGCGGCTCCCCGCCGATGGCCGACGCCCGCCGCGCCGCGAAGCTCCCCTCATGGAGAACAAGAGCACCTCATCGCCGGTACGCCTCGAGGGCCGCTTGGAAGAGCCGCTGAACCGCTGGCTGTGGCTCGTCAAGTGGCTGCTGCTGATCCCCCACTTCATCGCCCTGCTGGTGCTGTGGCTGTGCTTCCTCGTGCTCTCGCTGATCGCGCTCGGCGGCATCCTCGTCAACCGCCGCTACCCCCGCGGGATCTTCGACTTCAACCTCGGCGTGCTGCGCTGGAGCTGGCGCGTGAGCTTCTACGGCTACAGCGCGCTCGCGACCGACCGCTACCCGCCGTTCAGCCTCGGCGAGGAGCCCGACTACCCCGCCCGCCTGCAGATCGCCTATCCCGGCGAGCTCTCGCGCGTGAAGGCGCTCACCAAGTGGTGGCTGCTCGCGATCCCCCAGTACGCCGTGATCGGCGTCTTCTCGGGTGGCTGGGGCGCGCAGGTGTGGGGACCGGGGCTGATCGGACTGCTCGTCCTGTTCGCGGCAGTGGCGGTTCTCTTCGGCCGCCCCTACCCCAGGGGCATCTTCGACTTCGCGACGGGCATGAACCGCTGGACGATGCGGGTCCTCGCCTACGCGGCGCTGATGACCGACTCCTACCCGCCGTTCCGCCTCGACCTCGGCCCCGCCGAGCCCACGGGGAACCGCACCGACGTTCCCGCCCCCTCCCCGATCGGCGACGTATGACGACGCTGCGCGAAGCCGCGGAGGAGTTCCTCGCCCAGCCGCGACTCGCCGTCGCCGGCGTCTCGCGCGACACTCGCCAGCCCGCGAACCTGATCTTCCGTCGTCTGCGCGACGCCGGGCACGAGGTGTACCCGATCAACCCCAACGCGGAGGCCGTCGAGGGCGTCGAGAGCTACCCGACGGTCGAGGCCGTGCCGGGGCCGCTCGACGGCGTCGTCGTCGTGACCGCGCCGGCCGACAGCGACGCGGTCGTCTCGGACTGCATCCGGGCGGGCGTCCCGCGCGTCTGGCTGCACCGGGGCATCGGTCCCGGGAGCGTCTCCGCCCACGCGATCGAGGCGTGCCGCGCGGCAGGCACGCGCGTGATCGGGGGCGGGTGCCCGAACATGTTCGGCGCGACCTCAGACCCGGGCCACCGCTGCATGCGCGCGATGCTCGCGGCGGGCGGGAAGATCCCGCGCGCGCTGCCCGACGGCGACTACCCGCTGTCCTGAGGCCGGGACTCCGCGGCCGGTCCGTAGTTCTCCGCTGCAACGGCGCGGCCCCGTACTCGTGAGCTCGCGTGGCCTGCGCCGATGCCCGCGCCGGCGCCTGAGGCGAGGATCTCGATCAGAGCCCAAGAGCGGCGAGGAAAGCGCCGCGGATCGAGATCAAGGAGAGCGTCATGGAGTCTGAAACAGCAGTCGAGCAGCCCGCTTCGGAGGGCCGCCCACTGAAGCGCCAGATGGGCCTTTGGATGGCCGTGGCGCTCGTCGTGGGCAACATGGTCGGATCGGGGATCTTCCTGCTCCCCGCCTCGCTTGCCCAGGCCGCCGGCCCGGTCTCGATCTTCGGGTGGGTCTTCACCGGCGTCGGGGCGATGCTGCTGGCGCTCGTCTTCGCCCGTCTCGGGCGCACCTTCCCCCGCACCGGCGGTCCGTACGCGTTCGCGCGGCGCGCCTTCGGCGACTTCATCGGCTTCCAGACGGCCTGGGGATACTGGATCGCCGCCTGGGCGGGCAACGCCGCGATCACGGTCGCGTTCGTCGGATACCTGGCGGTCTTCTGGCCGCACCTCGAACACGACAACCTGCTCGCCGCGCTCGTCGGGATCGGCGTGATCTGGTTCCTGACGGGCGTGAACTCGCTCGGCGTCAAGCAGGGCGCCCAGGTCCAGGTCGTCACGACCGTCCTGAAGTTCATCCCGCTCGCGGTGATCGCGATCGTCGGGCTGTTCTTCATCCACACCAAGAACCTCACCCCCTTCTCCCCCCACGGCACGTGGAAGGCGATCTCCGCCGCCGCGCCGCTCACCCTGTGGGCGTTCATCGGGCTGGAGTCAGCGACCGTCACCGCCGAGGAGGTCAAGGATCCCGAGCGCAACATCCCGCGCGCGACGATCTACGGAACCCTCGCGGCGACCGTCGTCTACATCATCGGCACGATCTCGGTGATGGGCGTGATCCCGACCCACACGCTCGCGAACTCGACCAGCCCGTTCGCCGACGCGGCGGGCGCGATGTTCGGCGGCGCCTGGAACAAGGTCTTCGCGCTCGTCGCGATGGCCGCGACCTTCGGCGCGCTGAACGGCTGGATCATGCTGCAGGGCAGGGTGCCCCTCGCGGCGGCCGAAGACGGTCTGTTCCCGTCGATCTTCGCCCGCGTCCACGGCAAGAACCGCACGCCCGTGTGGGGCCTCGTGATCTCCTCGGTCCTGCTGACGGGCCTGATGCTCACGAACTACACGAAGGGCCTCGTCAGCGCCTTCACCTTCGTGATCCTGCTGGCGACCCTGACGACGCTCGTGCCCTACGCCTATGCGGCGGCGGCACAGGCCTACCTGTACTTCACCGAGCCTGAGCTGTTCGACCGGCGGCAGTTCGCCAAGGACACGATCATCGCCACCCTCGCGTTCGTCTACTCGGTGTGGGCGATCACGGGCTCGGGCAAGGACGTCATCGCCAAGGGCTTCGTGCTGCTGCTCGCCGGCATCCCCGTCTACGTCGGGATGAGGGGCTGGCAGAAGCATCAGGCGAGGAGCGAGGCCGGACAGCTCACGCCGGCACCCGGCGCCGGACGCCAGCCGGTCGCACTCGGCGGGCGCGGCGTGGCCGTCACGCACATGGAGTCCGACCGATGAGCGCGCCTTCCGCCACATCGACCGAGGGGGCGCCGCAGGGCGCCCCCTCCCCCTCTCCCCGTCTCTACGTTGGCTCGGAGGTGGGGCGCCTGCGGCGCGTGATGCTGCACCGACCCGACCTAGAGCTGCGCAGGTTGACCCCGTCCAACAAGGACGCGCTGCTGTTCGACGACGTGCTGTGGGTCAAGCGCGCCCGCCAGGAGCACGACGCGTTTGCCGACGCGCTGCGCGAACGCGGCGTCGAGGTGCTCTACCTGCACGAGCTGCTCGGCGAGGTGCTCGAGGACCCCGCGGTTCGCGAGCAGGTCGTCGCCGACACGATCGCCGCCGCGCGCGTCGGGCGCTCACTCGGCCCGCAGCTCGCCGGGTGGCTGACGACGCTCCCCGGCGCGGATCTCGCCGGCTGGCTGATCGGCGGCGTCGCCTACGCCGAGCTTCCGTTCGAGAGCGCCTCGCTGCCCGTCGCGACCGCCCGCCCCGAGGACTTCGTGCTCGCCCCGCTGCCAAATCATCTCTTCACCAGGGACACCTCGGCCTGGGCGTATCAGGGCGTCTCGGTGCACGAGATGGCGAAGGCCGCGCGGCGCCGCGAGTCGATCCACCTCGCGGCCATCTACCGCAACCACCCCGTCTTCGCCGACTCCCCGCACGAGACCTGGAGCGACGGTCTCGGCGGCCCGGCCAACCTCGAGGGCGGCGACGTCCTCGTGATCGGCCACGGCTCCGTGCTGGTCGGGATGGGCGAGCGCTCGACGCCCGCCGCCGTCGAGCTCTACGCCCGGCGCCTGTTCGACGCCGGCGCCGCCGAGCGGGTGATCGCCGTCGCGATGCCCGCGCAGCGTTCGAGCATGCATCTCGACACCGTCATGACCCAGGTCGACCGCGACGCCTTCACGATCTATCCCGAGCTGCGCGAGCAGCTGCGCGGGTACTCCCTGACGCCGGGCCCGGCGGGGGTGAGCGTGACAGCGGAGCGCGACCTCTTCGCGGCGATCGCCGACGCCCTCGCGGTACCGCGGATCAGGCTGCTGGAGACCGGCGGCGACAGCTACGAGGCCCAGCGCGAGCAATGGGACGACGGCAACAACGTGCTCGCGATCGAACCGGGCGTCGTGATGGCCTACGAGCGCAACGTCTTCACCAACACGCGCCTGCGGGCCGAGGGCATCGAGGTGATCACGATCGCCGGCGCCGAGCTCGGCCGAGGCCGGGGCGGGCCGCGCTGCATGTCCTGCCCGATCGAGCGCGACGCAGTGGAAGGAGCAGACCGATGAGCGACGCAACCACACCCAGGAGCACACGTCCGCTGGTCGTCGTCGCGCTCGGCGGCAACGCGCTGCTGCGCCGCGGCGAGCCGCTCGACGCCGCCGCCCAGCGCCGCAACGTCGAGCAGGCGGCCGCAGCGATCGCCGAGCTCGCCGCCGAGCACCGCGTCGTCGTCACCCACGGCAACGGACCGCAGGTCGGGCTGCTCGCCCTGCAGAGCGAGGCCTGCGCCGAGGCGCCCGCCTACCCGCTCGACGTGCTCGGCGCGGAGTCCGAGGGGATGATCGGCTACATGCTCGAGCAGGCGCTGCACGGCAAGCTCGGGGACGCGTCCTCCTGCACGCTGCTGACCGAGGTCCTCGTCGACCCCGAGGACCCCGCCTTCGCCGCTCCGAGCAAGCCGATCGGGCCCGTCTACGACCGCGCGACCGCAGAGCGGCTCGCGCGGGAGCGAGGCTGGGCGATCGCCCCGGACGGCGAGCGATGGCGGCGGGTCGTCCCCTCGCCCGAGCCGCTGGAGATCGTCGAGCTGTCCACGATCGAGGTGCTCGTCGAGGCGGGCGTGCTCGTGATCTGCACGGGAGGCGGCGGAGTTCCCGTCGTTGCCCAGGACGGCGGCGGCCTGCGCGGCGTCGAGGCCGTGATCGACAAGGACCTCGCCGCCGCGCTGCTCGCACACCAGCTGGGCGCCGACGCGCTGCTGCTGCTGACCGACGTCGGCGGCGTCGAGCGCAACCACGGCACCCCCGTCGCCCACCCGATCAGGGACGTCTACGCGAGCGAGCTCGACCCGCAGGAGTTCGAGGCGGGGACGATGCGCCCGAAGATCGCGGCGGCCCGGCGCTTCGCCGAGGAGACCGGCCGCCCCGCGATGATCGGAGCGCTCGGCGAGGCCGCCGCGGTGCTCGCCGGGAAGACCGGCACCCGCGTCCGCGGCGAGAGCGTGCCCGCCGGCGAGCTCAGCGAAGGCCGCGTCTCGCACCTGCGCGACCGCGCGCGCCAGCTCGGCGAGGACGCGGCCCTGACAGGCCGCCTCGCCCGGCGGGCCGGCCGCCCCGCGCTCGGCATGAGACCGCCGTGGCGGAGACCCGGAGCGTGACGGGCGCCGGGCACGAGCCCGAATCCGAACCCGAGCCTGCTGCCGCCGCCGCGTCGCCGCCGGAGGACCCGTTTGGCGAGGGGACGCCGGCGACGGCCCGGCTGCGCGACGGGAGCGCCGTCACGCTCCGCGTCGTCGAGGCCGCCGACGCGGAGCGGCTCCGCGCGTTCCTCGCCGCGCTCGGCCTCGAGGCGCGGCGGCTGCGCTTCTTCACGGGCGGCGTCGACGTCGAGGCGATCGCGCGGTCGGTGACGGCGACCGGTCCGGACCGGATCGGCGTGCTCGCGCTGGACGCCGCCGGCGAGGTCGTCGGGCACGCCCTCTGCGTGACGCTCGAGGAGGGAACCGGCGAAGTCGCCGTCGAGGTAGCCGACGGCCTGCACGGGCAGGGCCTCGGCACGATCCTGCTTGAGCTCGTCGCCGAGCTCGCCGAGCGGCGCGGGACCGACACGCTCGTCGCCGCCGTGCTGCCCGACAACGCCGCGATGCTCGAAGTCTTCCGCGACGCGTTCGGCGCCGTGGCCCACTTCCACGACGGCACCGACACGTTCCGCTTCCCCGCGGCCGCCTGGCGGGCGGCGCGCCGGCGCTACCCTCAGCCGTTCTTGCGGCCGGGCTCGATCAGCCCCCGCTCGAGCGCGTAGCCGACGAGCTCGGCGCGCGTCGAGAGACGCAGCTTCTGCTGGATGTGCGAGCGGTGGGTCTCGACCGTGCGCACCGACAGGTACAGCTGCTCGGCGATCTCGGCGTTGGTGTGGCCGAGCGCGATCAGCCTCAGGACCTCGACCTCCCGCTCGGAGAGGTCGTCCGGCGGTCCGGGCGGGGGCTCGGATGCGATCCGCGCCCCGAGCCGCGGGTTCAGGTAACTCTCGCCGGCGGCCGCGTTGCGCACCGCTTCGACCAGCTCCTCGTCGGCGGCCTCCTTCAGCACGTAGCCGAGCGCCCCCGCGCCGAGCGCCTCGCGCGCGAAGGCGGGCTCCTGCTGCATCGTCAGGACCACGATCTGGGTTTCGGGGGACTCCTCGCGAATCGCCGGGATCGCTTCGAGGCTCGAGCCGCCCGGCATGTTCAGGTCGAGCACCAGGACCGCGGGGTGGTGCCCGCGCACGTAGCGCCTGGCGCTGTCGACGTCGCTGGCCTCGGCGACGACCTCGAAGTCCTCCTCGGCGTCGAGCAGCAGCTTCAGCCCCGCCCGCACGACCTGGTGGTCGTCGGCGAGCACGATGCGGACCGCCGCGCGGTCCTCGGTGAGGGGTTCCTCCTCTGACATGACTACGGGAAAGCTACCGACTCAGGAGGACCCTTCGCCTGAGGCGACCACAGACGACTCGGCACCGGCGGCGCCCGCCGCGGTGCCGTCCGCGTCGTCGAGCGCCGCACGGGGCAGCACGAGCAGCGGCCCGCGCGCGTGTCGCTGCAGGTAGTTGGAGGTGCTGCCGTGGATCAGGCGCCCGAGCGGGCCGTAGCTGCGGCTGCCGACGATCATCAGGTCGACGTCGCGGCTGAACGTCGCGAGGTCCTCCCCGGGGAGACCGTATTCGGCGTGCCCCTCGACTCCCTCGAGCTTCTTGATCTCGGCGTCTGCGTCTTTGACGAGCTCGTCGATTCCGTCGCCGACCGGCGGGATCAGGCCCGTGTAGATGTAGGTCGGGAAGTGCAAGATCTGAAGCGCCCGGATCTTCGCGCCGGCTGCCCGCGCCAGCTCGCGTGCGAGGTCGAGCGCGGCGTGGCTCTCCTGCGAGCCGTCGTAGCCGACGCCGATCGTCGCGAACGCGTCCTTGCGCTCGGAGTAGCCGCCCGGGGCGACCGCGACGGCGCAGGGAGCTCCGTTGAGGCTCTCACGGGTGTCGTCGCCGAGCAGCGCGCGCCCGAACGCACCGCGATGGGTGCTGCCCAGGACGAGCAGGTCCGCGCCCTGCTCCTCGGCCACTTCGTGCAGGACGCGGCCCGCGGAGAGACCCTGGCGGACGAGCAGCTTCGCCTCGACCCCCGAGTCCGCGCGGTCCTTCTCGAGTCCCTCGGTCGCGTGCTTGCGTTCCTCCTCGACGATGCCGGGAGCGAAAGCGCGCGAGTGCGGTCCCGGGTAGACCCGCACGAGCGTGATCTCGCCGTCGGCGGCGAGCAGCTGGCGAGCGAGCGCGATCGCGTCGCGACCGCCGACCCGACCGTCACATCCGACTACGACTTTCTTGAACATCGGTGCTCTCCCTTTGGCGTGGTCGTAAGAGTCTCTGTCCTCATCAAGCTAGCCCTGCGACGAGGTCGCGCCATCCGCACCGCGCACCCGTCCGACTGCGGAAAAACCCGTATGCCTCAGCGGTCGAGCAGCGCCGCGCCGGCAGGCTCGAGGCCCGTCGCGGCCGCCGCTTCGTGCAGCCACGCGCGCGCGTCGGGGTGAGCCGCGTGCTCGATCAGCAGCCGCGCCTGCGCCCTGTTGCTGCGGCCGAACAGGCTCGCGCAACCCTGCTCGGTGACGACGGCGGAATGCTGGAAGGAGGTGACCGGGGTCTCAAGGCGCGGGACGATCGTCGAGCTCGCGCTCGGCTCGTGCCACGAGCGCATGGCGAGAATCGCCTGGCCGCCGGAGGAACGCACGGCGCCCTCGACGAAGTCCGGCTGGCCGCCCAGGCCGGAGTAGACGCGCTCGCCGATGTGGCTCGCTCCCGCCTGATCGCGCAGGTCCACCTGCAGGGCGGTGTTGATCGAGACCATGTTCGCGCGCGCGGCGATTCTGGACGCGTCGTTAGTGACCTCCGTGCGGGCCATCCGCACGCGCGGGTTGCGGTCCACCCACGAGTACAGCTCGGCGCCGCCGAACATGAACGAGCAGACGATGTGGCGCTCGGCGGCCAGCGCCCCGGCGCGCTCGAGCTCCATCACGCCGTCGCTGATCATCTCCGACCAGATCGACATCCCGCGGCGATCGGCGAGCGCGCGCAGGGTGGCGTCCGGGACCTGCCCGATGCCGAGCTGCAGCGTCGCCCGCTCGGGGACGAGCGCGGCGACCCGCTCGGCGATCAGGTCCGCGTGCTCGTGGCCCGCCGCGGCCGCAGGCGAGGGCAGCGGCTCCTCGGCTTCGATCGCCAGGTCGACGAGGTCCGCGTCGAGCTCGGAGTCGCCGTGCGTGTAGGGCATCCGCGGGTTGATCTGGGCGATCACGAGACCGCCCCGCTCGCGGACCCGTTCGATCGCGGCGGGCAGGATGTTGACCTCGATCCCGAGCGAGACGCGCCCGCCGACCGGGGGCGTGGTGTGGATCAGCACGACGTCGGGGGCGCGCAGCGTCCCGAACAGGCGCGGCACCAGGCCGAGGCGCATCGGCAGGTAGTCCAGGCGCTCGCCGGCGTCGCGCATGCCGGGCCCGACGAAGGCGGTCTCGAAGATCGCCCCCGGGCGGGAGGGCATCGGCCCGTGCGCGGCGAGCATGAACAGGCGGTAGCGCTCGAGCGCGCCGTCGGCGAGCTCGAGCAGCCGTCGCGGCGTGCCCAGGTTCCCGCCCGCGACCACCCGCGGGCAGCCACCGAGTCCCGCGAGCGAGCCCGCAACGGCCTCTTCCTCGACGATCCTCATGACTGCCACATTGACCGCGCGGGCGGCCGCGGTCATGAGGGAGAACTACTGAGGCCCTTGCGCAGCTTCCCCGCTGGTCGCACCGCGAGCGGAGCCGTTGAATGAGACGAGCAAGCCGCCGTGGAGAAGCCCCGGCGGAGGTCGAAGGCATGGAGAGAGAAAGATGAGCGCGCCAGCCCCGCCCGAAACCGCCCGGCAGACCGAGATCGTGCGCCCGTTCGCGCGGCTGCGCCGAGACGACACCCCCTACGCGGGCGGCAAGGGCGCCAACCTCGGCGAGTTGACCGCGGCCGGCCTCCCCGTGCCGGGCGGCTTCGTCGTCGGCGCGCCGGCCTACGCCGAGTTCTGCGAGCAGACGGGCCTGCGCGAGCGGATCGCGTCGCTGCTTGAGGGCGTCGACGTCGAGGACACCGCGCGCCTGGAGGAGCTGAGCGCCACCGTCCGCGCTCTGTTCGACGAAACCGCGATCCCGGACACGATCGCGCGCGAGATCGCATCCGCCTACGCCGCCCTCGCCGATGGGGCCCCGGAGCGCCCGGTCGCGGTCCGGTCCTCCGCCACCGCGGAGGACACCGCCGAGGCGTCCTTCGCGGGCATGAACGAGAGCTTCCTGAACGTGCGCGGCGAGCAGGCAGTGCTCGCCGCGGTGCGCGACTGCTGGCGCTCGCTGTTCGGCTCGCGCACGATCTACTACCGCGCCCGAAACGGCCTCTCCCAGGCCGGGATGGACATCGCGGTCGTCGTCCAGCTGCAGATCCACGCGACCCGGGCCGGCGTCATGTTCACCGCCAACCCCGCCACCGGCGAGCGCGGCGAGATCGTGATCGAGGGCGCGTTCGGGCTCGGCGAGGCCGTCGTCTCGGGCGCCGTCTCCCCCGACCGCTACCTGGTCGACGAGGACACGCTCGCGATCCGCCGCCGCGAGGTGCACGACAAGGAGCTCGCGATCGAATACGCCCCTGACGGCGGGACCATGCGCCGCGAGCTCTCCGCGCACGAGCGCCGCCAGCCCGTCCTCAGCGACGAGGAGATCGTCGCGATCGCCGAGCTCGGCAGGCGCATCGAGCGCCACTACGGCGAGCCGCAGGACACCGAGTGGGCGTTCGACGAGAACGGGACCCCCTGGATGCTCCAGAGCCGCCCGATCACCACCCTCACCGAGCCGGCCGCGACGGCCGCCGCTGCCGCGAGCAGCGGCGCCGTGCTGCTCCGCGGCCTCGGCGGCGCGCCGGGCAGCGGCAGCGGGCGGGCGCGAATCCTGCGCTCGCTGAAGGACGCCGAGGAGCTGGGGGACGGCGACGTGCTCGTGACCCACATGACGGCCCCCGACTGGACGGCGCTGATGCGCCGCGCGGCGGCGATCGTCACCGACTCCGGCGGCATGACCTGCCACGCCGCGATCGTCTCCCGAGAGCTCGGGATCCCGTGCGTCGTCGGCACCGGCGAGGCGACCCGCGTGCTGCGCGACGGCGAGCTCGTCACGGTCGACGCGACCCGCGGCCTGATCCTCGAGGGGGCCGTCGCTGAGACGCCAGCACCCGCGCCCACCGGCGGACCCGCGCGCGGCCCGGCCGCAGCGAGCGAGAGCGCGCCCGTCACGGGCACGCAGATCCTCGTCAACCTCTCCGAGCCCTCCCAGGTCGAGAGCGTCAAGGACCTGCCCGTCGACGGGGTCGGGCTGCTGCGGGCCGAGCTGATGGTGCTCGAGGCGCTCGACGGCGACCATCCCCGGCTGGTGCTGGAGGAGGGTCGCGGCGAGGAGTTCGCGACCCGCATGGCAGACGCCCTGAGCGTCTTCGCCGAGGGCTTCGCGCCGCGCCCGATCACCTACCGGGCGATCGACTTCCGCACCAACGAGTTCCGCGGGCTGCGCGGCGGCGAGCGCTTCGAGCCCGTCGAGGCGAACCCGATGATCGGCTACCGCGGCGCGCTGCGCTACGTCCGCGAGCCGGACGTCTTCCGCCTGGAGCTGAAGGCGCTCGCGCGCGCCTGGGACCGCGGCGGGCGCAACCTGCACCTGATGCTTCCGTTCGTGCGGACCGCCCGGGAGCTCGCGCGCTGCCGCGAGCTCGTCGCCGAGTCCGGCCTGCTCGGACGTCCCGGCTTCGAGCTGTGGGTGATGGCGGAGGTCCCCTCGGTGCTGTTCGCGCTGCCCGAATACGCGGCGCTCGGGATCGCCGGGATCTCGATCGGGTCCAACGACCTGACGCAGCTGCTGCTGGGCGCCGACCGCGACAGCGAGCTGCTCGCCGACACCTTCGACGAGCGCGACCCGGCGGTCACCGAGTACCTGCGCCGGCTGATCCCCGCTGCCCGCGAGCTCGGCCTGCGCACCTCGATCTGCGGGCAGGCGCCGTCCGTCCACCCCGAGTACGCCGAGCTGCTCGTCACGGCGGGCATCGACGCGATCTCGGTCAACCGCGACGTCGTCGCGCGGACGCGCTCGCTGGTCGCGGCCGCCGAGCGGCGCCTGCTGCTGCGCTCCGCGCGCGGCGGGTGAGCAGTGTTCGAGGTCCGAATCCACGGGCGGGGCGGGCAGGGCGTCGTGACCGCGGCCGAGCTGCTCGCGCTCGCCGCGTTCGAGGACGGCCTTCAGGCGCAGGCCTTTCCGAGCTTCGGCTCGGAGCGGATGGGCGCGCCCGTCACCGCCTTCTGCCGGATCGACGACGCTCCGATCCGCCGCCGCGAGCCGATCGCCGAACCCGACGCCGTCGTCGTTCAGGACCCAACGCTGCTGCACCACGTCGACGTCTTCGGGGGCGTGCGCGACGGAGGCTTCATCCTCGTCAACTCGAGCCGCGACGCGGACGCGCTCGGCCTCGGCGAGCTGCTCGAGCGGCACGGGCCGACGCGCCTCTTGACCGTCCCCGCGAGCGAGATCGCACGCGCCCGCCTCGGCCGCCCGATCCCGAACGCGGCGCTGCTCGGCGGGCTCGTCGCGCTGACCGAGATCGTCTCGCCCGGCTCGCTCGAGCGGGCGATCAGCCAGCGTTTCAACGGCGCCGCCGCGGCGAACAACGCCCGCGCCGCCCACGACGCGCACGTGCAGGCCGCCGCGCAGCTGGCGCGCCGGGCGGCCCCGGCGAGGACCGATGGCTAGCCAGCTCGAGGGCTCGCTCGCCGTCGCGCGGACCGTCGCGCGCTGCCGGCCGCAGGTCGTCTGCGCCTACCCGATCACGCCGCAGACTCACATCGTCGAGGCCCTCTCGAGGCTTGTCGGCAGCGGCGAGCTCGCGCCGTGCGAGTTCGTCAACGTCGAGTCCGAGTTCGCCGCGATGTCGGTCGCGATCGGCGCGAGCGCGACGGGGGCTCGCGCCTACACGGCGACCGCCAGCCAGGGCCTGCTGTTCATGGCCGAGGCGCTCTTCAACGCCTCCGGCCTCGGCCTGCCGATCGTGATGACGGTCGCCAACCGCGCGATCGGCGCGCCGATCAACATCTGGAACGACCACAGCGACGCGATGGCGCTGCGCGACTGCGGCTGGCTGCAGCTGTATGCGACCAGCAGCCAGGAGGCGGCTGACATGCACGTGCAGGCGTTCCGGCTCGCGGAGCGCTGCTCGCTGCCGGTGATGGTCTGCATGGACGGCTTCGTGCTCACGCACGCGTTCGAGCCGCTGGAGGTGCCGGACGCCGCCGCGGTCGACTCCTACCTACCCCCCTTCCAGCCGCGCCAGGTCCTCGATCCGCTCGATCCGGTCACGATCGGCGCGATGGTCGGGCCCGAGGCGTTCACCGAGGTGCGCTACCTGGCCCACGCCAAGCAGCTCGAAGCGCTCGATGAGATCCCGGCGCTGGCGCAGGAGTTCGAGGCCGGCTTCGGCCGCGCCTCCGGCGGGCTGCTGAGCGGCTACCGCTGCGAGGGCGCAGACACGATCGTCGTCGCGCTCGGCTCGGTGCTCGGGACGCTCGAAGAGGTCGTCGACGAGCGCCGCGAGCAGGGCGCCGCGATCGGCGCGGTGGCGATCAAGTCGTTCCGTCCGTTCCCGTCGGCGGAGCTGCGCGCCGCGCTGTCCGGCGGGCGCCGCGTGGTCGTGCTCGAGCGCGCGTTCTCGGTCGGCGTGGGCGGGATCGTGAGCGGCGACGTCCACGCCGCCCTGTCCGGCCTCGGCCTGCCGCTGCACACCGTCGTCGCCGGCCTCGGAGGCCGCGCGATCACGCGTCGGTCGCTGCACGCGATGCTCGACGAGCTCGATGGCGACCGTCTCGGCGAGCTGCACTTCCTCGAGCTCGACCGCGAGGTCGTCGAGCGGGAGCTCACGCGCGGGCGCGATCACGCGCGACCGGGGCCGCACGCCGAGAACATCCTCCGCGAGCTCGGCGTCGTCGGAGCGGGGCCGGTATGAGCACGCGCTTCTATCAGACCGGCACGTTCGCGATCGGCAACCGTCTGCTCGAGCCCGCCGAGGCCTCGGCGCAGGCCGATCCCGACCGCGCCAACTCGCTCACCAAGGGCCACCGCGCCTGCCAGGGCTGCGGCGAGGCGCTCGGCGCGCGCTACGCCCTCGATGCCGCCGTGCGGGCCACCGGCGGGCGCGTGATCGCCGCCAACGCGACCGGCTGCCTGGAGGTCTTCTCGACCCCCTTCCCCGAGTCCTCGTGGCGGCTGCCGTGGATCCACTCGCTGTTCGGCAACGCGCCCGCGGTGGCAACCGGGATCGCCGCCGCGCTGCGCGCGCAGGGGCGGACCGGCACTCGCGTCGTCGCCCAGGGCGGCGACGGCGGCACGGTCGACATCGGGCTCGGCTGCCTGTCGGGGATGTTCGAGCGCGGCGACGACGTGCTCTACATCTGTTACGACAACGAGGCCTACATGAACACCGGCGTGCAGCGCTCGGCCGCCACGCCGCACGCGGCGCGGACCGCGACGACCGAGCCGGTCGGGAGGCAGACGGGGAACCCGTTCGGCCAGGGCAAGAACCTGCCCCTGATCGCGATGGCGCACGAGATCCCCTACGTCGCCACCGCGACGGTCGCCGAGCTGCGCGACCTCGAGCGCAAGGTCGCCCGGGCGATGGAGCTCCGTGGCCCCCGCTACCTGCACGTGCTCGTGCCGTGCCCGCTCGGCTGGGGCTCGGATCCCGCGCAGACGATCGCGGTCGCGCGCCTGGCGAAGGAGACCGGCCTGTTTCCCGTGTTCGAAGCGGAGGAAGGGCGCATGACCGGGGTCTCCCCGATCAGGCGGCTGCTCCCGGTCGAGGACTACCTGCGGACACAGCGCCGCTATGCCCACCTGTTCGGCGATCCCGGCCACCCAGAGACGGTCGCCCGCCTGCAGCGCGAGGCGAACCGCAACATCGAGCGCTTCGGCCTGCTCGCCGAGCCCGGCGAGGACGGCGAGCCCGGACGCCGGGGCGATCTGCTCGAGATCCTCGAGACGGACGGGGGCGAGCGCGGGTGAGCGACGCGACGTCTCCGCACCAGTCACCCGGGACCGACGGCGGCCCGCCGCGTCCGTTCGCGATCACGCTCGACGTCGGCTCGAGCCTCGCGAACCGCACCGGCGCGTGGCGGACCGAGCGCCCGCAGTACGTGCGGCGCCTTCCCCCCTGCAACGACGCCTGCCCGGCCGGCGAGGACGTGCAGCGCTGGCTGTACGAGGCGGAGTCCGGCGGCGCGGGGTACGAGCGGGCCTGGCGGGCGCTGGTGCGCGAGAACCCGTTCCCGGCCGTGATGGGCCGCATCTGCTTCCACCCCTGCGAGACCGCATGCAACCGCTGCGAGCTCGACGAGGGCGTCGGCATCAACTCGGTCGAGCGCTTCCTCGGCGACGAGGCGATCCGCCGCGGCTGGACGCTGCCCGCTCCGGGCGGCCCCTCCGGGCGGCGCGTGCTCGTCGTCGGCGCGGGACCGTGCGGCCTCTCGGCCGCCTACCACCTCGCGCTGCGCGGCCACCACGTGACGGTGCGCGACGGGGCCGAGGAGCCGGGCGGGATGATGCGCTACGGGATCCCCGCCTACCGGCTCCCCCGCGAGGTCCTCGACGCCGAGATCGACCGGATCCTCGCGCTCGGCGTCGAACTGCGCTGCGACGAGCCCGTGAGCGACCTGCGCGCCGAGCTGCGCGAGGGCGGCTACGACGCGGCGCTGCTCGCGGTCGGCGCCCAGCTCGCCCGCAACGTCGACATCCCCGGCGGGACCGCGGCGCACGTGATCGACGCGGTCTCGATGCTGCGCGGCGTCGCCACGGGCGAACCGCCGCGGCTCGGCCGTCGCGTGGTCGTCTACGGGGGCGGCGACACCGCCCTCGACGCGGCGCGCTCGGCGCGCCGTCTGACCGGCAGCGAGCCGCTGCTGATCTACCGGCGCAGCCGCGAGCGGATGCCGGCGCACGCCGAGGAGCTCGCGCAGGCCGAGCAGGAGGGCATCGCCTTCCGCTGGCTCTCGACGATCTCCGCCGCGGGCGAGGGACACATCGAGGTCGAGCGAATGCGCCTCGACGAGAACGGCGAGCCGCAGCCGACGGGGGAGCTCGAACGACTCGAGGCCGACAGCGTCGTCCTCGCGCTCGGCCAGAGCTCGGACCTGACGCTGCTGGAGGGGCTCGACGGCGTGCGCGCCGGCGACGGGGTCGTGGAGGTCGACGAGCGGATGATGACCGGCGCCGCCGGCGTGTTCGCGGGCGGCGACATGACGCCCAGCGAGCGCATGGCGGCGGTCGCGATCGGTCACGGCCGCCGCGCGGCGCGCCATCTCGACGGCTGGCTGAACGACGTCCCCACGGCCGACCCGCCGCGCGGCGAGCTCGCCGGCTTCGACGCGCTCAACACCTGGTACTACGCCGACGCGCCGCGCACGGTCCGGCCGCTGCTCGAGGACGTGCGCCGACAGAGCACCTTCGAGGAGGTGGTCCACGGCCTCGACGCCGACTCCGCCCTCTACGAGGCGCGCCGCTGCCTGTCGTGCGGCAACTGCTTCTCCTGCGACAACTGCTACGGCGTCTGCCCCGACAACGCGGTGCTGAAGCCCGGTCCGCCGGGCGAGCCCTACGCGATCGACCTCGACTACTGCAAGGGCTGCGGGATCTGCGCGGCCGAGTGCCCGTGCGGGGCGATCGAGATGGTGCCGGAGGAGATCTGAGGCGGTGAGCTCGCAGGCGAAGGCGACGTAGCGCCGATCCCTTCGTATGCGGCGCCGGCTACCGGCGCGGAGGTCAGGCCGCGTCGAGCATCGGCCGAAGAGACTCCGCCGCGAGATGCTCGCTCGGCAGCGTCACATCCAGGGCCCCGTCACGCTCGAGCGTCCGCCTGACGTTCAACAGCGTGAGGCCAATGACAGCGCCCTTCTCGTCGTAGTGGATCTCGTGCCCCTCCGCGGTCTCCAGCCCGCGTGCTGCGACACGCGGCTCACCCACGTTTAGGTAGAGAACGTCGCCACGCTCGTCATAGCGATGGTGATCGAATGAGATGCCCGCGATCGAGATCGTCATGGATGCCAGCCGGGTGGGGGATTGTTCTGGACGAGCGCCGTAACCACCCATGCAGGCTCTTCGCCGAAGTCTACGACCACACGTAGCCACCGGCGCCCGTCCAGATGGAGGCGATAGAAGTGCTCTCGGCTCGGGAGGTCGTTCGGTCGCCTGTAGTCCGGGTGAGCGACGGTGCCGAGGATCAGGTCGACCTCGTGCGCCAGCTCGGGGCGACCCAGCGAGAGATGCAGTTGCGTGCCGGCATCGAAGACGACCAAGCGGCCCTCGGGGTCCTCCACCTTGGGATCATCGTCGCCAATACCGCGAGCGTAAGAACGCTCGGCGATGGAATCCAATAGCGCCGCACGCGCGGCCGCCTACTGCCCGTGGCGCGTGCGCAGACGATGTATCTCGCGCTGCACGTCGGCCTCCGTGACGGGAGGCCGCATGTAGACGTCCCACGCGTTCATCGCCAGGCCGATGCCCCACAGGCCGGTCAGCCAGGCGGGCCACGGGTAGCCTGAGGAGGTCAGCGCCCAGGCGACCCACACGACGGTGTTGAAGAGCACGTAGGAGACGGCGTGGCCGGCGAGGTCGCGCCGCGCCTTGATCGCGCGCAGCGCGCGCTCGCGCTCGTCAACAGGGGTTTCGAGTTGCTCGCTCATGGTCTCAGCGCAGCAGCCGGCCGCCGTCGACGACGACCTGGCTCCCGGTCATGTAGCTCGACAGGTCGCTCGCGAGAAACAGGGCCGCGCGGGCGATGTCGTCGGGCACGCCCATCCGCCCGGCCGGGATCAGCGCCGCGAACTGCTCCAGCGTCTCCTGGTCGGAGACCGCGGTGCCGGGGGTGACGATCCCGCCGGGCGCGATCGCGTTGACCCAGATCCCGTGCGGCGCGAGCTCGAGCGCGACGTTCTTGGTGAACCCCCACGCGCCGTGCTTGGAGGCGTCGTAGGTGGCGAGGCCGACGGCCGAGGGGTGTAGGGCGTCGATCGATGTGATGTTCACGATCCTCCCGCCCCGGCCCTGCTCGATCATCTGATCGGCCGCGGCCTTGGTGCACATGAACAGCCCGGTCAGGTTGACGTCGAGGATCTGGCGGAAGGTCTCGACGTCGAGGTCCGCGAGGCTCGCCATCGGGTAGATGCCGGCGTTGTTGACGAGGATGTCGAGCCGGCCGAAAGCTTCGACCGCCGTGGCCGTCATGCGCCGGACGCTGTCGAGATCGCTGACGTCGGCGTGCTGCGCGACGGCGCTGCCGGGGCGGGCCGCGAGCAGCTCCTCCGTGAGCTCGTTCGCTCCGTGCAGGTCGACGTCGGCGACGATCACGTTGGCACCGGCCTCGTGGAGGCGGCGGACGATCCCCTCGCCGATGCCCACCGCGCCGCCCGTCACGATCGCGCTGCGGCCGGTGAGGTCGATCAGGTCCTTCAAGGGTGTCTGCTTGGTGGCTGTGAGGGTGTCTGGAGTCATGGCGCCACGATCTCATCCGCGCGCCGTGCGGTCATCCGGCGAATGCCGCGCAGGGTCGGTGTGAACTACTGAGGTCCGGCGCCGCGCCCGGGTGTACCTTCGAGCGATGGCACGGATCGGAATGCTCACCGGCGGCGGCGACTGTCCCGGCCTGAACGCGGTGATCCGCGCCGCCGTCCGTACCGGCCTGCGCGACGGCCACGAGTTCGTCGGCTTCCGCCGCGGCTGGGCCGGCGTGCTCGAGGACGAGACCGTCGAGCTCGACTACGAGAGCACCGTCGGGATCCTCACGCGCGGCGGCACGATCCTCGGCACCTCGCGCACGAACCCCTACGCCGACGGCGCCGACGGCACCGCGCTCGTGCGGGCGGGGCTCGAGCGCCACGGCGTCGACGTGCTGATCCCGATCGGCGGCGACGACACGCTCGGCGTAGGCCTGCGCCTTCACTCCGCCGGGATACCCGTCGTCGGGGTCCCGAAGACGATCGACAACGACATCGGCGGCACGGACGTGACGTTCGGCTTCCAGACCGCCGTGCAGATCGTCAGCGACGCGATCGACCGCCTGCACACGACGGCCGAGTCCCACAACCGGATCATGATCGTCGAGGTCATGGGCCGGCGCGCCGGGTGGATCGCCACGCACGCCGGCATCTCCGGCGGCGCGGACGCGATCCTCGTCCCGGAGCGCCCGTTCGACATCGAAGAGCTCGTGGCCGCCCTGCGCCGTCGCCACGCGCGGGGCCGCAGCTTCTCGATCGTCGTCGCGGCCGAGGGCGCGCAGCCGGTGCCCGGCTCGCTGGGCGAGGGCGAGGTGACGCGCGACGAGACGGTCGACGCGTTCGGCAACGTGCGCCTCGGCGGGATCGGCGTGCTGCTCGAGCACGAGCTGCAGGCGCGGACCGGCTACGAGGCGCGGGCGACGATCCTCGGCCACGTCCAGCGCGGCGGCACCCCGGTCGCGTACGACCGCGTGCTCGCGACGCGCTTCGGCGTCCACGCCTTTCACGCTGCCGCCGCCGGTCGCTCCGGGGTGATGGTCGCCCTGCGCGGCACCGAGATCGTCGAGGTCTCGCTCGGCGACGCGCTCGGCGAGCCTCGGCTGCTCGACCCGGACCTGTACGCGACCGCCGAGCTGTTCTTCGGCTGAAGCCCCACCGCCGGCGCGATCGGGCCTACTGCCCGGCGGGCGCGATCGGGCTACTCGCCGGCGCGATCGGGCCTATTGCCCGACGGGAGTCCAGCGGAAGCGCCACAGCGCGATCAGCGCGCCCACGAGGCCCCAGCCGGCGATGATCGCGAGATGCCCCCACGCGAAGCCCGCGCCGGACACCGACGGGTCGAACACCCGCAGCAGCGACTCGAAGAGGTGCTTGATCGGGAACACGTTCGCGACGTCGCGCATGCCGGCGGGTATTTCCGAGTTCGGGATGAAGATCCCGGAGATGAACATCAGCGGCAGCATGATCACGTTCGCGACCGGCGCCGCGGCGTCCTCGCTCGGCACGAACGCGGTGACGGCAAACGCCAGGCACGAGAGCGCGGCGGCCCCGACGAGCACCGTCGCGACGCCCGCGGCGAGGGTGTGCGTCGGCAGCGAGACGCCGTAGAGGAGCTTGCCGATCGCGAGCAGCAGCGCGACGAGCAGCGCCGAGACGGTGATCGAGGTGCCGATCCGACCCGCCAGGAACACCGGCGGCGGCAGCGGCGTGCTGCGGATCCGCTTGAGGATCCCCAGTTCGCGCAGCCGCGAGAGCGAGATCGTGAGGTTGAAGAATGTCGCCGACATGATCGCGAGCGTCGCAATCGCCGGCACGTAGTAGGTCGAGCGTTTGATCTCGTGCCCCCCGACGAGCGTCGTTTTGTTGCCGAACACGCTCACGAAGATGAACAGGAAGATGATCGGCTGGATGACCGTGAAGAAGACGTACTGCGGGTTGCGCCAGAAGCTCTTCTGGTCGTAGCGGAGCTGGCGTGCGGTGAGCGCGAGGTCGCTCATGCCTGCTCGGTGAGCCGCAGGTAGATGTCTTCCAGCGTCGGCCGGCGCACTTCCAGCTCGGGAAGCTCGAGCTCGCGCGCATCGGCCCAGCCGGCCAGCGCCGCCAGCGCCGCCGTCGGAGTCGTGGTCTGCAGCTCGACGAGCTCGCCGAGAACGCGAGGCTCTCCGCCGAGCGGCGCGGGCAGCTCTCCCGCGGAGACCCCCGGCGGCAGCTGGAAGCTCACGGTCGTCGGCGCGTGGTCGCGCCCGCCGAGGTCGAACGGGGTCCCTTCGGCGACGATCCGGCCGCGGGCGATCACGGCCACGCGGTCGGCCAGCGCCTGGGCCTCCTCCATGTAGTGGGTCGTCAGGAAGACCGTCTTGCCGAGGTCGCGCAGGCCCGCGACGACCTCCCAGGTGTGGTGGCGCGCCGCCGGGTCGAAGCCCGTCGTCGGCTCGTCGAGGAACAGCAGCTCGGGGTCGCCGACGAGCGCGAGGCCGACGTCGAGGCGACGTTGCTGGCCGCCCGAGAGCGCCCCGGCGCGCCGGTCGCGCTCCTCCGTCAGCCCGACCAGCTCGAGCGTCTCTGCGACTCCGAGCGGCGCGGGGTAGTAGCCCCCGTAGAGGCGCAGCAGCTCGGCGACGGTCAGCTCCGGCTGGACGGCGCACGTCTGCAGCACGACGCCGATCCGCGCGCGCCAGCTTCGCGTTCCGTCACGGGGGTCGACGCCGAGCACCTCGGCCTCGCCGCCGTCGCGCGAGCGGTAGCCCTCGAGGATCTCGACACTCGTCGTCTTGCCGGCGCCGTTCGGACCGAGGAAGGCGAAGATCTCACCGCGGCGGACGTCGAGGTCGACCCCGTCGACGGCGGCCGTCGCGCCGTAGCTCTTGCGCAGGCCCCTTACGCTCAGGACGCTCGGGGCGAGGTAGCGCTCCGGCGACGGCGGGACGGCCACCGGGCCGGTGGCCGTGCTCACCGGCCCGGGGAGAGGCCGCGGTGTCGTGCCGCGCCGTGACGGCCGGCCTGCCGCTCAAGGTGGCTCGTGCCCGGGCGCGCGCGCCGCTCGCACACGGGACGCGGGATAGAGCCCGCCCCCCACAGCGCGTCCACTCCGGGCTGCTCCCCCTCCGCCGCGGCGCGGCAGGAGGCGACCAGCAGCGCGACGAGCGCCAGCCAGATCACGAGAGCTGCAAGCAGGTAGATCATGGCGCCGACGGTAATGCAGGCCGACGGGCCGTTCCTCGGTGCTGGACCGTGCTGTTCGCGGGCTAACTACTTAGGCCGAAGGGGGCTGTCCTGCAACCTCACGACGCGGTCGCAGCGCGCGGCCAGCCACGGCTCGTGCGTGACGATCAGCACGCCGCGCCCGGCGCAGGCGGCGAGGACGTTGGCCGTGACCCGTCGCGCGAGCGGGCCGTCGAGGTGGGCGGTCGGCTCGTCGAGCACGACGAAGCGGGCCGGCGAGAGCAGCGCGCGGGCGAGCGCGATCCGCCGGCGCTGGCCGCCGGAGACGAGCTCCCCGTCGGCGCCGACGGGCGTGTCGAGCCCGTGCGGGAGCGAGTCGACCCAGCCCTCGAGCTCCACCGCGGCCAGCGCGCCGCGCAGCTCCGCCTCGCTCGCGTCGCGACGTGCGAGCAGCAGGTTCTCGCGGATCGTCGTGTTGAAGAGGTGCGCGTCCTGGGCGCACAGCAGCACGTCGCCGCGGACGTCCTCCTGGGCCAGCTCGCGCAGGTCGACGCCGTCGAGGGTGACGCGACCGCGGTCGGGGTCGCGGAAGCGCACGAGCAGCTCGGCGAGCGTCGTCTTGCCCGCGCCGCTCGGACCGACGAGCGCCACCCGCTCGCCCGGCGCGACCGTCAGGTCCAGGCCGTCGAGGGCCCACGGCTCGCCGGCGCCGTAGCGCAGCGCGACGCCGCGCGCCTCCAACGGTCCCTCGCCGCGGACCCGTCGCGGGCGCGGCGGATCGGCGACCGCGACGGGGCGCTCGGCGACGTCGAGCACCCGCCGGGCCGCCGCCGCGCATGCGCGCAGCGCCCGGGCCGCCGCGGGCAGCGGCGCGATGCTCTCCTGCGAGCCGAGCAGCAGCAGCGCCAGGGCGGCGAGCAGCACCCCGTCGAGCGTCCCTCCGTGCACGGCCGCGATCGCGACGGCGAGCAGCAGCACGATGCCGGCGGCGTCGATCAGCCCGCCCGCCGCCTTCGCGACGGAGGCCGCGACGGCGTCGCGGCGAGCGAGGCGCGCGAGCTCGGCCTCGGCCGCGTCGAGGCGCGCGATCCGCTCTCCCCCGCGCCCGTACAGCAACAGCTCCTCCGAGCCCTCGAGCGCCTCGAGCAGCTGCTCGGAGAGCCGCCCCCGCGCGGCCGCCTGGCGCGCGTCGGCGCTCGCCGCCACGCGCGCCGCGAGCCACGGGACGAGCAGCGCGGCGGCGAGCAGCGAGCCGGCGACGGGCCCGGCGGCCGCGGGGAGGATCAGCCACGCGGCGAGCGTCGCGGCGGCGATCACCGCCACCGCGACGAGGCCCGGGATAACGCCGCGCAGGGTGATGTCGGAGAGCGAGTCGACGTCGCCGACGAAGCGCGCCAGCAGGTCCCCCCCGCGCTCGCGCCCGCCGCCGGGCGGCTGCGGGACGAGCCGCCGGAAGAACCCCACCCGCAGGCGGGCGAGCTGGCGCAACGCCAGGTCGTGGGAGGAGAGCCGTTCGCCGTAGCGGAGGGTCGCCCGCAGCAGCCCGAGGGCGCGCACGGCGACGATCACGACCATCAGCTGCAGGATCTGGGGGCGGTGGGCGGCTCTGGAGATCAGATAGCCCGAGGTGGCGAGCAGCCCGATGCCGGCGGCGGCGGCGCCGGCCGACAGCGCGACCGGCAGCGCCAGCCTTCGCCCCTCGCCTACCTGCGGCCGGCCTGCCGTGAGCAGCGCTCCGGTCGCCGAGCGGGGCGCAGCGGTGGTGGCGGCGGCGAGCTCCTCGGCGCTCATAGGGCCGCCACCTCCTCCCCGTCCCGTACCGCAGGCGCGAGGTGCTCCGGGACGTCCACCCGCCCGCCGCGCTCGAGGCGGACCACGTGGTCGGCGTGCTCTGCGAGCAGCGGGTGGTGCACGATCAGCAGCGTCGTGCGCCCCGGCGCGGCCCGGGCGAGGGTCTCGGCGATGCGGGCGGCGCTGTCCTCGTCGAGGTCGGCGGTGGGCTCGTCGAGGATCAGCAGGCGCGCGTCGCGCAGCAGCGCCCGCGCCAGCGCGATGCGCCTGCGCTGCCCGGCCGAGAGCCGCCGCCCCCCGTCGCCGACGTGCGTCTGCAGACCGTCAGGGAGCTGTTCGGCGAACGCCAGCGCGCCGGCCGCTCGCGCGGCGGAGCGCACCCGCTCCTCGCTCGCGTCGGCATCGCCGAGGCGGATGTTCTCCGCGATCGTGCCAGCGAACAGCCGCGGTCGCTGGGGCACCCACGCGATCTGCGCACGCCAGCTCTCGGGGTCGACGTCGCGAAGGTCCACCCCGCCGCACCGCACGTGGCCCTCGGTGGGGTCGGCGAGCCGCATCAGCAGCCGCGCGACCGTGCTCTTGCCCGCCCCGCTCGCTCCGACCAAGGCGGTGATCTCGCCCGGCGCGAGCTCGAGGTCGAGGTGCTCGAGCGCGGCTCCCTCGCGGGCGGGGTACTCGTAGCCGACGTCTTCTAGGAGCAAGGGGCTCTGCGCGGGATCCGGGACGATCGCGGCGGCGACGGAGGGCGTCTTTGCGCGCTCCTCGGACAGCGCCGGCGGGCTGTCGATCAGCGCGTAGATCTGCTCCGCGGCCGCGGTCCCGGCGGCGGCCGCGTGGTACTGCGCGCCGACCGCGCGCAGCGGCGCGTAGAGCTCGGGGGCGAGCAGCAGCACGGCCAGCCCGGCGGTCAGCTCGAGGTGACCGCCGGCGAGCTGGACGCCGATCGCGGCGGCGGCGATCGCGGTGCCGAGCATCGCGCACAGCTCGAGCACGAGGGCGGACAGGAAAGCCGTGCGCAACGTCGCCATCGTCTCGGTCCGGTAGCGCTCGCCGACCGCCGCGAGCGTCTCCTCCTGCGCGCGCTCGCGGCAGCCGGCGCGCAGCGTCGGCAGGCCGGCGATGACGTCCAGAAAGTGCGAGCTGAGCAGCTGCAAAGTCCGCCAGCGGCGCTCGGTCTGCGCCGCGGCGTTCTTGCCGACGAGGATCATGAAGGCGATCAGGATCGGCACGGTCACGGCGAGCAGCGCCGAGGCGACCGGATCGAGCACGGCGGTGTAGGCGATCACCGCGAGCGGCACGAGCGTAGCGAGGACGAGCTGCGGCAGGTAGCCGGCGAAGTAGTCCTGCAGCGCGTCGACGCCCTGGACCGCGGCCGCGACGACGTCGCCGTCTCGCCGGGCCGGGTCGCGGAGAGCTCCGCCACCGCCGAGCACCCGGCGTGCGAGCGCCCCCCGCAGCTCTGACATCGTGCGCCGCGCGCCGAGCCGCGCGGTCAGCTCGAAGGATCCGCCGATGCAGGCCCGGGCAGCGAGCACGCCGGCGAGGATCGCGAGCGCGGGGACGAGCGCCGCGAGCCGCTCCCCGTGCATCGCGGCGCGGTCGATCACGTGCGCGAGCAGGCCGGCCTGGGCGAGGATCGCGATCGTCTCGGCGAGACCGAGCAGCGCGACCCGGCGCAGGTGGCCGCGTCCGCCGCGGGTCTCGCGGAGCAGCCGGCGCTCGACCGCGCGCGAGCTCATCGCTACGCGGTCGCGGGGGGCTCGCCGTGCGGCCCGCCGGCTGTCACCTTCCCGTCGCCGGAGCCTCCGCGGCCGAGGTGCTCAATCGCGGCGAGCGGCGTCAAGGGCCCCTCGAAGTCGTCGCGGCCGAGGCGGTGACGGAAGACCCAGTAGGTCCAGCCCTGGTAGGCGAGCACGACCGGGACGAGGATCACTGCCACGACGGTCATCACGGTCTGCGTGTAGTGGCTCGCCGAGGAGGCGGCCAGCGAGAGGTCGAACGCGTGGCTCGTCGTCGAAGGCAGAGCGAGCGGGAACAGCTCGACGAACAGGCAGGCGAAGAGCAGCGCGATCGCTCCGGCGCTGAGCGCGAACGCGACGCCTTCGCGCCCACGGCGCACGAGCACCGGCGCGGCCGCCGCGAGCGCAACGGCGAGCACGCCGAGCGCGAGCGCTTCGATCTTCACGCCGCCGCGGTCCTGGTCGATCACGGTCCACGTCACGAACGCCGCCATCAGCGCCGCGGAGATCGCTCCGGCCGGCGCGGCGACGGCGCGCGCCCGCCCGACCATCTCGCCGCGGGTGCGCAGCGCGAGGAAGGTGGCGCCGTGGCTCAGGAACAGGGTCAGGGTGACGAGGCCGCCGAGCAGCGCGTAGGGGTGCAGCAGGTCGAACAGGTGCCCGGTCACGTTGTGCTGGGCGTTCATCGGGACGCCGTGGACGATGTTCGCCCAGCCGACCCCCCACAGCAGGGCCGCGAGGCCGCTGCCGATCACCGCGGCCCACTCCCAGGAGGCGCGCCAGCGGGGCGAGTCTTCCTTGCCCCAGAACTCGAACGAGACGCCCCGCACGATCAGCGCGGCGAGGATCAGGAAAAGAGCCAGGTAGAAGCCGCTGAAGAGGCTCGCGTACCAGCCGGGGAAGGCGGCGAACGTCGCGCCGCCGGCGGTCAGCAGCCATACCTCGTTTCCGTCCCAGACGGGCCCGATCGTGTGGATCACCATGCGCTTGTCGGTCTCGTCGCGCGAGAGCGCGCGCAGCAGCATGCCGACGCCGAAGTCGAACCCCTCGAGCACGAAGTAGCCGATCCACAGGACGCCGATCAGCAGGAACCAGAGAGTCTGCAGGAAGTTTGGGTCGCGCATGTCTTCGAAGCCCTTTCGATCTAGTAGGCGAGGATCAGCTCTTCGCGCGGCGCCTGCTCGGGCGGCGCGCCGTCGTGGCCGGGCTCTTCGGGGCCGTGGGCGACGTCTTTGAGGAACAGGCGCCCGCCGATCACGAGCAGGGTCCCGTAGATCAGCGTGTAGCCGACGAGCGTGAGGAGGATCTGGCCCGAGCCGACCAGCGGCGAGCGGGCGTCGCTCGTCTTCAACAGGCCGAAGACGACCCACGGCTGACGTCCCATCTCGGTGAAGATCCAGCCCGTCAGGTTGGCGAGCGGCGGCAGGAAGATCCCCGCCACGGCGGCCCGCAGGAACCAGCGCCGGCGCTCCACCCCGCCGCGGCGCAGCAGCAGCAGGCCGAGCAGCGGGATCAGCACGAGCAGCACGCCCGCGCCGGACATCAGGCGGAAGGTCCAGTAGGTCACGCCGACGATCGGCACGTAGTCGCCGGGGCCGTATTTGGCCTGCTCTTCACGGTTGATCTGGTTGATCCCCTTGACCTCGCCGTTCCAAGAGGCGGTGCCGATGATCGAGAGCAGGTGCGGGATCCGCAGGTCCGTGTTCAGGCGCGCCGGGTGCCGTTCGAACGGGCCGACCGCGAAGATCGAGAGGCTCGCGCCCTTCTTGGTTTCGTAGAGGGCCTCGGCGGCGGCCATCTTCATCGGCTGCTGTTTCTCCATCAGGGTGCCCTGGGCGTGGCCGAAGGCGCCGGTGGCAATCGCGGCGACGAGCGTCATCGGCAGGACGGCGCGCATCGAACGCGCGTAGACGTCGGAGCCCGGCACCGAGCCGGCCCCGCGCGCCCGCAGCATTCCCAGCGCGCAGATTCCGAGTACGAGCATGCCGGCTGTCGTGAAGGCGCCGAGCACCGTGTGCGGGAAGGCGAGCAGCACGGTCGAGTTCGTCAGAACCTTCCAGATGCTGGTCAGTTCGGCGTGGTGGGTGGTCGCGTTCAGCCTGTAGCCGACGGGGTGCTGCATCCAAGAGTTGGCGGCGAGGATGAAGAACGCCGAGAGCGCCGTCCCGAAGGCCGTCAGCCATATCGTCGCGAGGTGGAGCTTCGGCGAGAGGCGGTTCCAGCCGAAGATCCACAGGCCGACGAAGGTCGACTCCAGAAAGAAGGCGGCCAGGCCCTCCATCGCCAGCGGCGCGCCGAAGATGTCGCCGACGTAGCGGGAGTACTGCGACCAGTTCATCCCGAACTGGAACTCCTGAACGATCCCGGTCACGACGCCGATCGCCAGGGAGATCAGCATCAGCTTGCCCCAGAAGCGGGTCGCGCGCAGCCAGACCTCCTCGTCTGTGGAGCGATACCAGCGGGTCTGGCAGTACGCCGTCCAAGCGGTCAGCCCGATCGTCACCGGGACGAAGATGAAGTGGAAGAGAGTGGTGACCCCGAATTGGAGACGGGCGAGTTCGAGAGCGTTCACGAGCGCCAATCTAAGCCCGCGCCGACGAGGCCAAATCGTCGCCTTCCCGCGACGATTTCGGTGTTAACTACTGAAGGACGGCCGTCTCGCGACGGCGCAGCAGCCAGCGGCGCAGCTCGTCGGCGCCCCACACGATCAGCGGGAACGGGAGCGTGATCGCGAGCGTGCCGGCGCCGAGCGAGGCGGTGCCGAGCAGCGACTGCAGCGGCGGCAGGTAGATGATCGCCGTCGTCAGCAGCAGCTCGAAGCCGATCCCCCACAGCAGCAGCCGGTTGGAGAAGACTCCGACCGAGCGCAGCGACGCGCGGTCGGTGCGGGCGGCGAACGCGGTGCCGATCTGACACGCGACCATCGAGAAGAACGTCATCGTCGTCGCCTGCAGGTAGAGGTGGTGAAGGGGATGTCCGGCGCCGGTGGGATCGCCGGGGCTCCAGCCGCCCCTGCCCAGCACGTAGAAGAAGCCGCCCATCTCTAGGGCGGCGGAGATCAGTCCGAGGAACAGCCACGCGCGCAGCAGCATCGGCGCCTGGATCACGCTCTCGCTGCGCGGCCGGGGAGGTTTCGACATCAGCCCGGGCTCGGCGGGCTCGCGGCCCAGGGCGAGCGCGGGGAGCGTCTCGGTCCCGACGTCGAAGGCGAGCAGCTGGAGCACCGTCAGCGGCAGCGGTATCGCGCCGCCTCCCAGCGCGTAGACGAGGAACGGCACGACCTCGGGAGTCGCGTGGGCGAAGATGTAGAGGATGAACTTGCGGATGTTGTCGTAGACCCGCCGGCCCGCCTCCACCGCGGCCGCGATCGTCGCGAAGTTGTCGTCGGTGAGGATCATCGTCGCCGCCTCGCGGGCTACGTCAGTGCCCGAGCGCCCCATCGCCACGCCGATGTCCGCGCTGCGCAGCGCGGGGGCGTCGTTGACCCCGTCGCCCGTCATCGCCACCACGTGGCCCTGAGCGCGGAGCGCTTCGGCGATGCGCAGCTTGGCCTCCGGCGTCGAGCGCGCGAACACGAGCTCCTGGCCGTGCCCGAGCAGCCGCTCGAGCTCGGCGTCGCTCATCGCGTCGAGCCGGTCGCCCGCGATCACCGATGAGCCGTCGGCCCGGATGCCCACCCGGCGGGCGATCGCGGCGGCCGTCTTGCCGTGGTCCCCGGTGATCACGATCACCCGGATCCCGGCGGCGTGACAGCTCTCGACCGCGTCGGCGACCTCCGCGCGCGGCGGGTCGAACATGCAGGCGAGGCCCAGGAAGCAGAGGTCGTGCTCGACCTGCTCGCGTGAGGACGGCGGCTCCGCGCGGGCGGACACGACGCCGCGCGCGAGCGCGAGCACGCGCAGGCCCTCCTCGGCGTAGCGGTCGACCGCGTCGGAGATCCGTCGCCGCTCCTCCTCGGCCAGCTCTCGCTCGCCGCCGTCCGGGCGGAGCGCGGTCGTGCACAGCGGCAGCAGCGTCTCCGGGGCCCCTTTGGCGTCGACCCGCAGCGCCTTCCCGTCCGCGCTGACGGTCGACATCAGCTTCAGCACGGGATCGAAGCGGAACTCCGCCACCCGCGCCGCGGCGCGCCGCTCCGTCGAGACCATCGCGCCGAGAGCGCGCGACGCCTGCAGCAGCGCGATCTCGGTCGGGTCGCCCGAGCCCTCGCCGGAGGCGTCGAGCGTGGCGTTGTTGGCGGCCGCCATCGTCGCGGCGATCGCCGTCCAAGCACCGTCGACTCCAGCGCCGCCGACACCCGCGGCGCCGCCGACTCCCGGGCCGCCGCCGACACCCTCGGCGCCGCCGACTCCCGGGCCGCCGCCGACACCCGCGGCGCCGCCGACACCTGAGGAGCTTGCGTCGAGACGCCGCTCGCCCTCGAGCGTCCACACCGCGACCGGGCGCATGCGGTTCTCCGTGAGGGTGCCGGTCTTGTCCGTGCAGATCACGTCGGTGCTGCCGAGCGTCTCGACCGCGCTCAGCCGCTTGACGACCGCGCCGCGGCGGACGAGGCCCCGCACGCCGACCGCGAGCGCGAGCGTGATCACGGGCAGCAGGCCCTCGGGAACGTTGCCGACGAGCAGCCCGACCGCAAACACGACGGCGTCCCGGAACGGCAGTCCCGCGCCCAGCATCGCGAGCGGCATGAACGCGACGGCGAGCCCGACCGCGATCGCCGCGATCAGCCAGGCGACACGCCTGACCTGCAGTTCCAGGGGGCTCTCCTCCGCCTGCACGCGCTCGGAGAGCGCGGCGATGCGACCGAGCTCGGTGTGCATCCCGGTCGCGAACACGAGCGCGCGGCCCTGCCCCTCGGTGCAGGCGGTGCCACTCAGCACCAGATCCCGCGCCTGCTCGAGCGGTACCCGCGCGGTCAGCGGCTCGGCCGACCGCAGCACCGGCACCGACTCGCCCGTGAGCATCGAGAGGTCGACGTCGAGCGCCCCGCTGAGCAGCCGCGCGTCGGCGGAGATGCGGTCCCCTTCTTCGATCTCGATCACGTCGCCGGGGACGAGATCGCGGGCGGCGATCGTCTGCGTCTCGCCGTCGCGCACGACCCTCGCCTGCTCGGGCAGGTACTCCGCGAGCGCCTCGACCGCCCGCTCCGCCTGGGCCTCCTGAATGAAGGCGAAGATCGCGTTGATCACGATCACGACGACGATCGCGACGGCGACGGCGGTGATGCCGACGAGCGCCGCGAGCAGCGCCGCCGCCCACAAGAGCAGCGCGAGGGGATGGGTGAACTGCCGCGCCAGCTCGCGCGGCCAGCGCACGCCGCCGCGCCTGCTCAGCGCGTTGGGGCCGTACTGGACCAGGCGCCGAGCGGCCTCACGGCTCGAGATCCCCTCCGGCGTGCTGCCGAGGTGGGCGAGCAGCAGCTCGGCTCCGGCGGTGACGTCGACCGGCTCGGCCTTGGGCGAACCCGCCTCACCGCCCGGCTCGAGCGCGCCTGTGGACGGAGCGTGCGCGATCTCGCTCATGCGCCAAGCATGGACGGATCCCCCGGCGGCCTCATCGGGGATTTTCACGGACCGCCCGGCGGTGTTGCCGCATGCCCGATCGGCGCGCCGCGCGCTCCGTAGTTCGCCGCAGACGCACGCGGGGCAGCCCTGATGAAGCCCCTTCCGCGCGCGCCTACGGTGCATCTCATGTTCAAGCGGATCCTCGTCGGATATGCAGGCGATCGGGCAGGCCGCGACGCGGTGCAGCTGGCCGTGCGCCTGCAAAGCCTGATGGGCTCGGCGTTGACGGTCGTGATCCCTTACCACCCGCTGTTCGCCGCGGTCCCCGGCGAAGTCGCCGAGCAGCGGGCCCGGGAAGAGCTGGAGGCGATGCTCGGGGGCGCCATGCCCGAGGGCACGCGCTTTCACTGGAGCAACGCGAACTGGCCGATCCACGCCCTGCACGAGCTCGCCGAGTACGAACGGGACGACCTGATCGTGCTGGGAGCGGCGCCCGAGCGGATCGAGCGGCGCCACGTCGGCCTGATGGAGCGCATGGTCCACGGGGCGCCGTGCGCGATCGCGATCGCGCCGGAGGGCTACGCAGAACGGCCCGCCGGCTCCTTGAGCCGGATAGGCGTGGGCTTCGCGGACACGGCCGAGGGTCGCGCCGCCGTCGCCGAGGCCCGTGAGATCGCCCGGCTCTCGGGAGCGGACGGAGTCAAGCTGATCGCCGGCGCGGGCCTGACGGGCGCGCTGCTCGGGTACGCGGCGATGTCGGCCGCGCTGCCCGAGGCCGAAGCGGAGATGCTCGAGGAGGCCACGGCGTCCGCGGAGCGCGTGGCGCGCCAAGGCGCCGGCCACGACAGCGTGGAAGTCCGCCACGAGGACCCCGCGCACCTGCTCGTGGCCTGCTCGGAGCAGCTCGACCTGCTGGTACTCGGATCGCGTGACTACGGGCCTCTGCGCCACGTCCTGCTCGGCAGCGTCTCGGCGGCGGTGATGCGCGAGTCGCGCTGCCCCGTCGTGGTGCTTCCCCGCCGCACACCCCAGACGGCCCCGGCGCAGACCGAGGCGGCGTTCGCGAGCGCCTGAGCCATGAGCGCGACCACCCTGCACCTCGTCGGATCGGATCCGGAGCCGGTGACCGGCAAAGCCGGGGGTGAGCTGCCGGTCACGGTCGTCGTCGGCGACGACCACCCCGCGATGCGCAGCAGCCTGCGCAGCCTCCTGGCGGACGTGAGCGGGTTCGCCGTGGTCGCCGAGGCCGGAGATCTGGCCCTGACCCGACGGCACGTCGAAGGCCACCGTCCCGACGTCCTCGTGCTGGACCTGCGGATGCCCGACGGATCGAGCATGGAGACGATCAGCGACCTGCGCAAGCAGGTCCCGTGCCTGCACGTCGTCGTCGTCAGCGTCGACGACACGCCCGGCTTCGCGCAGCAGGCAATGACGGCCGGCGCGAGCGGCTACGTGCTCAAGGATCGCGCCGACGAGGATCTGCCCCGAGCCGTCGCGGCAGCCGCCTGCGGCGAGGAGTTCGTCAGCGAACCGGTGGCGAAGCGCCTCGCGCAGGTGCGCCAGTCTCTCACCGAGGGGCGGCTGAGCAGTCGCGAGGCCGAGGTCCTGCGCCTGATCGCCCTCGGGCACACCAGCAGCGAGATCGCCAAGCAGCTCTCGCTGTCGCCGCGGACGATCGAGACGCACCGCGCCCACATCCACCGCAAGCTCGGCGTGAAGACGCGGGCCGAGCTCGTCGGCTACGCGCTGCGTTGCAGGTTGCTCGAGACATGAGCGGCGCGGAGCTGCGCTGCGCGCATTGTTGCGAGCCGATC
>DATNBM010000082.1:0-12351 GCA_035571915.1 Solirubrobacteraceae bacterium | reverse complement strand
GGCGAGGCGCGGGTGGGTGCCCTCGACGCCGACCACGCCGGCCGCCTCGTGCGGCTCGATCGCGAGCGGCGCGGGAGCGTGGATCGGGATCACCTCGAGGCTGCGCCCGCGCGCGTCGGTGGCGCCGCGCAAGCGCTCGCGGGCGTCCGCGCAGACCTCGGCGAGCGGCCCCGAGCTCTCCTCGGTGTCCGTCACGAGCACGACGCCGGGCGCCACGAAGCAGGCGAGGTTGTCGACGTGCCCGTCGGTCTCATCGCCCGGCAGCCCCCGGCCGAGCCAGATCACCTTCTCGGCGCCGAGGTACTCGCACAGCAGCCGCTCGATCTCCGCGCGCGTCAGGTCGGGGTTGCGGTTCGGGTTCAACAGGCACTCTTCGGTCGTGAGGACCGTGCCTTCCCCGTCGACGTGAAACGAGCCGCCCTCGAGCACGAGCGGCGCGCGGTAGCGGTCGGCGTCTTCGATCTCGAGCACCCGCCGGGCGAGCGCTTCGTCCAGGCGCCAGTCCTCATACAGCCCGCCCCAAGCGTTGAAGCGCCAGTCCACCCCGCGCCGCCGGCCGGTCCCGTCGAGCAGGAACGTCGGCCCGATGTCCCGCATCCACGCGTCGTCGCTGGGGATCTCGAGGACCCGGATCGCCGGGTCGAGCAGCTCACGCGCACGCTCCAGCTGCGCGGCGCCGGCCGCCACCGTGACGGGCTCGGCCGCGGCGATCGCGGCGGCGACGGCCGCGAAGGCGCGCTGCGCCGGGCCGCCCCGCTCGCGCCAGTTGTCGGGGCGGTGCGGCCAGGCCATCCAGCAGCCGTGGTGGGGCTGCCACTCGGCGGGCATCGCGAAGCCGTCGGCGGCCGGGGTCGATTCGAGCGTCGCGCTCACGCGACGATCATCTCCGAAAGCGCCCGGGGTGTGAGCCAGAAGCTCTACGGCGTCCTCGGCGCGGACCTCGCGCCCGACCGCCGGCTCACGAGACTAGAGTCACCGTCACATGGCCGAGCCGACCGCCGCCCAGACGACGTGAAGCACTACGCGGTCGCCGAGCTCGACGTCACCGATCCGGCCTGGGTGGCCGACTACGTGACGCACACGACGCGGCTCGTCGAGGCGCACGGGGGGCGCTACCTGGCGCGGACCCCGCGGGTGGATCGGCTCGAGGGCGAGCGCGATCCCCGCACGATCTTCCTGCTGATCGAGTGGCCCTCCAAAGAGGCCGCCGAGGCCTTCTACGAGAGCGAGGAGTACCGGCCCTACCGGGAGCGCCGGATCGCGGGCTCGAACGGCGAGTTCTTCCTCGTCGCCGGCGAGGACGTAAATGGCGTCGCGCGGATCGCCGACTAGCCGATCTGGACGGCGGCGTCTGCGTCCGCGACGAGCTCGACGCCCTGCGCGACGAGCGTCGGGATGCCGCCGTCGGCGACGTGCACGACGTCGCGCACGCCCTGCAGCTTGAGCAGGCTCGCAGCGGTCGCCGAGCGCCGGCCGGCTGCGCACGCGACCGCGACCGGGCGCGCCGGGTCGATCCCGGCGGGCACGGCGTCGATGTCGTGCCAGGCGGTCCACACCGAGCCAGGGACGTGGCCCTGCTCCCATTCCTCGCGGCTGCGCACGTCGAGCAGCTGAAGGTCGGGGTCGGCGGCCATCCGCGCGCCCAGCTCCGAGGCGGGGATCCGCTCGGTGTGCGCGGTCTCGTTGCCTTCCTGGCGCCAGTTGGTCATGCCGCCGGCGAGCAGGCCGCCGACGTTGCGCACGCCGACCGACAGCGCGAGCTGGGCGGCGCGGCGCCCGTCGGCGTCGTCGCGGCCGATGAAGACGACCTCGCGCTCGTGGTCGGCCAGCCACGCCAGCTTCGAGCCGAAGCCGGGGCTGAAGGAGGGGATGCAGACCGAGCCCTCGATGTGGACGTCGTCGAACTGCAGGTCGGTTCGCACGTCGATCAGCATCGCCCCTTCGGCCCGCTTCAGCTCGACCTGGTGGGGATAGAGCGCCGGGGCCTCGACGCCCGCAGTCACGAGCGGCCCGCGGTTGATCGCGACGATCTTCTCGAAGTTCGGCGGCTGCGGGCCGAGCTTCGCCAGCGCCTGCTCGACGAAGGCTCCCTCCTCGGCGATCCCGAGCGTCGGGTTGTGGTGGCGCTCGAAGCCGATCGTCGAGCAGATCTTCAAGTTCATGCCCGCCCCGCCGCACATCGAGCCGCCGAGGTGCGCGGGCCAGACCTCGGTCTCGTTCGGGAGGGTGAGCAGGCGCTCGTGCACCGAGCGGAAGATCTGCCGGGCGCCCTCGGCGACCTCGATCGCGAGGTCCGTCCGCGCGACGTCGCCGACGAACAGGCTGTCGCCGCTGAGCACGGCCCAGGGGTCGTCGCCGCGCTCGGTGTCGATCAGCAGGAAGGCGGTGTGCTCGGGCCGGTGGCCGGGGGTGTGCAGCGCCCGCACGAGCAGCGCGCCGAGGCGCAGCTCCCAGCCGTCGTCGAAGGGCTCGTGGGCGTACTCGGGCCGGGCGAGGCGATGGACGTGGATCCGCGCCCCGGTCGCGGCGACCAGCCGCCCGTGGCCGGAGACGTGGTCGGCGTGGTTGTGCGTCTCGAGCACGTGCTCGATCTTCACGCCCCGGTAGCGCGCCAGCTCGAGGTACTCGTCGATCTCGAAGCGCGGGTCGACGACGGCGGCGACCCCGGCGTGCTCGTCGCCGATCAGATAGGAGGCGCAGCCGAGGTCGTCGTGTGTGATCTGGCGGAACAGCATCCGTGTCCCGGATCATCGCACCCGGCGTGGGGGCGCGGTCCGGGTTTTGCCGTACAGGTGCCTCAGACGCGGGGCTCGCCGGGCACCCGCGGCACGCGGCGGCGCACGTTGCGAACGCCAGAGGCGCCGGCGCCGGCGCGCTCGCGGCGGGGCGCGGCGGGCTGCTCGCGGCGGCGCTCGACCAGCAGCGCGAAGGTCGGGCAGGCGGCGGCGGCGCGTTCGGCGTTTGCCACGATCTCGGCGGGCACCGGCTTGTGGTCGACGATCGGGTAGCCCCACTCGTCGAGGCTGATCAGCTCGGGCAGCAGCTCGGCGCACATGCCGTGCGCCTCGCAGGCGATCGGGTTGACGCGCAGGTGCTTGCTCACCGCGCGACCCCCTCGAGCTCGCGGGCGGCGGCGCGCGGCAGCGGCAGGACACCGTGCGCGCCGCACAGGTCGCACGCGCCGTGACGGGCGTGATCGGCGAACTCCTCGGCGAAGACCTGCAGGGCACTTGCGACGAAGCGCAGCGTCCCGTCGGGGTGGCGGCACGCGCCGCGGCCGCGGATCACCGAGGCGAGGCGGAGGACCTCTGCCTCGCCGCCCTGCTCGTTGCCCCACGCGATGCCTTCCAGGCGCTGGGCGATCGCCGCGAGGCCGTGCACGCAGGGCCCGCACTGGCCGGCGCTCTCGCCCGCCATCCAGCGCGCGACGCGGACCGTCTCATACACGCCGCAGGCGTGCTCGCCGAGCAGGGCGACGACGCCCGCTCCGGTCGTGGCCTGGCGCGGCACGAGCCAGCCGTCGTCGAGCGTGATCTCCTCCAGAAGCGAGCCGTCGAGCCACGTGCCCGAGTAGCCGCCGACGAGCACCGCGCGGACGCCTTCGAGCGCCCCGCCCGCGGCATCGATCAGCGAGCTGAGGGTGGCCCCGTGCTCGATCTCGTAGACGCCCGGGTAGGCGACGGGGCCGGCGAGGGTGATGAGGGCGGTGCCCGGGTGCTCGGGCGTGCCGAGGGCCCGGAACCACTCGGCGCCGTGGCGGGCGATCAGCGCGACGTGCGCGAAGGTCTCGGCGTTCGAGAGCAGGGTCGGGCGCCCGCCGACGCCGCGCTCGAAGATCATCGGCGGCGTGAAGGTCGGCTTCGCCTCGCCCCCGTTGAGGGCGGCCACGAGCGCCGACTCCTGACCGCTGACGTAGCCGTGCGGGACGGTCGCGAGCGTGAGCCGCGGGTCACCCGGCATGCGGCGCCGTTCGGAGATCGCCGAGGTCGCGGCCTGCAGGACTCCAGGGGTGTCGTCGGGAACGCAGAGGATCGCCTCGTCGGCGCCGACGGCCTGCGCGGCGAGCGCCGCGCCGTCGAGCACCAGGTGCGGGACCGAGCCGAGCAGCGTCCGGTCCTTGGAGCTGGCGGGCTCCCCCTCGGTCGCGTTGACGACGACCGTACGGCCCCGTCCGCGCGCCCCCGCGACGGCGTGGAGCTTCAGCGCGGTCGGGAAGCCGGCGCCGCCGCGCCCGCGCAGGCCGGCGCGTTCGATCTCGTCGACGAGCGCTCCGGGTCGGCCCCGCTTGGGCGGCTCCTGCGGCGGCATCGGCCCGTGCGTCGTGATGTGACGGGCGAGGTCGAGCGGCCCCTCGGCGCCGCTCTCGCCGACCCCGGCGAGCAGGCGCGGCAGCCGCGCGGTGAGCGGGGGAGCGCTCATCGCGAGCCCTTTCCGCCGCTCTTGCTCTTGGCGCCGGAGAAGTGCAGCAGCGAGGACGGGGTCCCCGAGCGCCGCGCCCATTCCGAGCCGAGCGGGCCGGCGGGCAGCCACAGCAAGAGGAACAGGGCGAAGGCGGCGGTCCCGGCCAGCGCCCCGGCGCGGGCGCGCAGCTCGCCGGGCCAGCCGGCCGCCACCCGCGCGAGGACCGCGGCGACGACGACGATCAGGCAGGCGATGCTGAGCAGCAGCAGCCAGGTCGCTTTCACGTCGCTGCCGGTCCCGAAGCCGTGCAGCAGCGCGACCGGCCAGGAGGCGTAGGAGAGCCAGTGCACGGCGCGCCACGCGCGGTGCCCGACCCTCCGGCGGGCGATGCTCGTGATCGTGACCGCGAGCAGCATGTCGAAGGAGAGAGCCCCGAGACCGAGCCAGAAGGGCCGGTAGGAGCCGACGAACGGGATCACGGATTCGACGAGGCCGATCGGGGCGAAGCTGTCGAGGACCGAGGTCAGGATGTGCAGGCCGAGGAAGACGACCGTCAGCAGCGCGACGTTGCGGTGCAGCCCGTCGATCACGAAGCGCGGCCAGCGCGTGCTGGCCCAGCGGCGCACGTCGAGCACGCCGAGCGCGACGGTCGCGGTCAGCAGCACGAGCGCGACCGCGCCGGTCGAGCGCGTCAGGTACCAGTAGGCGCTGCCGCCGGAGGCCGCGAGCACGGTCATCCCAGCGCCCCCACCGGCTCCATCCGCTCGCCCGCGGGCCAGCCGCCGACGGTGTGGACGGCGCCGTCGAGCTCGACCAGCCGGGCGGGCAGCCCGAGGCCGGCGAGCCACTCGATCGCCTCGCCGTCGCGCAGCAGCGCGGCGGTGCTCGCGATGTTCGCGTCGGTGCAGTCGCCGGCGGCGACGCTGACGGTCCGCCAGCGCGTGACCGCGGGACGCCCGGTGACGGGGTCGATGATGTGATGCATCGGCTCGCCGTCGCGACGCCAGCGCCGCGCGACGGTGCTCGACGTCGCGAGGCCCCCGCTGCGGATCGTCACGCCCTGCCCCGGCGCCTGCGCGCCGGCGCGGTGGTCGTCGGTGACGTGAACGCGCCAGCCGCCCGACGGCGCGGTTCCGCGCACGGCCAGGTCGCCGCCGAGCGCAACGAGGACGCCGTGCCCGTGGCGGGCGTGGACGGCGGCGGCCGCGCGGTCGGCGGCGAGCGCTTTGGCTGTCGCGCCGAGGTCCAGCTTCGTCCCGGCGGGGATGCGAACGGTGCCGCTCACGCGGTCTACTTCGACGTCGCGCCACGCTCCCCGCCTGCGGGCGTGCAGCGTCAGCGGACCCGAGCTATCGCCGCCGCCGCTCACGGTGTCGGCGAGATCCCCGATCAGCTCCCAGTCGCGGTCGTAGCCGGCGCGCTCGATCGAGCGGCCGAGGCAGGGGTCCAGCGAGCCGGCGGTCAGCTCGGCGCCGCGCAGCGCGATCTCGACGGCGTCCTGAAGCAGCGCCGAGACCTCGACGGGACGTCCCGCGCGGGCGTTCACGCGGGTCAGCTCGGAGTCCTCGCGGAAGCGGCTGCAGGCAAGGTCGAAGTCGGCAAGCACGCGCCGGACGGCGAGGATCGCCGGCTCGAGCTGCCAGGGCTCGGCGACCCGCACGAGCGCCGTGCTGCCGAGCGCGCGCCAGCGGGCGGTGGGTAGAGCCACGGTCCTCATCGCCGCCCTGCTCCCTGACGGGCCACGCGTCGCGGCGCGATCACGTTCCCGTTCTCGTTCGGAGCGGCGGAGCCGTGCCGCCGCGCGCGGATCCGTTCGCCGAGCACCCACGCGGCGCAGGCGCCGAGCGCGAGGAACGCCGCGAGCGCGAGGATCGCGAGGCCGGGAGCGGCGATCAGCCCGAAGATCGCGAGGGCCCCGCCGATCCCCAGGTCGAGCACGACGAGGCGGCGCCGGCGAACCCTGGCGGCTTCCGCGCGGCGGCGACGGAGCATCGCGGCGCGCTCGTCGTAGAACTGCTGCTCGGAGGCCGGCAGCTCGCTCGCGCTGAGGGGGGCGTGAGAGCTCACGCGGGGATCCTCCGAAAGACGTTGCGGGGCAGCATCCGCATCGCGGCCGTCACCCAGCGCAAGCGGGCGGGCGCCCAGACGGTGTGGGCGCCGCGGCGCAGGCCCCGGACCGTCTCCTGCGCGACGGTCTGGGCGCTCGTCGCGAACGGCGCCTCGGGCAGCCCGGCGGTCATCCTGGTGCGAACGAAGCCGGGACGCACGACCATCACCCGCACGCCCTCCTTGCGCAGCTCGTCGTCGAGCGCCTGGGCGAGCGCGTCGAGCCCGGCCTTCGAGGCGCAGTAGACGGCGTTCGCGGCGCGTGGCCGCTCGGCGGCGACCGAGGACAGGACGACGATCGTCCCCGAGCCCTGCTCGCGCAGCAGACGGGCGGTCTCCATCAACAGCGAGCCCGCGCCGACGGTGTTGACGCGGAGCAGCTCGACCGCCGCGGGGATGTCCTCGGGGAGCCCGCCGCGGGCGCCGAGCACCCCGACGGCGAGGATCGCGACGTCGACGCCGCCGAGCGTCTCGAACGCCTCGCGCAGCGCGGTGCCGTGACCGAAGGTGCGGGCGGCGTCGAGGATCACCGTCTCGACGCGCTCGGCGCCCTTCGCCCGCAGCTCCTCGCCGGCGCGCGCCAGCGCGGCCGCGTCGCGCCCGGCCAGGACGATCTCGCGGGCGCCCTCGTCGATCAGCTCGGCGGCGATCGCTTCGGCGATCTCCGAGCTCCCGCCGATCACGAGCACTCGGCGCGAGTGGCCCGCGAGAGCGGTGCCGCCGAGACGGCTCACCGCGTCAGCCCCAGTCGCCGGGAGAGGTCCGAGCGGAGCGTCTCGTGCGGGTCCACGCGCGCGCGGACCTCGAGGAAGCTCGGCAGCTGCGGGTACATCGAGGCGAGCTGCTCGGGGCTCATGCGGGCGTCCTTGGCGAGGTAGACCCGGCCGCCGGCGGCGGTGACCATCAGGTCCGCGCGGTCGAGCGCCTCGCCGATCCCGGGGGCGCCCGCCGGCATGTCGACGGCGACGGTCCAGCCGCGGATCGGGAAGGACAGCAGGCCGCCCGAGGCGGACCCGAAGCGCTTGAGGGTCGCGAGGTACATCGGCACGCGCTTGGCGCGGAGCATCTCGAGCAGGCAGCGGATCGTCCACTCCTCACCGTCGGGCACCACGAACTGGTACTGGAGCAGGCCGCGGCGACCGTACAGGCGGTTCCAGCCGCCGACCGCGTCGAGCGGGAACAGGGCCTCCCCCATGTCCATCGCCAGCTCGCGTCCGCGGCGGGGGCTGCGCAGCCAGTACAGGCGGTTGAAGGCGCGGACCGTCGCGGGCCGCAGCACCGGCGAGGGGACGCGGGCGATCAGGCCGGGGTGGGCGGGACGCAGGCCGAGCTGCTCGGCCGAGACCGTCTCCTCGCCCTCCCTCGAACGGTTGACGACGGCGCGGCCGAACGACCGCCCGCGCGAGATCAGGTCGATCCAGGCGATCGCGTGGCTGTGGCCCCCACCGGAGGCCATCAGCTCCATCGCGGCCTCGACGCTCTCGACGCGGTCGACGTCGGCGACGAAGCAGGGGCGGCGGAGCGGGACGATCCGCAGCGTCGCCGCGGCGATCGCGCCCGTCAGCCCCATCCCGCCGAGCGTCGCGGCGAACAGCTCGGGGTCCTCCCGCTCGGATACCTCTAGCTCGCCGAACGCGGGGGTGCACAGGTGCAGCGACCGGACGTGGCGGGCGATGCTGCCGTCGCGGGGGTGGTTCTTGCCGTGGACGTCGGCCGCGATCGCGCCTCCCACCGTGAGGTGAGCCGTGCCGGGGACGACGGGGAGGGTCATGCCCTCTGCGGCGAGCGCTTCGAGCAACTCGGCGAACGTCGTGCCGGCGCGCACGCGCGCCTCGCGGGTGTGGCGGTCGATCGTCTCCACGCCGCGCAGGGCCGCCATGTCGAGAACCGCGCCGCGCTCGTTCTGCGCGGCGTCCCCGTAGCTGCGGCCGGCGCCCCGCGGGATCAGGCCCCGGGCGGGAACCTCGCCGCTGAGCAGACCGCTCAGCTGGGCGGCGTCGGTCGGGCGGACGAGCGTGACCGAGACGGGGGCGGTGCGTCCCCAGCCGCTCACCACGGCGCGTTCGCCGACGGCGGGACGGGCGGTCCGGCTCGGTGTCTCAACCGGCGACATAGACCCCCGATACGAACAGCGCGACCCAGGCCGCGCTCATCGTGAGCAGGAAACGATCGGCGAACACGACGTCCTCGGGCGATTCCCCGCCGCCCTGCTCGATCAGCAGCGCGTAGCGGAGCAGCCAGAGGACGAACGGGATGACGGTCAGCTCATACCAGGAGATCCGGGCCTGGTGGGAGCGCTGGAACGCCCACAGGCAGTAGGCGGTCGTCGCGACGGTCGCGGCGAGACCGATCACGAAGCGCAGGTAGCGCTCGGAGTACTCGTTCAGCGAGGCGCGGGAGGGCACGCCGCCGGAGGCGCGCAGCTCGGCGTAGCGCTTGCCCGAGACGAGGAAGAGCGCGCCGAAGGACGTCACGAGCAGGAACCAGCGCGAGACCGTGATGTCGGTCGCGACGCCGCCCGCGAGGGCGCGTAGGATGAAGCCGCCCGCGACGGCCGCGATGTCGGCGACGGCGACGTTTCGCCACCACAGCGTGTAGCTCCCGGTCAGCAGCACGTAGCCGACGCCGACCCCGGCGAGCCAGGGCCGCACGATCGCGGCCAGGCCGAGCCCGGCCGCGACGAGGCACACGGCGGCGACGACCGCGACCGCCGGAGAGACGGCGCCGGAGGCGATCGGTCGCAGGCGGCGGCGCGGGTGGGCGCGGTCCTCGCTGCGGTCGTGCAGGTCGTTGAGCAGGTAGGTCGCGCTCGAGAGGGCGCAGAAGGCGACGAACGTGACGGCGAGCCGGCCGGGAACCTCGGGGTGGGTGAGGATCCCCGCGGCCCCCGGGGCGGCGAGCACGAGCAGGTTCTTGACCCACTGGCGCGGGCGGCAGGCGGCGATCAGGGCGACGCTCTTGCCCCGCAGGGAAGCGGGCGTCTCCTCGATCGCCTCGGTCGCCCGGGGCAGGACTTGTTCGACAGGTGCTCCCACGTCTGCCGACATGCCACCAGGGATAGCTCACGGGACCTTGAGGATCGGGTGAAAATGCTCTTACGCAGGCGGTTTTCGAGCGACCGGCGTGCCACGATGCGAACCATGAGCTCGGTCGCGGCGCACGGAGGAGCGGGCGGACGCGCGCCGGTCCCGCCCGCCCCGTTCGGTGCGCCGGCGCCCGCCCGCCGCGTGCGGCGTGTGCTCGCGACCGCCGCGCTGCTCGTCCTGCTCCCGGCCGGCGTCTCCTACGTCAAGACCCTGCTCGAGCCCTCGAACTCGAGCGTCGGGATCCGCTCGGTCGAGTGGCTGCGAGACCATGGGGCGGCCGGCATCGTCGCGAAGGTCGAGTCGATCTACTACTCGCTGAACGCGCCCGCCAAGGGCGGCCCCGCGCTGCGCGCGCTGCCCCGCGTCGGTGTCTCGGCGGACGGCGCGCCGGGCACCGCCAAGGGCGGCTCCTCCGCAGCGCTCGTCGACCGTCCGCCCCGGATCGCGCCGCTGACGCGCCCGGCGCTGGCGGGGGAGGGCGCGTGGAGCGGGACGCTCGAACGGGAGAGCCGCAACGATCCGCCGCTGCTCGTGACGACGTTCCGCAGCGACCCCGCCGAATACCCCCGGCTGATCGCCGGGGTGGCGTGGATCAACACCTCCAACACGGTCGTCTCGCTCGTCCCCGGTCGCCTGGAGCCGTCGGTCGAACTGCCCGAACGGGGTCCGATGGAGGTGCCGGCCGGGAAGCGGGGCAAACTGCTCGCGACCTTCAACAGCGGCTTCAAGCTGACCGACTCGCGCGGCGGCTGGGCGCTCCACGGGCACACCTACGCGCCGATGCGCGAAGGCCAGGCGACGTTCGTGCGCTACGCCGACGGGCGCTACGACGTGACCACCTGGCACGGCGGTCCGAACGTCGGTCCGAACGTCGTCTTCGCCCGGCAGAACCTGCCCCTGATCGTCTCGGAAGGCCACTCGAACCCGGCCCTCTCGAACACCGCCGAATGGGGCGCGACGGTCGGCAACGCGGTCCGGGTGTGGCGCTCGGGGATCGGGATCGACAAGCACGGCAACCTGCTCTACGCCGCCGCCAACGATCAGACCGTCGGCAGCCTCGCCCACGTCATGATCCACGCCGGGGCGGTCCGCGCGATGGAGCTCGACATCAACTCCTACTGGATCAGCTTCAACACCTACGCGGCGCCCGGCGCGATGAGGCCCGCGAAGCTGCTGGCCGAAACCGAACGCCCTGCGGACCGGTATCTGACGCCGGACGACCGGGACTTCTTCGCGGTGTACAAGCGCTGAGGTCCTGAAACGGCCGGTTCCACCGTCGGCAACGGTTAGGGTGGCCGCCCATGCATTCCGACCTTAGGCACTAGCCCGAGCAATGCCGGAGACGCAGAAGCATTGGATCAAGCGTCTCGAAGAAGCCGGCTGGACCCGATCCACGGGCGGCAGCCACCAGGTAAAGATGACCAAAGAGGGGAGCCGTCCGATCACTCTCCCGGAGCACAAGAGACGCGCCTACAGCAAGCGTTTCGAGGCGGCGCTAAGGCGACAGGCAGGGCTCTAGCTATGCCCGAGGTGAGCCGATACGATGAAACTGAGGTTTCGGATGGCTGAGAACCAGCAGCTCCACATCAACGTCTTCTACGAGGACGACCACATGTGGGCAACCGTCGATGAGTTCCCTGGGGTCTTTGCGACCGGGGACAACTATGACGAGTTGCGCGACAGTCTCGCCGAGGGGATCGCGCTGGTCCTCGAGCGCGACAATGGGGAACGCCCTGCCGTCTCGATCGCTCCTTGGGAGATCGAGCCGGCCGAGACGAAGGCGAGCGCAGAGCTCGTCTACGCGTAGCAGCGCTCGCTAGCTAACTCCCGCCCGAGACCACCGGTTCTTCGGGCGGCGGGAGCGCTTCGCGCTGTTCGGGCGTGGTTTCTTCCACGGGCGCCGATTCGGGGGCCGTTTCCTGGCTGGGGGCGGATTCTTCCGGGGCGCTGGTTTCCGCCGGCGTTTCGGCGGCGGGCGTTTCGGCCGTTTCTTCGGCGGGGGGCGCGGCCTGTTCGGAGGTCGTCGTCGCCTTGGGCGCTTCGGCGGGGGGCGCGAGCGGCTTGTGCTTGGCCTGGGCGTGGCTCGATTTGCCCGTCTGGGCCTTGCTCTTCGCGTGTCCCGGGAAGGCGTTGGCGGCGACGTCGGTCAGGACGCCCGTCAGCACGGCGCTGCCGGCGAGCAGCCAGCGGCTCGTGCGGTCGAGGCGTCGCAGCGCCGCGTCGCGCGTGCGGGGGGTGTGAACGCTGTCGTTGCGGTGGATGATCTTCACCTTGGCACAGTCCTCAGCCGTCTTGGCGGTGGTAGTGGAGCCACGGGCCGAAGTGGCCCGTGAGCATGAGCGCGAGGATCAGCCCGGCGGCGAGCGCGAGCAGGATCGAGACCGCGCGGCCCGGGCCTCCGGCGAGGCGGCCGGCGAGCCGGTAGCCGGCGATCGAGACGCGCGATGGACGTTCCTCGCCGGCGCCCGCGACGGCCATGACCTCCGCGCGCGTCGAGCCGTTCGCGAGAAGGCCCCGGCGCATCTCTGGGAGGTGGCCGAGGACGTGCAGCGCGGTCGCGCCGACCCAGACGATGAAGCTCGCCTTGTGAAGGAGCATCCACGGGTCGCGGTGGCTCGGCCCGACGGCGAGCAGGACGACGCCGGTCGCGAAGACGCCGAGGGTGCTCCCGACGACGACGGGGCCGAGCAGCCGCAGGGGCAGCGCGGGAGGCCCCTTCAGGCGGTACTCACGCTCGCCGCTGTAGTAGCGGGCGAAC
>DATNBM010000081.1:0-44807 GCA_035571915.1 Solirubrobacteraceae bacterium | reverse complement strand
GGACCGCCAGGGCGGCGGCGAGCGCGCGGCAGCCGTCCTCGGCGCTGACCGGCTCGGGCAGGTCCTCCAGCACGCAGCGCGTGAACGCTTCGAGCTCGGTCTGCAGCGGTTCGGTGCGGGGCAGCGCGAAGCGCACGGCGGCGCCCTCGGCGTCGCCGCGAACGCGCGCGAGCTCGTCCCAGCCGTTCGGCGTGCCGGTCGACTCGGTGAACCACACGTCCTGGGTGATGTAGGAAGCCGTCAGCATCCCGGCCTCGCCGATCACCGTCATCTCGCGCCGCTTCTCGGGGGTCAGCCAGTTCACGTCCAGAAGACCCATCGGCCCGTCCTCGCCGAACCTCAAGAGGCACGCGATCAGGTCCTCCTGCGTCGGGTGGACGCAACGGCTGCCTTCGGCGAAGATCGAGGTGATGTTGCGGCCGAGGACGTACTGCATCAGGTCGAGGTCGTGCGTCGCGAGGTCGATCGCGACGCCCGTGTCCATGATCCGTCCCGGGAGAGGCCCGACGCGCGTGGCGTGGGCCCGGAAGACTCGCCCTACCCGGCCTTCGGCGATGAGTTCTGAGAGCTTGCGGACGGCGGGGTTGAAACGCTCGATGTGACCGACCATCAGCTTCACGCCCGCGATCCGCGCGGCGGCCGCCATCCGCAGCCCGTCCTCGAGCGCGACGGCGATCGGCTTCTCCACGAACACGTGCTTGCCGGCGTCGATCGCGTCCAGCGAGACCCGCGCGTGGTGCTCGGAGGGGGTGCAGACGCAGACGGCGTCGATGTCGGCGCGCTCCAGCAGCCGCCGGTGGTCTGAGATCCACTCGATCGGCCGGCGCCCGATGCGCTGGCGGGCGGTCGTCTCGTCCGGGTCGGCGATCGCGACCAGCCGCGCGCCGCTCAGGCGCTCCCACGTCTCGGCGTGGTAGGAGCCCATCTTCCCGACGCCGATCAGTCCCACCCTCAGCTCGTCCATTACGCCGCGACCTCCGTGTCGTGGAGCGCCGTCCGCGCTCCGGCCAGCTCGGCGACGATCGCGGCGATCCGCTCGGCCGCGTGCCCGTCGCCGAAGATCTGAGGCCGCGCCGCGGGCACGGGAGCCCGCAGCGCCGCCTCGAACGCGTCGGGGTCGACACCGACAAGCGTGTTCCAGCCCGCCTGCACGGTGTCGACCCACTCGGTCTCCTCGCGCAGCGTCACGCATCTGACGCCCCACAAGTAGGCCTCGCGCTGTACCCCCCCAGAGTCGGTCGCCACCGTCGCCGCGCCGCGCTCGAGCTCGAGCATGCGGGTGTACGGGACGGGCTCGATCATCTCCACCGCGCCGGGCACCGCCAGCTTCCACTCCTCGATGCGGGCGCGCGTGCGGGGGTGCAGGGGCATGATCACCGGCAGCTCCGAGCGGCCGAGGCACTCGAGCACGCGGCCCAGGCGCTCCGGGTCGTCGGTGTTGTAGTTGCGGTGAACGGTCGCCAGGACGTAGTCGCCGTCGCCCGCGGGCACGACGCTCTCTCGCCAGCGCTCGAGCATGTCGCAGAGCGGGTCGCCGGTCACGTGCACCTTGCCGGTGACGCCTTCGTCCAGCAGGTTCTCGCGCGCGCCCTCGCTCGGCGCGCACAGCACCTGGGAAAGGCGGTCGGTCTCGATCCGGTTGAACTCCTCGGGCATGTCGTCGCGGTGCGAGCGAAGGCCGGCCTCGACGTGGACGAGCGGCACGCCCTTCGCGACCGCCGCGCGGGCGCCGGAGAGGGTCGCGTTCGTGTCTCCGCGGACGATCACGACCGCGGGCCGCTCGCGCTCGATCAGCTCTTCCAGGCGCGCCTGCGCGAGGTCGACCTGCTCCGTCGCGTCGCGCGAGCCGACGCCGAGGTTGTGGTCGGGGCGGGGGAGGCGCGTGGCGAGGATCTGGCTCTCCGACATCGCCTCGTCGTAGTGCTGGCCGGTGTGCACGAGGATCTCCCGCGCGAGCGGCGCGAGCGCCTCGCAGACGGGCGCGGCCTGGATGATCTCCGGGCGGGCGCCGATCACGGAGAGCACGCGGGGCCGTTCGGCCGCGATCTCTGCGGCCAGCTGCGGGATCGTGAGCTGAGCGTCCGTCATGGCTTCCTCTAGGCGGCCGCGCGGCCGTTCGAGCGCGGCAGCGCCATCGGCGTGCCCGAGCGGCGCATCGACTCTTCGATGAACTCGACCGCGGCGACGATCTCGACGCCCAGGTCGAGGTTCGAGCGCGGCTCCTCGCCGGTTCGGATCGCGTTCGCGAAGTCTTCGAGCTCCAAGCGCAGCGGCTCGGCCGGCTCGACGCGCGGGATGATCACGTCGCCCGTGCGGTAGATCAGCTGGTGCTCGCCGAAGTTGGCGGGCGTCGGCGGGAGCATGTCCATGCCCCGGTCGTAGACGCGGACCGGCTCGTCGGAGGCCGTGTCGTCGTACTGGACCATGCGCTTGGAGCCGACGACGATCGTCTGGCGAACCTTGCGCGGCGCCAGCCAGGAGATCTGCACGTTCGCGGTCTGGCCGGTCGCGAAGGTGAGCGTCATGAAAGCGGTCTCGGAGACGTCCTCGCGCAGCACGCTCGAGCCCGACGCGGCGACCTCCACGATCGGGGAGCCGAGCCAGTAGAGGAGGATCGAGAGGTCGTGCGGCGCGAGGTCGCAGACGACGCCCTGGTCGTTGTACTTGCCGAGGTTCATCCGCGCCGAGGTGACGAAGTGCACGTCGCCGACGGTCCCGTCGCCGATCAGCTCGCGGACGATGTTGACCGCGGGGCTGTAGATGAAGGTGTGGCCGGGCATCAGCGTGAGGTCGGAGCCGCGGGCGATCTCCGCGAGCTCGTTGGCGTCGCGCAGCGAGGTCGCAAGCGGCTTCTCGACGAGCACGTGCTTGCCGGCTTCCAGCGCCCGCTTGGCGAGCGCGTAGTGCGTCTTCGGCGGCGTCGCGATCACGATCGCCTCGATCCCGGGGTCGACGAGCGCGGCGTCGAGGTCCGAGTGTGTGCTCGCGCCGGGGTGGCGCTGGCGGAACGCGGCCGCCTGCTCTGAGTCGAGCTCGCACAGCGCCTCCAGGCGCAGGCCGTTCGACTCGGCGATGTTGCGCGCGAGGTTCGGGCCCCAGTAGCCGTGGCCGACGAGGGCGGTGCCGATCGGGGCCGCGTGGAGCAGCCTGCGCGCCGGCGCGAGGCCGTCGATCGCGGGCGTCTTCAGCTCGTCGCGTGCGGGCGCGGTAGCCATGCTCACGCCACCCCCTGGCGGCCGAGCACGACGGGGACGGTGCGGGCGAGGATCATCAGGTCGAGCCCGAGCGAGGCGCGTTCGGCGTACTCGAGGTCGAAGCGGACCATCTCGTGGTAGGTGCGTTCGTTGCGCCCCGAGACCTGCCACAGGCCGGTCAGGCCGGGCTTCACGTCGAAGCGGCGCAGGTAGGCGCGCGGGTACATCTCGACCTCGTAGGGGATCACCGGCCGGGGGCCGACGAGCGCCATCTGGCCGAGCAGGACGTTGATCAGCTGGGGGAGCTCGTCGATGCTGGAGCGGCGCAGGAAGCCGCCGATCCGGGTGACCCGGTCGTCAACGGAGATCTTGTAGAGCGTGCCGTCCTTCGGCCCGTCCTCCTCGATCAGCGCGCGGACGTACTCGCGGTGCGGCGCCGTGTCGGCGTCCCGCGTCATCGTGCGGAACTTCAGCATCGTGAACGGCCGCATCCCGCGCCCGACGCGGCGCTGACGGAACAGCGCCGGGCCGCCTGAGTCGATCCTGATCGCCAGCGCGATCAGCAGCATCGGCACGCTGAGGATCAGCAGCAACCCTCCGGCGACGAGGACGTCCAGGGCGCGGCGCGAGCCGCGGATCAGCGCGGCGCGTGTCCGCACGACGGCCGTCGGCGCAGCCTCGCGGGGCGGCACGACGGTCAACGTCGGGCGCTGGCGCTCGGATGTGCCGACAGAGCTCATATGCCAGATGAACGTCTGTGAACCGCCTGCGCTTGTGCGGGCGATTCACCGTCGTGTCCCTCCTGCGATTTCGGCGCGAACGCCCGGACGGCGTCGACGACCGCGGCGCGCTCGCGCTCGGTCATCGACGGGAAGATCGGCAGTGAGCAGACCCTCTGGGCGAGCTGCTCGCCGACCGGCAGGCTGCCCTCGCCGAGCCCGAGCCAGCGGTAGGCCTGGGTGAGGTGAATCGGGACCGGGTAGTGGATCCCGGTCGCGATGCCGCGCTCCGCCAACTGCTCGCGCAGCTCCTCGCGCTCGGGGCTGCGCACGACGAACAGGTGATAGACGTGGTCGGCGCCGGGGAACGCGGGGCGGACGGGGTCGATGAGGCCCTCGAGCTCCTCGCACAGCGCCGCGCCGATCCGCCGGCGCGCGGCGTTCCAGTCGTCCAGACGGCGCAGCTTGCGGCGCAGCAGCGTCGCCTGCAGGGCGTCGAGACGGGCGGTGCCCCCGATCAGCTGATGGTGGTAGCGGGGTCCCTCGCCGTGCGAGCGAAGCAGCGCGACGCGGGCCGCGAGCGCCGGGTCGGAGGTGACGACGGCGCCGCCGTCGCCCCACGCGCCGAGGTTCTTGGCGGGGTAGAAGCTGAAGCAGCCGAGGTCGCCGATCGAGCCGGTGCGCCGACCGAGATAGCGCGCGCCGTGGGCCTGGCAGGCGTCCTCGACGACGTGGATGTCGTGCTCGCGGGCGACCTCGATGATCGGGTCGAGGTCGACCGTGCCCCCGTAGAGGTGAACGGGGATCACGCAGCGCACGCCCGGCGTGATGTGACGGCGGACGATCTCGGCGGTGATCAGGTGGGAGTCGGGGTCGACGTCCATCATCACCGGCACGGCCCCGACCGCGCTGACGGCCTCGGCGGTCGCGATGAACGAGTTCGACGGGACGAGCACCCCGTCGCCCGGCCCGATGTGAAGCGCGCGCAGCGCGAGCACGAGCGCCTCGGTCCCCGAGGAGACGCCGATCGCGAACTCCGTCTCGCAGTAGGCGGCGAACTCGCGCTCGAACGCCTCGACCGGCTCGCCGAGCGTGAAGGCGCCCCGTTCGGCCGCCTGCCGGACGTCGCCGAGCAGCTCCTCGAGCAGCGCCGGGTCGGCGTTGTCGAGGCGGGTGAAGGGAACCTCCATGCCCGCGTGGACGGCGCCCACGGGGGTACTCGCCACCGTTGCCATCGTCGCGCTCAGCCCGCGACGCTGATCGCGGGGGCCGAGTCCATGCGCATCAGCTCCTGCTGGAGCGCGCGCCGTCCACGGTGGTGAAGCCCGTGGATCGAGCTCTCGGTGCGGCCCATGCGCTCCGCGATCTCGGGCGGCGTGAGCCCGACCACGTGGCGCATCAGCACGACCGTCCGCTGCTCCTCGGGAAGCTCCTGAAAAGCGTCGCGCAGCGCGCGGGCGCGGTCGTCGGCGCGCTCGTCGGAGCGCTCGTGGCCCTCGATCGACTCGACGCTGAAGGTAGAGCGGTGCCGGCGCAGGTGATCCAGGGCGACGTTGCGGGCGACCCGCAGCAACCAGCCCGAGAACGGCACGCCGCGGTCCTGGTAGCGGCTGATCGCCGTCATCAGCTTCAGGAACACCTGCTGGGTGATGTCTTCCGCGTCCTTGTCGTCGCGGACGATGCTGCGGACGTACCCGTAGACGTTGTCGGAGTACTTCACATACAGGAAACGGACGGCGTCCCGGTCTCCTTCCTTGGCTCGCAGCGTGGCGTTGCGCACTTCGCGCGCCACCGCCGGCGACTCCTCGAGCGTCCTGCTGCTACCCCGAAAGCACGCCTGTCCATCCGTGACATTAACGCGTTGCACACGGCCCCCATGTATGTTGTTGGCTGTCCCCGGCTCCGGCGCTTCCCGGGGCGCGCCGCTGGGGCGCTCCGAGAGCTCTCTGGTGCCGGATTCGAAGGATTCACCACACCCGGGGAACCCACAATGGACCGCCTGTACCCAATACGTCGTTCAGCAAATGAACGCCGCATCGCACATAGGGGGGATGTTTCAGGCGTTCATTTTGAATAGCCCATATGGGCTATTCAAATCGGCTGCCCCTGAGGACTCGGGCGCGACCGTCCCTCGCCCCGTGCAGCCCGGGTCCCGCAGTTGCCGGAGATTCGCCCATCTGGTACCTTGCGCCGGCATCGTGCCGGGTCATCCGGCCGGGCGGGGGCCCTGGAGGGTTCGTGACAATGGAGCGCAAGCACGGGCGCGTTCGCGCCCTCCTGATCGTTGCCGCGGCATCGCTGGCCTCAGCCTGCCTGCCCGCGAGCGCCGGCGCGAAGCCCGCCCCCGGGGAACTCCTCTACGCGCGCGTGGAACCCGTCTGCTCGGCGCCTCAGCCGGGCCACGCGAGTTGCTTCGCGATGGTGCGCCGGCCGGTCTCGAGCTCGCAGGCCGGGCGCCCCGGCGTGCGGGCGTACACGGTGCCCGGGGGCAGCGCGGCGGCCGTCGGACCGGCGGGTGGGCTCACCCCGTCTGACATCGCGGGCGCCTACGGCTTCGACCCGTCGAGCGGCGGGGAAGGTCAGACGGTCGCGATCGTCGACGCCTTCGACGACCCGAACATCGAATCCGACCTGGGTGAATTCGACAGCCACTACGGGCTGGGCGAATGCACCGAAGCGAGCGGCTGCTTCAAGAAGGTCGGGCAGACCGGCAAAACCAACTCGCTGCCGGCCGCGGACACCACGGGGTGGTCGGTCGAGATCTCGCTCGACGTCGAGGCCGCTCGGGCGACTTGCCGGAAGTGCAAGATCCTGCTCGTCGAGACGAACAGCACGTCGTTCGTGAACCTCGGCGCTGGCGTCAAGGAGGCGGTGAAACTCGGCGCCACCGCCGTCTCGAACTCCTACGGCGGCTACGAGCGGCTCAGCGGCGTCGGCTCGGAAGAACTCGCCGACTACAACCAGCCGGGCGTGATGATCGCCGCCGCGACCGGGGACCAGGGCTGGGCGAGCTGGGTGCGGGCCTACGAAGAAACCGCGCCCCCGTCCCCGGCCGCGCCGAACATCCCGTCCTCGATGTCAACCGTGGTCGCGGTCGGCGGGACGACGCTCAAACTCACCGGCGAAAAACGCGCGAGCGAGACTGTCTGGAACGGCAACGGCGTGCTCAACTCCTCCGAATTCGTGGAAGGCGCGAGCGGCGGCGGCTGCAGCATCCTCTTCTCCGCCCCGCTCTGGCAGCAGGACGTGGCCGGCTTCTCCGCGACGGGATGCGGGTCGAAACGCTCGGCCGGCGACGTCTCGGCGGTCGCCGACCCGATCACCGGCTTCGACATCTTCGACACCTACAACTGCGGCACCGAATGCGAACACTTCAAAGGCGGGAAAAACTGGTCGACGATCGGCGGGACGTCGCTCTCCACGCCGCTGATCAGCGGGATGTGGGCGCTCGCGGGCGGCCCGCAGGGCGTCCAGTACCCGGCGCTGACCCTCTACGGACACCTCGGCGACAGCGCCGCCACGTTCGACGTCGCCAAAGGCGGCAACGGCTATTGCGACGAGGAAGGCAAAGCCTGCGGCGTCAACAAAGAAATCGCCGAACAAGGCCTTAGCGCGTACAGGTTCGATTGCGAAGGCACGACCGCTTGCAACGCGACCACCGGCTTCGACGGGCCGACCGGCGTCGGCTCCCCGAGCTCGCTCACGATCTTCAAACCGCTACGGCCGACCGCCGCGATCACGCCGCCGGCGAAACCGTACAGCGGCGTAGCCCTCCCGTTCAGCGGCGCGGCTTCGACCGATCCCTACCCGGGCGGCCTCGCCGAACCGAAATACAGCTGGAGCTTCGGCGACGGGACGGGCACCGTCGGCGGCGTCTCGCCCACGCACACCTACACGACACCCGGCACGTACACGGTCACACTGACCGTCACCGACAGCTACGGGATCGCGAGCGATCCCGCAGAAGCCAAAGTGACGGTGACCGAACACACCGCCAAAGAAATCAAAGAAGAAGAAGAAGCGAAACACAAGGCCGAAGAAGAAGCGAAACACAAAGCTGAAGAAGAAGCGAAACACAAAGCCGAAGAAGAAGCGAAACACAAAGCCGAAGAAGAAGCGAAACACAAAGCTGAAGAAGAAGCCGCTGCGAAGCGCAAGGCTGAAGAAGAAGCCGCGAAGCGCTCGGCTGAAGAAGCTGTGAGCAAAGGCTCGGGTGGCGGCGGCAGCATCGGCGTCGCCCCGTTCAAAGTCTCTGTGGCGCCGAAGGCGACGCTGGCGGGCGCCTCGTTGAAGGTCTCGGGCAGCGGCGCCTTCACCGTGACGGTGAGCTGTCCGGCGGGCGCGACGAGCTGTGAAGGGACGGTCAGCGTCCAGACGGCCGGGGCGGTCTCCGCTCGTGCGCGCGTGCTGAAGCTGGCGAGCGGCTCGTTCGCGGTCGGCGGCGGCAAGACCGTCGCCGTCAAGCTGCATCTGAGCGCCAAGGCCCGCAAGCTGCTCGTCCGCAAGCACGTGCTGAAGGTGCTCGTGAGCATCGCCGACCACGACGCCTCGGGGCAGACCGGCTCGACCCAGGCGAAGGCGTCGCTGCGGGCCGGCAAGTCGCACCATTGAGCGCCCGGCGCGCAAGGCGTGCGCGGGAAGCCGGGCTTTCCTACACTCAGCCTCGATGAGCGACGAGGATCTCGAGTTCCCCCGCGACCCTGCCTCGATGGCCGACGACGTCGAGGTCGAGGCGGAGTCCGACGCGCCCGCTCCCGCCGAGCTCGATCCCGAGACCAGGGCCCGCCGCGACGCCGCGCTGCGCTTGGTCCGCAAGTTCGGCGACCCCGTGCTGCGCGCCAAGGCGCTGCCGGTCGAGCGCTTCGACTCGGACCTCGCGGAGGAGGCCGAGAGCATGGGTCGCCTGATGCACGACGCGCTCGGCGTCGGCTTGGCCGCGACCCAGCTCGGGATCCTGCACCGGATGCTCGTCTACCAGGCCTACGTCGACGATCCCCTGACGGTCCTCGTCAACCCCGAGATCGAGTGGCGCAGCGACGAGAAGGAGCCCGGGGAAGAGGGCTGCCTGAGCCTCCCCGGGGTGCACGTCGAGGTCGAGCGGCACGCAGCCGTGCGGGTGCGGGCGCGCGACGTGACGGGCGCCGAGATCGAGATCGACGCGGAGGGCCTCGAGGCGCGGGTGATCCAGCACGAGATCGATCACCTCGACGGGATTCTCATCCTCGACCGGATCGGAAGGGACGCTCGCAAGGAAGCGATGCGGGCGATGCGCGAGGCGCAGCGCGCCCCGAGCGCCGCCTGAGCGGCGGGTCGGCCGTGGGCGTCGTCTACCTCGGCACCTCCGACTTCGCGGTCGCGGTGCTCGAGCACCTCGCGGCCAGCGACCGCCACCGGCCCGAGCTCGTCGTCACGCGGCCCGATCGCCCCCAGGGTCGCGGTCGGCGGCTCGCGAGCCCGCCCGTCGCCGACGCGGCCAGGAGCCTCGGTCTCGCGCTCAGCCAGCCGGCGCGCGTGAACGACCCGGACGCCGTCGCCGAGATCACGGTCGCGGCGCGAGCGGGGGAGGGGCCGCCCGTCGTCGTCGTGTGCGCCTTCGGCGCGCTGATCTCAGAGCCGCTGCTCTCCGCCCAGGAGGTCCTCAACGTGCACCCGTCGCTGCTCCCCCGCTGGCGGGGCGCCGCCCCGATAGAGCGCGCGATCATGGCCGGCGACGAGCGCACCGGCGTCAGCATCATGCGCCTGACGGCCGGTCTCGACGAGGGGCCGGTGTGTCTCACCGCCGCGGAGCCGGTCGCCCCGGACGACACCTACGGCACGCTCGCCGCGCGCCTGCAGGAGCTGAGCGGCGAGCTGCTCCTGCGCGCGCTTCAGGACTCTCCCCCGTTCGCCGAGCAAAGTGGCGAGGCGACCTACGCGGAGAAGATCTCGGCCGCCGACCGCACGCTCGACCCGTCGCGACCGGCCGTCGAGCTCGAGCGTGCCGTGCGCGCCCTGCAGCCCCACATCGGCGCCCGGCTGGCCCTGGAGGGCGGCGAGCTCCTCGGCGTGATCGCGGCGCGCCTGGACGAGGAGGGCGCTGCTCCCGCGCCCGGGACCCTCGCCGCAGACGGGGAGCGGCTTCTGCTCGGCTGCGCGCCCGGCACGCTCGAGCTGACCGAGGTGCAGCCGCCGGGCGGGCGGGCGATGGCCGCGACCGACTACCTGCGCGGCCACGGCCCGCCGGCGCTTCAGCCGCCCGTGCCGCGGCCGTAGCCGCTCGCGTAGGCCGGTACCGGGATGCCCGGCGCCAGCCGCTCGTCGGGTTCGGGCTCGCCGGCGCGCAGCGACAGCGGGATCACGCCTGCCCACGCGGGCAGCGCGTAGTCCTCCTCGTCGTCGATCGGGCCGCCCGTGCGGACCTTCGCGGAGGCCTCCTCGATCGGGAGCGCCAGCACGGCCGTGGCGCGCGCCTCCTTCTCGCTGGGCGCCCGCACGTCCGGCCAGCGGCCCGGGACGATCCGTTCGACGACCGTGCGGAACGCGTGCACCAGCTCGTCGGGGTCCTCGACCAGGCGCGCCGTGCCCAGCAGGACCGCCGAGCGGTAGTTGGCGGAGTGGTGCATCGCCGAGCGGGCCAGCACGAGGCCGTCGATCAGCGAGACGGTCAGGCAGACCGGCAGCCCCGCCCCGAGCGCCCGCAGCGTCCGGCTCGCGCTCGACCCGTGGCAGTAGACGAGGTCGCCGTCGCGCGCGTGCAGGGTCGGGATCACGAACGGCCGGCCGTCCTCGACGATCCCGAGGTGGGCGATCAGCCCCTCGTCGAGGATCGCGTCGATCGTCTCGCGCTCGTAGCTGCCGCGCTCGCGCTTGCGCCGCAGCCGCACCCGCTCAGAGGGCGGCCCCGCCGGCCGCTGTCCGGTCCCGCTCGCCATCACGTCCTCCAAATCTGTAATAGTACAAGATCGTGACTGAGCTAAGACAGTATCGAATCAACGCGTCGAGCGCGTCGGGGCTGGTGGCCGAGGTCGAGTCCGCGGTCGCCGAGGGCGCTCTCGCCGCGGGTCAGAAGCTGCCGTCGGTGCGACGCCTCGCCGCCGAGACGGGGCTCAGCCCGGCGACCGTCGCATCGGGGCTGGCCGAGCTGCGCCGGCGCGGGGTGGTCGTCAGCGAGCCGCGGCGCGGCACCCGGATCGGCGAGCGCCCGCCCCTCGCGGGGAGCCTGCGCCCGATGACGGTCCCGGCGGGGGCCCGCGATCTCTCGCTGGGCAATCCCGATCCGGCGCTGCTGCCCGACCTCGCCGCCGCGCTCGCGCGTTGCGAGCAGCCCGTGCGCCTCTACGGCGAGGCTCCCGAGCTGCCCGAGCTCGTCGAGCGCGCCGCCGCCGCGTTCGCCGCCGACGGGGTTCCCGCGGGGCACGTCTGCGTCGTCAGCGGCGCGCTCGACGGGATCGAGCGGGTCCTGCAGTCGCAGCTGCGCCCCGGCGATCGGGTCGCCGTCGAGAGCCCCGGCTACGCGGCCCTCTTCGACCTGCTGAGGGCGCTCTCGCTGCAGCTCGAGCCGGTGCCCGTCGACGAGCTCGGGATGACCGTCGAGGGCCTGCGCCGCGCCGTCGCGGCGGGGGCGCGCGCGGTCGTGCTCACTCCGCGCGGGCAGAACCCGACCGGCGCCGCGCTCGACGCCGAGCGGGCGGCGGGCTTGCGCGCCGTCCTCGCGTCGCACCCGGAGCTGCTGCTCGTCGAGGACGACCACCTCGGGGCGGTCGCGGGCGCGCCGCTGCACACGCTCGCCGCGGCCGGGCCGCGGTGGGCGGCCGCGAGGTCGGTCGCCAAGGCCCTCGGTCCCGACCTGAGGCTCGCCGTGCTGGCCGGCGACGAGTCGACCGTCGCGCGGGTCCGCGGCCGGGCGCAGTGCGGGCCCGGTTGGGTCAGCCACGTCCTGCAACGGCTCGTCGCGGCGCTGTGGAACGACCGGAAGGTGAACGCCGGCGTGGCCGAGGCGAGCCGCCTCTACGCCGAGCGCCGCGAGGCGCTGCTCGCCGCGCTCGCCGCGCGGGGCGTCCCCGCGCGGGCACGGTCGGGATTGAACGTGTGGGTCGACGTCGACGACGAAGCGGCGACGATGGCCGCGCTGCTCGCCCGCGGCTGGGTCGTCGCGCCGGGCGCCCGCTACACCCCCGTCCCCGGGCCCGCCGCGATCCGCGTCACGACCTCGGCGCTGGGGGCCGAAGAGGCGGAGCGGCTGGCCAGCGACATCGCGGCGGTTCTCGCGCCCGTGGCCGCGAGCCGCAGCGGGTAGCCATCATGGAGATGATGAAGACGACGACCCCGATCGCAACCGGCACGGTCGCGCCCGCTCGGGCCGCTGCGCACCGCGTGCTGCGGCGGGTCTTCGAGGGAGGCGCGTACGCCGAGAAGGCGCTGCACGCCGAGGCGGCCGGGCTCGGCGAGCGCGATCGCGCGCTGGCGATGCGGCTCGCCTACGGCGCCGTCCAGCGCTCCGGCACGACCGGTTACCTGGTCGAGCAGCTCGCCGGCCGCCCGCCCGCGCGGCTCGACCCGCCCGTCCTGGCCTCGCTGCGGCTCGGCCTCTACGAGCTCCTCTACCTACAGGGCGCGCCCGACTACGCGGTCGTCGCCGACGCCGTCGAGCTCGCCAAGACTGGATCCCGCAGCGGGCACTCGCTGGTCAACGCGGTGCTCCGCCGCGCCGCCCGCGAGGGTTCGGAGGCGCTGCTCGGAGCGCTCGGCGACGCGACGGCCGCGGAGGCGGCCGTCAAGCACTCCCATCCCGAGTGGGTGGCCGAGCTGTGGTGGGAGGCGCTTGGGCCCGCCGAGGCTCGGGCCCTGATGGCTCGCGACAACGAGCCGAGCGCGCTCGTCCTGCGCGCCAACACCCTCCGTCTCACGGCCTCCGAGCTGGCCGACCAGCTGCCGGTGCGCACCAGCCGAGATCCGCTGATCGAGGAGGCCCTGCTGCTCGAGGAGTCCTTCGACGCCCACGCCTCGCCGCTGTGGCGATCCGGCGCGTTCGCGGCTCAGTCGCGAGCCGCGATGCTGGTCGCGCACGCGCTCGCCCCGCAGCCCGGCGAGGACGTGCTCGACCTGTGCGCGGCGCCGGGCGGCAAGACCACCCACCTCGCCGCGCTGATGGCGGGGGAGGGCACGATCCTCGCCGTGGAGGCGGGCGCGCGACGCGCCCGCGTGCTCGAGCGCAACGTGCGCCGGATGGGCGCCGCGAACGTGACCGTCGCGGTCGCCGACGCGCGCGAGCCGCGCGCCGGCGAGAGCTACGACCGGATCCTCGTCGACCCGCCCTGCTCGGGCCTCGGCACGCTTCAGGCCCGCGCCGATCTGCGCTGGCGCGCCCGCCCCGACGCGCTCGCCGCGCTACGAGCCGATCAGTTCCGTATATTGGATTGCGGCGCACAAGCGCTACGCCCGGGCGGGGTGCTCGTCTACTCTACGTGCACGATCTCCCCGAGCGAGAACGAGCAACAGATCGCCGCCTTCCTGCAACGCCATCCCGACTTCCAGCTCGACGACCTGACAGCCGAGATGCCCCACTTCGCGATGACCGCGCCGGCGGGGAACGGCGAGCGCGCCGACGAGGCCCGGCCTGCCGACGCCGACGCCGAGGCCGTCGCGCGGCGCAGCCTCCTCACGCTCCCGCACCGCCACGACACGGCCGGGTTCTTCATCGCCCGCCTGAGGAGGAGCTGAGCGTGGGAGGGGCAGACCAGCAGCCCCCCTCCAAGCCGGTCGACCTCGGGCCGCAGTGCCCGAACTGCAGCGAGCCCTGGCTGCGCCCGACGAACCTCCCGGGGCGCTACCGCTGCGTCTACTGCCTGCACCGCTTCGAGCTGACCTCCGTCTGCCCCAACTGCGGGGAGCACTCGACGATCGTCCGCATGTCGACCACGGCGATCCTCAAGTGCAACAACTGCGGAGACTCGATGCTGCAAGAAGTCTGACGCCTCGCCTCGCGCCATACTCCCCGCGTGATCTGCGATGAGTGAGCACGGCTCCGCTCGCGCGCGCGAGCTGCTCGAAGGCGTCCATGTCGCTCCGTCGATTCTCTCGGCGGACTTCGGGCGGCTGCGCGAGCAGGTCGTCGAGGTGCTGGCCGCGGGGGCGCGGGTGATCCACGTCGACGTGATGGACGGGCACTTCGTGCCGCCGATCACGGTCGGGCCGAACGTCGTCGCAGCGCTGGCCGAGACCGTCCGCGACGCGGGCGGGATGATCGACGCCCACCTGATGATCGAGCGGCCCGAGCGCACCGCGGCGGAGTACGTGCGGGCCGGGGCGGACTCCGTGACCGTCCACGCCGAGGCGACGCCGCACCTGGCGCGGGCCGTCGGGCTGATCCACGACGAGGGCGCGTGCGCGGGCGTCGCGATCAACCCCGGAACGCCGCCCGCGGCGCTCGCAGAGGTCGCCGGGGAGATCGAGATGGCGCTGTGCATGACCGTCAACCCGGGATGGGGCGGCCAGCCGTTCATCGCGGGCTCGCTGCAGAAGCTTCCCCGCCTGAGGGCCGTCACGGGCGAGGGGCCGGCGGTGCAGGTCGACGGCGGGATCGACCCGAGGACCGCGCCCGGCTGCCGCGCGGCCGGAGCCAACATCTTCGTCGCCGGCTCGGCGATCTTCGGCGAGCCCGACCCGGCCGCGGCCTACGCCGCGATCGCCGCGTCGCTGGGCTGAGTCAGCGCGTCGCCGCGAGCGGCGGGGCCGCCTGCGCCGGCGCGCCGCCGCGCCGATACAGCCCAGCCAACGCGAGGGCCAGCAGCGCCGTCGCCCCCGCGTAGCCGATCTCCACCCGCAGCACCTGGTCGGAGACCGCCGGCACGAGCATCCAGACGACGAACGCGACCGCGGCGAGCAACCAGCAGCCCGCCGCCGCTCGCGCCCGGTCGCGCGCAAGCGCGGCCTGGTTGAGCGCGCCCGAGGTGAGGTGAAGGCCCATCCCCACGCCGATCAGGGCGAGCCCGACGCGGCCGTAGGAGGCGTGCTGGCCGAACAGGACGTGCTGCATCACGAACGGCCCGATCGCGAGCAGCGCGAGCGCGACGGCGGTCGCGAAGGCGGCGATCGCGAGCACCGTCGTGCGGATCGCCCGCGCGAAGGCGTCGTGGCCCGCGGTCGTCTCAAGGCCCGTCAGGTGGGGCAGCAGCGAGGTCTGGATCGCCTGGAAGAGCTGCAGCGGCGCGCGGGCGATCAGCAGCACGTTGAAGACGATCCCGGCGAGGCTGCCGTTGCTCGAGGTCGCGTCGACGGTCAGGACCGCGGCGTTCAGCAGCGTCTGCTCGGAGAGCATGATCGCCGAGACCCAGACCGCGAAGCCGCCGCCGCGGCGCAGCGAGAGGTCCCCGTGGGCGGCGGTCTCCTGCACGCCCTCGGTGCCGGGTCCGGCGAGCGCCGCGTCGGCCTCGTCGACCGTGATCGGGGCGCGCAGCGGCGGCCGCTCGCCCGACTGCCTGGCGAACGCCGCCGGGACGACGACCAGCGACACGAGCGGCGCGGCCGCGATCCCCATCGCGACGGCCGTCTCGCCGTGCGCGAGGCCGACGGCGACCGCGAGCGCGAAGCAGATCCGCGAGAGCGACTCCATCAGGACGAGCCCCCCGAACAGCGCGAAGCGCTCGTGGCCGGCGAGCCAACCGCGCGCGAAGTAGCTGGCGGCGTAGGCGAGGGTGCCGAGCAGCAGGATGTCGTAGAGGGCGCCCTGGTGGTCGAAGACGCGCAGCAGCTCGTCGTGGAGGGCGAGCGCGAGGATCAGGAAGAGCAGCGCGAAGCTCCCCTGGATCAGCATCGGGACGCGCAGCGCGTGCGCCTCGTGGCCCATCGCCCGCCGCTGCGCGATCGTGCGCGAGAGCAGCTGTTCGATCGGGCGGTAGATCACCGAGATGATCACGAACATCACCGACCACAGAAGATCGACGCGCTTGGCCGCCGTGCCGCCGAGGACGTGGCTCGCGATCGAGAAGTAGGCGAACGTCAGCAGGCCCGTCGAGGCGATCCCGATCGAGAGGATCCGGGCCCCGCTCGCGTATGACCGGCCCGGCTCGGCCCCGGCCGCCGCGGGAGCCTTAGAGGCGGACAAGCAACATCGTCCAGGGGAACGGCGAGCGCACCTCGACGACCTGCCCGTGGCGCGAGAGCAGCGCGACGAACGACCGCCGCGACCAGTGGTTGAGGTGCCCGGGGGTGTTGCCGAGATCAGACAGGTAGGCGCCGCGGGCCATGTTCAGCAGCCGCCACAACGGCTCGCGCGGCACCGACACGAGCAGGTGGCGGCTCGCGCAGCGGGCCATCTCGGCGACGGTGTGCTCGGGGTCGGGGACGTGCTCGAGCACCTCGATCGCGCTCGCCAGCTCGAACTCGCCGTCGGCGAACGGGAGGTCCTCCGCCGGCATCACCCGGTACTCGAGGTTGGGCGCCTGGCGCTCGGCCCAGCCGGCCTGGATCGAGTCCTCCTCGAGGTCGATCCCGACGAGCCGCGTCTGCGGGTGCTCGGTCGCCCAGCGGTGCACGAGCACCCCCTCGCCGCAGCCGACGTCCAGCACCGACGCGGGCGCCGCCTTCGCGTAGAGCTCCTCGAGCGTGCCCTCGAAGCGAGCCATCAGGCGCTTGACGACGGGGTTGCTCGAGCCGTACTTGTCGTAGGTGTTGCCGGTCACGATCCCCTCCGAGGAGACGGTCACCGCGCCGGGGCCTTTGACGGCGCTCACAGCCGCACCACCTCCTGGGGGTCCTGCTCGCCGCTCCGGGCCGCCTCCACGCGCGGCGCGGATGGCTGCTCGCCGGTCCGCTTACCGGGTTCGTAGTGGGACGGCGCGACGCCGAGCTGCAGCTCGATCCGGCGCATCCGCTCGAACGTCCGCTGGGTCATGACCCGCTGCGCGGCGAGCAGGTCGCCGATCACGCCGAGCGCCCACAGCACGACCGCGGCGATGAACAGCACCGCGCCGAGGATCAGCGACTGCACGTGCCCCTTGCCGTTGCCTTCGATGTAGGCGACGAGGAACCGCGTCCAGACCCCGGCGGAGGCCAGGCCCATCAGCAGGGCGAGGCTCCAGAAGATCCGAAGCGGCTCGTACTGGGCGTAGATGCGGAAGATCGACAGCGCGTTGCGCCGCACGTAGGAGCCCATCGATGGGAACAGCCGCGACTCGCGGGTCTTCGGGTTGGTCCTGATCGGGACGTGGTCGATCGCGACCAGCAGCTTGCCCGCCTGGATGATCGTCTCCAGGGTGTAGGTGAACTTCGAGACGACGAGGATCCCGATCGCGGCCTCGCGGTTGTAGGCGCGAAAGCCCGAGGTCGTGTCGGGAACCGTGGTCGAGGAGGCCTGGCGGACGACCCACGAGCCGAGCCGCTGGAGCGTCTTCTTCAGCGGCGAGAAATGCTCGATCTCGGTCACCTCGCGGTCGCCGACGACCATGTCGGCGTCGCCCTCGAGGATCGGGCCGACCAGCCGCGCGATGTCCGGGCCGTAGTACTGGTTGTCGGCGTCGGTGTTGACGATCACGTCCGCGCCGAGCTTCAGCGCCGTGTCGATGCCGGCCTGGAAGCCCGCCGCTAGGCCCTTGTTGTTGGTCAGCCGCACGAGATGGTCGACGCCGTGCTCCTTGGCGACCTCGACCGTCCGGTCGGTCGAGCCGTCGTCGATCACGAGCCACTCCACGGCGTCGAAGCCCGCGACCTCGCGTGGGAGGTCGGCGAGCGTCGCGGGCAGCTGCTCCGCCTCGTTGAAGCAGGGGATCTGGATGATGAGCTTCATGGCCGTCGATTTGCCTAGACTTGGCTCCCGGCAGTATCCCAAAGCGCAGTCGCGGTCTTGGCAGGAGGCGTCCCAGCCCGCCCGGCGCCGGCGCCGGGGTGGGTACCGCCCAGGCTAGATGGAGAGCGCTATATCCACCCGGCGCGCACCGGGCTCGATCAGGCTTCCGGCGCTCCGTGGCAGGCCGCTGGGATGGGCGGCCGTGGGCTTTGTCGTGCTCTGCGTGGGGGCGCTCGTCGGCTACCTGGCGTTCCCGACGTATCCGACCTACGACTCCTTCTACGCGCTGCTGTGGGGTCGCGACCTGCTGCACCTGCACCTCCCCGACTTCCGCGTCTACCGGGGTCCCACCGAGCATCCCCTCGCGATCGCCTTCGGCCTGATCTGCTCGATCTTCGGCGACGGCGGGGCGCGCCTGATGGTGCTCGGCGGGGTCGCCTCGTTCGTCGCCGCCGTGACGGGCCTCTACCGGCTCGGGCGGCTCTGCTTCGGCCCCGTCGTCGGGGCGCTCGCGGCGCTGCTGCTGCTGAGCCGCTTCTTCGTCGAGAACCTCGCCGCGCAGGGCTATCTCGACATCTCCTACGTCGCGCTGATCGTGTGGGCGATCGTGCTCGAGGTCGAGCGTCCCCGGCGCGGGGCCCCCGTGTTCGCGACGCTCGCGCTGGCCGGGCTGCTGCGCCCGGACGCGTGGGTGCTGAGCGGCGTCTACTGGCTTTGGTGCTGGCCCGGCGCGACGCCGCGCACGCGGGTGCGGAACGCCGCGCTCGTCGCGAGCGCGCCGCTGATCTGGGTCACGCTCGACGCGATCGTCACCGGCAACCCGTTCTACTCGCTGACCGCGACCGCCGGCCTCGCCCAGGAACTCGAACGCACGCAGGGGGTCTCGGCCGTCGTCTCCTCGCTGTGGACGTTCACGGAACGGATCGACAAGCTCCCGGTGATGCTCGGGGCGCTGCTCGGCGTCCCGCTCGCGGTCTGGCTGGCGCCGCGCCGGGCGGCCGTGCCGCTGGCCTCGATGATCCTGCTCTACCTCGTGTTCCTCGCCGAGGGGATCGTCGGCGCCTCGGTGATAGACCGCTACCTGCTCGGCGCCGCGACCGTCCTGCTGCTGTTCTGCGCCGTCTCGCTCGGCGGCTGGGCGATGCTCCAGCCGGGCTCCTGGGCGCGCCGGGTCTGGATCGCCGGCGCGGCCGTGCTGATCGCCTACGGGGCGGGCTCGGCGGCGACGACGCTGAACCTCTCGACGCTGCGCAACACGCTCGCCTACCACTACGAATTCCACACCGGCCTCGCCGAGGCGCTGCACGACCCGCGCGTGGCCGCGCAGATCCGTCGCTGCAGGCTCGTCTCGCTGCCGAACAACAAGCTGATCCCCGACGCGCGCTGGATCCTCGACACCGTCGGCCAGCGCGAGATCGTCGCCCGCTCGCAGGCCCGCGCGGACGCGCTGAAAGGCTCGCACGAGCTCGAGCGCCGGATCCAGGCCGGCAGCGTGGCCGTCTACCCGCTCGGCTCGGCGATCTTCTACGAGGCGATCGTCGACGTCGGCGACGACGCCCGCGACCAGCTGCCATTGCGGGGCTTCAAGCGCATCTTCGCGAACCGCTACTACGCGGTCTATGGCAACTGCTGAGGCGCCCGAGGCACGCCCGCACCGGGACGCCTCGGCCGCGTCGCCGGCCACCGGACGGAACGGGCGGCGCTGGGCGTGGGGGGGTTTGGCGGTCGTCCTCGCGATCGCCCTGCTGCTGCGCCTGTGGGGGATCCGCCAGGGCCTGCCGTTCGCGTACAACGCCGACGAGGCCGACCACTTCGTCCCGCACGCGATCGACATGTTCCGCGAAGGGACGCTGAACCCCCACTACTTCGCGAACCCCCCGGGCTTCACGTACGTCCTTCACTTCCTCTTCGCGATCGCCTACGGCGGCGGCCACGGCGCGGTACACGCCTACGAGCACGACCCCGAAGGCGTCTACACGCTGGCCCGCGTCGCGGCGGCCGTGCTCGGCGCGAGCGCCGTGTGGCTGCTGTACCTGACGGGGGCGCGCCTGTTCGGACGCGCCGCGGGTGTGCTCGCGGCGGCGATCGAGGCGGTCGCCTTCCTCCCGGTCTTCTACGCCCACCTCGCGCTCAACGACGCGCCGACGCTCGCGCCGCTGACGCTCTCGCTGCTGGGCAGCGCCGGGGTGCTGCGCAAGGGGCGCCTGCGCGACCACGCGCTCGCGGGGGTCGGGCTCGGGCTGGCGTGCGCCTTCAAGTACACGGCCGGCGTGGTCCTGCTCCCCTATCTCGTCGCGGCGGGCGGCCGGGTCTTCGACCGGCGGGGAAAGGGCCTCCTCGGGGAGCTCGCAGGCCCGCTGCTGTTCGCCGCGCTCGCGCTCGGCGCTTTCGTGCTCGCCAACCCGTACTCGCTGCTGGACTACTCGAGCTTCCACGGCGAACTGGTCCACCAGTCCTCGCAGTCGGCCGAAGCCCAGGGGAAGCTCGGGGCTCCCAAAGACGGCGGTCTCCTCTACTACCTTTGGTCGCTGACCTGGGGGCTTGGTTGGGCCCCCGCCGTGGCCTCCCTCGCGGGGGCCGTGGCGATCTGGCGCTCGCACCGGCGGGTCGGGGCGATGCTCGTCCCGGCCGCGCTGGCCTTCCTGCTCTTCATGGGCGCCCAGGGCCGCTACTTCGGCCGCTGGCTGATGCCCGCGATCCCGCTGCTGTGCCTGCTCGCCGCCTTCGCGGGCGCCGCCGCGGTCGGGGCGCTCGCGCGGCCGCGCGGGGGGGAGCGGGAGCGCGACACGCGGCTCCGGGTCGGCCTCCGCGGCCGTACGATCCCGGCCCCGCCGCTGTTCGGCGTCGCGCTGCTCGTGGTCGCCGTGCTCGTCGGCCAGGGCCTCGTCTACAGCGCCCACTCGGGGGTGGTGCTCTCGCGCACCGACACGCGCACACTTACCCGCAACTGGATGCTCGCGAACATCCCGCCCGGGTCGAAGGTCGTCGTCGAGCCCGTCTCGCCCGACGAGTGGGCGCGCGAACCTCCCGGGCGGCCCGCGTCGTGCCGGGGCGCCTCGCCGGGCAGCCGCTACCGCTGGTGCAAGTGGCCGTCGCTGTTCACCTACGTCGACGCGAACGGGGCGCTCGACGTCGCGGCCCATCACGAAGTCGGGATCGAGAACTACGTGCGCACCCTCTCGCCCGCCCTGATCGGCCTCTACGAGCAGCGCGGGTTCTGCTGGGTGGTGACGGCCTCGACGGAGGCGGGCCGGGCGCTCGCCGATCCGCACGCGGTGCCCCAGGCGATCGCCTACTACCGGCAGCTCGCGGCGCAGGGGACGGTCGAATACAGCGCGCTCCCGTACGGGAACCACGAAGGTCCGGTCGCTTTCAACTTCGACTGGAGCTTCGACTACTACCCGTGGGCCTACGAACGCCCTGGCCCGGAGATGGTCGTCCACCGGCTGCACGGCGGGCGTTGCGCGGGCTGAGCGGGGAGCCCGCTGGCTCTATCCTGACCAGGTAGATGACGATCAGCACGGACACCGACCGGCTGCACCTCGAACGCGCCGTCGAGCTGGCTAAGAACGGGGTCGGGACGGTCAAGCCGAACCCCGTCGTGGGCGCCGTCGTGGCTCGCGAGAACGAGGTGCTCGGGGAGGGCTGGCACCAGCGCTACGGGGGCGCCCACGCCGAGGTCAACGCGATCGAGGCGTGCGGCCTGGCCGACCTCGACGGGGCGACCCTCTACGTCTCGCTCGAGCCGTGCTGCCACGAGGGCAAGACGCCGCCGTGCACCGAGGCGATCCTGCAGGCCGGGATCAAACGCGTCGTCGTCGCCTCGGACGACCCGACCGAGAAGGCCTCCGGCCGTGGCCTCGGGATCCTCCGCGACGAGGGCGTCGAGGTGATCGTCGCCGACGGCGACATCGCGACGGCCGCGCGGCTGCTCAACCAGGCGTTCCGCAAGCACGCTCGCGTCGGGCGCCCCTGGGTGCTGTTCAAGTCGGCGATGACGCTGGACGGGAAGGTCGCCACGCGGACGGGCGACTCGCAGTGGATCAGCGGCGAGCAGAGCCGCGATCTCGCCCACCGCTGGCGCGCGTCGGTGGACGCGGTCGTGGTCGGGATCGGGACCGCCCTCGCCGACGACCCGCAGCTCACGGCCCGTCCGAGCGGCACGCCCGCGGAGCCCGAGGTGCAGCCGCGACGGGTCGTCTTCGACTCGCTGGGGCGGGTGCCCATCACCTCCCAGCTCGTCGCGCACGCGAGCGACGTGCCGCTGACCGTGATCGTCTCGCGCGCGGCCGCCCGCGCCGACACCGACGCGCTCGAAGCGGCCGGCGTGCAGGTGCTCGTCGCGACCGGCGAGAACGAGCCCGCGCGGGTCCGCTCGGGCCTGGACCAGCTCGGCTCGATGGGCGTCACCTCGGTGCTGCTGGAGGGCGGGCCGCACCTCGCGGGGGCGTTCCTCGACGCGGGGGAGATCGACGAAGTGAGGCTCTTCCTGGCGCCGCTGCTGTTCGGCGGCAGCGCCGCGCGCGACCCGCTGGAGGGCGAAGGCGTCGAGCGGATCTCGGAGGCGATGCGGGCCCTGACGATGAGCTGTGAATCGATCGGCGAGGACCTGCTGATCTCGGCGCGGCTGCGGGAGTGGTGAGCGGAGTCCGATGTTCACCGGCCTGATCGCAGACCTCGGCCGCGTCGCGGAGCTCGACTCCGCCGCGGACGGGGCGCGGCTGCGGATCGCCACCGCGCTCGCGGGAGAGGTGTCCGAGGGCGACTCGGTGGCCGTCAACGGCGTCTGCCTGACGGCGACCGCGGTCGACCCGGAGAGCTTCTCCACCGAGGCGATGCCCGAGACCCTGCAGCGCTCGTCGCTGGGCGGGCTCTCGGCCGGCGACCCGGTCAACGTCGAGCTCGCGATGCGCGCGTCGGACCGCCTCGGCGGGCACGTCGTGCAGGGCCACGTCGACGGAACCGGCACGGTCGTCTCGGTCCGGCCCGAGGGGATCTCGCGGGTCGTGGAGATCGAGGCGGGGCCCGAGCTGACGCGCTACCTGGTCGAGAAGGGCTCGGTCGCGATCGACGGCGTCAGCCTCACCGTCAGCGCGCTCGGCGACGAGAGCTTCGCCGTCTCGCTGATCCCCGAGACGCTGGCGCGCACTACGCTGGGAGGGATCGCGCCGGGCGCGAAGGTCAACATCGAGGTCGACGTGCTCGCCAAGCACGTCGAGCGACTGATCAGTTCCGGGCTAGTCAGCTCCCACCGAAGCGAGGCACGCACATGAGCACTCCGACCCGTTCAGCCTTCTCCACCATCGAGGAGGCGATCGAGGACATCAGGCAGGGCAAGATGGTCGTCGTCTGCGACGACGAGGACCGCGAGAACGAGGGCGACCTGACGATGGCCGCCCAGTTCGCGACGCCCGAGGCGATCAACTTCATGGCGAAGGAGGGGCGCGGCCTGATCTGCCTGTCGCTGACCTCCGAGCGCTGCGACGAGCTCGGCCTGGACCTGATGGCCGCGAAGAACGAGTCGCCGTTCGAAACCCCCTTCACGGTCACCGTCGAGGCCCGCGACGGCGTCACCACCGGGATCTCCGCGCACGACCGCGCGCACACGATCCAGGTCGCCGTCGACCCCGAGTCGAGGCCCCGCGACCTCGTCCAGCCCGGCCACATCTTCCCGCTGAAGAGCCGCGCGGGCGGGGTGCTCGAGCGGGCGGGCCAGACCGAGGCCGCCGTCGACCTGGCGCGTCTGGCGGGCCTGAACCCCGCCGGCGTGATCTGCGAGGTGATGAACGACGACGGGACGATGGCGCGGGTGCCGGAACTGAGCGAGTACTGCGCCCGGCACGGGCTGAAGATGATCACGGTCGCCGACCTGATCGCCTACCGCCGCCGCCACGACAAGCTCGTCGAACGGGTCGTCGCGACCGGGCTGCCGACGACCTTCGGCGAGTTCGAGGCGGTCGGCTACCGCTCGCTCGTCGACGACAAGCACCACGTGGCGCTCGTCAAGGGCGAGGTGGACGGCGCCTCCGACGTGCTCGTGCGGGTGCACTCCGAGTGCCTGACCGGCGACGTCTTCCACTCGCTGCGCTGCGACTGCGGCGAGCAGCTGGAATCGGCTCTTTCGATGATCGAGAGAGAGGGGAGGGGCGTGCTGCTGTACCTCTCCCAGGAGGGCCGGGGGATCGGGCTGCTCAACAAGCTCCGCGCCTACAAGCTGCAGGAGGAGGGCCTGGACACCGTCGAAGCGAACGAGAAGCTCGGCCTGCCCGCCGACCTGCGCGATTACGGCATCGGCGCCCAGATCCTCGTTGACCTGGGCCTCTCCTCGATCCGCATCCTCACCAACAACCCGAAGAAGATCCGGGGCCTCGAGGGCTACGGGCTGTCGGTCTCAGACCAGATCCCGATCGAGCACGCGCCCAACGAGCACAACGCCTCCTACCTGCGGACGAAGGCCGAGCGGATGGGCCACACGCTGCACCACCAGGGGCTGAACCTCGACGCGGAGCTGCTCCGGGGAGCGGGTGCGTCGGCGCCGAAGGCCGAGCACGAGGACGGTCGCGAAGCGTGAGCGGTCGCTACGCGATCGCGATCGCGCGCTTCTACGAGGATCTCGCCGAACGGCTCCTTATCGGGGCGCGCGAGGCGTTCGCCGAGCACGGCGTGGAGGACTTCGACGTCTTCGACGTGCCCGGCGCCTACGAGCTGCCGATCGCCGCCAACTACGCCGCCCGCTCGGGCCGCTACGACGGCGTGGCGTGCCTCGGCGCGGTGATCCGCGGGGAGACCGACCACTACGACTTCGTCTGCGCCGAGGCGGCCCGCGGGATCATGGACGTATCGCTTCAGACGGGCGTGCCGTGCGCGTTCGGGGTGCTCACCTGCGAGACGATGGACCAGGCGCTCGCGCGCTCCGGCGGCGGCAAGCGCGATCAGGGCCGCCACGCCGCCGAGGCCGTGATCGCGATGGCCGGGCTGCGGGAGCGGCTTCAGAGCGGCTAAACTGCCTGCCCCTATGGCAAAGGTATGCCACAGCTGCGGGAAGGGCCCCTCGTTCGGCCAGAGCCGCAGCCACTCGATGGTCGCCACCAAGCGGCGCTTCGATCCGAACCTCCAGAAGGTCAGGATCATGGACGGCAAGACGCCGGTGCGGGCTTACGTCTGCACGCGGTGCCTCAAAGCCGGCAAGGTCACCAAGGCCCTCTAGCTCCGCTGAGCGGCGCCATCCGCGGCCGGAAGAGACGATTTGAATCCGTCCATTTCCGGGCGGGTTGCCGGGGAAGCTGATAGACGTGTCGGCGTGACGGATACGAATCTGGTCCGCTTCCGGGCCGCGGTGGCCGGCGCGCTCGCTCACCTGGAATCGCGCCGCCAGGAGGTCAACGACCTCAACGTGTTCCCCGTCGCCGACGGCGACACGGGCGACAACATGGCCCTCACGTTGCGAGCGGTGCTCGATGAGCTGGACCGCCTCCAGGGGCCGGAGGAGGGGCGGACGATCGACGACATCGGCCGTGAGGAGATCGTCCAGTCGGTCGCCCGCGCTGCGCTGCTGGGGGCGCGGGGGAACTCGGGCGTGATTCTCTCGCAGCTGATCCGGGGCGCCGCCGAGGAGCTCGTCTCACGGCCCGGCCAGCTGATCGACGCGACGCTGATCGGCGCGGCGCTCGCAAACGCCGCCGACCGCGCGTACGCGTCGGTCCGCGAACCCGCCGAGGGCACGATCCTGACGGTCGCGCGCGAGATGGCGCACCAGATCGCGACCGACGTCGCGCACGCCTCGGAGAACCCGCGGCTGGACCCGGAGACCGCGGCGGGCGAGCAGGACCAGGCGATCGCGCGCGCGCTCGAGAGCGCCGTCCAGGCCGGCCAGGACTCGGTCAAGCGCGGCCCCGAGCTGCTCGCGGCGCTGCGCGACGCGGGGGTCGTGGACGCCGGCGGCTACGGGCTGACGATCATCTTCGCGGGCGTCGTCGCGGCGCTGCGCGGGGAAGAGGCGCCGGAGCTCGACCACTACGCGCCCGCGCGGATCACCCACCCGGAGCACCACTCGAGCACGTACCGCTTCTGTACGAACTTCGCGGTCACGGGCACCGGTTTGAGCCCGGCGAGCTTCATCGGGCCGCTCGAGGCGATCGGCGACTCGGTGCTCGTCGTCGGCGACGAAAAGACGCTCAAGGTGCACCTCCACACCGACGAGCCCGAGCGGGCCACGGGGCTGTTCGGCGAGGTCGGCGAGGTCTCGCGGCTCGACGTCGCCGACATGCGGGCGCAGGTGGCCGAGCGCGACGTGCGGCTCGAGGCGGCTGTCGGCGTCCAGGCCGCCGGCGGCGACGGCGGCGCGGATGTTCGCGCGCAGGATGGCGCGGCGCCCTTCAGCCCGGCGCCGACCGGCGGCGGGGAGGTGCGCTGCGGCGCCGTCGCGGTCGTCAGCGGCGACGGGTTGCGGGAGATGTTCCACGAGCTCGGCGTCCACACGATCGACGGCGGCCCGACCCTCAACCCGTCCACGTACGACCTGCTCGCGGGCATCCACGACGTCCCCGCCGAGGAGGTCGTCGTGCTTCCCAACAGCGCGAACGTGATCCTCGCCGCCGAGCACGCCGCCCGGCTCTCGGAGAAGCAGGTGCTGGTCGCGCCCACGACCGACCAGCAGGCCGGCCTCGCCGCCGCGATCGCGCTCGCGCCCGACCGCTCGGTCGAGGAGAACGCCCAGGCGCTGACCGAGGCTCTCGCCCGCGTGCGCACCGGCGCGGTCGCCCCGGCCGCCCGCGAGGACGCCCAGGGCCGCTTCGCGGTCGGTGAGGCTGTCGGCTTCGTGGAAGAGGAGATCGTCGCGTGGGGCGAGCCGCTGGCGACCCTGCAGGCGGTGCTCGACGTTCTCGCGGCGGCGGGGGAGGACGGCGAGGCCCCGGAGCTGATCAGCGTGCTGGCGGGCGAGGAGACGCCCGTCGAGCTCGGCGAGCTCGACGTGAGCGTGTCGGGAGGCGTCGAGCTCGAGCTGCGCCATGGGGGCCAGCCGTCCTATTGGTGGATCCTCTCCGCCGAGTGAGGCGCCCCGCGGCGCGCCGCGGCGCCGGGCGCGCTTCGTCCCTGTTACGACCGCCGCGAGGATCATGATGCTGCTCCGATGCCGCCGGCAGCAGCAGCCCAGAAGCCGCCGGCCGACGGGATGACCGACGCGCCGGCCGACGGGATGACCGACGCGCCCGCCGGACCGATCGCGTTCGGCTCCGCGGAGCCGCTCGGACGTCGCGAGCTGCGGGAGGCCCCGGTCCGCTGGCCGCGGCCCTCGCGCCTAGACGAGCCGCTGAAGGCGCCCTCCAAGCGAGCCGCCGCCGGGCTCTCGAAGCTCGGCCTGCACACGGTCGGGGATCTGCTCGCCCACCTGCCGAGCGACAGCCGCGAGGCTCGGACCGTCTCGGGCCTGCGCGCGGGGGAGCCCGCGACGGTCAGCGTCGAGGTCCGCGCGATCCGGGCTCGGCCGGTGCGCAACCGGCGCATGCGCCCGCTCGTGGAAGCGACCGTGTTCGACACGACCGGCTCGATGCGCGCGACGTTCTTCAACCAGCCGTGGCTGGTCGAGCGCTATCCGGCCGGCACCCGCCTCGTGCTGCACGGCAAGCCCGACGCGCGGGGCGGCTTCGGGGTCTCCCATCACGCTCCGGCCACCCAGCGGCTCGGCGCCGAGCCCCAGGAGGGCGAGCCGGGCCAGACGGGCTCGGTCGCCCACTACCCGGCCGCGGAGGGCGTCACCTCGACCGAGATCCTGGCGCTCGTGCAGGGCGCCCGGGGCGCGCTCGCCGACGTGACCGACCACCTCGAGCCGTCGACGCGGACGGCCGAGGGGCTGCCCGACCTGCCCGCGGCGCTCGCCGCGATGCACTTCCCGCGCGACTCGCGCGATCCGCAGGGCGGCCGGCGGCGGCTCGCGTTCGACGAGCTGCTCCTCACCCAGCTCGTGTTCCTGCGCCGCCGCGCCGAGCGGCGCGCGCGAGGCGGCGCGATCGCGCTGTCGGAGCCGCCGACGCTGAGCGCGCGGTGGCTCGAGACCGGCCTTCCCTTCGCGCCCACGGGCGACCAGCGGCGCGCGATGGAGACGATCGAAGGGGACCTCGCGACGGAGCGCCCGATGCAGCGGCTGCTGATGGGCGAGGTCGGCAGCGGCAAGACCGTCGTCGCCCTGCACGCGATGCTCCGCGCGGTCGAGCACGACCGCCAGGCGGCTCTGATGGCGCCGACCGAGACGCTCGCCGAGCAGCACTTCGCGACGATCCAGACGCTGCTCGGCGGCGAGCAGGTGCGGCTCGCCCTGCTGACCGGCTCGACCCCCGCGGCGCGCCGCCGGGACGTGCTCGCCAAGCTCGCGAGCGGCGAGCTCTCGCTCGTCGTCGGGACCCACGCGCTGATCGAGCCCGACGTGCGCTTCGCCTCGCTCGCGGTCGCCGTGATCGACGAGCAGCACCGCTTCGGCGTGCGCCAGCGCGAGGCCCTTGGTGGGGGAGATGCGACCGGGTCCTCGGCCCATACCCTGCACATGACCGCCACGCCGATCCCCCGCACCCAGTCGCTCGCGCGCTACGGGGACCTCGACACGAGCACGCTGCGCGAGCTGCCCCGGGGGCGCCAGCCGATCGCGACGCGGCTCGTCGTCGGCGAGGACCAGCGCGCGGCCGCCTACGAGCACCTGCGCGCGGAGCTCCGCGCGGGCCGCCAGGCGTATGTGGTCTGCCCGTTGATCGAGGAGAGCGAGGAGGGGGACGGTGAGCTCGCCGCGACGGCCGGCGGGGCCGGGACGGCGCTGAAGGCCGCCACCGCGGAGCTGGTGCGGCTGCGCGAGGGCGAGCTCGCCGGGTTCGAGCTAGAGCTCCTGCACGGCGGCATGCGGCCCGCCGAGAAGCAGGCCGCGATGTCCTCCTTCGCGGGCGGCGCCGCCCAGGTGCTCGTCGCCACGACCGTGATCGAGGTCGGCGTCGACGTGCCCAACGCGACCGTGATGCTGGTCGAGAACGGGGAGCGCTTCGGCCTCTCCCAGCTGCACCAGCTGCGCGGGCGGGTCGGTCGCGGCGAGCACGCCGCGACGTGCTTCGTCGTCGGCCAGGGTGGGCGGGGGCTCGGTTCACCGCGGCTGCGGGCGCTGGTCGAGCACGAGGACGGCTTCAGGCTCGCCGAGATCGACCTCGAGCTGCGCAGCGAGGGCGACCTGCTTGGCACCCGCCAGTCCGGCCTCGGACAGTTCGCGGTCGCGCAGCTGCCCGAGGACGCGGCGCTGCTCGAGCGCGCCCGCGCCCGCGCGGAGGCGATCGTCGCCTCCGACCCGCTGCTGGAGCGGCCCGAGCACGAGCTGCTCGCCGCGGAGCTCACGCGTCGCTTCGGCGAGGCCGTCGCGGCGCCGATCCCGGGCTGAGCACGAGCACCCGCTGTGAGGGGCTGGGCCGCGTCCGGCTAGGTTGGCGCGGTGCGGGTGATCGCGGGGACATACGGCGGCAGGCGCCTGAAGGCCCCGCCGGGCCGCGGCACGCGGCCGACCTCCGACCGGGTCCGCGAGGCGATCTTCTCGATGCTCGGCGAGCTCGACGGGGCGCGCGTGCTGGACCTGTTCGCCGGCACCGGCGCGCTCGGCATCGAGGCGCTCTCGCGGGGAGCCGCGAGCGCCGTGTTCGTCGAGCGCGACGGCACGGCGGCGCGCGTCCTGGCCGAGAACCTCGGCTCGCTCGGGCTCGACCCGGAGCGCTGCCAGCTGCGTCGGGGCGAGGCGCTCGCGGCACTGCGCACGGCGGCCGGGCGCGGTGAGTTCTACGATCTGATCTTCATAGACCCTCCCTACGGCGACGCCGCGAGGCTGGGGCCCGGCCTGTCGGCGCTGCTGGCGCCCGTGCTGGCCCCGGGCGCACGACTCGTGGCCGAGAGCGACCGGCGCGGACCGCTGCGACTGGACGCGCCGATCGTCACCGAACGCCGCTACGGCGACACTTCCATCACAATCCACACCAGCCCATGGCCCGAACCGACCGATCGATAGCCGTCTGCCCCGGCAGCTACGACCCCGTGACCAACGGGCACCTCGACGTGATCCGCCGTGCGGCGGGGCTCTACGAGGAGGTCTGGGTGGCCGTCGTGAACCGCTCGGTGCGCAAGAGCAGCGCGATCTTCGACATCGACGACCGGGTGGGCTTCATCGAGCGCGCCGTGGCCGACCTGGAGAACGTCAAAGTGGAGCCGTTCTCGACGCTCGTCGTCGACTTCGCGCAGGAGAAGGGGGCCCGGGCGATCGTCAAGGGCCTGCGGGCGATCTCGGACTTCGAGTACGAGCTCGAGATGAACCAGCTGAACCGCCGGCAGAACCCGGATGTGGAGTCCGTCTACCTGATGGCGAGCCCGCAGTACAGTTTTCTCTCGTCCAGCGGCGTCAAGGAGCTTGCCACGTTCGGTGGCAAGATCGACGATCTCGTTCCCGAGGAGGTAGCGCAGCGCTTGCAGGAACAGGTGGGGCGCTGACGAACTGACATGCGATACGCGGGCCAGGAACGCCCGCGGAGGTGCTGATCAAGAAGATGGACGTCCTCGTTCTCATAGACAAGCTCGACGATTTGGTGCACAACGCCAAACCCGTGCCGTTGACCGATCAGGTGCGCGTCGACAAGGAGGAGATCTACGACATCCTCGACCAGATGCGCGCGACGATCCCCGAGGAGATCAAGCAGGCCCGCTGGATCGTCAAGGAGCGCCAGGAGATGCTCGCGGAGGCCAAGAAGGAGGCCGAGCGCATCATCAAGGACGCCCGTGAGCGCCAGGAGCGCCTGGTCGGCGAGGAGGAGGTCACCAAGCAGGCCGAGCGCGCCGCCGAGGACATCGTCGAGGACGCCCGCGCCCGCGAGCGCGAGATCCGGCTCGGCGCGGAGGACTACGCCGACGAGATCCTCAACACGCTCGAGGTCAACCTCTCGAAGTTCATCGCCGCCGTGCAGCGCGGGCGCGAGCGCCTGCAGGGCAAGGACGAGCCCGCCGAGGTTGGCTAGCTCGATCCCGGTCGCGACCGGCTCGTGCCGGACGCCTTGGGGTACTTTCAGCGCGTGGATCTGAACGCGGCCAAGGAGCGGTTCGGAGTGGTCCGAACCCTGCTCGAGACAGGGATGGCGGCCCCGACGCGGCCCGACAAGGCGGTCCGTTCGCTGGCCGCCCTGCGCCGCTGGGGCGCGACCCCCGCGGCGGCCTACACGGGCGCGGCGATCCGCTACCCGGAGCGGCTCGCGATCGCCGACGAGCGCGGGGCGCTCACCTTCGAGGACGTCCAGTCGCGCACCAACTCGCTCGCCCGGGGCCTCGCCGAAGCGGGAATCGGCGAAGGCGACGGCGTCGCGATCATGTGCCGCAACCACCGCGGCTTCATCGAGTCGACCGTCGCCTGCTCGAAGCTCGGGGCGAGCGCGCTCTACCTGAACACGTCCTTCGCCGGCCCGCAGATAACCGACGTGCTCGCCCGCGAGGACGCCGCGGCCGTGATCTACGACGAGGACTTCGCGGGACTCGTCGCCGACGGGGCCGCGGGGCGCAAGCGCTTCGTCGCGTGGACCGAGAGCGGCCGAACGGGCGCGGGCTCCGGTGGCGACCCGAGCCTCGAGGAGCTGATCTCCCGCTCGGAGGACTCGGACCTCGCGCCGCCCGCCGAACGCGGCAGCGTCGTGATCCTCACGTCGGGCACGACCGGCACGCCGAAGGGCGCCTCCCGCAAACAGCCCGACTCGATCCTGCCCGCGGCGGCGCTGTTCTCGAAGATCCCGCTGCGCGCGCGCCAGGCGACGATGGTCGCCGCGCCGATGTTCCACTCGTGGGGCTTCGCGCACTTCACGCTCTCCCTGCCGCTGGCCTCGACGCTCGTGCTGCGCCGCCGCTTCGACCCCGAGGAGACGCTGCGCGCGACCGCCCAGATGGGCGCGACGACGCTCGCGCTGGTGCCGGTGATGCTGCAGCGGATCATGGAGCTGGGCGAGGAGACGATCGGCCGCTACGACCTCAGCGCGCTGCGGATCGTCGCGCTCAGCGGGTCGGCTCTGCCTGGCGAACTCGCGACCCGCGCGATGGACCGCTTCGGCGAGGTCCTCTACAACCTGTACGGCTCGACCGAGGTCGCGTGGGCGACGATCGCGACTCCCGCCGACCTGCGGGCGGCCCCGGGGACGGCCGGGCGGCCTCCGTTCGGGACGGTCGTGAAGCTGCTCGACGAGCACGGGCGCGAGGTCCCTCGCGGCCAGGCGGGGCGGATCTTCGTCGGCAACGAGATGATGTTCGAGGGCTACACGGGGGGCGGCGGCAAGGAGATCATCGACGGCCTGATGAGCACCGGCGACGTCGGCCACCTCGACGCCGAGGGCCGCCTGTTCGTCGACGGGCGCGACGACGAAATGATCGTCTCCGGCGGCGAGAACGTCTTCCCCCGCGAGGTCGAAGACCTGCTCTCCGACCACGAGAGCGTCGAGGAGGCGGCCGTGATCGGCGTCCCCGACGAGGAGTTCGGCCAGCGCCTGAAGGCTTTCGTCGTGCCCCGCGAGGGCTCGGAGCTCGACGAGGACGAGCTCAAGGAGTACGTCAAGGACAACCTCGCCCGTTTCAAGGTCCCGCGCGAGATCGTGTTCATGCGGGAGCTGCCCCGCAACGCCACCGGCAAGATCCTCAAGCGCGAGCTCGCGACGGCTAGCTGAGGGCCGCGGTCGCCCGCTCGGCGTCGTAGCGCGCGAGCGCCGGGAACGCGCGCACGATCAAGAGCGCAGAGACGATGCAGCCGATGCCGCCCGAGAGGACCGAGAAGCGGGGGGTGGCGAGCGAGGCGACGGCGCCGGACTCGATGTCGCCCAGGCGCGGCCCGCTCGTGACGACGAGCGAGAAGGCGGCCGACATCCGCCCGCGCATCGCGTCCGGCGTGACGGTCTGGTTGATCGTCGAGCGGCACACGGCGCTGACGCTGTCCGCCGCCCCTGCGAGCGCGAGCAGCGCCATCGCGGCCCAGAGCGTGCCGACGACCCCCGCGAGGGCGATCGCGGCGCCCCATGCGAGGACCGCCCAGATCACGACGACGCCGAGGCGGCGCGTGGAGCCGAGCCAGCCGGTCGTCAGGGCCGCGACCGTGGCCCCCGCCGAGACCGACGCGAACAGAGCGCCCGTGCCGGCGGCGCCCGTGTGGTAGACGGTCAGCGAGAGGACGGGGAAGAGCGTGCGGGGCATGCCGAAGGTCATCGCGGCGAGGTCGATGCAGAAGGAGCCGAGCAGCGCCCGCTCGCCGCGGACGAAGCGCAGGCCCTCCCTGATCGAATGGGCGATCGACTCGTGGGGGCGCCCGTCGGTGTGCGGCGGCTGCGGCGCCATCGCGAGCACGGCGAGGACCATCCCCAGACAGCTGACCGCGTCGGCCGTGTAGGCGGCGCCGAGGCCGAAGACGGCGATCACGACGCCGCCGAGGGTCGGGCCGAGGACCATCGTCAGCTGGTAGAGCCCGAACGTCAGCGCGAGCGCGGGGCGCAGCTGCCCGGGTGCCACGACGTTGGGGACGATCGCGCTGCGGGCGACGTTCTGGATCGCCGCGAAGCCCGCGAGTAGCGCCGCCAGGAGGTAGAGGAGGCCGAGCGGCGGGTGGCCCGCGAACGCGCCCGCCGCCAGAGCGGCGGCGATCGCGACGAGCGCGAGCTGGTCGACGAGCAGCAGGCGTCGCCGGTCGAGGCGGTCGGCCAGGGCGCCGCCGTAGAGCGACATCGTCGCGATCGGGGCCAGCTCGACCGCCCCGAGCAGCCCTGTCAGCAGCGGCGAGCGGGTCTGCACGAACACCTGGTAGGGAAGCGCGACGAGCGTCGCCTGGCTGCCGAGGTTCGTGACGAGGCCGCCGAGCGTCAGCAGCCTGAAGTCGCGCGAGCCGCGCAGGGGCGAGACGTCGACCGCGATCCGCGCGAGCAGGCCCCGGCTCGCGCCTCCGCCTGCGCGGTCTTCGGGCGGCGGCGCGGCGGACACGCGGCCAGTCAAGCAGACCCCCGCGAGCGCCTCTGATGCTCGGCGGGCGTCGCTAGCCTGAGCCCCATGGTCCCCGTCCTCGCAGAGCTCGACCTGGCCGCCCTGCGGCTCACGGCCGGGGAGGGCCGCAGGCTCGACCTGGAGGTCCCCGTCGAAGGGTTCACCCTCGGCGGCGAGCCTTACGAGGCGAGCCCCGAGCCGGTGCCCGTCGCGCTCGACGTCTCGCGGATGACGGGTGGCGGCTACGCGCTGCACCTGCGCTTCGCGGCCTCCCTCTCCGGGGCCTGCATGCGCTGCCTGAAGCCCGCCGCGCCGCACCTCGACGTCGACGCCCGCGAGGTCGACCGGCCGGGCGAAGGGGAGGAGCTGGAAAGCCCCTACGTCACCGACGAGCGCCTCGATCTCTCCGCCTGGGCGCACGACGCGCTCGCGCTCGCCGGCCCCACGAAGATCCTCTGCCGCGAGGACTGCGCCGGGCTGTGCCCGATCTGCGCCGCAGATCTCAACGAGGCCGGCCCCGAGCACCGCCACGAGGAGGCTCCCGATCCGCGCTGGGCGAAGCTCGGAGAGCTGAAGTTCGAGTAGGTGTTGCTACGCTTCTGAGCCGCGATGGCCGTCCCCAAGAAAAAGCAGTCCCACAGCCGCACCGCCAAGCGCCGCGCGCAGCACAAGATCTCCGCGCCGGGGCTCAACGCGTGCCCGCAGTGCCACAGCCCGCGCCGCCCGCACCGGGTATGCCCGGTCTGCGGGACGTACGGGGGCCGTGAGGTGGTCGCGCCCGCGTCGCACGGGCACGACCACGACCACGACCACGACTAGCGGTCCGCAGACAGCGCCCGGGCCCGTCGTCGCCGTCGACGCCAACGGCGCGGATCTCGGTCCCGCCGAGGTCGCGGCCGGAGCGGCGATCGCAGCGGGGCGGGGAGCGCGCGTGCTGCTGTTCGGGCCCGCCGCCGAACTCGGCGAGCCGCCGCCGGGCGTGGAGATCGTCGACGCGCCCGTCTCGATCGCGAAGGCCGAGGACCCGGTCGGCGCCGCGCGCGTCACGAAGGACGCCTCGATCGTGCTCGCCACGAAGGCGGTCGCCGAGGGCCGCGCCGACGCGCTCGTCTGCGCCGGGGGCACCGGCGCGGCGCTCGCCGCGGGGACCTTCAACATCAAGCGCGACCGCGGCATCTACCGCCCCGCGCTGGCGCTCCCGGTGCCCGTCCCCGGGCATCCCGTCACGCTGCTCGACGTCGGCGCGTCTGCCGAGGCCAGGCGCGAGCACCTCGTCCAGTTCGCCTTCATGGGCGCGGCGCTCGCGCGGATCGTCCTCGGCGTCCCGAAGCCCAGGGTCGGCCTGCTCTCAAACGGCGAGGAGGCGGCGCGGGGCGGCCCGCTCGTGGTCGAGACCGGCGCCGAGCTGCGCGAGCGGGCGGCCGCGATCGACTCCTTCACGTTCGTCGGCAACGTCGAGGGGGGCGACCTCGTCAGCGGCGCCGCGGACGTCGTCGTGACGGACGGCTTCACCGGCAACATCGCCCTGAAGGTCCTCGAGGGGACCTCGCAGACGATCCTCCGCGCGATCCGCGACGCCGCGCTCTCCTCGCCCCGCGGCCGCGTCGGCGGGCTGCTCCTGAAAGGGCCGCTGGGGACGCTGCGGGCGGAGATCGACCCGGAAGGGGTGGGCGGCGCCTACCTGCTCGGCCTGCGCCGCCTCGGGGTCGTCCCGCACGGGCGCTTCACCCGCGAGGGCTTCGCCCAGGCGATCCTGCGAGCGCGCCTCGGCGCCGCCGAGGACATCGTCGGGCAGACCCGCGCGGCGCTCGCGGCGGCCGGCGCGCTGAGGCGCTCCCCGGCGTCCGCTCAGGACGCTAGGTTGCCGTGAGTGAGCTCCCTGAGCCGTGAGCAGGTCTTCGCCTTGATCCGCGACCATCTCGCGGACGAGCTCGACCTCGACGCCGACGCGATCACCGAGGCGACACGCTTCAAGGAGGACCTCGAGGCCGACTCGCTCGACCTCTACACGCTCGTTCAGGAGCTCGAGGACACCTACGGGGTGGAGATGTCGGACGAGCAGGCGGCGCAGATTCTGACGGTGGGGGCCGCCGTCGACTTCGTGCTCGCGAACGACCCGACGGGCGATGCCGAGCACGCGTAGCGACGGAGGCGACGATGCTGCTGGCCGAACTTCTGGACGAGCTGCCGGAGGACCTCGCGCGGCAGGTCTTCACGCACGCCTCGTGGAGCGAGCGTCGCGGGGACTCCTACACGCGGCTGGCGTTCCTCGGCGACAGCGTGCTCGCGCTGGCCGTCACGACCTACCTCTATCCGCGCCTGGAGGCCGAGCGGTTCGGGGCCGGGCGGCTGACGAAGATCCGCGCCCAGGCGGTCTCGGGCGTCTCCTGCCGGGCCGTGGCCGAGCGGCTGGCGCTGCCCGAGCGGCTGCGCGCGGCGGCGCCGCCGGGCGTGCGGGAGAACGCGGCGGCGCTGGTCGAAACCGAGCGGGTGCTTGCCTCGGTGATCGAGGCGGTGATCGGGGCTTGCTATCTGCACACCGGCTACGAGCGGACCGCCGAAGCGGTCGTCGAGGCGTTCGCCCCGGAGATCGAGGACGCGCTCTCCAACCCCGTCGACTTCAAGTCGGCGCTGCAGGAGCTGCTGGCGCGGCGCGGCGCGGAGGTCGGCTACGAGGTGACGAGCGAGGACGGCCCGCCGCACGAGCGGGTCTACTCGGTGGTCGCGCTGGTCGACGGCGAGGAGATCGGCCGCGGGCAGGGACGCAGCAAGAAGCACGCCGAGCAGGAGGCCGCGCGGATGGCGGTCGAGAAGCTGGGCGGGGAGTGACGATGACGGTCGGATCGGCGGCCCGATGAGGCTCAAGTCGCTGACGCTGAACGGCTTCAAGTCGTTCCCGGACCGCACGCGCCTGGACTTCGGGGAGGGCGTGAGCGTCGTCGTCGGCCCGAACGGCTCGGGCAAGTCCAACGTCACCGACGCGGTGCTGTGGGCGATGGGCGAGCAGTCGCCGCTGGCGGTGCGCGGGCAGTCGATGCAGGACGTGATCTTCGGCGGCGGGCGGGGCGTGCAGGCGCGCAGCGCGGCCGAAGTCGAGATCGTCCTCGACAACTCCGACGGGACCGTCGACCTGCCGCTCTCTGAGATCTCGATCGTGCGGCGCCTGGAGCGCGGCGGCGAGGGGGGGTACCGCCTGAACGGCGCTCGCTGCAGGCTGACGGACGTGCTCGAGGTGCTCTCCGACACGGGGCTCGGCAAGGAGACCCACTCGGTCATCTCCCAGGGACGGGTCGAGGCGATCGTGACCTCCAAGCCGAAGGACCGCCGCCTGCTGATCGAGGAGGCCGCGGGCCTGGGCAAGCACCGCAAGCGCCGCCGCCGCGCTCAGCTGAAGCTCGAGCGGACCCAGGAGAACCTCGACCGGGCCCTCGACGTCGAGCGCGAGGCGCGCACGCGCCTGCGTCCCCTCAAGCGCCAGGCCGAAGCGGCCGAGCTGCACGAGCGCCTGGAGCGCCAGATCCTCGAAGCCCGCTGGGAGCTGCTGCGCGACGTGCTGCGCGCGCGACGCGTCGAGCTCGCCGCCGCGCAGGAGACCGTCACGCGGGCCCGCGCCGAGCGCACCGGGCTGGAGGGCTCGCTGGAGCAGATCGTCGGGCGTCGCGGCGAGGCCGAGCGGGCGCTGGCCGAGCGGGCCGAGCGCCACGACGCGCTGTCGGGTCGCCTTTACGACGCGCGCTCGGCGCGCGATCGCCTCGCCCTGCGCGCCGAGCAGGTCGGGGCCGACGCCGAACGGCTCGCCCGGCGGATCGAGCGCGTCGAGACGGAGCTCGCCGAGCTCGCGTCCGGGGCGGAGCGCGACGAGGCGCTCGCCTCCCAGCAGGACGGGGGCCGCCTCGCCCAGCTCGAGGCCGAGCTCAGAGACATCGAGGAGCGCCGCTCCGAGCAGATCGAGCAGGAGCTCGCGGGTCTCGAGCGCGACCTCCTCGCCCAGCGCGAGGCGCTGGCGAGCGCGCAGAGCGCCGCGGAGGCCGCGCGGGAGACCCGCGGGCAGGCGGACGCCGGCGCCGAGCGGGCGCGCGAGGCGCTCGCGGCGGCCGAGCGCGAGAGCCACGCCGCTCGCGGGGAGGCCGCGCGGATCGGCGGCGAGCTCGCGGCGGCGAACCAGTTCCTGCGCAACCACCCGGGCAACCGGAGCGCCGCTCACGCCGAGGACGCGAGCGGTCCCCGGCCACTCAGCTCGGAGCTGCAAGTCGCGCCGGGCTACGAGCTCGCGCTCGCGGCCGCCCTCGGCGGACGGCTCGACGCCTCGCTCGTGGAGGACGTTCCCGACGCCGAGGCGCTGCTCGACCGCGCCGGCCCGGAAGGGGGCAGCGCGCTGCTCGCCGGTCAGGCCGGCGGCCCGGCCGCCCAGCCGGCCGCCGGCGCGCCCGCCCCCGGCGCGCAGCGCCTGACGGACCTCCTCAGCGGGCCTCCCGAGGTGCTCGAGCTCGCGGGCCGGCTGCTCGCCGACGCGTGGGTCGTGGAGCGCCTCGAGGAGCTGCCCCGCGACTTCGCGGGCATCGCCGCGACCCGGCGCGGACGCGTCTGGTTCGCGCGCTCGGGTGAGGTGCGCCAGCTCAGCGAGGGCGGAACCGAGCTGCTGCTCGCCAGGCGCAACGAACGCGAGCAGCTGCTCGCGCAGGTCGAGCGGGCAGCGCAGGCCGAGGTCGAGGCGAAGGCGGCCGGCGAGCGGGCGCTCGAGGGCGTGCGCGCGGCCGAAGCCGCGCGGACCGGCGCCGACGACGCGCTGCGCGCGGCCGACCGTGCCGTGGCGGAGGCCGCCGAGGCGGTGCGCCGCTCGGAGTGGCTGATCGAGCAGCGCCGCTCCGCTCCCGCGGAGGGTCCCCTGGCGGTGCGCAAGGCCGAGATCGAGGGCGAGCTGGCGGCCGAGCGCCGCCAGGCCGAGCAGCTCGCCGCCCAGCGCGAGGCGCGCCGCCTACGCGGCCTGCGGCTCGCCGCTCAGCTAGAGGCCGACCGGGCCGCGATGCCGCGCGCCGAGCGCCTCGCCGAGGCGATCCAGGCCGCCTCCTCGGCCCTGGCAGGACGTCTCGAGGTGCTCGAGGCCGAGCTGGCGGCGGACCGCCGCGCTGGCGAGGAGATGGCGGGCAGGCTGCGCGAGTGCGCCGCCGAGGAGGCCCAGATCCAGGCGGCGCTGCGCGCGGCCGGCGAGGCGGTCACCGCCGCCGAGGTCAGCGCCCAGCGGCTGCGAGACCAGGCCGCCGAGGCGGAGCTCGAGAGCGCATCGGTCGCCGAGCGCCTCGGCTTCGGCGTCGCGCGCCAGGAGGCCGAGCAGCCCGAGGAGCCCACCGAGCCCCTCAGCGCGGAGCGCCGCGAGGAGCTCGAGGGTCGGGTCCAGCGGCTCACGCGACGCCGCGAGCAGCTCGGGCCGGTCAACCCGCTAGCCCAGGACGAGTACGCGGAGGCGATCGCGCACGTCGAGGAGCTAGAGGCGCAGCGCTCGGACCTGGAGACCGCGCTGCGCGAGCTGCGCACTCTGATCAAGGAGACCGACCGGCAGATCGAGGAGACCTTCGAGGCGACGTTCAACGCGGCGGCCAAGAACTTCGAAGAGCTCGTCGGGGACGTCTTCCCGGGCGGCAGCGGACGGCTGCGCCTCGTCGAGGACGAGCAGACCCCCCGGCCCGTGCTCGGCGGGCAGCCGCTGCCCGAGGGCGAGAGCTCCGAGGAGGCGATCGAAGCCGCCGCCGAGGCGGAGGCGCGCGAGGAGGATCCGGCCGAGGAGCAGCTCCCGGGCGTCGAGATCGAGATCACCCCGGCGGGCAAGTCGAGCAAGCGCCTGACGCTGCTCTCGGGCGGGGAGAAGTCGATGACGGCGCTCGCGTTCCTGTTCGCCGTGTTCCTCGCCAAGCCGTGCCCGTTCTACATCCTCGACGAGGTCGAGGCCGCGCTCGACGACCTGAACCTCGACCGCTTCCTGGCGCTGCTGCGCCGCTACGCGGGCCGCGCCCAGTTCATCGTGATCACCCACCAGAAGCGGACGATGGAGGCCGCGGACTGGCTGTTCGGGGTCTCGATGGGCGGCGACGGGGTCTCGAAGGTGCTCTCCAGGCGGCTCCCGAGCGAGGAGCCCGAAGAGGCTCCGGTAGCGGCGCTCGCCTAGCGGAGCGGCCGACCGCCGCTATCATCGCGCCGCCGTGGCGCGAGACTGGAGCGAACTCTTCATCACCGGCGAGCAGCGGGAGGGTGGCGCCGAGGAGGGGCAGCCCGAGCGCCGCCGCGGCCTGTTCCGCCGCCTGCGCGAGTCGATGAGCAAGACCCGCCAGGCGCTCGGCTCCGAGATCCAGGCGACGCTCTTCTCGACCCTCGACGCGGAGGCGTGGGAACGCCTCGAGGAGGCCCTGATCATGGCCGACGTGGGCGCCGCGACCACCGCCTCGGTCGTCTCGACGCTCGAGACCGAAGTCTCGGCCGGCGACCTGGAGGGCGGCGAGCAGCTCTCCGAGCGCCTGATCGGACTGCTGGCCGAGACGGCGGAAACGGGGGAGTGGCGGATCGACGTGCGGCCGAAGCCGACGGTGATCATGGCCGTCGGCGTCAACGGGACCGGCAAGACGACGACGATCGGGAAGCTCGCCTGGCACCTGCGCAAGGAACTCGGGGCGAGCGTCCTGCTTGGCGCCGCGGACACGTTCCGGGCCGCCGCGGCCGAGCAGCTCGCCGGCTGGGCCGAGCGGGCCGAATGCGAGATCGTCACGGGCGAGGCCGGCTCGGACCCGGGAGCCGTCGCGTTCGAGGCGATCGCCCAGGCACGGGCCAAGGGCGTCGACGTGGTGATCGTCGACACGGCGGGCAGGCTGCACACCCAGGACGACCTGATGGGCGAGCTCACGAAGGTCCGGCGGGTGATCTCCCGCCAGCTCGAGGGGGCGCCGCACGAGACGCTGCTGACGATCGACGCGACGACCGGCCAGAACGGCCTGCGCCAGGCGAGGCTGTTCGCGGAGGCCGCGGGCGTGACCGGCGTCGTGCTCACGAAGCTCGACGGCACCGCCCGGGGCGGCATCGCCCTGGCGATCGCGCGGGAGCTCTCGCTGCCCGTGAAGCTGATCGGGATCGGCGAGTCGCTGGAGGACCTGCGGCCGTTCGACCCGCAGGACTTCGCCCGCGCGCTGATCGCGGAGAGCTAACCTCCAAGTATGTGGATCCTTTGGCTGCTGGCCGCCGCGGTCCTCGGGGTGGGGGAGATGCACCAGGGCGGCTTCTACCTGTTGCCCTTCGCCGTCGGCGCGGCCGTCGCCGCGGCGCTCAGCCTGCTCGGCGTCGGGGTCGCCCTCAGCGCCGTGATGTTCGTCGCGACCTCCGCGATCGTGATCGCCACGTTGCGCCCCGTCGCCAAGCGCCACCGCCGCCTGCCGCCCCCGATCCGAACCGGCGCGGCCGCGCTCGTCGGCCGCCACGCGATGGTGCTCGAGCGGATCGCCAACCACGAGGGGGTCGGCTGCGTGAGGATCGACGGGGGCGAGGTGTGGACGGCGCGCAGCTACGCCGACGACGAGGTGATCGAGGCGGGACAGCGCGTCGAGGTCATGGAGATCAAGGGCGCGACCGCCCTCGTCATGCCCTGAGCGTCGCAGGGGTAGGCTGTTGAACAACTCGAACCCGTCGGAAAGGGGCATCACCTGATGGCAGCGTTGATCGTGATCGCAGTGATCGTCGTGTTCGCCCTGGTCGTCGCGGCGCGCTCGATCCGGGTGATCCCCCAGGCGCGGGCCGGCGTCGTCGAGCGGCTCGGCCGCTACAGCCGCACGCTTGAGCCGGGCCTGACGATCGTCACGCCGTTCATCGAGCGGGTGCGCCCGCTCGTCGACCTGCGCGAGCAGGTCGTCAACTTCGCCCCCCAGTCGGTCATCACCGAGGACAACGTCGTCGTCGGCATCGAGACCGTCCTCTATTTCACGATCACCGACCCCCGCTCGGCGACGTACGAGATCGCCTCGCCGCTGCAGGCGATCGAGCAGCTGACCGTGACGACGCTGCGCAACGTGATCGGCGGACTCACGCTCGAGGCGACGCTGACCTCGCGCGAGAACGTCAACGCGGAGCTGCGGACGGTGCTCGACGAGGCGACGGGCAAGTGGGGGATCCGCATCAACCGGGTCGAGATCAAGTCGGTCGACCCGCCGCCGGACATCAAGACGGCGATGGAGAAGCAGATGCGCGCCGAGCGCGACCGCCGCGCCGCGATCCTGACGGCCGAAGGCGAGAAGCAGGCCGCGATCCTCACCGCCGAAGGGGAGAAGCAGGCGGCCGTCCTGACCGCCGAGGGGCAGAAGGAAGCGGCGATCCTGCAGGCCGAAGGGGAAGCGAAGGCGATCGACACCGTCTTCACCGCGATCCACGAGGGCCGCCCCGACCACGAGCTGCTCAGCTACGAATACCTGAAGATGCTGCCGACGCTCGCCGAAGGCGACGCCAACAAGGTGTTCGTGATCCCGTCGGAGTTCGCCCAGGCCTTCGACGGCATCGGCGCCGCCCTCAGGGGCGGGGCGAAGAAGGGCGGCGAGGAGAGCCCGCCCGCGCTCGGGCGCCCGCCCGCGCCGCCGCACGAGAGCTAGAGAGGCGAAGCGGGCCGGCTCGATGTCGCCGCTCGGCGGCTGACGCCGGCCTCCGGGCTGCGAGAATCACCCGATGTTCGAGTCCCTCTCGGAGAAACTCCAGGCGACGCTCGGCGAGGTCCGCCAGCGCGGGAGCCTCACCGAGCAGGACGTCGACGCGGCGATGCGGGAGATCCGCCTCGCGCTGCTCGAGGCGGACGTCAACTTCAAGGTCGTCCGCGAGTTCACCTCGCACCTGAAGGAGCGCTGCCTCGGCGAGGACGTCGTCGGCAAGCTCAACCCGGGCCAGCAGGTCGTGAAGATCGTCGGCGAGGAGCTGACCGCGCTGATGGGCGGGGGCCCCGAGGCCGAGAGCGCCGAGCTCGCGTTCGCCTCCAGCCCCCCGACGGTGATCCTGATGGCCGGCCTGCAGGGCTCCGGCAAGACGACCGCGACCGCGAAGCTCGCCCGCTGGCTGCGCGAGGAGCGCTCCTCCTCGGTCGCCGTCGCCGCCTGCGACGTCTACCGGCCCGCCGCCGTCGACCAGCTCGTCAAGGTCGGCGCGCAGGCCGGCGCGACGGTCTACGAGCAAGGCACCGACAAGGACCCCGTCGAGATCGCGAAGTGGGCGCTGGGGCGCGCCCGGGAGGACGGCAAGGACGTCCTGATCGTCGACACGAGCGGGCGTCTGCACGTCGACACCGAGCTGATGGACGAGCTCGTCAGGATCCGCGACGCCGTCGAGCCCGACGACGTGCTGCTGGTCGTCGACGCGATGACCGGCCAGGACGCGGTCAACGTCGCCGAGAGCTTCGCCGAGGCGGTCCAGTTCGACGGCGTCGTGATGAGCAAGCTCGACGGCGACGCCCGCGGCGGCGCCGCCCTGTCGGTCAAAGCCGTCACCGGGAAGCCGATCCTGTTCGCCTCCACCGGCGAGAAGCTCGACCAGTTCGAGCGCTTCCATCCCGACCGGATCGCCCAGCGGATCCTCGGCATGGGCGACGTGATGAGCCTGATCGAGAAGGCCGAGCGGGAGTTCGACGAAGCCGACGCGCAGGCGATGGAACGCAAGCTGCGCAAGAACGAATTCGGCCTCGACGACTTCCTCGACCAGCTCAAGATGGTCCGAAAAATGGGACCCCTGACGTCGATCCTCGGGATGCTCCCCGGCCTCGCCGGCCACCAGCTCTCGAACATGAAGGTCGACGAACGCGAGCTCGACCGGATCCAGGCGATCGTGCTCTCGATGACCCCCGCGGAGCGCCGCCGGCCGGAGATCATCAACGGCTCGCGGCGGCTGCGCATCGCCCGCGGCTCGGGCACCAACGTCCAGCAGGTCAACCGGCTGATCAAGCAGTTCGGGCAGATGCGCAAGGTGATGCGCCAGGTCGGGAAAGGCAAGATGCCGGACATCGGCGCGCTGATGAGAAACGCGCGCTGATACGGCGCACGTCGAACAAAGGGGCTCCCGGAGCGCCCACCGTCTAAGCTTGTCTGCTTCAGGGCTCCCGTGGGCCCGCCGTTCTTGAAAGCAGCAGAGAGGAAAACGTGGCAGTCAGGCTGAGGCTCACGCGAGTGGGCGGCAAGAAGGATCCGATGTGGCGCGTCGTCGTCGCCGACCAGCGCTCCCCGCGCGACGGTCGCGTGATCGAGACGATCGGTCACTACAACGCCCAGACGGACCCCTCGACGATCGTGATCGACGAGGAGCGGGCGCGGAGCTGGCTCGCGCGTGGCGCGCAGCCCTCCGGCACTGTCCGCAAGCTGCTTCGCATCCAGGGCATCGAGACGCGGACCGGCTAGAGGCCGCCGGTAGCGCCGATGCCGGCCGAGAACCCGAAACGGCTCCTCGAGTACCTGGCTGAAGGTCTCGTCGACGACCCCGAGGCCGTGACGGTCGAGCAGTTCGAGGAGGACGACGGGACGATCGTCCTCGAGCTCTGCGTCGGCGCGGACGACTACGGCCGCGTGATCGGCCGGGGCGGACGGACCGCCCACGCGCTGCGCTCGGTCGTCAAAGCCGCGGCGGCCGGAGAGGACCGCCACGTGCTCGTCGACATCGTCGATTGACGGCCCCCGGCGAGGATCGGCCCGCCGCCGGCCCGGACTCCGCCGGCCCGGACTCCGCAGACGCGTCGATCTCGGCGGGACGCGTGGGACGCCCGCACGGGCTCGACGGAAGCTTCTACGTGACGCGGGGCAAACCCCGGCTGCTCTCGCAGGGGGGGATCGTCTCGGTCGGCGGGGCGGCCCTCGAGATCGTCAGGCGAGCCGGCACCGACGCGCGCCCGATCGTCCGCCTGGAGGGGCTCTCCTCGCGGGAGGACGCGGAAAGGCTGCGCGGTCAGGAGCTGACCGTCGCCGCACAGGCCGCCCCCGCGCTCGGCGAGGGCGAGTGGTGGGCCCACGAACTGGAGGGCTGCGAGGTGCGCGACGGGGCGCGGCTGCTCGGGGTCGTCAGCCGCCTGATCGAGCTGCCCTCCTGCGAGGCGCTCGAGGTGCGACCCGCCGACGGGGGCGAGGCGCTGCTCGTGCCGATGGT
>DATNBM010000080.1:0-29378 GCA_035571915.1 Solirubrobacteraceae bacterium | reverse complement strand
GCTGCCGCTCCCCGGTACCTGGACGCGCTGGCTGGTGGCGGCGATCAGCGAGGAGGAGCAGGAGCTCGAGGCGGCGATCCACCCGCGCCGGGGCGGCGCGCGCGACGTGCTGGTGGCGCTCTTCGGGACGGCGGTCGTGATCGGCGCGAGCATCGCGATGGAGCGCTCCGCCTCGACACTCGGCGCCCACCACGGCGTGCCGGCGATCGTCGTCGGCGGGATCGCCCTTGCGGCGGTGACGAGCCTGCCCAACGCCGTCGCCGGCGTCTACCTGGCCCTGCGCGGGCGCGGCCCGGCCGTGCTCAGCACGTCGCTGAACAGCAACGCGATCAACATCATCGCGGGGCTGCTCCTCCCGACCACCTTCGTGGGGATCGCCTCGGCGTCGGCGCAGACGACGTTCGTCGCCGCCTCCGCGCTCGGGATCACGTGCCTCGCGCTGCTGTTCGCCTATACCCGCCGCGGCCTCGCCCGCGCCGAGGGCTACGCGATCGTGGCCGCGTACGCGGTGTTCGTCGCCGTCCTGGTCGGGACCGCGGTCTGAGAGCCGACGCCTCGGTCTGCTCCGAGCATCTCGGTCGCTTCCCGAGCCGCCTCGGTGACGGACCGAGCGGCGCGGGGATCGAACAGCGGGCTGCGGCCCGTCGTCGACGAGCGTGATCGCGGGGCGCTCGACCCGACGGCGGAGTCGCTCCGGGACGCTGCGCTCATGCTCAGAGTCCCGCGGCGACGAGGCGGCCGTCGAGCGCGTCGCGGACGTCGCGGGCGGCCCTGGCGACGGTCCGGTCGGCGTGTCGGTTGAAGAGCGGGCCCGAGCCGTCGGTGAGCAGCTCCCGGGCGAGGACGACGCCGCGGGGGTCGACCTTGCCCGCCCGTTCCAGCTGCTCTGCGAGCTCGACGATCGCCCAGCGTCCACGCCGCACCATGCGCGCGTCGATCACGACCGATGAGATCGCCCTGCCCGAGCGGTGCGCGTCGGCGTAGGCGACCACACGTCGCAGGTCGCGCGCGATCCGCCGCTGGCTGCGCGGGTCGGTCAGCTGCGCTTCGCGAAGCGCCAGCTCGGGAGAGCTGCCGCGGGGCTCGCCCGCCGCGATCCTGCGCTCGAGGCGGCCGCGCGTCAGGCGAACCTTCAGCCGCAGACCCGGGGAAGAGCCATCCGAGCCGGCCCGAACCCGGCGTCGCGGCGCCGTGACGTCCGTCTGGGCGCGCCGTGCCGGCTCGACCGACGAGGAGTGATTGTGGGCGTGAGCACTCATGAAGAGCACCTCCGGGATGAACCGAGGGGATTGGACAGATCGAGTGTTCCACCGCCCCGATTGCGCCCATGTGACGATCGGCCCGGGGCGCATAACGATTCCGTGAAGGCCCATCGCGGCGCACCGCAGGCTAGGGTCCGAGGGGTGCCCCGCCTGTACTACCTGGGCGGCTTCGTCCCGGCGGCGGTGATCCTCGACTTGCTGGGCGTCTCCGCAACCTTCGTGTTCGTCGCCTCGGCGCTCGGAGTGATCCCGGCGGCGTCGCTGATGAGCGACGCGACCGAGCAGCTGGCCGAGCATTCCGGGCCTGGGGTCGCGGGCCTCCTGAACGTCACGTTCGGCAACGCCCCGGAGCTGATCATCGCGCTCTTCGCGCTCGCGGACGGTCTGCAGGAGGTCGTCAAGGCCTCGCTCGTCGGCTCGGTGATCGGCAACGCCCTGCTCGTGCTCGGCGCGGCGATGTTCGCGGGCGGACGTCGCCGAGAAGTGCAGCTGTTCAGCGCCCGCGCCGCACGCGCGCAGTCCGCGACGCTGCTCGCGGGGACCGCGGCGCTCGTCGTTCCCTCGCTCGTGCGGCTCGCGCAGGGCGATCCCTTGCCGGCCGTGGGCGCGGGACGCGCGGACTTCGGGCCCGGCCTGGAAGCGCTCTCGATCGTCCTCGCCGTGGGGCTGATCGCCGCCTACGCGAGGGGGGTCGTGGTCTCGCTGCGCGCCCACAGCACGGGGTTCCCCGCAGGCGCGCAGCGCCCGCGGCCGCGGTGGTCGCGACGGCGCGCGCTCGGCGTGCTCGCGATCGCCGCGGCGCTCGTCGCCGTCGCCAGCGACACGCTCGTCGGCTCAGTCGAGCACGCCTCCAGCCAGATCGGCCTCTCGCAGTTCTTCATCGGGCTGATCGTCGTCGCGATCGTCGGCAACGCGGCCGAGCACTGGGTGGCCGTCGTGGCCGCGACGAAGGACAAGCTCGATCTGACTGTCAGCATCGCGGTCGGCTCCTCCGCCCAGGTAGGGCTGCTGCTCGCCCCGCTCGTCGTGCTGGTCTCGTTCGCGATCGGCCCGTCGCCGATGGCGATGGTGTTCAACGGCTACGAGCTGGCCGCGCTCGCCCTGGCCGCGGGAGGCGCGGCCGCGCTGACCGCCCGCGGGCGCAGCACGTGGCGCTCGGGCGCAGCGCTGATCTCGCTCTACGCCGCGCTCGCGATCGTCTCCGCGCTGGCCTGAGCGGCGGCCTCAGACCTCACATCCAGCCGCGACGGCGGAAGAAGAAGAGGAGCCCCACGCAGGTCGCGAGCATGCTGCCGAGGCCGATCACGAAGAACGTCCACGTCGGCGAGATGCCCGTCCCGACGAGCCACCCGAAGTTCATCCCGAAGAACCCCGTGATGAACGAGAGCGGCAGGAAGATCGTGCCGACGATCGCGAGCTGCTTCATCACCTCGTTCTGGCGGTTGCTGACGGTCGAGAGATACAGGTCGGTCGTGCTGCTGAGGAGGTCGCGGTAGGAGTCGATCAGGTCGGAGATCCGAATCAGGTGGTCGTATACGTCGCGGAAGTAGTCCCGCTCGTCGAGCTTCAGTCCGGGCAGCTCGGCGAGCTGGTCGATCGAGCGCGCGAACAGGTCCCGCTGCGGCGTCACGACCTTGCGCATCGCGACCAGCGCCCGCTTCATCGCGAACAGCCGCTGCAGCTGCTCGTCCGTCGGGCCCGAGAGCACCGCCGCCTCCAGCTCGTCGATCTCCTCGTCCATCCGTGCGAGCGGCGGGAAGAAGCTGTCGGTCAACGCGTCGAAGACGCGGTAGAGCAGGAACTGCTCGCTGTGCAGCACCTGGCCCTGCAGCCGCGACTGCTGATCGTCGAGCGCGGGCAGCGGGTCCCGGTGGATCGTGATCAGGTATTTGCCGGAGAGGAACATCTGCACCTCCTGCAGGTTCGCCCCGCTCCCGGCGTCGCCCTCGAGCGCTCCGTAGAAGACGATGAACACGTAGTCCCCGTAGACGTCGAGCTTCGGACGCTGGCCGAAGTGGAGCGCGTCCTCGAGGGCCAGGGGATGGAAGTCGAACAGCTCGCGCAGGCGGTCGATCTCCTGCTCCCCCGGGCCCGTCAGATCCAGCCAGAAGAAGTGGTCGCGGGCGAGGTGGTCGGCGATCGCCGCCTCGTCGATCGAGTCCAGGCACGGCACCGTGAAGCTGAAGCCGCTGGCCTCGGCGCGATCGGGGTGCTCCGCTCTGGCCTTGCCGATCGTCATGCCGGGAAACATAGGCTCCGGCCCGGGCGTCACCCGGGGACCTCTCGGCGGCGTCCACCCCCGGGGGCGTCCCGGCGGGGCTTTAGAAGTGACCGCTGACCGCGCCGGCCGAGATGCGGCGGTGGTCCTCGGGCGCCGGCCGCACGATCATGATCTCCGCCGGCACCCGCTCGAGCAGCCAGCGCAGGTCCTCGTAGCTCAGGCCGCGGCGAGGATCCTCCTCGGCCGAGACGATGATGCGATCGAAGTGCTCGGCGTCCAGCAGCGAGCGCAGCGCGTCGCGGGGCGAGCGCCCGCGCCCGACGCGGGAGTCGACGGGGATGCCCTGCGAACCCGCCCGCTGCTCGATCGCCTCCAGCAGCGACATGCCGCTCGCGCACTGCACCGGGAGCGCGGAGTCGAGCGGCAGGTTCATCGGCACGCGCGCCAGGAAGGCGGGCATGATCGTCGCGTTCTCGGCCTTGGCGAGGCGCACCGCGGCCTCGAACGAGCGCCGCGAGATCGCCTGCCCCGTGAATGGGAGCAGGATCCGCCGCACCGCGCGGGGCCGGTCCCTGAAGGCGAGCCGGCCGTGGGGGGGCAGCCAGTAGCCGGCGCCGATGCCGGCGAGGGCGGCCGCGGCGGCGATCGCGAAGACCGCGTACGCGCTCACGGCTCCTCCCCGTCCGGCCGCCGCGAGCGCTCGGCGACGATGCGCACGTCGACGCCCGGGAGCAGCTCCATCAGACGCTGCGGCAGCGGCCTGCGCAGGCGCGCGAGCCCGCGCGGGGCACGCGAGCCGCCGATCAGGATGTAGGTCGTGCCGCGCCGCGCCGCCGTCTCGGCGATCGTCGCCGCGACGTCGTCGGATTCCTCGACGAGCAACCGCGCGCCGAGCACCGACGCGAGCTGGCCGAGCGCCGCGAGCGAGTTCTCCCGATCCTCCGAGAGGGTCCGCCCGGGCGGGCGCACCCACAGCAGGTCCAGGTCCGCGCCGAGCCGCTGCGCCGAGCGCCAGGCTCGCCGCACGAGCCGCTGGGCGCCCGGGTAGGGCTCGACCAGAGCGAGCAGCCGCTCGCCGACGGCCTGCGGGGCGTCCGCCGCGAGGCTCTCCTCGCGGCTGCCGAGCAGCTCGGTGGTGAGGCGCTTGGCCCCGACCTCTTCGGCGACCTGCCGCAGCGCCACCTCGCGCAGCGCGGACAGGTTCTCGATTCGGAAGAAGTTGTTGAGCGCCGCGTCGATGCGCTCGGCCGGGTAGACCTTGCCGGCGCGCAGGCGGTCGAGCAGGGCCTCCGGCGTGAGGTCGATCAGCACGACCTCATCGGCGCGGCCGAGGATCGCGTCGGGAATCGTCTCGCGCACGCGGATCCCGCTCAGCTCGGTGATGTGGTCGTTGAGCGACTCCAGGTGCTGGACGTTGAGCGTCGAGAGCACGTCGATTCCCCGCTCGAGCACCTCCTCGACGTCCTCCCAGCGCTTGGCGTGCTCGGTGCCCGGGGCGTTTGAGTGGGCGAGCTCGTCGATCAGGCACAGCTGCGGCGAGCGGGCGAGGATCGCCGGCAGGTCCATCTCTTCGAGCGCCGCGCCGCGGTAGCGCACGTACCGCCGCGGCAGCGCCTCCAGGCCGCGGCCGAGCTGAGCCGTCTCCGCGCGACCGTGCGTCTCCAGCAGCCCGATCACGACGTCGCGGCCGGCCTGCGCCTCAGCGTGGCCCTCGAGCAACATCCGGTAGGTCTTGCCGACGCCGGCGGCCATGCCGAGGAACACCTTCAGGCGCCCTCGATCGGTCGTCTCCGATGTGCTCACGGCGGCCTCGCAACGGTCGGATGAGGGCGAGCTCCCGCTCAGCCGCCGAGCAGGTTGTGCACGATCAGGTCGATCAGCTTGATGCCGACGAACGGCGCGACGATCCCCCCGAGGCCGTAGATCAGAAGGTTGCGCCGCAGCAGCGCGCTCGCTCCGATCGGCCGGTAGCGAACCCCGCGCAGCGAGAGCGGGATCAGCAGCGGGATCACGACCGCGTTGAAGATGATCGCCGAGACGATCGCGCTGCGGGGCGTGCCGAGACCCATGACGTTCAGCACGTGCAGGGGCCCTTTGTCCCCCGGCGAGACGGCGTACGTGCTGATGAACACCGCGGGCAGGATCGCGAAGTACTTGGCGATGTCGTTGGCGATCGAGAACGTCGTCAGGGCGCCGCGCGTGATCAGCAGCTGCTTGCCGACCTCGACGATCTCGATCAGCTTCGTCGGGTTGGAGTCGAGGTCGACCATGTTCCCCGCCTCGCGGGCGGCCTGGGTACCCGTGTTCATCGCCACGCCGACATCGGCCTGGGCGAGCGCGGGCGCGTCGTTGGTGCCGTCGCCGGTCATCGCCACGAGCCGCCCCTCGGCCTGCTGCTCGCGGATCAGCGCGAGCTTGCGCTCGGGGGTCGCTTCGGCGAGAAAGTCGTCGACGCCCGACTCCTCGGCGATCTTCGCCGCGGTCAGGCGGTTGTCGCCGGTCACCATCACGGTCTTGATGCCCATCGCGCGGAGCTGGTCGAAGCGAGCCTTCATGCCCTCCTTGATCGTGTCCTTCAGGTAGATCACGCCGAGCACCTGGCTGTCGCGCGCGACCGCCAGCGGAGTGCCTCCCTCGTTGCCGATCCGGTCGAGCTGGACCTGCAGCTCGGGCGGCGGGGAGCCGCCTTCGCGGATCACGAGATCGATGATCGCGTCGCCGGCGCCCTTGCGGAGCTGGTGGCCGTCGAGGTTCACCCCGCTCATGCGCGTCTGGGCCGTGAACGGGACGAACTCGGCGTTCAGCGTGTGCATGTCGTGCTCGCGGATGCCGTACTGCTTTGCCAGCACGACGATCGAGCGGCCCTCCGGTGTCTCGTCGGCCAGCGAGGCGAGCTGCGCCACCTCGGCCAGCTCGGACTCCGCCACGCCCGGCATCGGCACGAACTCCGAGGCGAGCCGGTTGCCGATCGTGATCGTGCCGGTCTTGTCGAGCAGCAGCACGTCGACGTCGCCCGAGGCCTCGACGGCACGCCCGGAGAGCGCCAGCACGTTGCGCCGCACGAGGCGGTCCATCCCGGCGATCCCGATCGCCGAGAGCAGCGCGCCGATCGTCGTCGGGATCAGCGCCACGAGCAGCGCGATCAGCGTCGTCTCGGAGATCGAGGTGCCGCTGAAGAGCCCGAACGGGCGCAGCGTCACGACGACGATCATGAAGATCAGGGTCAGCGCCGCGAGCAGGATGTTGAGCGCGATCTCGTTCGGTGTCTTGCGCCGCTCGGCGCCCTCGACCAAGGCGATCATCCGGTCCAGAAAGGACTGGCCGGGCTCCTGCGTGATTTCGACGACGATCTGATCCGATGTCACCCGCGTCCCGCCAGTCACGGCGCTGCGGTCTCCGCCGGACTCGCGGATAACCGGCGCGGACTCGCCGGTGATCGCCGACTCGTCGACCGTCGCGATCCCCTCGATGACGGTGCCGTCACCGGGGATCAGCTCGCCCGCCGGCACGACCACGACGTCGCCGCGCGTCAGCTCGGCGGCCGCCTTGGTGGATCCGTCGCGCATCCGCGCCACGGTCTCCTTGCGCATCGACCGCAGCGTGTCGGCCTGGGCGCGACCGCGACCCTCAGCGAAGGCCTCGGCCATGTTCGCGAAGACGACCGTCAGCCACAGCCAGACCGCGATCAGGAACGTGTACCAGGCCGGCTCGTTGCCGCCGCCGAGCGGCTTGCCGCCGAACGCCTGGATCAGCCACGTGACGGTCGTGATCACAGAGCCGATCTCGACCACGAACATGACCGGGTTTCGCACCTGCACCCGCGGGTCGAGCTTCTTGAAGCTGTCGATCAGCGCGCGCGCCACGATCTCCCGCTGGAACAGCGAGATCGCCTGACGCTCGTGAGCGACCGGTACCTGTGCGGACATCAGCGCGTTCCTCCGGTGAGACGGTCGAGGGCGAGATTCAGCTCGAGCACGTTCACGCCGCGCTCGCCCGTGAAGCCGAGACCGCGCGAGTCGGTGTGCCTCGCGATCAGCGCGTCGACCGCGCCCAGCGAGAGGCCGCGCTTGGCGGCGACGCGGTGCGCCTGGATCCACGCGTTGGCCTGCGAGATTTCGGGGTCGAGGTTCGAGGCGGAGGTGTTCACGGCGTCCACCGGGATCTGCGCGACGGTCAGGCTCGCGTCATAGGGCTTGTTCAGCTCAAGGTATTCCTTGGCGTTCGCTTCGTCTTCTTCCTTGGTCACCTTGTCGTTGGGGCCGCGGTTGGAGAACGTGCTGGCGGCGGCGTTGTAGGCACCGCCTTCGGTCGCCGACGGGCGCGACTGGAAGTAGCGCGGGTCGGCTTCGGTGACGAGTTCCCCTTCTTCCTCCTTGGGCTTGCCGTTCTTCTCGAGCACCGGCCGCCTGAAGCTCTGGCCGATGATCTTCGAACCGACGAGCTTTCCGTTCACGTAGACCTTCTGACCGTTGGCGTCGCCGGGGAAGGCAACCTGACTCACACCCGTGATCAGCAGCGGGTAGACGATCCCGAGCAGCACCGTGAAGAGCACGATCGCGAGGGCGGATGTGACGATGTCCCGGCGCATGTCAGTACAGGTGTCCCGTCAGGCCCTGGACGACGGGACCGAGCAGCAGGGCGGGGAAGAAGGTGAGTGCGCCGACGAGCAGCACGACTCCGATCAGCAGCACGGCGAAGGTCGTGTTGTCGGTGCGCATCGTGCCGAGGCCGACCGGGGTGACGCGCTTGCCCGCAAGGGCTCCGGCGACGGCGAGCGTGACGACGATCGGGCCGAAGCGCGCGAACAGCATCACCAGGCCGCCGAGCACGTCCGCGGAGGTCACGCCGTGGGCGCCGATGTTGCCTGCGTTGGGCTGGATGAAGCCCGTGTAGCCGGCGAACGCCGAGCCGTTGTTGTTGGCTTGGGAGAGGTATGCGTAGAGGGACTCGGAGAACCCCTGCGGTCCCTTGCCGAGCGCCGAGACGGACGCGCGGCCGGCGTGGCTCGCGACCGCCAGCGCGGTCGCGAACAGGGCCGCCAAGGGCGTGATCAGGATCGCGAGGCCGGAGAGCTTGATCTCCCTGACCTCGAGCTTCTTGCCCAGCCACTCGGGCGTGCGACCGACCATCAGGCCGCCGATGAAGACCGCGATCAGGACGTAGAGCAGCATCGAGTAGAGGCCCGTGCCGACGCCGCCGAAGATCACCTCGCTGGCCGAGAGGTTGGCGAACGGCACGGCTCCGCCGATGCCGGTGAAGGACTCGATCGCGCTGTTGACGGCCCCGCACGAGGTCACGGTCGTCACGACGTCGAACAGGGCCGAGCCCGCGATCCCGAAGCGCTGCTCCTTGCCTTCCATGTTGCCGCCGGTCGAGCCGGCGATCGCGTGCGTGTGCAGGCCCGCGGCGTGCTGCGCGGGCGAGCCGTGGGCCTCGGCGATGTAGGCGACGATCACGCCTCCGAGGAACATGAACATCATCACCCCGTAGACCGCGTAGCCCTGGCGGCGGTTGCCGACCATGCGCCCGTACATGAAGACGAGCGCCGCCGGGATGATCAGCACGAGCAGCATCTCGAAGAAGTTGGTGAAGGCCGTCGGGTTCTCGAACGGGTGCGCCGAGTTGACGTTGAAGAAGCCGCCGCCGTTCGTGCCGAGCTCCTTGATGACCTCCTGGGAGGCGACGGGGCCCATCGCGATCGATTGCGTCAATCCGGTGACGGTGTGAGCCGTCAGGTAGCTGGAGAAGTTCTGGATCACGCCCTGGGAGACGAGCACGATCGCGCCGAGCACGGAGATCGGCAGCAGCACGTAGAGGATCGTGCGCACGATGTCGCGCCAGAAGTTGCCGATGCCCTTGCCGGTCCGTGCGACGATGCCGCGCACCAGCGCGGCCGCGACGCAGATGCCGACGCCGGCGGAGAGGAAGTTCTGCACCGTCAGGCCGAGCATCTGGCTGAGGTAGGTCATCGTCGTCTCGCCGCCGTAGTACTGCCAGTTCGTGTTCGTCACGAACGACGAGGTGGTGTTGAAGGTGACGTTCCACGGCGCGGAGTGAAAGCCGAGCGGGTTCAACCCGTGGGGGACGAAGAAGGCGCTCTGCGTGCGCAGGATCGCGTACAGCAGCAGCCAGCCCGCGAGCGAGAAGATCAGCAGGCTCTTCGCGTAGGACTTCCAGTCCTGCTCCTTCGCCTCCTCGGCGCGCAGGAGGCGGTACAGCAGCCGCTCCGGGCGGCCGAGCAGCGGCGAGAGGAACACCCGCTCGCCCGTGTACACCTTCGCCATGTAGGTGCCGAGGGGCAGAGCGCCGAGCGTGAGGATCAGCGCGAACGCGGCGATCGTGAGCCAGCCGGCGAACGTCATCTAGAGCTTCTCTCCGCGGATCAGCGCGTAGAACAGGTAGGCGATCAGGATCACCGACACGACCAGGCCGAAGAAGTCGGCGCCGCTCATGTGGGCGACGAAGAAGGCTGCGGGAAGCGAGAGGGTCATACCCTGTCGACTCCCTCGATCAGCACGAGGAGAAGGGCGAAGACGCCGATCCCGACGAGGATTGCCACGATGTCCATGGCGATCACTATCGATGCCCGGCCGTCACGCTCACGTGACGATCGGACCGACCTGCATAACGATTTCGTGACGGTGGTTCACGGCCGGCCGCGAGGCCGTGAGGCGCGTTCCGTCGCTCCTGTGTCACCAGCCGGCGGCTGTCGGCGGCCACCGCTCACACAGCCTCGCGGCGCGCACCGGGCGCCGGCTTAGACTGGCGCGATCGTGGGGCGATCCTCCGACCACAGCCTCAGCGACGCTGAGTGTGCCGGTGAGCGCACGCTTGCCGGGTTGGTGCGCTATTTCCTGAAGCTCGGCGGGAGCGGGTTCGGTGGTCCGATCGCGCTCGTGGGGTACATGCAGCGCGATCTCGTCGAGGAGCGCCGCTGGTTCAGCGAGCGGGAGTTTCAGCAGGCGCTCGCGGTGGGGCAGACGATGCCCGGCCCGCTTGCCGCTCAGGCCGCGATGTGGTTCGGCTACCTGCAAGCCGGCGCGCGTGGCTCGCTGGCGGTTGCGGTGCCGTTCGTGGCCCCGCCGTTCTTGATCGTGACGGCGATTGCGGTCCTCTACGCCGAATATCAAGGGCTCGGTTGGGTCCACGCGGTCTTCCGCGGCGTTGGCCCGGCGGTGCTGGCGATCATCGCGATCGCCTCCTACAAGCTCGCACGCTCGACGAACAAGCAGGACCCGATGCTCTGGACGATCGCCGCGATCCTGTGCGCGGCGACGGTCATCTCAGGCGCCGAGATCGTTTGGCTGTTCCTGGCCGCCGGCGCGTTCGGCGCCACCTACTACGGTGGCGGCCTGCCGCGCCTCAGGGGAGCAGCCGGCCTCGCTCCCCTCGGCCCGCTCGGGGTCGTGCGCGGGCTCGCTTGGACGGGGTCGGGTGCGTCGCTCGGCTCGATGGCACTGTTCTTCGCCAAGGCGGGAGCGTTCACGTTCGGCTCGGGCCTTGCGATCGTGCCGTTCCTTCACTCTGGGCTGGTCGATCAGCACCACTGGCTCACCGAGCGGCAGTTCGTCGACGCCGTAGCGATGGGCCTCATAAGCCCCGGCCCCGTCGTCATCATGGCGACGTTCGCCGGCTACCTCGTCTACGGCCTCGCTGGAGCGATCGTCGCGACCGTCGCGGTATTCGCGCCGGTCTACTTGTTCGTCGTGGTCCCCGGCGGCTTCATCCGCCGCCACGAGCAGCACCCACGCCTGCAAGGGTTTGTCAAGGGCGCCACGGCCGCCGCCGCCGGCGCGATCGCAGGCGCTGCGATCGTGATCGCCGAACAAGTCATCGAAGACGGATGGTCCGTCGCGATCTCCTTCGCCGCCTTCGCGCTGCTGATCCAGCGACGGGTCAAGATGCCCGAGCCCGCCCTGGTCGGGCTCGCGGCGCTCATCGGCGTGGTCGCGTTCAACTAGAGCGGAACACGGCCGCGGACAAAGAAGACACACGCGTCGGCCGAGCCCAAACCCGCACGCCTGCGATGAGCGGGCGTTTCCTCTAGCCGGCGAACCTGTAGCCGACGCCGGGGTCGGTGACGATCAGCCGCGGACCTGCGTCGCCCTCCGGCTCGATCTTGCCTCGCAACCTCGCGATGTGGGTTCGCAGCGGCTGGATGTCGTCCACGTACTCCGGGCCCCACACGTCGACGAGCAGCTTGCGGTGCGTCATCAGCCGCCCCCGGTTGCGGATCAGCACGCGCAGCAGGTCGAACTCGATCGGGGTGAGGTGCACGGGCTCTCCGTCGCGGCGCACGACCCGCGCGGCGAGGTCCACTTCGAGCCCCTCGACCGAGACCACCGGCTCCTCGTCCGCGCGGCCGGCCCGGCGCAGGGCCGCCTGCAGGCGCGCGACGAGCTCGCGCGTGCCGAACGGCTTGGTGATGTAGTCGTCGGCCCCGGCCTCCAGCGCGCGCACCTTCTGCGCCTCCTCGCCGATCGCCGAGAGCACGAGGATCGGCATCTCGCTCCACTCGCGCAGCCGGCGTGTCAGCTCGACGCCGTCGAGGTCGGGCAGGACGAGGTCGACGATCGCGGCCTCCGGCGGCCGCACAGCTGCCAGGTCGAGGGCCTCGGCTGCGGTTTCCGCCGCCACCGCCTGAAAGCCGGCCTCGCGCAGCACGACTTTGAGCGCCCGGACGATCTGCGGCTCGTCGTCGACGACCAGGACGCGGGTCTGGGGTCGCTCCTCGGGAGCGTCGCCGGCCGGGCTCATGCGTCGGTGCCGCCCGCCGCCGCGGGCCTGGCGGCCTCGCCCTCGGCCCCGGCCCCGGCCCCGGCGGCTCCACCGTCGGCAGCCGCGGCGTCGACGGTGTGCCACTCCCGCTCGAGCGGGATCTCGAACACGAACGTGGCCCCCTGGCCGGGCAGCGACTCGACGTGCAGCGTCCCGCCGTTGGCCTCGGTGAAGCCGCGGGCGATCGCGAGACCGAGCCCCGAGCCGCGGTGCTCCCCGCCCGGAGTCCCGGCCCGGTAGAAGGGCTCGAACACCCGCTCCAGCTGGGCCGGAGGGATCCCGGGTCCGCGGTCGACGATGCGCACGATCAGGCGATCTCCCCCACTCCGCTGCTCGGGCCCGTCCGGGCGCGTTCTGCCGGCGAGCGAGCGGACCGCCCGCGCGCGCACCGAGACCGGATGCCCGCCGGAGTGGCGCCGCGCGTTCTCGAGCACGTTCACGAGCGCGCGCTCCATCTGCACGGCGTCGAGGCGCACCAGGGGGAGGTCGCGATCGATCGACAGCGCGAAGTCCTGCGTCGCGCCCAGCTCGAGGACGGCAGCGCGGATCAGCTCGTCGACGGAGACCCAGTCGCTGCGCGGCTCGGCCGCGCCCGCTTCCAGGCGCGAGAGGTCGAGCAGGTTGTCGACCAGGCGGGAGAGCCGGATCGCCTCCTCCTCGATGACCGTCGCCATCTCGAGCCGCTCGGAGTCGGAGATCAACGGCGATTTCAGCGCCTCGCCGGCGGTGGCGATCGCCGTCAGCGGCGAGCGGAGGTCGTGCGAGACGGCGCGCAGCAGCGAGGTCTTGATCGAGTCAGCGCGACGCAGCGCGGCCGTCTCGACCACCCCGCCGAGCAGGCTCTCGCGCTCGAGCGCGGCGCTGAGCAGCGCCTCCAGGGCGGGCACGACGCGCTCCTGCAGGCGGCGCAGGTTCGCCTCGGAGGCGCCCGCCCCGACGAGCAGCGTGCCGATCCTGCTGCTGCCCTCGCGAAGCGGGAACGCGATCCGGCGCTCGTCCCCCTCGACGGCGTCCATCGCGATCGCGGCGGAGCCGAGGTCGAGCATCTGGGAGAGGCGCGCGGCGGCCGTCGGCAGCGCCTGGTCGAGGCTCTCCCCGCGCAGCAGCAGGCGCGCCATCTCCGCCGCCAGGTCGGCCTCGCGGCGTCTTTCCAGTGCGTCGCGGGTTCGCGCCCTCGCGATCTCGGCGACCGAGCTGGCGATCCCGGCGACGACGAAGAACGTGATCAGCGCAACCCAGTTGCGGGAATCGCGGATCGTGAACTCGCCGGTCGGAGGCAGGTGGAAGAAGTTGAACGAGCCCGCGCTCAGCACGGCGGTCGCGATGCCGAGCCAGCCGCCCCAGATGATCGAGACGATCAGCACGGCGGGCAGGTACACGACGCTGAGCGCAGCCAGCGGCGCGACGTGGCGCAGCGGGAAGACGATCACCGTGCAGAGCGCGACCGCAGCGACGGCGACCAGCGCCCCGATCCGCTTCGGCGGCGGCTCGGGCGAGAGCACGAAGCCAAGTCGCTGCATCACAAGGTCAGCGTAATGGCGGGCGGGACGGGAGGTGGGTCCCGCCCCGCGCGCCGCGCTCTGCAGGCGCGGTCCGGCGGCGCTCCCTCACGGGCCGACTCGGCGCCGCGCTCGCCCGCCGCCCACAGCTGCCGCCGTCCGAGACCGATCCTCCGGCCTCGGGCCGCCACGGAGGTGACCCTCTCGTGACCACGCTGTGACGATCCCGTGACCGGTCCCGGGACCGGTCCGCACGCAGCCCGAAAGCTCAAGCAATCGCCTTGCGCGACCGAAGCATGAGTACGACCGCAGTATGCGCCGACCGCCGCGAACACTCCTCCGCCTCGCCCTCCCGGCCGCGCTGATCGCGACCGTGCCCGCCGCCGCGCGCGCGGAAACGGTCGCGCCGCTGCCGGCTTCGAACTACGCGATCCGGCCCGCGTGCTCGACGCCGCGCCCCGGCAGCGCCGCCTGCCTCGCGCTGCAGCTCGTGCCGGTCAGCCGCGAAGCCCGGCGCCACACCCACCCGATCGGCATGGTCAGGCGCGCCGCCGAAGCGCGCCCGGCGGTTCCCTCCCCGAAAACCGGCCAGCTCGGGTTGCGCCCGCAGGATCTGCACAGCGCCTACTCGCTGCCCACGACGGCGCCCTCCGAACAGACGATCGCGCTGATCGACGCCTACAACGACCCCACGGCCGAAGCCGACCTGAAGACGTACAGCGAAGAATTCGGCCTGCCCGCCTGCACGGCCGAAAACGGCTGCTTCAAACAGGTCTCGCAGAGCTCGGGCAGCCCGCTGCCGTTCCCGAAAACCTCGAAAGAACTCAAAGAAGCCCTCAAATCCGGCGTCAAAGCGACCAAAGAAGAAGCCGAAGAAGCGGTCGGCTGGGGCGTCGAGATCTCGCTCGACATCGAGTCCGCCCACGCGACCTGCCAGAGCTGCAAGATCCTGCTCGTCGAGGCGAACACCCAGGAACTCACCGACCTGACCGAAGCCGTCGCGCGAGCCGAGGAACTCGGCGCCGGGGAGATCTCGAACTCGTGGGGCGCGCCGGAGGAAGCCTTCTTGACAGCCGCCGCCGCGAACCTGCCCTACGCCGACCCGGGGACCGTCATCACCGCCTCCGCGGGCGACAGCGGCTACCGCAACTGGGACAACGAATTCGGCGAACCGGCCTGGACCTCGTTCCCGGCCTCCTCGCCGTCGATCGTCGCGGTCGGCGGCACGAGGCTCTCGCCGCTCGGCCTCGGCGGCAGCTGGACCGGCGAGTCGGTCTGGAACGGCTCGGGCGCGGGCGGCGGCGGCTGCAGCGTGCAGTTCGGCGCGCCCGCCTGGCAGCAAGCGGTCTCGGACTGGAGCTCGGTCGGATGCGGGGCGCTTCGCGCGGTCGCCGACGTGTCCGCCGACGCCGACCCGTACACGGGCGTGGTGGTCCGCGACACCGACGAAGCCGGCGAAGCCTGCGAAACCCGGTACCTGGAAGGCGAAGAAGAAAAGTCGCTGCCGAACTGGTGCACCTACGGCGGCACCTCCCTCTCCTCGCCGATCATCGCCTCCGTGTTCGCCCTCGCGGGCGGCTCGAACACCCGCTCCTACCCCGCGCAGACGCTCTACGAAACGGAGCGCAACGCGCCCGGGCTGCTGCACGACGTCACGAGCGGCTCGAACGGCGAATGCGGCCTCGGCTTCTCCGAAAAAACCGGCCTCTCGAAATGCTCGTCGGCCGAAGAGGCCGCCGCGAGCTGCGCCTCGAAGCTGATCTGCCTGGCCGCCAAAGGCTACGACGGACCGACCGGGGTGGGCACGCCCAACGGCGCCACCGGGTTCACCCCGGGGCAGAAAGAAGCCGGCTTCGGAGAACCGGAAGAAGAAGAAACTGAAGAAGAACCGGGTACGAGCGTGGGCGCCAAAGCCGTCACCGCGACGAAACCGGCGACGCCCCCTCCGCCGAGCGCCCCGCCGATCCCGGACCTGAGCGCCATCGGGCTGACGGCCGTCTCGGTGATCGCGCTCGACCACCGCCCGACCGCCGGCAAGGTCGCCTTCACGTTCAGCTCGAACGTGCCCGTGCGGGTGCTCGTGAGCCTCGCCCGGAAGGTACGGCGCCACCACCGGACCCGCTGGGTGGCGATCGGCCGTACCCTCACGATCTCAGCGACCGTCGGGCGCAACGTCAGCCGGCTGGCGGGCGCCAGGCGGCTGCCCCGGGGGACCTACCGCCTGACGCTCGCACCGAGCGGCGGCAAGGCCCGCTCGGTGTTCTTCCACATCGGCTGAGCGCTCAGCCGCCCTGCGCGCCGTATTCGACCTTCTTCGATCCGCGGGTGCAGACCTGCGGGAAGTAGCCGCGCGGCTCCTTCGCCTTGCCGATCTTGCATTTGTAGTGTTCGGGCGTGCCCGCTTTGCTGCGGTAGACGGCGTCGACGAACTTGAAGGCCGCCTTGCAGCTCAGGCCCGTCGCCTTCACGTTCTTGGCCTGGAGCTTGAGTTTCTGAGGGGCCGCGCCCGGCGATTCGATCTCGACCGTGACGCTGTGGTTGCCGCAGCTCAGCGTCCCCGCGGCGTGCGCGCGGGAGGCCGGCGCCCCGGCGGCGAACACGCCCGCCCCGGTCACCGCCAGCGTCGCCCCCGCGGTCGCCGCGAGCGCCTCCCATCTCGTTGCAAGTTCCAAGCTGCCCCCTTTCGATGCTCTCGGCGCGCCCGTCGCCGCCGCCTGGAGCGGACGATAACCGCCTGAGACGCGAGCCTTTCCGGCGGGTACGCGCTAAGCGCGTAGTTCGGCGGGAGCGCCGAATCCGAGCAGGCACTCGGGCAGCGCCACGCTGCCGTCCTCGCGCTGGCCGTTCTCGAGCAGCGCGACGATCGTGCGGCCGACCGCGACCGCGGTGCCGTTCAGCGTGTGCGGGACGCGCGTCCGTTTCTCGGCGCGCATACGGATGTTCAGGCGGCGCGCCTGGTAGTCGGTCGTGTTCGAGCACGACGTCAGCTCTCGGTAGCGGCCCTGGCTCGGCAGCCACGCCTCGCAGTCGAACTTCTTCGCGGCCGAGTTGCCGAGGTCGGTGACGGCGATGTTGACGACCCGGTAGGGCAGCCCGAGCTCCGAGAGCAGCTCCTCCTCGATCGCGAGGATCCGCTCGTGCTCGGCGGCGGACTCCTCGGGCGCGACGAAGCTGAACATCTCGACCTTGTCGAACTGGTGCACGCGGAAGATCCCCCGCGTGTCGCGCCCCGCTGCCCCCGCCTCGCGCCTGAAGCAGGGCGAGAAGCCCGCGTAGCGCAGCGGCAGCGAGTCGGCCTCGAGGATCTCCTCGTCGTGCAGCGACGCGAGCGCGACCTCCGAGGTGCCGACGAGGAACAGCTCCTCCTCGGGGAGCGCGTAGATCTGCTGCTCGGTGTCGGGCAGGAAGCCCGTCCCGTAGAGCGCTCGTTCGCGCACCAGCACGGGCGGGATCACCGGTTCGAAGCCGTGACCCTGGAGCTTCTCCAGCGCCCATCGCACGAGCGCCAGCTCGAGCATCACGAGCCCGCCCCGCAGATATGCGAAGCGCGAGCCCGACAGGCGGGCGCCCCGCTCGGTGTCGATCATCTCGCCGGCCAGCTCCAAGTGATCGCGGGCCTCGAAGCCGAGCTCGGGCACCGCGCCGACCTCTCGCACGAGCTCGTCCTCGGGGCCCGGCGCGGCGCTCGGGTCGGGCAGGTTCGGCAGCGGCGCGAGCGCCGCCTGCAGCTCGGCCTCGACCTGCGAGAGCTGCTGGTCGAGCTCCTTCACGCGCGCGGCCACGAGCTTCATCGCGTCGATCTCGCGTTGGCGCTCGTCCTGGCCGGCCGCCGAGCGGATGCGGTCGTTGGCGTCGTTCTGCTCGGCCCTCAGGCCCTCGATCTCGGGCAGCAGCTCACGGCGCCGGCGGTCGAGCTCGATCACGCGGTCGAGCGCCGCGGCGGTCTCGCCCCCGCGCCGCGCGAGCGCCGCGCGGACCGTGTCCGGCTGCTCGCGGATCAGCTTGATGTCGAGCAAGGCGCGCCGCCGCCCGCCGGCCTATTTGCCGGACTTGGACTTCTTGGCGGTCGTGCCCGTGCCCGTGCCGCCCGTGCCCGCGCCCGTTTCCCCGGGCGCCGCCGCGGCCGCGCCGGTCGCGGTCGTGTTCCCGGTGCCCGTCCCGGGGGCCGCGCTGCCCGCCGATTCGCTCGACGGTTCCCCCTGCGGGATGTTCGTCGCCGGCACGTTCTGTTTCTGCAGGCCCGAGTACTTGGCGAGGAAGTCCGCGACTTCCTGGGCTTCTTTGCCGACGACGATGTTCTCGGGCATGATCGCGCCGGAGAAGCCTCCGTTGCGGATCGCGTAGAGGACCTGTTCGGCGTTCTCCTTGCGGATGTTGAAGTTCGGCCCGTTCGTCTTGACGCGGTTGGCGATGCTCGTCGCCGAGCCCTGGGCGCCGACGAGGCTCAGCGTGTGGCAGCCCGAGCAGTGGTCGCGGAACAGGACCGCGCCGCGGTGGTAGGGGCTGTCCTTCGCGATCTGGACTCCCTGGGACCCGCACGCGCCCAGCACGGACGCGCAGACGAGCAGAATCAGCAGCGTGACGGCGGCCTTCATTGCGCCAGGAATATATAGGCCGGCTCAGAGCCCGGTCCCGCGGGTGGCCGCACGAGCCGCGGGCCGAAGGCCGGGACGGACCCCGCGGGCCGGCCCCAACGACGCCGCTCAGAAGCCGTGAGCGGTCGTTGCGGCCCGCAGCGCGAGGAAGACGACGACGAGCGCCGAGACGGCCATCACCGCGATCTCGCGGCGCACGATCGTCGCGACGAGCTCCTGCTGCTCGGCCTCCGGCAGGGAGGCGACGGCCGCCGAGCCCTCGAGGCCCCGCTGGTCGAGGACCGTCTGCGCGGAGGCGACGCGCAGCTGCTCGCCCATGAAGGCGATCGCGAGCGGGAGCAGCGCGTATAGGTAGAAGAGCTCTTCGCTCGAGTAGTTCCCCGCGGCGGCGAGCGAGCCGACGGCGATCGCGAGCGTCAGGGCCGACCCCTGGCCGACTCGGAGCAGGGGCCAGAACGACCGCGCGAGCCCTCCGCGGGCGTCCGCCAGCCAGACGGCCAGAAGACCGACGAGCCCCGGGATCAGGTTCAGCGTCGCGACCGCGATGCAGCCGGCGACGACCGCCTCATTCATGCGTCGATATCGAGCCGATTGCCACTATGTAACACTCTGCCACAAGGGTGATATAAAAGCGTCCGGTGCTGCGCAGTTATCTCCCCGCGATCGTCTTCCTCGTCCTCGGCGGGGCCGTCGGCGGAGCTTTCGCGGTTCTCAACTCGGTGATCGGCCCGCGCCGCGCCACCCACCAGAAGCAGGATCCCTACGAGTGCGGCCTCCCGTCGGAGATCACCCGCGGGATGCGCTTCGGGATCTCCTTCTACCTGATCGCGATGCTGTTCATCCTGTTCGACATCGAGGTCGTCTTCCTCTATCCGATCGCGGTCGAGCTGCGGGCCTACGGAACCTTCGCGCTCGTCGAGACGATCGTCTTCGTCGTGCTGCTGTTCGTCGCCTTCGTCTACGTGTGGCGGCGGGGGGCTCTCTCGTGGAAGTGAAACGGGAGCCCGTGCGCCCGGTCGACGCCGACCGCCTGCGCGTCCGCGAGCTGAACGCCCACCAGCTGCTGCGCGGCTCGGAGCTGGAGGGCCCGAACCGGCCCGCCCACCTGGAGGGCGAGGAGCTCGAGCGCTACGTCGAAGAGCGCGTCCTGACGACGACGCTCGACTCGGCCGTCGCGTGGGCTCGCTCGAACGCCTTCTTCCCGCTCGCGTTCGGGCTCGCCTGCTGCGCGATGGAGCAGTTCCACACCGCCGGCCCGCGCATGGACATCGGTCGCTTCGGGTTCGAAGCGTTCCGCGCCTCGCCGCGCCAGGCCGACCTGATCATCCTGGCGGGGCGCGTCTCGATCAAGATGGCCCCGATCATCCGCCGTCTCTACGACCAGATGCTCGAGCCGAAGTGGGCGATCTCGATGGGCGCCTGCTGCAGCTCGATGGGGGTCTTCAACAACTACGCGCTCGTGCCCGCCGACAAGTTCATGCCGATCGACGTGCACGTCCCCGGCTGCCCGCCGCGTCCCGAGGCGCTGATGCACGGGATCCTCAAGCTCCGCGACCTCGTGCAGGACAACCCCGGCCCGGGCTGGCGCGGGCGCTACGACGCCGCGGGCACCGAGGAGCAGCCCTAGATGCCCGACGCCACGGGCCTGGAGCTGCTCGCCGCCGACCTCGGCGACGCCGCCACCGACACCGTCTACTTCCGCAACCGCGCGACGCTGGAGATCGACCCCACCCGCGTGCGCGAGGTGCTCGCGGCGCTGCGCGGACGCGGCTACTCGTTCCTCGCGAGCCTCCACGGCGTCGACTACTTCCCCGAGGAGCCGCGCCTGGGCGTCCACTACGAGCTGCTCGACATGGCCCGCGTCGACCGCATCACGGTCAAGCTGCGGCTCGAGACCGCGAGCCCGGAGGTCGACTCGGTGACGCCCGAATGGCCGACCGCCGACCATCAGGAGCGCGAGGTCTACGACATGTTCGGCGTCGTCTTCAACGGGCACCCCGACCTGCGGCGGATCCTGATGCCCGAGGACTACGAGGGCCACCCGCAGCGCCGCGACTTCCCGGTCGGCGGCGAACCCGTGATCTTCACGCGCGACGAGCGCAAATGGCTCGAGGAGCCCAGTGAGCCCGTCTGAGGGGCCCGCGCTGTCGGACTACCGCCGGCGCGAGGAGAGCATCACACTCTCGCGCCTGGAGGAGCCGCCGAACGGCGGTGAGCACGAGACGAGCGAAGAGCTCCTGACGCTCAACTTCGGGCCCCACCACCCCGCCACGCACGGGGTGCTGCGGCTGCTCGTGACGCTGCAGGCCGAGGTCGTGCTCGACGTCAAACCGATCATCGGCTACGTCCACACCGGGATCGAGAAGACCGCCGAGGACAAGTCCTACTGGAAGGTGATCCCGATCGTCGAGCGGATGGACTACCTCGCCTACTACTTCAACGCGATGGCCTACTGCGGGGCCGTCGAGACGCTCGTCGAGGTCGAGGTCCCGCGGCGCGCCCAGTACCTGCGCGTGATCCACCTCGAGCTGAACCGGATCGCCTCGCACCTGATCTGGCTGGGGACGAGCGCCCTGGACCTCGGCGCGGTCTCGATCTTCCTCTACTGCCTGCGCGAGCGCGAGCTGATCCTCGACCTGTTCGAGATGTCCTCGGGCGCTCGGATGCACACGCGCTACTTCCAGGTCGGCGGGGTCGCGGAGGACATCCCGCGCGGCTTCGAGGCGAAGGTCCGCGAGTTCCTGGCGGTGATGCCGGCCCGCGCCGACGAGTACGCCGCGATCCTCAACGCGAACGAGATCATCCTGCAGCGGCTGCGAGGCACGTGCCCGCTCGACGCCGAGACGCTGCTCGCGCTCGGCGTGACCGGGCCGCTGCTGCGCGCCGCCGGCAACCCGTGGGACCTGCGCAAGGCCGCGCCGTACAGCTCCTATGAGGAGTTCGACTTCAAGATCCCGGTCGGGACGGTCGGCGACAACTACGACCGCTACGCGGTGCGCCTCGCGGAGATCTACGAGTCGGTGAAGATCATCGAGCAGGCGCTCGACGGGTTGCCCGAGGGGCCGCACATCACGACCGACCGCAAGGTCGCTCTGCCGCCCCGCCACGAGCTCGCGACCTCGATGGAGGCGCTGATCCACCACTTCAAGCTCGTCACCGAGGGCTTCCGGGTACCGCCGGGCGAGGTCTACTCACCCGTAGAGTCCCCGCGCGGCGAGCTGGCTTGCTTCGTGCGCTCGGACGGCTCCTCCAAGCCCGCCCGCGTGCACATGCGCGATCCCTCGTTCGTGAACCTCCAGGCCCTCTCGCACATGGTCCGCGGCAGCTACATCGCCGACATGATCGCGACGACCGCGATGCTCGACCCGATCCTCGGGGGGATCGACCGGTGAGCCCGCTCGGCTGGGACGCGCCCGCGGACCTCGAGAAGGAGCCCGCCGGGATCCCCGATCCCGAGACGACGGACGTTCCGGCTGCGCTGCGTGCGGAGATCGAGGCGCACACGGCCAACTACCCGGACCGGCGCTCCGCCGCGCTGCCCGCGCTCGCCGCCGCGCAGCGCGTGCACGGCTGGTGCTCCCCGGAGGCGATCGAGCAGGTGGCGTGCGTGATGCGGGTGACGCCGGCCTACCTGGAGTCGGTGGCGAGCTTCTACGACATGCTCGAGACCGAGCCCGTCCCCCGCCACAGCGTCTACGTCTGCACGAACATCTCCTGCTCGCTGCGCGGCGCGGACGAGCTCTACGAAGCCGCGCTCGCCGCCGCGGCGGGCGACGCCGACGTGCACGTCCGCTCGTTCGAGTGCCTCGGCGCCTGCGACATCGCGCCGATGGCCTCCGTCGACGGCGTCTACGTCGGGCCGCTGACGCCCGCAGACCTGCCCGCGATGCTCGAGGACATCCACGCGGGGCGGCCCGTCCTGCCCCAGCTGCAGCTCGCACGCAGACTCGTCGCCGACCCGCACGCCAACTCGCAGGCGTTCCCCGAGCACCCCGCCCAACCGGCCGCGCCGGCCCGCGGCAGCGCGAACCTGGAGCTCCCGACCGAGTCGCCGCGCACGGCGATCGGCGAGCAGGGCGGCGACCGACCGGGGCCGACCGCGCCGGTCGAGGACGCGCCCGACCACGCCGAGGAGGACGAGAGCTGATGGCCGCGCCCGCGACGGGGTCCGACCCCCACCTCCTGTTCACCGACATCGACGAGCCGGGCCTGGCGACGCTCGAGGTCTACGAACGCCGCGGTGGCTACGAGTCGCTGCGCCGGGCGCTTCAGATGAGCCCCGAGGAGGTCCTCGAGCAGCTCAAAGCCTCCGGTCTGCGCGGCCGTGGCGGCGCGGGCTTCGCGATGGGCACGAAGGTCAGCTTCCTCCCCAAGGGCGCGATGGACAAGTACCTCGTCTGCAACGCCGACGAGTCAGAGCCCGGGACCTTCAAGGACCGCGAGCTGATGCAGAAGACCCCCCACACCCTGATCGAGGGGATGGTCATCGCCGCCTACGCCGCCGGAGCGAACCGCTCCTTCATATACATCCGCGGCGAGTACGTCCACCAGGCCGACGCGCTCGACGCGGCGCTCGCCGAAGCCCGCGAGGCGGGCTTCCTCGGCGAGGACATCCTCGGCTCGGGCCACTCGCTCTCGCTCGTCGTCCACCGCGGCGCCGGCGCGTACATCTGCGGCGAGGAGACCGGCCTGCTCGACTCGCTCGAAGGAAAGCGCGGCAACCCCCGCCTGAAGCCCCCCTTCCCGGCCAACCAGGGCCTCTACCAGGGCCCGACGCTGATCAACAACGTCGAGACGCTCTCGACCGTCCCGACGATCATCCGCATGGGCGGCGAGGAGTACGCGAAGCTCGGCGTCGAGACCTCGACCGGCACGAAGCTCGTCTCGGTCTCCGGCCACGTCCAGCGTCCCGGCAACTACGAGATCGAGCTCGGGATCCCCGCGCGGGAGATCGTCTACGGCCTGGCCGGGGGGCCGGGCGAGGGACGGACCGTGAAGTGCTGGTTCCCCGGCGGCTCGTCCTCCCCGGTGCTGAAGGGCGAGGACCTCGACCTGCCCTACGACTTCGACTCGCTAGGCAAAGCCGGCTCGATGCTCGGCTCGGGAGCGATCATCGTCGCCGACGACACGACCTCGATCGTCGCCCTGGCGATGAAGACGGCGAAGTTCTACCGCCACGAGTCCTGCGGCAAGTGCACCCCCTGCCGCGAGGGGACCAACTGGACGGTGAAGATGCTCGAACGGATCGACACCGGCGAGGCGACGCCGATGGACCTCGAGATCATGGCCTCCGTTCAGGAGCACATCATCGGCAACTGCCTGTGCGTGCTCGGCGACGCGATGGCGATGCCGATCGGCTCGATGATCGCGAAGTTCCGCGAGGAGTTCGAAGAGCACATCGAGTCGGCCCGCCTGCGGCGCGGGCTCGGCGGGGCGGCCGCCTCGGACTCCGCGCTGAGCGCACAGGGGGCGCTTCACGCCGGGCCCGAGACGCTGCTCGGCCCCGACGGCGCGGGCGGGCAGGCGCCGGGCGAGCACGGCGGCGAACCCGGCACCCACAAAGGCGGCGCGTGATGCCGCGGCCCGAGCCGAACATCATCACCTTCTCGATCGACGGACGCGAGGTGCGGGCGCCCGAGAACACGATGCTGGTCGACGCGGCCAAGCTCGGCGACGTCGAGATCCCGGTCTTCTGCTACGAGCCCAAGCTCGGCAGCCCGGTCGGTGCATGCCGCATGTGCCTGGTCGAAATCGAGGGCATCCCGAAGCTCCAGACGGGCTGCTCGACCCCCGTCAAGGACGGCATGGTCGTCTTCACCGAAACACAGCGCGTCAAGACGGCCCAGCAGTCGGTCGTCGAGTTCCTGCTCATCAACCATCCGCTCGACTGCCCCGTCTGCGACAAGGGCGGGGAGTGCCCCCTGCAGGACATCACCTTTGGATGGGGCGGGGGCATCTCGCGGTTCATCGAGCCCAAGCGGCACTTCGTCAAGCCCCTGGAGCTCTCGCCGCTGATCGCGATCGACCGCGAGCGCTGCATCCTCTGCTACCGCTGCGTGCGCTTCTCCCAGGAGGTCTCCGAGGACTACCAGCTGGTGCTGCTCGAGCGCGGAGCCCACTCCTACGTCTCGACCTTCGACGGCCACCCATACGTCGCTCCGTTCAGCGGCAACATCGTCGAGCTGTGCCCCGTCGGGGCGCTCACCTCGCGCCCCTACCGCTTCCGCGCCCGGCCCTGGGACATCGAGGGGGCGGGGTCGGTCTGCACGATCTGCCCGGCCCAGTGCAACGTCACGGTGACCGTTCGCGACGAGCGGGCCCTGCGCATCCTCGCGCGCCAGAACGACGACGTCGACGACGGCTGGCTCTGCGACAAGGGCCGCTTCGGCTACCAGTCCTTCCACGTCCCCGAGCGGATCACCGAGCCGCTGCTGCGCGACGGCGGCCAGCTGCGGCCCGTCTCCTGGGAGCGCGCCCTCAGCGAGGCCGCGGCCGGCCTGCGACGGGCCGGCGAGCGCGCCGCCGCGGTGGTCGGCGGGCAGGCGACGAACGAGGAGGGCCATCTGCTCGCACGGCTGATGCGCGAGGCGCTCGGCTCGCCCCACCTGGACTCGCGCCGCGGCGGCGAGCTGCCGCTCGAGCTGCACCGGGCGCTCGCCGCTCCCGCCCTGCAGGCCCGCGTCAGCGATCTCGAGTTCGCCCACGCCGTGCTCGTGCTCGCCGCCGACCCGGTCAACGACGCGCCGATCCTCGACCTGCGCCTGCGCAAGGGGATCCGCCGCCACGGCCTTCAGCTCGCCCAGGCGATGCCGGCGGAGACCTCGCTCGAGTCCGGCGCGAAGCTCTCCCTGCGCTTCGCGCCCGGTCAGGCCGCGCCGTTCGCGGCGGCCCTCGCGCTCGCCCTCTCCGAGCAGCCCGACGCGGCGGAGCTCGACCGCCTCGCCGAGCTGGCGGGCAGCGAGGCGGACGGCCTGCGCGAGCTGGCCGAGCTGTTGCGCGGGCCCGCCGACGGCGGCCCCCGTGAGGTCGTCGTGCTGTTCGGAGAGCGCCTGCTCTCGGGACCCGACGGCGCGGCCGGCGCCACCGCGCTGCTGCAGATCGCCGAGCGGCTCGGCCTCGCCGGGATCGACGGCGCGGGCCTGCTCGAGATACCCGCGGCCGCCAACGGTCGCGGCCTGCGCGAGGCGGGCGTGCTGCCGAACGCCGGGCCCGGCTACGCCGAGGCGCCGCTCGCGGGCGGGCGTGACGCGCACGCGATCGCCGAGGGCCTCGCCGGGGGCGAGCTCAGCGCGCTCTACCTGCTGGGAAGCGACCCGCTGCGCGAGCTGCCCGACTCCGAGCTCTGGCGCGAAGCGCTCGAGAGCGCCTCGACGGTCGTCGCCCACGCCTCGTTCATGAGCGAGACCGTCGCCGAGCACGCCGACGTCGTGTTCCCCGCCGAGGCCTACCCCGAGAAGGAGGGGACGGTCGTCCACCCCGACGGGCGCCTCCAGCGCCTGCGCCCCGCGATCGCGCGGCCGGGCGAGGTGCGGGCGGGCTGGCAGGTCGTCGCCGAGCTCGCGCTACGTCTCGGCCTCGACCTCGACGTGCTGAGCGGCGCGATGGCGTCGCGCCGACTGTTCGAGGCGGTCCCGTTCTACGCCGGGCTGACGCTCGAGGAGATCTCCGGTCGCGGCGTGCGCTGGCAGGAGCGCGAGGCAGCCGCTTCGCTGCCCGCGGGCGCGGCGCCGGGCGCCGGGCCCCCGGAGCTTCAGCCGCGCGCGCAGGACGGCGCCGCGGCTCTGCGCGCGCGGGAGATCGCGGGCTTCCGCTCGGTCTGGGACGCGCCCGAGGTCGAGCACTCCCCCGCTCTGGAGTTCCTCTCCCCGAACAGGCCCGAGCAGATCGACCGGCGCCCGGCGCCGGCCGGCGGGGAGCTGGTGAGCGGATGATCGCGACCGTCGGCTACTTCGAGCCCTGGTGGATCCAGATCGTCAAGGCGCTGCTGATCTTCGCCGTCGGCCTGCAGCTCGTGCCGATCGTGCTGCTCGCCGAGCGCAAGCTGCTGGGCCGCTTCCAGAGCCGCTACGGGCCGAACCGCGTCGGCCCGTTCGGGGCGCTGCAGCCGCTCGCCGACATCCTCAAGCTGCTGACCAAGGAGCAGTTCCGCCCGACGACCTCGATCGGGCTGATGTTCGTGCTCGCCCCGATCATCTCGATCGTCACCGCCGTCGCGGCCTTCGCGATCATCCCCTTCGGCGACACCCAGGACATCTTCGGGACCAAAGTCGGCCTGTACGGGATCGACGTCTCGATCGGCCCTCTGTACGTGTTCGCGCTCGGCGGCATCGCCTTCTACGGGATCATGCTCGGTGGCTGGGCCTCGGGCTCGAAGTACTCGTTCCTCGGCGCGATGCGCGCGGCCGCGCAGCTGATCTCCTACGAGGTCTCCCAGGGGCTCGCGCTGGTCGGCGTCGTGATCACCGCCCAGACGCTCTCGCTGACGGGGATCGTCACCGCCCAGAAAGGCATGTGGTACTTCGTCCCCCAGTTCTTCGGCTTCCTGATCTTCCTCGTCGCGGGCTTCGCCGAGACCAACCGCGCGCCGTTCGACCTGACCGAGGCCGACGCGGAGCTCGTCGGCGGCTACAACACCGAGTACGGCGGGGGGCGCTTCGCCTCCTACTACTTCGCCGAGTACCTGAACGTGATCGTCGTCTCGGGGATCGTCACGACCGTCTTCCTCGGCGGCTGGCTGCTGCCGTTCGGGATCCACCCGCCCGGATGGGTCGACCCGTTCGTCGTGCTCTTCAAGATGTCGCTGATCGTCTTCCTGTTCATCTGGGTCCGCGCGACGCTGCCCCGGCTGCGCTACGACCAGCTGATGAGCTTCGGCTGGAAGGTCCTGCTGCCGCTGGCGACCCTCAACACCCTCGTGACGGCGATCCTCGTGGTGGCGACCCACTGATGAGCCCCGTCGATCCGAACGCGACAGCGACGCTGAACGTCGCCGCCTGGAGCCCCGGCGAGGACGTGATCGAGGTCAAGCGGACCCCGCCGCCCGGCCCCGCGCGCTCGACCTGGCGGATCTTCGTCGAGACCCTGCGCGGCCTCGGCACTACCTTCGGGCGCTTCCATGAAAAGCCGATCACGGTCCAGTATCCCGAGGAGAAGACCCCCGTCTACCCGCGCTTCCGCGGCCGGCACAAGCTCCACCGCTTCGAGGACACCGGCCTTGAGAAGTGCGTCGGCTGCTCGCTCTGCGCGGCCGCCTGCCCCTCGGACTGCATCCGCGTCGTCGCGGCCGAGAACACGCCCGAGCACCGCGTCAGCGCCGGCGAGCGCTACGCGGCGGTGTATGAGATCAACCTCTCGCGCTGCATCTTCTGCGGCTACTGCGAGATCGCGTGCCCGTTCGACGCGATCACGATGGGCCACGACTACGAGCTCTCCGACTACGACCGGACCGACCTGATCTTCACGAAGGAGATGCTGCTGGCCGAGCCCCTGGAGCGCACGCCGCTGAGGACGGAGGACGAATGAGCGCCTTCCTCTTCTTCGTGGCCGCGATCGGGGCGATCTCAGGAGCCGTCGGCGTCGTGATGCTGCGCAACCCCTTCTACAGCGTGCTCGCGCTGGTCAGCCACCTCGTCTCGCTCGCGGTGCTGTTCCTGCTGCTGCGGGCCGAGTTCGTGGCCGCGGTGCAGGTCGTCGTCTACGCGGGGGCCGTGATGGTCCTATACGTGTTCGTCGTCGCCTACGTCGGCGGCGAGGGGGACACGATCGGCGAGCGGCTGCACGGCGCGGCGAACGGCTCCTCGGGCGCCGCGCTGCGGCTCGGCGGCGCCGTGCTCGCGGGCGCGCTGCTCGTCGAGCTGCTGATCGCGCTGCTCGGCACGGGCCTGGAGGCGGTCGGCCGTTACGGCGCCGGGTACGCGCCCGGCCCGCACGCCTACGGCACGCCCGCCTACATCGGCAAGCTGCTCCTGACCCGCTTCCTGCTGGCCTTCGAGGTCGCCTCGTTCCTGCTGCTGATCGCGGCCGTCGGCGCAGTCGTGCTGGCGCGCCGGCGCGGCGGTCTCGACGAGGACGCGGGCGAGGAGGCCCGGATCACGCCGCTCGACCTGCTGCGCCCGAAGCACACCGGCACGACCGCCGAGGGCGTCGGAAGGAGGGCGCTGTGAGCATCGGCTGGTACCTCGCCGTCTCGGCGATCGTCTTCGCGCTCGGCGCCGTCGGCGTGATGACGCGCCGGAACCCGCTCGTCGTGCTGCTCTGCCTGGAGCTGATGCTCAACGGGGCGAACCTGGCCCTGATCGCGTTCTCGCGGATGTGGGGCAACGGCGACGGGCAGATCCTCGCGATCGTCGTGATGACGGTCGCCGCCTGCGAGGTCACCGTCGGGCTCGGCATGATCGTCGCGCTGTACAGGCGCAAACTGCCGATCGACGTGGACGAGCTGAGGGAGCTGCAGGGCTAGTGAGCACGACCGCTTGGGCATGGCTCGTGCTCGCATTCCCCTTGGCCGGGACGCTTGTCAGCGCGTTTGGTTACAAGCGGCTGCCTCGGCGGTCCTCCGGCTGGATCGGGACGGGGGCGATCTTCCTGGCGTTCCTGTGCGCGGTGGCGACGCTGATCTCGCTGCAGGGACACACGCCGGAGCACCGGCAGATCGTCTCCTCGCTGTGGGACTACGCGAAGACCGCGGGGATCGACGCGCAGATGTCGATCCTGGTGGACCCGCTGTCGGTCTTCATGATCCTCGTCGTCACCGGGACCTCGACGCTGATCCACCTCTACTCGATCTCCTACATGGAGGGCGACCAGGGGTTCTGCCGGTACTTCTCCTACCTCAACTTCTTCGTCTTCTCGATGCTGCTGCTCGTCCTCGCGGGCAACTTCCTGCTGCTGATCGCGGGCTGGGCGTTCGTCGGCGCCGCGTCCTACCTGCTGATCTCCTTCTGGTACCGGCGCACGACCGCGACCAAGGCCGGGATCAAGGCGTTCGTGATCAACGTCGTCGGCGACGTCGGGCTCGTGCTCG
>DATNBM010000079.1:0-16244 GCA_035571915.1 Solirubrobacteraceae bacterium | reverse complement strand
CTCGATCCCGACGATGATTCTCTTCAAGGGCGGCCAGCCCGTGAAGACCGTGATCGGGGCCTACCCCAAGAAGCGCCTAGAGGCCGAGCTCGAGCCGGCGCTCACCGCCGCCTAGAGGAGCCGGCAGCGATCGACTTCAGCGGCCCGGCCGAAACGCCGGGCCGCTCGCGTTGATGGACGTTCGTGGGACGCCTCGAGCGCGGTGAACCGTCCGGCAAGAAGCGCGTGCCGCTCCCGCCCGCCGTCCGACCAGAGGCGCGTCTGGCCCGCTAAGCGCCCGGCCCAACAAGCCGCTCGCGGAACCTGTGCGCCAGCGCCGCGACCTCTGAGCCCGGTGGATGCACGTCGGCGTCGAACATTGCCACCTGCAGGTGCGGCCCGAACAGGCCCCGCGGACGCTCCGCGCCGACGGGCTGCAGAACCCGGTGGAGGTGGCCCGACACCCCGCCCGCGTGAGACCAGAGCGTCATGTAGACCTGCTCCGGCTGCAGCAGCTCACGCTGAGCGTCGGCGACACGGATGAGCAGCGGTCCGAGCTCCGCCGCCTCCTCGGCGGAGAGATCCCAGAGGTGCTCGACGTGGCGCAGTGGCTTGACGATCAGCGTGCCGAGGCCGAGCGGCCCGACGCAGTGCTCGACGACCAGGTGCTCGGTGGCGCAGATCCGCCCGCCCGGCAGCTCGCGCTCGCCGGAGGACAGCTCGCAGGCGAGGCAGCCGCCCACGCCCGCTACTTCGGCGGCAGCGTGCGCACGTAGGCGACGCCCCTGCCCACCCACGCCTCGAGCTGCCGCTTGGTCCGCACCGCGTCTTCCCCGACCCGCAGCCAACCGTCCATCGCTTTGCCGCGCATCACGAACGCCCCGGCTCCGGCCCTCCCGCGCAGCTTCTCGGTCTCGGCCGGATCGCAGCGCAGGAGCAGCCCGCCCTGCCCGCTCGCGGCGACCGCCATGTGGCCCGCGATCAGGAAGGCGAGGCCGCCAAACATCTTCTTCTCGACCAGGTCCGCCTCGGCGCCGACGACCTCGCGGATGCGATTCGCGAGATCCTCGTCGTAGGCCATCAGTGGATTATCACCGTCCAGCCCTCCCACGTGCGGGTGATGGGCGGATGGATGTGCGTCAGCGACGCGAACACGTGCGGGGAGACGTAGACCTCGACGAAGGCCGCGACGACGAGCACCGGCACGGCGATCGCGACCGTCACGAGCGTCGCCGCGAGCAGCTGCTCCCACTCCCCCTTGCGGCTCGCGAGGATCCAGGCCGCGAGCGGCAGGAACAGGGCGATCAGCTCGGGGATCGCGTGCGGCAGCACGCACACGAGCAGCAGCGCGGGCGAGACGTGCAGGAAGTTCGACAGCCCCGCGAGGGTGTGCCCGATCAGGTACGCCTGGGCGCTCAGCGAGAACGTCGTCGCCGCGACGACGAAGGCGATCGCGATCCGCCCACCGTGCTCGTGCAGCCAGCGCGAGACGCCGCTGTGGTGCTCCGCCTGCATCGGCAGCGCGCTGCCCGCGATGAAGCCCGCGACGCAGGCCATCCCGTGCAGCGCGAGCACGAGCAGGTTGGCACGCAGGACGTGCAGGACGTCGCCCCCGTCGCCGACCGCGAACGGCGGCTGCAGGTCGAGGACGCGGGAGTAGCCCTGGTCGAGCGAGGCGACGACCCAGACGGCCCCCAGCAGCCCGGCCGCGGCGAGCGCGGAGCCGGCCGTCCAGCGGGCGACGACGCGCACCGGGTGGCGCTGCCACTCGTGCAGGGTCTCGCGCGTGTGGCGGACGCCGTGCGCGAAGGCGTAAGCCGATGCGTCCATTCAGGAGAGCATCGGCCGACGGCGGGCGCGACATAAGCCTGCGCGCTCGGGGCGGGCGGGCGAGCTACCCGAAGCGGAGCATCGGGACGAGCCACATCGCCTCGGCGGTGATCCGCCAGGACATCTTGCTCTGGCCCTGTTCGCGGTCGCGGAAGACGATCGGCACCTCGACGACCCGGAAGCCGCGCTGCACCGCGCGGTAGGTCAGCTCGACCTGGAAGGCGTAGCCGCGCGAGCGCACGCTCGTGAAGTCGATCGCCTCGAGCACCTCGCGGCGGAAGCACTTGAAGCCGCCCGTCAGGTCGCGCACGCTCAGGCCGAGCACGATCCGCGCGTAGGTCGAGCCGCCCTTGCTGATGAAGCGGCGCAGAAGACCCCAGTCGGTCACGCCCCCGCCCGGCACGTAGCGAGACCCGAGCGCGAGATCGGCGCCGTCGCGAACCGCAGCGAGCAGCCGCGCGAGGTCGGCGGGATCGTGGGAGAAGTCCGAGTCCATCTCCATCACGTAGCCGGCCCCCTCGGCCAGCGCGTGGGCGAAGCCGGCCAGATAGGCGGGCCCTATCCCGGCCTTCTCGGTGCGGTGCAGGACCCTGACCCAGTCGTGGCGCTCGGCCATGCCGTCGGCGAGCCGTCCGGTTCCGTCCGGCGAGCCGTCGTCGACGACGAGGATTCGGAAGCCGTCGGGGGCGGCCGCCGAGAGGACCTCGCCGGCCGCCGTCAGAATCGACTCGACGTTGTCGGCCTCGTTGTAGGTGGGGAGTATCAGCCAGGGCTCGCCGGGCATCGTTCGGCGCCTACCCTAGAGCGTGCGGGCGATCCCCGCGGAGCCCGGCCTGTCCTACGCTGATGCCGTGCCCAGCGCCGACCCAAGCAATGCCGAGATCGCGGACGCCCTGCTCGAGCTCGGCGACCTCTACGAGCTCGACGGAGCGATCGTCCATCGCGTCGTCGCATATCGCTCCGCAGCGAAGGCCGTCAGGGAAGCCTCCGTGTCGGTCGCCGGGCTCGCCCGCGAAGGCCGGGCGAGCGAGTTGCAGGGGATCGGCAGCACCCTTCAGGAGAAGATCCTCGCGCTCACGGAGACCGGCACGATCCCCGCCACGGAGAAGCTGCGCGCGAAGTTCCCGGCCGGGCTCGTCGCGCTCACCCATCTCCCGGGCCTCGGCCCGAAGCGGGCACGGCTGCTCTACGAGGAGCTCGGCATCGACTCGCCCGAGGCGCTGCGCGCGGCCGCCGCGGCGCAGCGCCTGCGCGACGTGAAGGGGCTCGGGCCGAAGTTCGAGCAAGCGATGCTCGCGGCGCTCGAGAAGGCCGGAGACGATCCGCCCGGGCGGCCCGGGCGGGTCCTCCTCGCGCGGGCCACCGAGATCGGCGAGGCGATCGCGGCGGGCCTGCTGGAGGGGGCGCCGGAGGGCACCCGCGTCGAGCTCGCCGGCTCGCTGCGGCGGCGGGCGGACAGCGTGAAGGACATCGACCTCGTCGCGGCGAGCGAGGACCCCGCAGGGCTCGTCGCGCGCCTCGCGGCGCTCGAGACGATCGAGAGCGTCACCTCCTCGGGGGCCGCCGGCGCGCGCGCCAGGACCCACGCCGGGATCGGCCTCGACCTGCGGATCGCGGCGCCGGAGCACTTCGGGAGCCTGCTCCAGCACTTCACCGGCTCGGGCGCGCACAACACGGCCCTCCGCGAGGCGGCCGTCAAGCGGGGGCTGCACGTCTCCGAGTACGGGATCCTCGACGACGCGACCGGCGAGACCGAGCCGTTCGCGAGCGAGCTCGAGGTCTACGCCCGCCTCGGCCTGGACTACATCGAGCCCGAGCTGCGCGAGGACCGCGGCGAGCTGCAGGCCGCCGCGAGCAACGAGCTGCCGAAGCTGATCGAGCTCGAGGACATCCGCGGCGACCTGCACAGCCACACGATCGCCTCCGACGGCCACGCGACGATCGAGGAGATGGGCATCGCCGCCCGCGAGCGAGGCTATGAGTACCTCGCGATCACCGATCACTCCGCCAGCCACGGCTTCGGCAACGCCGTCTCCCCCGAACAGCTCGAGCGTCAGATCGAGCTGATCGCCGAAGCGAACGAGCGCGTCGAGGACATCGAGCTGCTGGCGGGCAGCGAGGTGAACATCCTCCCCGACGGCTCGCTCGACTACGACGACGAGCTGCTCGCGCGCCTGGGCTGGGTGATCGCGAGCGTCCACACGTCCTTCGGGATGCCCGAGCAGGCGATGACCGAGCGCATGATCGCCGCGATCGAGCACCCGCTCGTGCGCGCGATCGGACACCCGACAGGGCGCAAGATCGAGCAGCGCGAGCCTTACGCGCTCGACCTGGAGGCGGTCTTCGCGGCGGCGGCGAGGACCGGGACGATGCTCGAGATCAACGCCAACCCGGACCGCCGTGACCTCTCGGACGCCCACGCGCGGGCGGCCGCCGCGGCGGGCGTCTCGATCGTGATCAACTCCGACGCCCACCGCCCGAGGACGCTTGCGAACATGCGCTGGGGCATCTATACGGCGCGCCGGGCGTGGCTCACCGCCGCCCAGGTGGCGAACACGCAGCCGTGGTCGAAGCTACGCCGTAAGGGTCGGGCGCGCCGCGCCGCTGCCCGTTAGCCGCGGCAGCAGCTCGCCGGCCACGAGCTCGTCCACGGCCGCCGTGCGCAGCGGCGCCAGCTCCTCGCGGGCGCGCGCCGCGTAGCCGAGCGGGTCGGGGTGGGACAGGGCGCTCCGAAGCGCCGCCCCGAGGTCCTCGGCGACCAGCTCCGGGGCGAGGCGCCGCGCGATCGGCAGGGCCGCGTAGGGCCCGAGCGCAGGCGTCGTGGCGAGCAGGCAGCCGTCCGCGAGCGCCTCGAGCTGGGCCTGCCCGTAGTCCTCCCGGCTCGGCGCCGTCACGAAGACGCGCGCGCGGCGGACGAGGGCGCGGTACTCCTCCCGCGCGAGCCTCCCGACATCGCGCACGCCCTCGTGCGCGTCGAGGTCGATCCCGGCGGCCCGCAGCTCGGCCGCCGAGGCGCCGGCGACGATCAGCTCGGCGCCCTCGCCCGCCGCCGGCCGTGCCCGGCGCCACGCCGCGAGCACCGACGCGAGACCCTTCTTGACGGGGTTGCCCGCGTAGGTGATCGCCGCGACGTCGCGAACGACCGGCGCCTCCCCGGACGGCTCGACCGGCAGCGGCACGATCAACGCGTGCTCGCGCTCGGTCGCGCCGAGCCCCGTCTCCTGCAGCCCCCCGGCGCTGAGCGGCAGCAGCAGGGGCGCCTCGCGCAGGCGACGGCGCTCGAGCGGGCGCTGCCAGAGACCGTGGCGGCCCGGCCGGTTGCCGGCGGCTGGGGCGTCGAAGCGGATCGCCCCGCGCAGCGGCCACAGCAGCGCCGCCGTGGTCGTCGAGTAGATGACGGCTCCGGGCGCCTCCTCGCGGATCGCATCGAGCGCCGCGGCGCGCGCGGCGCGCGCCCAGAGCAGGTCGGTCAGCGGGAGCGTCCTGACGGCGCCGGGAGGCACTGCGGCGGCGACCCGGACGCTCGCCCCGGCCCGGCGCAGGGACGCGGCGAGATCCTCGTCGGCGGCGCGCAGGCCGGCGGTCGAGCCGAGCGAGACGATCAGCACGTCGGCGGCCGACCGGCCACGGCTCATCTCAGGTCACGGCCCCGTTCATGCGCTCGGCGCGGCTCGCTTTGTAGCCCGGCGTGCGCAGCAACGCCATCGGGCGCAGCGGGGAGGTCCGCTGAACGTAGAAGGACGCCCCGTCGCGCTCCTCGATCGCCGCGACGGCAGCGTCCTGGCGGCGCCAGGACAGCGCCCAGATGATCGCGAAGCCGGCCGCGATGCCGGGGACCTGCGGCGCGAGGAAGGCCAGCCCGCCGGCCAGCAGGGTGAAGACGAGCAGCGGCCAGAGGCGGTTCAGGAGGATCGCGCTGGGGTGCTGCTCGGGCAGGGAGTTGCTCGTGCGGGCGCTCGCGAGCAGTCGCGCGATCGGCGGCGTCGTCGCGGCGCGGCGTCCGAGGCGCAGGCCGACGACGCCCGCCACGATCCACCAGCCGACCGAGACCCCGACGAGCAGGCGGTTCGATTCGCCCGCCCCGGCGAGCACCGTCACGACGCCGAGCGCCGTCGCCGCGCCGGCGCTGAGGAGGACGGTCGTGCGCAGGAAGTCGACGAACCGCACGGCCTAGAGGAGCGCCTCGAGCAGGCTGCGCACGCCGCCGGGTCCGTCCACGGTCAGGTCGGCCTGCTCGGCGAGCTCCGGGGGCGCCTCGTCGGAGCTGACCGCAACGCACAGCGCCGTCTCAAGCTCGCCCTCGGCGGCGAGCGCGCGCAGGCCCCGGAACGCGTCGAGGTCGGTCGTGTCGTCGCCGACGTAGAGGGCCGCCACGGTGCCGCTGCCGCTGACGAGGGCGCTCACCCCGAGGCCCTTGTCGAAGGAGACCGGCGGGCGGACCTCGAGCACCTTGCGTCCCCAGTGAACGACCAGACCCTCCGCTTCGGCACGGGCGGCGATCTCCCGCACAGCCGCCTCGGCCGCCTCCTCGTCGGGCGCGCCCCGCCAGTGGAAGGCCGCGATCGCGCCCTTGTCCTCGCCGCGGACGCGCAGGCGCTGCTGCTCGGCGCCCTCGGCCGCCTCGGCGAAGCGGCGTACGCGGTCGGTCCACTGCGCGAGCTCTGGATCGACCTCCGCGGAGGTCGTGCCGGGTCGCAGGAGTTCGCCGCCGTGGTTGCCGACGTAGGCGATCGTCCCGATCGCGACGATCGCGCGCGCGGTCGACGCGAGGCGCCCGCTGACGCAGCCGACCAAGCCGTAGCGGCGGGAGACCTCGATCAGGACCGAGCGGGTCGCCTCGGGGACGTGCGCGTCGCCGGCGTGGCGGACGATCGGCGCGAGCGTGCCGTCGATGTCGAGCAGGATCGCCGAGCGAGCCGGCTCGGCGCGAATCGGCGCGAGCGCCTCCACGAGCGTTGCGGCGGGCGACACGCGTCTAGTATGCCGCGCATGCTGCCCGCGCACCGCGCTCATGCCGGCGCACGCTGAGAGCCGGGCCGCGCGCACGGCGAAGCTCGCCGTCATCGGCACCCTCGCGGGCCTCTTCAGCGGGCTCTTCGGGGTCGGCGGAGGCACCGTGATCGTGCCGCTGCTGATGCTCTGGCTCGGCTACGCGGAGCGCACCGCGACCGCCACCTCGCTCGCCGCGATCGTCTTCGTCGCCGCCTTCGCGGCGGCGACCCAAGGTCTCTACGGAAACGTTCGCCTGCTCGACGCGGCCGCCGTCGGCGTGCCCGCGATCGCGGGCGTGCTCGGCGGAGCGTGGCTCGCCCAGCGCCTGCCGGGGCGGGCGATCGCGCTGCTGTTCTCGGCGGTGCTCCTCGGCAGCGCGGTGGAGCTGGTGCTGCGGTGACGGGCGCGATCCTGATCGGGGTGGCGGGCGGCGTGATCGCCGGGCTGCTCGGCGTCGGGGGCGGCGTCCTGTTCGTCCCCGGCCTGGTCTTCTTCCTCGGTCTCGACCAGCACCACGCGGAGGCGACCTCGCTGCTGGCGATCGTCCCGGTCGCGATCGTCGGGACGGTCCGCAACGACCGCTACGGCAACGTGCGCCGCGAAGACGCGCTCGTGCTCGGCCTGCTCTCGCTGGCAGGCGCCGCCGGAGGCGTGGCGCTCGCGAACGCGCTCAGCGGCCCGGTGCTCCGCGACGGCTTCGCGGCGCTGATGGTGCTCGTCGCCGCCCAGCTCGCGAGAGGCGCGCTGGCGCCCCGCCGCGGCGGGGGAGATCGCGCGGAGCCCTCGCCCTCGGCCCCGGAATGACCTAGACTGGGTGGCAATGGGACTAGACAACCCACTCCACATCGCTTTCCTGGTGGTCATCCTGCTGCTGGTCTTCGGCGCCAAGCGGCTGCCCGAGATCGGCCGCTCGCTCGGCTCGGGGATGCGTGAGTTCAAGGACTCGATCAGCGGCGAGTCCAAACAGCCCACGCTGAGCCAGACCACCGAGCAGCAGCCTCCCCAGACTCAGCAGGCTGCTCAGGCCTTCGGCGACGCCCCCCAGCCGGCAGCCCCACCGGCTCCGGCCGAGCCCTCCCGCCAGGCTTAAGCGGAGCCCCGGAACCCGAGACGGCCCGCAAGCGGGATCGTCACGAGTCGCGCGCCGTAGCTCACGAGTCAGCGCCCCCGCGGCGCAAGCCCCGCGAGCTTGAAGACGTCGCACGCCCGTCGCAGCGCACCACGCCGTCGCTGACAATCTGTCGTTTGGTAAGCGGAGCCCTGACCCGAAAAGCTCCCCGTCGCGTGACCCGCCAGGCTCCCCGCCCATCGCGACGCAACCGCCGAGCTTTTCGGGTCAGGGCGAAGCGCTTATTGGTCCCGTGTCCACAGCTTCAAAGCTCGACCCCGGCACCTGCTTGAGCTGCTCGAGGCTCGCTTCGTCCCAGCCCGGCGAGGGCGCGCCCGTGATGTACCAGGGCGAGCCGTTGTCGGCGACGATCAGCCCGTATCGCTTCAGCGCTTCCATGATCACGAGCGCCTGTCCGGTGAAGCCGCTCAGCGGGTAGGTCGCCTTCAGGCGCAGGCGCAGGCCCATCGGCGGCAGCGCGGGATCGGTGCTCGAGGAGGCGAAGTGGGTCGCCGGGTGGATGTAGCCGCGCTGGCTGCGCGGGACGGTCACGCGCAGGGCGTGGTCGATCGTTCCCGAGCTGACCTCCTGGTAGCGCGCGAGCAGCGGGAAGATCGGCAGGCCGGCCGCGTCGGCGGAGGTCCAGCCTTCCGGGCGCAGGGCGTTCGAGCGCAGGTCGAAGACGGCCCCCGCCTGGGCCTTCCACCCTCCGGTCTTCGCGTTGCGCGCGGCTTTGTAGAGCTCGTAGTCGACGCAGGAACCTTCCTGCACGACGAGCACGTGCTTGTCGCCCTTGCCCTTCTTGCCCCCGCCCTCGATCGCCGCGTCGGCGGGGACCGGGTAGGGCCCCGGGTCCGATTCGCTGCGGTAGGCGGTGAACTTCACGGGCACCTTCGGCTGGTCCGCGCCGACGACCTCATAGGGGATCCCGTAAGCGGGGTTGTTGCCGAAGTCCGGGTGCAGGTGGGCGCTCAGGCCGATCGATTCGACGTAGGCCTGGGAGTTCGGGCTCGCGGGCAGGCCCGCGACTTCCTCGTTCAGCGGGTTGTCCGCCGGGAAGATCGGACAGCCTCCTTCGGCCGCGCTGCGGACCGCGTGGCGGGAGTGGCGGCGGTGGTGGGCCGCGTCGGCGAGACGGGCGCCGGCGGGCGGGGCGAGCGCCGAGAGGACCGCCGCGAGGCAGGCGAGCAGCGACGACGTCCCGACGACGGACTTCGCCAGAGGAGATCTCCCTGCGCTGCGCTGCGCTGCCCTCACCTCGCGCAACTCTAGCCCCGGCGCGCGACGCGCCCCGGCGACGATGGACGAAGCTACGGCCGGCGCAGCGTGACCCGGCGGCTGTACGGGGAGCCGCCCGCGGCGAAGGTCACGTTGGCCCACACCGAGGCGCGCCTGCGCCCGTGCGCGAAGAGCGCCCGGCCGGCGCCGTTGAGCTTGATCTTGACGTTCCCCTTGCGTCCGGCCTTCAGTTGGAACGCCGCGGTCCCGTAGCTGACCGTCCTCGCCCTCCGCGCCGCGGCGGCGCCGGCCGGCCCGCGGTTGGCGAGGCTCAGCACGCCTCGGCATTCGGCCACCAGGCACTGGACGGGGAAGGTCGCGGTGTTGCCACGCAGCGGCACCCCCGCGGGCAGCGTCAGGCGGGGAGTCGCGGCCGGAGCGGTCGGAGGGGTGGGCGCCGGACCGGCCGGCGGCCCGGTCGGTCCACCGCCTCCCCCGGTCTGCAGGTCCGCGCTCATCGCCACTTGCCCGTAGAAGAAGTCGATCGACTGGAAGACGGGGTTCGGGCTCGGAGCGGGGGTCCCGGCTTCGGTGACCGCGGGGTAGAAGCCGGAGTCGCCGCTCGAGTGATCGACGATCACCGGGATCGGCACTTCGGGGCTGAGCACCGACAGCGCCAGGAAGTCCCCGGCGGCGTTGGTCGTGAAGTCTTCAGGCGGCGGCACCGGTTCCTCGGTCATCGGCAGGTCGACCGGCTCGCTCGTGACGGCGTTCGCGGCGGGCGTGAAGACGGGGCCGTAGCGCTCGACGAAGCAGCACGCGAAGTACGGGTGGCCCGGATCGCCGGCTTTGTTCTGGTAGAGCGAGCGCATCACGAGCACCTGCATCGGCCCGGTCACGGGCCCGACCCGGACCCGCACCGCCGTCACCGTGCCGCTGAGCGGCGCGTAGAACGACGGCCCCGGGGCGCCCGAGAAGTACGTGCAGCTCGGATAGAAGGCGAAGAAGGGTTCGTACCCCTGCCCGCACGTGACCGTGTCCGAAGGTTACGCCCACCAGCGCTCCGCCGACAGCCGCGGGGGCCGCCAAAACGACGTACCGCCGCTCAGCGGGGGGACGACTCGAGCGAGGCCGGACGGGCCTCCTCGAGCAGCGGCGCGCCGCAATGCCAGCAGAAGGCGGCGCCGCGGCTGTGGACCGCGCCGCAGGAGCGGCACTGCCCGTGGATCCCGGCCTCGGCCCCGGCGAGCAGCCGCTGGACCTCGTCGAGCTCGGCGTCGACCTGCTGCAGCTCGGCCGCTTTGCGCGCGATCACGTCGAGGCGGTAGTGGTCGCGGATCGCCATCTCGTAGGCGAGCCCGCCGAGGTCCCAGGTCAGCTCGGCGACGCGCTGGGCGAGCTCGCCGCGACGGCGGCGCAGCTCGCGCATCGAGCCGCCCGGGCCCTGCTCGGCGCCGAGGCCGCCGACGGGCAGCAGCGTCGCGCCCGGAGCCGCGGGAGCGCCCCCGCCGCCCGTGTCATGCGCGCCCGCCACCGTCAGCCCGTTTCGATCGGTTCGGCGCCGAGCGCGTTGATTTCTTCCTGATGCTTTTTGCCCTTGCTCTGGGTCAGTTTGTTGATCTTGTCTTTCGTCACTTTTTTCGGCGCCGGTGGAGGCGCTTTTTCTTTGGCCGTTTCGTGCGCCCCTTCGGCGGCTTCCTTCGCTTCCTGCTTGGCCGAGGTTTTCGACGCGCCGGTTTCGGCGGCGCCCGTTTCCGAGCCGCCGGGGCTCGTGCCGGCGGCCGCGCCGCCCGCCGCGAGGCCGCCGAGCCCTTCTACCTTGATCGTCGTGTTGCCAGGCGTCTTGCTCTGGCTGACCCAGTGGCCGATCAGCAGGCCCGCGAGCAGGAACAACCCGAGGATCGCGACCAGTCCGAGCAGGCCGGAGTTGCGGCGCAGCCACGGGTTCGCGCCGCGCTGGGACTGAACGGCCACGTAGTTGGCGGGGCCGACCTCGATCGTGCCGGGCGGGGCCCAGGCTGCGGGCGCCGTGCCCGCCGGCGGCGCGGGGCTCGCCGGCGCGAGCACGTCGAGGAAGGCGAGCCTGACGGGCGAGACGGGCTGCCCGCAGCTGAGGCAGTAGCGCTGGTCTGCGACGAGCTGGGCGCCGCAGTTGGCGCAGGTTGCGTCGGGCTGCTCGGATGGCACGGGCGAGAGGCTCATCGGGCTCCGATCAGCCGAAGGCTCCGCCCACGTAGTCGCGGGTGCGACTCGCGCGGGGAGCCTCGAAGACCTGCTCGGTCGGCCCGTACTCGATCAGGTCGCCGAGGTACATGAAGGCGACCTTGTCGGCGATCCGGTGAGCCTGAGCGAGGTTGTGGGTGACGACGACCACCGCCAGGTCGCGCCGCAGCTCGCCGATCAGCTTCTCGATCGTCGCGGTCGAGATCGGGTCCAGGGCGCTACAGGGCTCGTCCATCAACAGCACCTCGGGCCGGGGCGCGATCGCCCGCGCGATGCAGAGGCGCTGCTGCTGGCCGCCGGAGAGGCGCAGCGCGGGACCGTCGAGGTTGTCCTTGACCTCGTCGTAGAGACCCGCGCGGCGCAGCGCGTCGACGACGAGCGGCTCGAGCGCGCGCCGGCCGGGCCGCTTGCGCGACTGTTCGCGCAAGCCGAAGGCGACGTTGTCGAAGATCGACATCGGGAAGGGGTTGGGCTGCTGGAAGACCATCGCGACGCGGGCCCGCAGCTTCGTGTCGGGCAGGTCGTGGATGTCCTCGCCGTCGAGCAGGATCCGCCCCGCCCGGCGCGCCGTCGGCGTCAGCTCCGTGAGGCGGTTGAGCGTGCGAAGGAGCGTCGTCTTGCCGCAGCCCGACGGTCCGATCAGCGCGAGCACCTCGCCCTGGTGGATCGACAGGGACACCGACTTGACGGCCTGCTTGGCCCCGTAGTCGATCGAGACGTCGTCGAGGCGCAGCCGTTCGGGACCGGCGCCGCCGAGCTCGGGCCGCACCGCGACGCGCTCGCTCGGCGGGGGCGCCGGGACCGGCGCCCGGTCGAGCACGATCGTCCGCACGGGCGGCACGGCGGCGGCGGCCGAGGCGGCCCTATCCGGCACCGGCGCGATGCGGGGCTGCGTGGGTGCGTCGTCGCCTTCGATCGCGAGGTGCGGCGGGTCCAAGACCATCTCCTCAGGGCTCATCGCGGAGCTTCTCCATCGACCGTATCGGCCATTCTGTCTATCGTCTTGATTATATTCATCAGCTTACTGAGATATACACGGTAGCGAGTACGCGGAAGCTTGTAAAGGCTTAGCCCGATCTCGTCCTCAGACGACGGCGCCCGCGGCGGTCAACCCCGTCTCGTCCGCGCTCGAGCGCCCGAAGCGGCTGACCAGCAGATTCAGGCCCAGGACAAGCAGCATCAGCACGAACGCGGCGGCGTAGGCCTTCTGCGGCGCGCCGCCTTCGCCGGCCGGAGAGTTGTCGTACACGTAGCTGGTCAGCGTCGGGCCGGTGCCTTTGAAGAGGCTGAGGACCGGGCCGCCGGAGCCCGATTCCACGCGCAGCGAGTCGACGAGGACGACGATGATCGCGGTGTCGCCGATGATCCGGCTCACGCCGAGCGTCACGCCGGCGGCGATGTTCGACCTCACGCTCGGCAGCAGTACGCTGCGGATCGTCGCGATTTTCGTCTTGCCGAGCGCATAGGCGGCCTCGCGCATGTGCGACGGAACGGACAGCAGACCGTCGCGGGTCGCGGCGAACAGAGGCGGCAGCGCGATCAGCGACAGCATCGCGCCGGCGGCGATGAACGAGCGGCCGAAGACGCCGCCGCCCTGCGCCTTCAGCGAGAAGACCGACATGAACGGAAGCTGGAAGAGCGCGAGGCCGAACACGGCGAGGACGATGTCGGGGGTGCCGGCGACGATCTCGATCGCCGATTCGACGATCCTCGCGAGCCAGTTCGGACGCCCGTACTCCACCACCCACAGCGCCGTGCAGACGGCGAGCGGGAACACGAACGCGAGTCCGATCAGCGTCAGCAGCGCGGTTCCCTCAATCGGGTCGAGGAAGCCGCCCGATTCGGCTTGGGAGATGCTCGGGTTGGTGTGTTCGACGAGCATCGCGGGACGCAGGTACTGCACGCCTCGGAAGGCCATGTAGATGACGATCGCCCCCGCGATCACGCACAGCAGCAGCCCGGTGCCCCAGGCAGCCGCGAGCGCGAGCCGGTCGCTCCAGCGCCATTCTCCGGGCGAGGAGCGCCGACCGCGCGCGCCGCGCAGCGGGTCCCGCGAACCGCGCCGGTAGGGGGCGTAGGTGCTCACGCGCGCACCCTCCGGGACGGGCGCCGAGCGCTCATCCCGCGCACCTTCCACTGGAGGCGCGAAGCGCTCATCCACGAACCTGGTACTTGCGCATCGGCAGCTTGATGAGGTAGCCGCCGACGGACAGGACGAAGGCGGAGAAGAGGAGCAGCAGCGCGAGCGTGTAGAGGGCGGACTTGAGCGCTGGCGCGCCGATCCCTTCGTGGTAGTCGACGATCGCCGCGGCGACGGAGCGGAAGGGCTCTAGGAAGAAGGTCAGGCCGTCCGAGATGCGCGGCGCGAAGTTGGTCGCTCCGCCGACCATCGAGACCATGATCGCCTCACCGAGCGCGCGGGCGGTCGCGAGCACGGCGGCCGCGACGATCGCCGGGCGCGCGGCCCGTACGGTCACGGCGAGCATCGCCCGGACGGGATTGCATCCGAGCGCGATCGCGCCCTCGCGCCAGGAGTTCGGCACCGCGAGCAGCGCCTCGCAGATCAGCGCGATCATGATCGGCGTGATCATGATCGTGAGGATCACGATCGTCACGCCGACGCCGGTGCCGTTCAGGAGGACCGTGTCCTGCAGCGCCACCTTGTCGGAGTCGCTGATCACGTGCTCGAGCACGAACGGCACGACCACGAGGATTCCGACGAGCCCGTAGATGACCGACGGAACGGACGCGAGCAGCCGGACGACGGGGATCACGACGCGGCGCAACCGAACCGGCGCGAGCTCGACGATGAAGATCGAGGAGAGGACGGCCACGACGATCCCGAGCAGCACCGCCGGGGCGGTGACGATCAGCGTGCCCCAGATCAGCGGCCACGCGCGGAAGTGGTAGGCGGAGGCCGGCGGGTGGGGACCGGCGTTCTGCATCGTTTCGAACTGTTCCTTCAGATCCCCGCCCGACCCGAAGAAGCTCAGCCCGTTGTGCCGGAGCGTCGGCCACGCCTGCACGGCGACGAACGCGATCATCGCCACCACGGCGACGCCGACGAGCAACGACACCGCGCCGAGCGTGAGCTCGGCGCGGCGGTCGCTCCAGGGGGCTCTCAGTCGTTCGAGCACCGCTCGATCAGCTGATCGGGACCCACTGGGTCGAGATGATCTTCTTGGCGGCGGCCGATTTCTCGATCCAGCCGATGAACGCCGACGCGGCCCCCGTCGCCTTGCCTTTGGTGACCTCGTAGAAGCGGGCCGTGCCCGTGTAGCTCCCGTTGGTGACCGTGGCGCGGTTGCAAGCCGTGCCGTTCAGACCCACCGCGTGAACGGTGTTTTTATCGGACTGGTAGTTGGAGACGAAGCCGATCGCCGCGGGGTCGTTTTCGACCTGCTGGCGCATCAGACCCTCGGAGGGCTCTTCGGCGGCCAGCGAGGAGACCTTCTTGCCTTCCAGCAGGATCGTCTGGAAGTTGGTCAGCACCCCCGCCACCGAAGTACGGCTGACGAGGTCGATCGTGCCGGTCTGGCTCGCTCCGGGGATGCCCGCCCAGCTGCGCGTCTTACCGGTGAAGATCGCGATCGCCTGGGCGGTCGTGAGGCTCGTCACCGGGTTCGCTTTGTTGGTGATGACGCAGATCCCGTAGCGGGCTACGGGGTAGAAGACCAGGCCCGCCGGGTCGGTCGAGAGCGGGTCGCGCGAGACGTCGCCGATCGAGACGCGGCCGGCGGCCACGTCGTTGATGCCGATCTGCGCACCCCCCTGAGTGATCCTGAACTTGACTTTGTGCGGGTGCACTTTGTTGTACTTGGCCGCCAGCAGCGTGACCAGCGGGTAGGAGGCCGTGGCCCCGCTGATCGTGATGGTCGTGAGGGCCGAGGCCGCCGCAGGCGCCGCGACACCGAGCACGCCGGCCACCAGCAAGGCAGCGGTTACACGGCGGATGCGTGTCATCGAGGAGTAGCTCCGTTCGGTGGGTTGACGAATGGTTGACACCAGGTCGGGACGAACATACCATAATTCCGATAGATTCGATCCAGATAGGCTGGTTTATCGAAAAACACTTCTTTCCGACGGAAGTTGTGTCGAGGGGCCAGGAGATTCCCGAGCCGCACGAGAGATCAGAGATGGACGAGACGACCCACACACCCGAGCACGAGCAGGCAGGCACCCCGGCCGGACCGGCCGTCCCTTCACGCCCCGTGCGGCTGCCGCGCCCGCGCTGGATGGCCGCGATCGCCGCCTCGACGCTCGCCGTGGGGATCGCGATCGGCGCGGCGATCGGACCGGCGCCGGCAGCGTCGCTCGCCGGCGACGTCCCCGACCTCGCCAAGGCGATCCCGCTCCTGATCGCCCAGCTCGAGTCCCGCCACCGCGCCTCGACCGCGACGACGCCCGCCGCCCAGCCGCCTGCGAGCACGCCCGAAGCGACGCCCGCCGCGACGACGACACAAGCAGCGACACCCGCGAGCACGACGACGACCACGGCGAGCGAAGAAACGACCACCACGACGACGAAAGAAACGAAGCCGGCCTCCTCCGGCAGGAAGCTGCCGGCGATCACGAACGTGTGGCTGATCGAGCTCGACGGCGGGACGCTCGAAGCGGCGCTCGCGCAGAAGACGGCGGCGCCCTACATCAACGGCTCGCTCGCGCCGACCGCGACGCTCCTCACCGGCTGGTCGGCGCCGCAGGCGACGGCCTTCGCAAGCGAGGCGGTCCTGGCCGAACCTCCCGCCGCGGGGGCCGTGCCGCCGCTGCTGCACGCAATCGTCCAGCCTCCGTGCCCCGAAGGCAACGCCGCCTGCGCGCCGGAAACGCCAGGGCAGCTTACGGCCGCCGACGATTTCCTGAAAGCGGCCCTGACGACGATCACGGCCCTCTC
>DATNBM010000078.1:0-35780 GCA_035571915.1 Solirubrobacteraceae bacterium | reverse complement strand
GCCGTTCAGGTAGTCCTGGGCGGCGATCGCCAGCACCAGCGCGGCGTACTCGTCGGGCCGGCCGAAGCGGGCCGGGAACGGCACCGTGGCCTTCAGGTTCGTCCTGAACTCCTCGGTGATCGAGGCCATCATCGGGGTGTCGAGGATGCCCGGGGCGATCGTCATCACCCGGATCCCGAACTGCGCCAGATCGCGGGCGGCGGGCAGGGTCATCCCGACGACGCCGCCCTTGGACGCGGAGTAGGCGATCTGGCCTATCTGCCCGTCGAAGGCGGCGATCGAGGCGGTGTTCACGCAGACGCCGCGTTCGCCGTCCTCGCCGGGCTCGTTTCCGATCATCGCGGCGGCCGCCATGCGCAGCACGTTGAAGGTCCCGATCAGGTTGATTCCGATGATCGTCTCGAAGGGCAGGAGCGGGTGTGGCCCTTTCGACCCGGCGACCTTCTGGGCCCAGCCCGTGCCGGCGCAGCAGACCGCGATCCGCAGGCCGCCGTCGAGGTTCGCGGCGCGCTCGACCGCCTCTTGGACCTGGCTCTCCTCGCGCACGTCGCAGGCGACGAAGTCGGCCTCCAGCTCCACGCCCAGCGCCTGGCCCTTCTCGGCGTTGACGTCGGCGATCGTGACGTTCGCGCCGCGCGCGGCGAGCGCCCGCACGGTCGCCTCGCCGAGGCCCGATGCCCCGCCCACGACAATCGCCGATGCGCCCTCGATCTCCATCGTGCGGAAGCCTACCCGTCCGTGCGCCGCGAGAGCGTGAGGGCGAACAGGCCGTCGGGGTCGGTCATCCAGCTCGCGAGCTCCAGGCCCGCCGCGGCGAGGTCGCCGGTCAGCCGCTCGCGCGTGAACTTGGCCGAGATCTCGGTGCGGAGCTCCTCGCCGGCCTCGAAGCGAACCTCCATGTCGAGCTGCCCGATCGTGTGGGTCAGGGCGCGCCGCGCGCGCAACCGCATCTCGACCCACTCGTGCTCGCGGTCGAACAGCGCGACGTGCTCGAAGTCCTCGGGGTCGAAGTCGGCGTCGAGCTCACGGTTGAGCACGCGCAGGACGTTGCGGTTGAACTCCGCGGTGACGCCCGCCGAGTCGTCGTAGGCCGCCTCCAGCACCGTCGGGTCCTTGACGAGGTCGGTCCCCATCAGCAGGTGGTCGCCGTCCCCCAAGAGGCGCGCGATCTGGCGCAGGAAGCGACGGCGGCTGCCGGGTGGGAAGTTGCCGATCGTGCCCCCGAGGAAGGCGACGATGCGTGGCCCCTCGGCCGGCGGGACGCGGTCGAGGTGGCGCTCGAAGTCGCCGATCACGCCGTGCACGCGCAGGCCCGGGAACTCGGCGGTCAGCTCGCGCGCGGAGTCCCGCACCATCGCCTCGGTCACGTCGATCGGGATGTAGCGGCGCAGCGTGCCGGCGGTGTACAGGGCGTCGAGCAGGACGCGCGTCTTGGCGGCGGTGCCGGAGCCCAGCTCGACGAGCTCGACGGCGCCGGTCAGCTCGGCCAGCTCGGCGGCGCGCTGCTCGAGGATCGCCCGCTCGGCGCGGGTCGGGTAGTACTCCGGGAGCTCGCAGATGCGGTCGAAGAGCTCAGCACCGCGGGCGTCGTAGAAGTGCTTCGGGGGCAGCTCCTTGAACGGTCGAGTGAGCCCGTCGAGCACGTCGTCGGCGAGCGAGCGCTCCTCGCCGCCGTCGAGGTGGGAGTCGATCCGTATCGTTGCCGCGGCCGCCTTCGCGGCGGCGGCGGGAATCGCGCGGGTGGGCAGCGACGCCATCAGCTCGCCGCCTCTCGCGCGAGGCGCAGCCCGGCGAAGATCTGGCGACGCTCCGGCAGGTCCCAGTTGCGGAAAGTCGCGGTCGCGACACGCGGGTGGGTCGCCCAGGAGCCGCCCCGCAGGACCCGGTAGTCCTCCCCGAAGAAGACCTCGGAGTACTCGCGGTAGGGGTGGGCCCGGAAGCCGGGGTAGGGCAGGAAGTGCGAGGAGGTCCACTCCCAGACGGCGCCGACGCCCCCGATCCGATCGGCCGGCTGCTCCGAGGTCGCCGCCCGCTCCCACTCCTGCTCGCTAGGAAGGCGCGCTTCGTGCGCGCGGGCGAAGGCGTCGGCCTCGAACCAGCTGACGTGGCAGACGGGAGCCTCCGGGTCACCCGCTGCCACGGCCGGATGGTGGCCGATGTCGTACTCCTCCTTCCACGCCCAGCCCTCGTCGGACCACCACTCGCGGCGTTCGTAGCCGCCGCCCTCGCTGAAGCGCATCCAGCTCGCGTTCGTGACGGGGACGCGGGCGATCCGAAAGGCCGGCAGCTCGACGCGGTGGCGCGAGCGCTCGTTGTCGTATGCGAACCCGTCGGCCGGAGCGCCGATCAGAGCCTCGCCGGCCGGGATCGAGATCCAGCCGGGCTCGGCGGCCGCGCGCGGCGGGCACTCGCCGGGCGCGAGCAGCCCGGCGATCGCCATCGTCTGGCGCATCGTCTCGGTGTGCTGCAGCTCGTGGCGGAGCACCATCTCGACGATCTCGCCGTCGCCGGAGCCGTTCTCGGCGAGCGTCCGCCGCGTGCCGGAGCGGACGTCGGCGAGGTACTCCCGCGCGGCCGCCGGGCCGAGCAGCTCGACTTCCCCGCGCACTTCGCGGGGCGTCTCGAAGGCGTCGTAGACGGCCGCCAGGTCGGCCCGCAGCAGCTCGCGCCCGCCGAGACGGTGGCCGATCCAGAGGTCCTCGTAGGCGGCGATGTGGGCGAGGTCCCAGACGAGCGGGCTCATGATCGGCGAGTGGACCTTCTCGAGCTGCTCGTCGTCGAGCGGCGCGACGAGGGCGAGGGTCCGTTCGCGCGCCGAGGCGAGCGCCGCCACCAGCTGGTCGGCGTCTTGGGTGAGGGGATCGGTCGGGACCGCGCGGACTGCCATCAGCGGGCTTGGCGGACCACTCTAGCCGCTGGTCGGGAATCTCTGTACATGGAACTTCGTCTCCGCACGCCGCGGAGCGTTACGCGGGCCGGCTCATGCGGACGTGTTCCACCGCACCAGGATGCGCGTGTCGTGCTCGTGGCCGAGCTCGGATATCGAGGCCGTGGAGAGTCCCAGCCGCGCGCCCTCCGCGGGCCCGAGCTCGGCCCAGCAGGCGCCGAGCACGCGCAGCGCGTGCCCGTGGGAGAAGACCGCCACCGGCCCGGTCGCGGCGGCGAGCTCGGCGACGATCCGCTCGGCCCGGGCGCCGACCGCGGCCGCGTCCTCGCCGCCGGGGCAGCCGTCGCGCCACAGGTCCCAACCGGGGCGCCGCTCCTCGATCTGCGGGCTCGTCAGCCCCTCGTAGTCGCCGTAGTCCCACTCGCGCAGGTCCTCGCGCTCCTCGGCGCGGTCGGCGAGCCCGCTGAGCTCGCACGTTTCGCGGGCGCGCAGCAGCGGGCTGACGAGCACGAGCGAGAAGTCGTAGCCGGCCAGCCGGGGGGCGAGCGCGCGGGCTACCCCGCGGCCGCGCTCGGTCAGGGGCAGGTCGGTGCGGCCGGTGTGCTGCCCGCTGAGCGTCCACTCGGTCTCCGCGTGGCGGACGAGGACCGCGCGGGGGCCGGGGGGACTCACCGCGGCGGCCCGTCCGGCGCGGCGGCGTCGTCGAGGATCACCGTCAGGCGCTCGCGGCGCAGCAGGCTAGCCGGGACGTGGCGGGTGGGCTCGCCGAGCATCGCGTTGACCGCGTCGGACTTGCTCGGGCCGGTCGCGAGCAGCACGCAGCCGCGGGCGGCGCGCAGCACCGCGAGGCTGAGCGTGATCCGCTCCGGAGGTGGCTTCGGCGAGTCGGTGACGCCGAGCGCAACCGCGTCCTCGCCCGCGTCGAGCGTGGCCGCGCCAGGGAACAGCGAGGCGACGTGGCCGTCGGGGCCGATGCCGAGCACGACGACGTCGAGGACGGGAACCCCGCCCGTCCCGTCCGCGCCGTCCTTGCCGGGCACGGCGGCGGCGAGCTCCCCGGCGTAGGCGGCCGCGCCCCGCTCGGGCCCCAGCTCGCCGAGCATGCGGTGGACCCGCTCGGCCGGTATGCCCGCGGGGGCGATCAGGGTCCGCTCGGCGAGCAGGAAGTTGCTCTCGGCGTCGTCCGGGGGCACGCAGCGCTCGTCGGCGAACCAGACGTGCACACCGGCGAGGGCCGCGGGTTCGGCTCCCAGCAGCTCGTAGGTCAGGCCGGGCGTCGTGCCGCCGCTCAGCGCCAGGTGCGCGACGCCGCGCTGCTCGCGCGCCGCGGCGAGCGCGCGCACGACGTGGTCGGCCGCGCGGCGGGCGACGGTCGCCTCGTCGGGGCAGCTCGTCAGGCGCGTCACGTCAGGCGCGTCACGTCAGCATCGCGCGCGCGGCGCGCAGCGCGGGCAGGTAGGTCGGATCGCGCAGCAGCGCTTGGCGGATGCCCTCGCCGAGCACCCCCGTCTCGCCCCGCGAGGCGCCGGGGATCGTCCACTCACGGGTCTCTTCGCGCGGGCCGCCGAAGCGGGCCTGCAGGCCGCCGGGGCCGCGGTCCAGGCGCAGCATGTGGCCCGCGGCGGTCTCGATCGTCAGGCCCTCGAGGCCCGGAACCGCCAGCTCGGGGGCGGTCTGCAGGCGCACCCCGACGTCCTGCCGCGAGCCGTGCGCGCTCCCCGTGAGCGAGCCGTCGTGGGCCGCCAGGCGGCTCGGCTCCCAGCCCAGGCGGGACGCGAGCCAGCCGACGTAGAGGCCGGCGGCGACGGTCGAGCGGGGGTGGTGGCGGACCGTCACCGAGGAGACCATCGCGAGCTCGCGGCGCAGCCACGGGGGGTCGAACATCGCCGCCAGGCGCTCCCGCCAGGGGGTCGAGCGCAGCCACGCGAGGTCCACGACGTAGGCCCGGTCGCTGAGCGTGCAGGCCCAGTCCAGCGCCTCGGCCACGTCCGGCTCCTCGACGGAGTCGATCAGGACGGCCTGGGCGAGGGGGAGCAGCTCGGTGACGATCTCGTGGTGGCCGTGCGGGGACCACAGCAGCGTCGGCAGGTCGGTCACGACGAGTGGGTCGGCGATCGTCAGCAGATCGTCGAGGTGGCGGTCGCCCAGTTCCACCACGACGGTCTCGCGCAGCAGGGCGAGCTCGCCGGGGGCCGGGTCCTCGTCGGCGGAGAGCATCACCCGGGCGTCCAGGCGCGTGCGTTTGGGCTCGTAGGCGAGGACGACCATGCGGGAGGCGTGGTAGCGGCCCACGCCCCGCAGCCGGTTGGCGATTTCCCCGGTCCATTCGCGGTCGACGAAGGCGATCATGTTGAGCACCCGGGCCGGGACGAAGTCCTCGCGCTGAGCGTGGGCCTCGACCAGCAGTTCGCGCAGCGCCGCTTCGATCGCGTCCGGCGTGGTGCCCTGCTCGGACCACACCTTCTCCGTCTGGCTCATCGCTGCGCTCCGCTTCGCTTTGAAAGGCCCGGCGACATCCGGCCTAGATGGCGCGCCAGCTGTCGCCGTCGCGCAGCAGCCCGTCGGCCTCGACCGGACCCTGCGAGCCCGCTTCGTAGGCGGCGAGCGGTCCCGGGGTCTCAGACCAGGAGGAGACGATCGGGTCGCAGATCCGCCACTGGGCCTCGACCTCGTCGTTACGGGTGAAGAGCGTCGCGTCGCCGCGCATCGCGTCGGTGATCAGCCGCTCGTAGGCCTCCGGGGACTGGGACAGGAAGGCAGTCCCGTAGAGGAACTCCATGTTGACCGGGCGGATGATCATCCGCGTGCCGGGGATCTTCGCGCCGAGGCGCAGCGAGACGCCCTCGTTGGGCTGCAGCGTCAGGACGAGCTGGTTGGGCTGCACCCCGAGCGAGCCGTCCTGGCTGAAGGCGAGGTGGGGGACGGGCTTCAGCGTGACCGCGATCTCGGTGACCTTGCGCGCCAAGCGCTTGCCCGTGCGCAGGTAGAAGGGCACGCCGGCCCAGCGCCAGTTGTCGACTTCCAGGCGCAGCGCGGCGTAGGTCTCGGTGATCGAGCCGGGCGGGACGCCCTCCTCTTCGTGGTAGCCGGGCACGTCCTCGCCGCCCGCGTGGCCCTTGGAGTACTGGGCCCGCACGGCCATCTCGGCGATGTCCTCGGGCGTCGGCTCGGGGATCGCCATCAGCACCTTGACCTTCTCGTTGCGGACCTCTTCGGCGGTGAAGCTTACGGGCGGCTCCATCGCGACGTGGCAGAGCAGCTGGAGCATGTGGTTCTGGATCAGGTCGCGCAACGCGCCCGCCTCGTCGTAGTAGTCGGCGCGGGTCCCGATCCCGAGGTCCTCGGCGGCCGTGATCTGGACGGAGTCGATGTAGTTGCGGTTCCACAGCGGCTCGAACATCCCGTTGGCGAAGCGGAACGCCATCAGGTTCTGGACGGTCTCCTTGCCGAGGTAGTGGTCGATCCGGTAGACCTGCGTCTCCTCGAAGATCGAGAGCACCTCGCGGTTGAGCTCGCGGGCCTCCTCGAGCGTCGTGCCGAACGGCTTCTCGATGATCAGCCGCACGTCGGCGCCCTCGTGGTGGGCGAGGCCGCTGGCGCCGAGCTTCTCGACGATCACGGGGAAGAAGCTCGGCGAGGTGGAGAGGTAGAAGGCGCGGTTCAGCGGCTCTCCGGCCTCCTTCTCGAAACCGTCGAGGGCCTCGCCGAGGGCCTTGTAGACGGAGTCTTCGTCGAACGTGCCGGGCACGTAGCGGACGCTTTCGAGCAGCCCCTTCAGGACCGCCTCGTCGGGCTTGCGGCGCGAGAAGCGGCGGATCGCTTCCTCGCACTCCGCGGCGTAGTCTTCGTCCTCTTTCTCTTTGCGCGAGACGCCGATCAGGTGGAAGCGCTCGGGCAGGGCGCCCTCGTGGGCGAGGTTGTAGAGCGCCGGCAGCAGTTTGCGCCGCGCCAGGTCGCCGGTCGCGCCGAAGATGACGAGCGTCGTCGGCGCGACGGGGAGCCGCTCGAGGCCCGCCGTCAGAGGGTTCTCGGGCTCCTCGCGGTCGGTCGGTCGTCCCGCGGCGATCGCCATCTCAGGCGCGGCTCTTGCCGGCGGAGGGAGCTTTGGCGGGGGCGCTCTTGACCGCGTGCCCGCCGAACTGGTTGCGCAGCGCCGCCAGGACGCGGTCGGCGAAGTCGCCGTTGCCGCGCGAGCGCAGACGCGAGTACAGCGAGGCGGTGATCACGGGCGTCGGCACGTCGTGGGCGGTCGCGTCCTCGATCGTCCAGCGACCCTCGCCGGAGTCCTCGGTGTAGCCCTCGATCGTCTCCAGACCATTGCCGTCGGCCTCGAACGCGCGGGCGGCGAGTTCGCACAGCCACGAGCGCACGACCGAGCCCTGTCCCCAGAGGTGCGCGATCTTCGCGTTGTCGAGCTCGTACTCGCTCTTGTCGAAGATGTCGAAGCCCTCGGCGTAGGCCTGCATGAGGCCGTACTCGACGCCGTTGTGGACCATCTTCACGTAGTGGCCGGCGCCGGAGGGCCCGAAGCGCATCCAGCCCCGCTCGCCGATCGAGTGGCGGCTCTGCTCGTAGGTCTCCGGGGCGAGCACGTCGAGGATCGGGGCCAGGCGCTTGACCGCTTTGGGCGGCCCTCCGACCATCATGCAGTAGCCCACTTCGAGGCCCCAGACGCCGCCCGAGGTGCCGACGTCCACGTAGTCGATGCCGGCTTTCTTCAACTCGCTCGCGCGGCGCTTGTCGTCGGTCCACTTCGAGTTGCCGCCGTCGACGATCATGTCGCCGCGGTCGAGCAGCTTGGCGAGCTTGTCGACCGTCTCCTGGGTCGGCGCGCCCGCCGGGACCATGATCCAGACCATCCGCGGGGGGGCGAGCTTCTTGACAAGCTCGCGCAGCGAGGACGCGCCCGCGGCGCCGTTCTTGACGGCCTGCTTGACGGCCTTCTCGTCGAAGTCGAACGCGACGACCTCGTGCTCGGAGTCGCGCCTGATCCGGTGGACCATGTTGCCGCCCATCTTCCCGAGCCCTACGAAGCCGATCTGCGTCATGTCCACTCCCCGATCTGTTGGCTGAGCGCGCGCACCGCGCCGATTGGATCCTCGCCCGCGAGCCGTACCCGCTGCGCGGGCAGGCCGAGCTCTCGCAGCGTCTGCAGGTCGCCGATCGCCTGCGCTCCCTCGAGCGTCGCGAACGTGAAGGGACGGCCCGGGATCGTGACGTCGGAGGTCTCGCCCGTGAGCAGCTGCAGGAAGCGGCCGGTCTTCGGGCCGCCCTTGTGGAACTGGCCCGTCGAGTGCAGGAAGCGGGGGCCGTAGCCGAACGTCGTGGTCGCGCGGGTCGCGGAGCGGATCGCGCCGCGCAACTCGGCGATGGCCGCGTCGAGCTCCTCGCTGGGTCGCAGGTAGCCCATCAGCGCGACGTAGTCCGGCGGCGCGGCGCCGAGCAGCAGCTCGCGCAGCTCCTGCTCGGAGGCGTCGGCGATCTCGGGCAGCGCGCCGTTCTGCCGGAAGCCGTCGAGGACGGTGTTCGTCGCGTCCTTGGCCTGCTGGACGTTGGGCTGGTCGAAGGGGTTGATCTGAAGGCCCCAGCCGGCGACGGCGACGGCGATCTCGGCGAGCAGGAAGATGCGGCCGAGGTCGGAGGGGCCGGTCGTGGGGATCGTGATCACGGGGTGCCCGGCGTCGGCCAGCGCCTGCAGGCGGGCGTCGGTCGCGGGGTCGGGCGCGGCGAGGTCGGGCAGGTGGGCGAAGACGCGGTCCTCGCCGTACTCGCCGGGCTCGCCGAGCGGCTCCTCGGCGACGGGGAGGATCCCGGTGCCGTGCTTGCCGGTCGACTCGGCGACGAGCTGCTCGAGCCACAGGCCGAGCGCCGGCAGCGTCTCGCCGATCACGAACGTGAGCTTGTCGCGGCCCTCGCGGGCGAGCGCCGCCAGCGCCGCCCCGAGCCAAACGCCCGCGCCGAGGTCGGTGGCGTCTTCGACCGGGGTCTCCCAGGCCTCGGCGGCGCGCCGGAGCATCGCGGCGGTGTCGATCCCGGCGAGCGTCGCGGGCACGACGCCGAAGGGGGAGAGGGCGCTGTAGCGCCCGCCGATGTTCGGGTCCCCGTAGAAGACGTGGCGGAAGCCCTGCTCGGCGGCGAGGTCCGCGAGGCCCGAGCCGGGGTCGGTGATCGCGAGGAAGTTGGCCCCGTCGGGCGCGAGCGTGCGGAAGTGGGCGTAGAGGGAGAGCGGCTCGATCGTCCCGCCGGACTTCGAGGAGACGATGAAGAGCGTCGTGGCCGGATCGACCGCCGCGGCCGTCTGCTCGATCGTGGCCGGGTCGGTCGAGTCGAGCACGTGGAGTCGCATGCCGGCGGCCTCCGTGAACGTCCGGCGGAAGACCTCGGGCGCCAGCGAGGATCCGCCCATGCCGAGCAGGACGACGTCGCCGAGGCCGTCCCGGCGGGCGCCGTCGGCGACCCGTTCGATCTCCAGCAGCTCGTCGAGCATCCGCTCGGCGATCCGCAGCCAGCCGAGGCGATTGGCGATCTCGGGCGTGCCGGCGGGTCCCCAGAGGGTCGCGTCTTCGTCGCGCAGCCGCTCGGCGACGCGCTCCGCGCGGGCCCTCCCCAGCGCCGTCTCGACCGCGGGCCCGACCGCCGACGGGAGGCGGGCCTGAACGGTGAGGTCGCGATCGCTCACGCGACGATCGTAGTGGGAGCGCCCCTGGTATAGGTTCTCGACGCTGTGAACGACTCTCCGCAAACGTCGGTACCCGACCGCAACCTCGCCCTGGAGCTCGTCAGGGTCACCGAGGCGGCCGCGCTCGCGTGCGCCCCGCTGGTCGGAAAAGGCGACAAGGAGGCCGCCGACCAGGCCGCCGTGGACGGCATGCGCTACATGCTCGAGTCGGTCCAGATGGACGGCGTCGTCGTGATCGGGGAGGGCGAGAAGGACGAGGCTCCAATGCTCTACAACGGCGAGCAGATCGGCGACGGCTCGCCCCCTCAGGTCGACATCGCGGTCGACCCGCTCGAGGGCACGACGCTCGCCGCCCACGGGATGCCGAGCGCGCTGTCGGTGATCGCGCTCTCCGCGCGGGGCACGATGTTCGACCCGGGCCCGTGCGTCTACATGGAGAAGATGGCCGGCGCGCCGGAGATCGCCGACCTGCTCGACCTCGACCGCCCGCTGGGGGAGACCGTGAAGCTGATCGCCGAGCGCACCGGCCGCCCGGTCTCGGACGTGATGGTCGTCGTGCTCGACCGGCCGCGCCACGAGGAGGGGATCGCCGCGATCCGCGAGGCCGGAGCACGCGTGCGCCTGATCGCCCACGGCGACGTCTCCGCCGCGCTGCTCGCGGTCACCGAGCGCTCGCGGGTGGATCTGCTGTGGGGCATCGGCGGGACCCCCGAGGGCGTCATCTCCGCCGCCGCGGTGAAGTGCGTCGGGGGACAGCTGCTCGGCCGTCTGTGGCCGCGCGACGAGGAGGAGCGCAGGGCGGCACTCGAGGCGGGCTATGACCTCGAGCGGGTGCTCGACCGCGACGACCTGGTGGCGGGCGAGGACGTCTTCTTCTCGGCCACGGGCGTCACGGACGGCGACGTGCTGCAGGGAGTCCGCTACCCGAGCGCGGGCGGCGCGACGACCGAGTCGCTCGTGACCCGCACCCGTTCAGGCACGATCCGCAGGATCCGCGCCACGCACGACCGCTCGAAGCTGCGCGCGGTCGGCGGCGAGCGCTTCTAGGTCGCCCGACCGGCAGCGCCACGAGCTCAGCAGCGGCAGCGCTTCGGATCCTCTCCGCAGCGTGGGCAGCGGCGAAGCACTCGATGCGCCGGCGTGAACGGCCAGCCACGTAGCGGGGCGCCCCGCGGCGATCTGGGCGGCCCTCCGCTGCGTTCTTCGGTCTCGAGCTCTTCGTTGGACGCCTGTTCGGAGAGTAGTTCCCGCCAAAGGCCGCCGAGTCGGATCCGAGCGGCTTTGAATCTCGCCGCGACGCCCCGCGGCTGAGCGTCGCCGAAAGCGCTGTGCCCGTCGGTCTCCGGCTCGGATCCCGGCATGCCCGGAGGAGGCAGCTCAGCCCTTCCTCGCCTGGTGCTCGATCACCTTGCCGAAGGCTGCCTCGAGCTGGGAGGTCATGCGCAGCTTGAACATCGCGAGCAGGGCCTCGGAGGCGAGCGGGCGCAGTGAGTCGACGGCGCCGATCAGCTCGTCCCAGCGCTCCTCCGGCTGGCCGTCGCGCTCGAAGGGCTCCCAGAGCTCCTTCAGGAACAGCTTCACGAAGGCTCTGGAGACGGAGTCGCAGTCGCGGCTGACCCGCTCGATCAGCTCGAGCGTCGTGCGCAGCGGGATGCCGAGCGCCATGACCTGCTCGGCGGCGTCGAGCAGGGCGGGGCTCGTGACTTCGAAGCGATCCTCGCCGAGCGGGGCCAGCACGCGGAGGCGACGCACCCGCTCGAGGTCCTTGGGGCTCGCTTCGCCGAAGCGCTGCTCGAGTTCGGCGGCGGTCACGACCTCCGGCGTCTCGGGGTCGAAGGGAGCGGTGACGGCGGCGCGTAGGCCGATCAGCCTGCCGGCCAGGTGCTCCGAGCCGCTGAGCAGGCGCTCGATCGAGGCGAGGTTGAAGCCGTCGGCCTGAAGGTCCTGAATCAGCCGCAACCGGGCGACGTGGTCGGCGCTGTAGTAGCCGACCCGCGCGCGCACCTCGGGCGGGGCGAGCAGCCCCCGCGAGTGGTGGTTGCGGATGTTGCGCACAGACATCCCCACCTCGGCGGCCAGCTGCTCGATCGTCAGGTCGTGCGCCGGCCGGTCGGCGTCCAGGTTCTGAGTGTCCTTTGTCACACCCGCCATGCTCTAAAGAAGGTTACCATGTTTGACGTTACCTCAATCGAGGTAACATGGGAGGCAAATGATGGCGACCCCGAGAGATGAGGCGGAGCATGGCTGAACGAGGCGCGACGCCGCAGATACCGAGGCTGGGACGGAGGGCGCTCCTCTTGGCGCAGTCGTTCACCTCGCCGCTGCTGCCCGACGACTACATCGAGCTGATCAACCCGCTCTGGTCGACTCGCGAGCTGCGCGGGCGCGTCGAACGGGTCGAGGCCGAGACCGACGAGGCCGTGACGATCACGATCAAGCCTGGCTGGGAGTGGCCCGGGCACAAAGCCGGCCAGTACATCCGGCTCGGGATCGAGGTCGACGGGCGCTTCCACTGGCGCGCCTACTCGCTGACCTCCGAGCCCGGGCGAGCCGACGGCTGCATCACGATCACGCCGAAGCTCGTCCACAGCGGCACCGTCACGCCGTACCTCTGCGGGCGTCTGCGCCCGGGAGCGATCGTGCGCCTCGGAGGCGTCGAAGGCACGTTCGTGCTGCCCGACCCGCTGCCCGAGCGGATTCTGTTCATCAGCGCGGGCAGTGGCGTCACGCCGATCGCGAGCATGCTCCGAAGCCTCGACGCGAGCGGTTCGCTGCGCGACGCCGTGCACATCCACAGCGCGCGCTACCCGCACACGGCGATCTTCGCCGACGAGTTGCGCGAGCTGGCGGGCCGCCGGCCCGGCTACCGGCTGACGGCGCGCCACAGCGGCGCCGAAGGGCGCATCACGCCCGACGAGCTCGACGCGATCTGCCCGGACTGGCGCGAGCGCGAGACGTTCGTGTGCGGGCCCTCGGGCCTGCTCGCGGCGATCAAAGCGCGGTTCGAGGCCGACGGGGACCCGGGGCGTCTGCACCACGAGCACTTCCAGCCGGACGCCCTGATCGAAGGCGGGGAGCACGGCTGCGGCGGGGCGATCAAGCTCTGCAAGAGCGGCCTGGAGGCCTCGAGCGACGGCTCCGAGCCGATCCTCGTGGCCGGCGAGCGCGCCGGCGCCGAGATGCCCTTCGGCTGCCGCATGGGCATCTGCCACAGCTGCGTCGGGCGGCTGCGCGCCGGCCGCGTCCGCGACCTGAGGACCGGCGAGGTATCCGGTTCCCCGGGAGCGATCGTGCGCACCTGCGTCAACGCCCCCGAGGGGCCGGTCGAGATCGAGCTTTGAGGCCGGTGCCGAGCGCCGGCGGACTCCACCAAATCTAAAAAACGGAGGACCAGATGTCAGCAACAATCGCCGAACCCCGTCCCGCAACCACCGAGCATGCGCTGCCCGGCGAGCCGGGGAGCCCGCTCGCGCGCCTCACCCCCGCTCAGATCGAGCAGCTCGGGCGCGAGTTCGACGCGATCCACGACGAGGTCTTCGCCGACCTCGGCGAGCGCGACGCGCGCTACATCCGCTCGACGATCGCGCTGCACCGCCGTCTCGTGCTCGCCTCCCGGGTGGCCCTGCTGTTCTCGCGCCGCAAGCCCGCGTGGCTGGCGGGAACGGCGATGCTCTCGCTCGCGAAGATCCTCGAGAACATGGAGTTGGGCCACAACATCATGCACGGGCAGTGGGACTGGATGAACGACCCGGACATCAACTCGCAGAGCTGGGACTGGGACACGGCCTCGCCCGCCGACGCGTGGAAGCACTCCCACAACTACGAGCACCACACCTTCACCAACATCCGCGGCAAGGACCGCGACCTCGGCTACGACATCATGCGCGTCGACCCGCATCAGAAGTGGCATCCGGTCTACCTCCTGCAGCCGCTCTACAACCTCGTCCTGATGGGGTTCTTCGAGTGGGGCGTCGCGTTCCACGACATGAACCCCGACGCGATCCGCTCGGGCGAGAAGTCCAAGGCCCAGGCGCTCTCCGAGCTGCGGGCGATCGGCCTGAAGGCCCGCCGGCAGATCGTCAAGGACTACGTCGCCTTCCCCGGCCTGTCCGCGGCGGTGGACGGGGCGATCGCGGGACCGGCGTCGGCGCGCCGCACATTCAAGGCCACGCTGTGGGCGAACTTCGCCTCCAACATCGTGCGCAACGTGTGGGCGCACTCGATCATCTTCTGCGGCCACTTCCCCGACCAGACCTACACGTTCGGCGAGCAGGAGGTCGCCGAGGAGACGCGCGGCGGCTGGTACGTGCGACAGCTGCTGGGCGCGGCCAACATCGAGGGCAGCTCGCTGTTCCATCTGCTCTCGGGGAACCTCTCCTTCCAGGTCGAGCACCACCTGTTCCCCGACATGCCCTCGAGCCGCTACGCCGAGATCGCGCCGCGGGTGCGCGACATCTGCCACCGCTACGAGCTCCCGTACAACACCGGCCCGTTCCACCGTCAGCTCGGCACCGTCCACCGGACGATCCTGCGGCTTGCGTTCCCCGGAGGGAAGGTGCGGGAGAAGCCGGGTCCCTACCGGCCGCAGAGCGCGTGAGGCGGCGCCGGCGCGCGGCGATCTTCGATTAGCATCGCGGCCTGAGATGGCCCGCATCCGGCCCAGAGACCCGGCGACAGCACCGGAGCCGATCGCGAAGGTGATCACAGGGACGCCGCTCGCGCTGCTCGGCATCATCGGCCACGCCGACACGGCCTTCGAGCCGTGGCTGCGCTACTCGAACGCGCTGCTGCGCGAGCTCGAGCTCGACCCGCTTCTGCGCGAGCTCGCGATCCTGCAGGTCGCGCACCTCTCCTCCTCGGAGTACGAGTGGACCCAGCACGTGCCGATCGCCGAAGCCTTCGGGGCCCCGCCCGAGCTCGTCGCGGCGATCGAGTCGGCCGACCCCCAGCCCGCGTCGGCCTCGCCCGAGCAGCGCGCGGTGCTGGCCTTCACCGCAGAAGTGATGAACGACGGCGCGGCCGACGAGCGGGCGGTCGCGGCGATGCGCGATCAGCTCGGCGAGCGGGGCCTCGTCGAGCTGCTGCTCGTGATCGGGAACTACATGGGCCTCGCGCGGCTGATCGCGACGGTCGGCCTCGAGCCCCACGAGCCAGTCGTCAAGCTCCCCGGCGGGACCGATCGTCTGGGCCCGCACCCGCCCGCCCGCTGAGCGCTTCGCTCAGCTCGTCGCGAAGCGCCCGACGCGGGACTCCTCGAGGTCGAGTCGGGTCAGCGAGCGCAGGAACCCGTAGGTCACGAAGACGTGGATGCGCGATTGCGTGAGGTTGTAGAGCCGGAGGCTCAGCCCCGAGGCGATCGCGGGGTAGAAGTTGACGACCGAGACCTCGACGTGCAGCGCCTGTCGCTCGGAATCGTCGCCGGGGGCGCGCTGGACCTCGATCTGCAGGTAGCCGTCGCCGTCGCGTCCGCGGCGTGAGACGAGCAGGCCGCGCTCGATCCGCCATCTTACGATCCCGTGCGCCGCGTCCATCTCGTACTCGGGCGGCTCGAAGGTCAGCAGGCGCAGGGGCGGCGTGAGCAGCACCACCGAGCGGCCCCGCTCGGAGTAGCGGACGCGGATCAGCCCGAGCGTCACGCGCGTCAGGAACCGCCAGTAGGTGCGGGCCAGCCGCTCGAGGTGGACCGGCGTCCAGATCTCCTCGAGCGCCTCGCGGTCGATCAGCAGGTCGGCCCGCTGGACCGAGCGCACGGCGCCGGTCGCACGGTCGATGGAGGTGTCGTTGGAGAGTCGCTCGATCGAGGCGCGGGCGCGGCGGCCGGCGCGGCGGTTGCGCAGCAGCAGCGAGGCGGCCAGCGCCGCGACCAGCGCCGCGACGGCCGCAAGCGCGATCCACAACCCCGTCATCTGGACTCCGCGGCGGCCACCGGCCGGGAGGGTATCCGGGCGGGCCGCGAAGGGTCGATCGTGTCCCCGCTTGCTGCTATTCAAGGGGCATGGCAGACGACGACGCCCGCCGCCCGTCCCGAGCGCTGCCGGTCGCCGGTCCGCCCGCCGAGCGCCTGGAGGGTCGCGCCGAGGAGATGGCGCGCCGCTGGGCGGCCGAGCTGATCCTCGCGCGCCCGCTCGGCGCGGTCGGGCGGATCTCCCTGGAGGAGCTCTCGCGCGAAGCGCCCGGCCTCTGCAGCCAGATCCTGCGGGCGGTCCGCTCCGATGAGGAGCTCGCGCGGCTGCTCGGCGCTGAGTCGCCGGAGCGCGGCGTCCCCTTCGCCGACCGGCCCGCGGCCCTGGCCGGCGCGCGCGATGTCGCCACCGCGCTCGAGGCGATCGAGTCGCTGCGCGGGGTGCTGTGGGAGGGCCTGCTCGAGGAGCTCTCGACGGGCGCGCCGGAGCGCTCCCGCGAGCGGCTGCTCGCGGACCTCTCGGACCGTCTCGCTCACGTCTGCGCGGCGCTCGGGGTCGTCGCCGCTGGCCGTGAGCTGCCCGTCGCAAGCGCCCGCCCCGCGCGTTTCCCGGAACGCCCGCCGGGCCCGCGGGTCGCGCCCGAGCGGCGGGTCGTGATCGTCGACGAGCGCGGCGTGCCGCCCGAGGCCTCACAAGGCGGCGGGGAGGCGCGCGAGCCGAGCCATGCGCATCCCGCCGGCGAGCCCGCCTTCGGGGGAGCCGATTGGGAGGGACGAGCGTCGGAGCCTGGGCGCCGGATGGGTCACGACGCCGCCTCGCCTCGTCACGACGCACGGCGCGTCGCCGGCGAGACGGCCCTGCCCCCCGGCGGCGTCGAGATCGCGATCCGCGACGCGCGCAGCGAGGCCGGACCGGCCGCCTGGGTCGAGTCGATCGGCGTGCAGCTCGAGCGCTACGAGCGCGACACGCTGCCCTTCGCGGTGGTGCTGATGGAGGTCACGGGCGCGGGCCACGCCGAAGCGGAGATCGAGAGTGCGCTCGGAGCGGAGCTGCGGGTGTCGGGGGGCGGCACGATCACGCGGGAGCGCGACGGTCGCTGGTGGCTGCTCGCGCCGCGGGCCGATCGGATCGGCGCTCACGCGCTCGCCTCGCGCCTCGAGCGGACCGCCGTCGCGGCGGGGTCCGCCGCCGGGGCGACGGTCGCTGTGGCGAGTGGGACCGCCGTCTGCCCGGAAGACGGCACGCAGGCTGCGGCGCTCGCCGCGCAGGCCGACGTGGGCCTGTACGCGGCGCGGTGGGAGTCGAGGGCCGGCGAAGGCCGCTGAGGGCGGCGAGCTCTCGCTCAGCCGGCGACGGCGCCGCCGGAGAGCACTTCGCTTGGAGGCGTCGCGGGCAGTCCGAGCGTGGGGGTGTTGGCGGTGCGGCCCACGACCCGGGTGTGGATGCGGACCGTGTCCGTGATCCCGAGCGCGTGGGCGGCTCCCGCGGTCAGGTCCCAGCTGGCGATGTGGCTGTAGGGGCCGCGGTCGAGCACGGGGACGGTGACCGTGCGGTCGCGGTAGCCGACCTTCACGAGGGTTCCGCAGGGGAGCGTGCGGTTGGCGACGCCGACGACGCTCGGCGTCAGCGTCTGCCCGCAGGCCGTCTTCTTGCCGTAGAAGCCGGGCCCGAACCAGGTTGCCACGCCGGTCGGGTGGACGGCGGGGGTCGTCGCGCTCGCGGCGGGGGCCGCTTCGGCTTCCGGCGCGCCGGCGCCGCCGGTCGAAGCGAGCGCGCTCGCGCCGAGCCCCGGGGCGAGGGCGCCCGTGGCGAGGATGAGCACGACCGTGGCTGTCTTGCGAACTGTCAGCATCGACTTCTCGACGCCTACGGGGTGAGCTGACGGGCTCGCGACGCGATTTCGCGCCGCTACGGCCCAAGCGGGCCGATTCGCCCCAGCGAGCCCATCCGACAGGCCCGCAACGGGTCCCCCGTCTGCCGTGACCTGAGGCACGGCAGCTCGGCGTGGGCGGCAGTATACATATCCCGCCCGCCGCGCTCCCCCGGCCGGCTCGGGGCCGGACGCGAAGCCGCAAGCAGCGGATGAAACCTCAGAAAGAGAGGCCGCGGGCCTTAGAGGCCGAGGCGCGAGAAGACGTCCCGAAGCAGGCGCTCGCCGCCCGCGACGCCCGCCTTGGCGAGCTCGCCGACGATCTCCGCGGCCGTGCCCACGAACTCGGGGCCGCCGGGAGGGGGGACGGCGCCCGTGGCGCGCTCCTCGATGCACTCGAAGCCCTGGCGGGGAACCTCCTCGCGCGGCGCGGCGACCCGCCTGGGGGCTCGCTTGGGTGTCGCTTTGGCCTGGGTCCCTCTTGCGTCGGCTTGCGGCTTGCCTTTCGCGGGTGCCTTCGCCGATCTCCCGGCTTTCGCCGCTGATCGGGCGGCTTTCGCGGGCGCTTTCGCCGCCGTTCCCGCGGCTTTCGCGGGCGCTTTCGCCGCCGATCCGGCGGCCTTCGCCTTGGTCCGCGTGCCCGCGCCGTTGCGCGAAGCCCGCGCGCCGCCCGCCTCGCGCTGGGTGCGAGCGGCGGCACGCCTCGCGGTGGCCCGCTGGGGGCGGGTCCGGGGCAGGTTCGAGAGCACTCCCGCGCCGTCGCCGGGCGCCTCGGTTCGACCGTTGCTCTCCTGGGACGCGCTCACGTGCGACATCATTGCTTAAGGGCGTCGGCCGAGTTGCGCCGCAAGGGCGGTCGAGTGGCCTTGACAGGTCGAGATCGGTGCTGCAAGGAGATCGACAACCGGTCCGTTCTTCTCTTGACGCGTTAGCATGGGAGGCCGGTGAGCCGATAGGGCTGTAACGTCGGCGCGGCTGCGGCCTAGATGTCCGACAGAGCCACGAACAGCCCAACAGACCCCACCGGCAAAAACCCCACCCGGCCCCGCCTTCTGGGTGTCGATCGACGGAAGAAACGGAACCACGAATGTCAGTAGTCGAGCTGCAGGAGTTGGATGAGGTCAAGGGACTGCTCGCCAAGGGCCAGCAGGTTGGCGTGCTCTCCTACGCGGAGATCTCGAAAGCGGTGTCGGAGCTCGATCTGGACGAGTCCGACGTCGAGGAGCTCCACGGCTTTCTGGAGAAGTCGGAGGTCGAGCTCGTCGAGGACATAGACCCGGCGATCGCGGCCTCCGCCCAGGTCGAGCGGGCCCCGGACAAGAGGGGTCGGCGCAAAGCGAAAACGGCGCTCGACCTGAAGCCGGACATGACGACCGACTCGCTGCAGCTGTTCCTCAAGGACATCGGCAAGGTCCGTCTGCTCACGGCCCAGGAGGAGGTCGACCTCGCCAAGCGCATCGAGCGCGGGGACCTCGACGCCAAGCAGAAGATGGTCGAGTCCAACCTGCGTCTGGTCGTCTCGATCGCCAAGAACTACCGCAACCAGGGCCTGCCCTTCCTCGACCTGATTCAGGAGGGAACGCTCGGCCTGGTCCGCGCCGCGGAGAAGTTCGACTACCGCAAGGGCTTCAAGTTCTCCACCTACGCGACCTGGTGGATCCGCCAGGCGATCGCCCGTGCGCTGGCCGACAAGGCCCGGACGATCCGAATCCCCGTCCACGTCGTCGAGAAGCTCAACAAGATCGGCCGCGCGGAGCGCAAGCTCGTCACCGAGCTCGGCCGCGAGCCGACCGCCGACGAGATCGCCGAGGTCACCGGCATCGACCCGGAGGAGGTCGACTCGATCAAGCGCTCCGCCCAGGCGCCCGTCTCGCTGGAGAAGCCCGTCGGCGACGAGGAGGAGTCGGAGTTCGGCCAGTTCATCGCCGACGAGCGCGCCGAGTCCCCCTACGAGCGGGCCGCCGAGATCCTCACCAAGGAGGCGCTGCGCGAGGCGCTGGAGAACCTCTCCTACCGCGAACGCCGCGTGCTCGAGCTTCGCTACGGGCTCGGCGGGGAGCACCCCCGCACGCTCGACGAGGTCGGCCGCACGTTCAACGTGACCCGCGAGCGGATCCGCCAGATCGAGAACCAGTCGCTCAAGAAGCTGCAGAGCCTCGCGGAGGCCCAGAAGCTCCGCGACGTCGCCTGACGGCCGCTCGCACGCTGCCGGAGTTCTCTCCGGCAGCGCACGAAGCCGGCTTCCCGCTTCGGTGAGCGTCCCCACATCGGCTCGGCGCGCCGCGCGCGCCTCCGTCCACGGCGGCCCGCGCGGCTCAAGACCGGGCTGTGCCCTGCCGATGCGCTCAGCATGTTCGACGTCAAGACTGCGCTGCGCGAGCTCGTCGCCAAAGACGGCTCCGATCTCCACCTCAAGGTCGGCTCATCCCCGCTGTACCGGGTTCACGGCGAGCTGACGCTCGACGCCGGCTCCTCTCCGCTCGAGCGCTCGGACACCGAGCAGGCTCTCCGCGACCTGCTCCCGGACGAGAACAAGCTCGAAGAGTTCGATCAGGACCACGAGGTCGACTTCTCCTACGAAATCGAGGGCGTCGCGCGCTTCCGCATCAACGCCTTCCTGCAGCGCGGGTCGATCTCGCTCGTCTGCCGCGCGATCCCCCACCGGATCAGCTCGATCGAAGAGCTGTCCCTTCCCGAGGTCGTCCGCGAGCTGGCCGAGGAGGAGCGCGGGATCATCCTCCTGACCGGCACGACCGGCTCGGGGAAGTCGACGACGCTGGCGGCGATGATCGACCACATGAACAACACGATGAGCAAGCACATCGTGACGATCGAGGACCCGATCGAGTTCGTGCACTCCGACAAGCGCTCCGCCATCAACCAGCGCGAAGTCGGCATGGACACCGCCTCCTTCAAGCGGGCGCTGCGCCGCGTCCTTCGCCAGGACCCGGACGTGATCCTGGTCGGCGAGATGCGCGACGAGGAGACCGTCCAGACCGCCCTCTCCGCAGCGGAGACCGGTCACCTCGTGCTCTCGACCATCCACACGGTCGACGCGACCGAGTCGATCAACCGCATGCTCGACTTCTTCCCGCCCCACCAGCACCAGCAGGCGCGCAGCATGATTGCCGGCACCGTCAAGGGCGTGATCTCCCAGCGCCTCGTGCCCGGCGCCGACGGCGGCCGTGTGGCGGTCTGCGAGATCCTCCGCATGACCGGCCGCGTCCGCGACATGATCCTCGACCCCGACCAGACGGGGAAGCTCGTCGAGGTGATCACGAGCGGCGCCTACTACGGCATGCAGACCTTCGACCAGGCGCTGTTCGGCCACGTGAAGGCCGGCCGCGTCACCTTCGAGGACGCGATGCGCGTCGCCTCGAGCCCGCACGACTTCAAGCTCCTGATGCAGGCCGACGGGCGCGAAGGCACGACGATGGACGACGTCGCGGTCGCCGAGCAGCGTCGCGAACAGACCTCCCGGCCGAACTCGCCGCTCGGGGTCTGACGCCGACCCACTGCGGCCGGCGTCGAGACGGTCCGGGCCCGCGGGGCCGTCACTTCATTTGGTAAAGTAAAAGGCGGAATGGCCGTCGACGAAACCTGCCCCGTGTGTCTCACCGCGGAGATCGTGTGCAGCAAGTGGACGCTGCTGCTGGTCAGGGATCTCTCCGAGGGCCACTCGCGCTTCTGCGAGCTCGAACGTTCCCTCGCCGGGATCAGCCCGCGCACGCTTTCGCTGCGCCTGCGGGCGCTCGAGGAGGAGGGGATCGTCGAGCGGCACACCTTCCCTGAGGTCCCGCCGCGCGTCGAGTACGCGCTGACCGAGAAGGGTCGCGCGCTGCTCCCGATCATCGACGACATGCGCGCTTACGGCGAAGACTGGCTCGGCGTCGGTTGCACCGAGCGCGCCGCCAAGGCTCTCGCCGGCGGCGAGGCGCTCGCCGCCGCCTGAGTCGCTGGCCGCGTTTAGCCACCGGCCGCGTGCAAGCGTCGGTGCGGGGGGAGGAACCCGCGCGGGGGGCGCAGAAGTCCGCGAGACATGCGCTCCGTGCCGCTTCAGACCGCGCTCACTGAGTTCCTCCGCGCCGCCTCCGATCTGCTCGTTGGCGACCTCGCGGCGGGCGCCGAGATCCCGTTCGAGCTCGACAGTCGCCCCGCCCGCGGGGCGCGCGGTCCCTCGCTCTACTGCTACCGGCCGCTGACCGCCGAGTTCATCGCGCAGCGGCGCGAGCAGCTCGAAGCGCTGCCCGAGTACGAGTCGGCGTCCGCGCAGCTCGCGGTCTTCGAGGGCCTCGAGCGCTACCTCGTCTCCGTCGGGGCGGACGTGGCCCGGCTGTCGCCGCGGGCCCGGGTGAGGGCCGCGATCGCGTCGCTGCTCGGCGAGCTGTTCGCCGAGCAATCGGACTTCGAGCTTCACGAGGACCGCCTGCAGGAGACGCTCGCGAGACTCCACAGCACCGCGCTGACCTCCACGGCCGAGGTCACGATCGTCGCGCGTCTGTACGGGATGACGATCGCCTCATCCGAGCTGGCGCTAGCGCCGGGTCTCACGATCGCCCACCCCGACGCGCTCGAAGGGCTTCCGGTCGAGCTCGGTCCCTCCGAGGACGACGGGCCGGGCGATCTGATCGTCGCCCTCGCCTCGACCGAGCAGGACCCGACCGAGGCGCTCGAGCGAGGGCGGGAGGTGCTCCGCGATCTGCTGCGCGCGCTGCGGCTGTTCGGCGACGGGCGCGTGACGCTCGGCGCGCTCGCGTGGGCGCGGGTCGGCTCCGGGCAGTGGAACCCGCTCGCGCTCGGTCGCGGCGGCCGCCCCCACGGGATGCTGCTCGTGACGGCCGAGCAGGAGGACGAGCTGCGCGCCTTCTGCAACCTCGTCTCCCGTCGCGCGCCGCACGGCAACGAGCTCGCCTGGGCGCTGCGGCGCTTCGAGCTGGGCTGCGACCGCGACGACCCCTACGAGGCGCTGTCGGACAACCTGCTGGCGCTGCGCGCGCTGCTCGAGCCCGAGGGACCCTCAAGCGGCATGCTCCCCGGTCGTCTCGCCGCGCTCTGCGCGACCGCCGAGCGGCGGCTGGCGCTGACCGAGCGCACGGTCCAGGCGATCGCGCTCGAGCGCGCCCACATCGCCGGGACCGCGACCGCCCGAGCCGGGGCCGCGGCCCTCGCCGAAGACATCGCCGACCACCTGCGCGCGCTGCTGCGCGACGTGATCTGCGGCCACCTCGACGCCGACCTCGTGGGGCTCGCCGACGAGCTGCTGCTAGCCGCCCCCGCGGTTCTACCCGAGGCCGAGGTCGCGCGCCACGTCGAGGCCGCGCACGACGCAGAGGCCGCCCGCCATGTCGAGGTCGCGCGCCACGTCGAGGCCGCGCACGATGCAGAGGTCGCCCGCGCAGTCGAGCCCGCACCGTACGAGCCGCCCTACGAGCCGCCCTACGAGCCCCACTTCGAGCGCGCGGTTCCCGGCACCGTTCCGTTCCGCGCGGCGCGCGCCGCCGTCGGCGGGCAGTCAGACGCCGAGCTGCTCGGCGATGCGGGCGAGGCCGAGGAGATCTTGGACCTCTTCATCTAGGTGGCCGACGACCGTCGGCGCGCCGCTGCCGATCGTCGCCGCCAGCTCCTTCACCGTCGCCGCGTCGCGCCTGGCGAGCACGTCGAAGTCGGCGAGGTTCGCGGCCACGCGCCGGCCGAGCTCCGCGCCGAGGGCGCCTGAGAGCTCCTCCTCCACCTTCTCCCGTTTGCGGCCGCCGAGGCCGTCGAGGTGGACGCGGTTGACGACGAGCTCGGGCCCGGAGCGGGTGGACGGGCCCATCTCTGCGAGTCGCGCGGCCAGGAAGTGCGCCTCCAGAACCGGCTCGGGCTCCGGCGAGGTGACGATCAAGAAACCCGCGTCCTCGGAGCGGAGCAGCTCCTGAACGGCGCGGGTCCTGTCTCCGAACGCGTCGAGGGTGCCGCTCATCGTGCGGAAGAAGCTCGACAGCTCGCTCAGCATGTCGACCCCCGTGACGCGCGCGAAGATCGCGAACACCAGCGCCGTGCCGCGGCCGAACAGCCGCGCCGTCAGGCCGCCCGGGGCGAGGAAGACCTGCAGCGCCCGACCCTCCATGAACGCCAGCAGCCGCCCGGGCGCGTCGAGGAAGTCGAGCGCGTTGCGCGAGGGCGGCGTGTCGAGCACGATCACGTCGAAGTCGTGCTCGGCGTGAAGCTCGTAGAGCTTCGCGATCGCGCTCAGCTCGTTGGAGCCCGCGACCGCGGTGGAGAGCTCCCGGTAGACGGGGTTGGCGAGGATCTCCTCCCGCGCGTCCTCATCGGGGGCGAGGCTGTCGACGACCCCGTCGAACGTTGCCTTCGCGTCGAGCATCATCGCCCACAGCTCGCCTTTGACCGCGATTCCGGCCTGCTCCAGGGCGCCGGCGTCGATCAGGTGGGGTTCGCCGGAGAGACGCTCGAGGCCGAGCGCGGTGGCAAGGCGGCGGGCCGGGTCGATCGTGACGACCGCCACCTTCGCGCCCCGCATCGCGAGGCCCAGGGCGAGCGCCGCCGAGGTCGTGGTCTTGCCGACCCCGCCCGCGCCGAGGGTGACGATCACACGCCGGCCCGCGAGCCGGGCCGGCAGAGACGCCTTGGAGCTCGAGCCGCGGGCCATCCCGGGATCGTAGTTCCCATGCAGGAATCCACCCTCACCATGCGAATACCCACCGGAAGGCTTTCCAGCAATCGAGCATCGGAGCCACCGTGGAAGGAAAGGCCAAGGTCATCGCGTTCGCCAACCAGAAGGGCGGCGTGGCCAAGACGACAACGACGCTGAACCTCGCGGCCGCGTTCGCCGAGGAGGGGCACCGGGTGCTCTGCGTGGACATGGACCCGCAGGGGAACCTCACGATGTCGCAGGGGATCGACCCCGACACGCTCGAGAAATCGATGTACGACGTGCTCGTGCACAAGGTCTCGATCCGCGAGGTGATCCGCCGCCGCGAGATCGACGTCGCGTGCGCCTCGATCGACCTGGCGGGAGCCGAGATCGCGATGTCGACGATGATCGGCCGCGAGCGCTCGCTGCAGAAGGCGTTCGAACCGATCCTCGACGACTACGACTTCATCTGCATCGACACCCCGCCGAGCCTCGGCCTGCTGACGATCAACGCTCTGACCGCGGCCGACAAGGTGATCGTCCCCGTGCAGTGCGAGTATCTGTCGATGCGCGGTCTGATCCAGCTTCAGAACACGCTCGCGATGATCCGTGAGAACCTGAACCCAGGCGTCGACATCGAGGGGATCCTGCCCACGCTCGTCGACTCGCGCACGATCCACGCGAAGGAGGCGATCGAGATCCTCGAAGAAAACTTCGGCGACCGCGTCTTCGCCTCGCGCATCCGCAAGACCGTCCGTTTCGCCGAGGCGCCCGTGAAGGGCATGTCGGTGCTCAAGTACGAGCCCGACGGAGTCGCGGCCCAGTCCTACCGCCAACTCGCCCAGGAGGTGCTCACGAATGCCCAACCCTAGGCGTGCCAGCATGCGCGAAGGACCGCTCGCGGCCCTCTTCCGCAAGACCGAAGAAGGCGAGGGCCAGGAGGGCGTCGAGCCGCAGGCCGAGCACCTCGCCGCACCCCGCGCCGAGCGCGCTCCGGCGCCGCCGCGCGAGGAACCGGCGCCGCCGGCGCACCCGCGCGAGACCGGGCTTCCCCACCCGGCGCTGAGCGCGCCCCCCGCCGCGCCGGTGGAGGAGCCGCGCGTCCCCTCCCCGCAGGAGCGACTGCGCCACGCCTTCTCCTCGGAGATTCCCGAGAACGTGATGGACCGTCAGGCGCTGCGTTCGGCCGCGCCCGAATACGCCCGCGAGCCCGCCTTCGCTCCCTCGACGGCGGCGCCCGGCCAGCCGATCATCCGCGTCGTCGGCGTCGGCGGCGCCGGAGTCAACGCCGTCAACCGCATGGTCGAGGCGGAGGTCGAGGGGATCGAGTTCCTGGCCGTCAACACCGACGTGCAGTCGCTGCAGCAGTCGACCGCCGACCTCACGCTGCACATCGGCGGCGAGCTCACGCGCGGGCTCGGCGCGGGCTCGGACCCCACCGTCGGCCGCCAGGCGGCGATGGAGGACTACGACCGCATGAAGGCCCTCCTGAAGGGGTCGGACATGATCTTCATCGCAGCCGGCTCGGGCGGCGGGACGGGCACCGGCGCGGCTCCGGTCGTGGCTCGTATCGCCCGCGAAGTCGGGGCTCTGACCGTCGGCATCGTGACCAAGCCGTTCGGGTTCGAGGGCACGCGACGCAGCGAACAGGGCGAGCGCGGCGTCGACGCGCTCGCGCAGGAGGTCGACACGCTGATCGTCGTTCCCAACGACCGGCTGCTCTCGGTGCTCGACAAGCAGACCTCGATGGTCGACGCCTTCCGCGTCGCCGACGACGTGCTCCGCCAGGGCGTGCAGGGCGTATCGGACCTCGTCACGCTCCCCGGCCTGATCAACCTCGACTTCGCCGACGTGCGCACGATCATGTCTGAGGCCGGCAGCGCCCTGCTCGGAATCGGCATGGGCGTCGGTGAGAACCGCGCGACCGAGGCGGCGATGCAGGCCGTCTCCTCGCCTCTGCTCGAAACCTCGATGGAGGGCGCGCGCTCGATCCTGCTCTCGATCACCGGTGGGGCGAACCTCTCCCTCTGGGAGGTCAACGAGGCCGCGAAGTCCGTCTCCGAGGCCGCCCACCCGGACGCCAACATCATCTTCGGCGCGATGGTCGACGAGAAGCTCGAAGACCAGGTCTGGGTCACCGTCGTCGCCACCGGCTACGGCGACCAGGGCCGGCGCAAGAGCGCCGAGCGCTTCCGCGAGCCCGCCGTCGGCGAGGTCCGCGCGCAGCGGGGCGCGCCCGCGGCGCCGCCGCGCAGCCGCGGGTCGCTGGATGAACTTGAAGTTCCCGAGTTCATCCCCAACCTCTGATCCGGGGCGCGCATACCCTGCGCGACGCGACGTCCTCGGTCGCTCGCCTGTTGTACTGCTGAGCCATGAGCAGGCGGGCTGAGCACGGGGTTGTCGCGGCGGGGCACCCGCTGACGGCGGAGGCGGGCGCGCGCGTCCTGCGCGAGGGCGGCAACGCGGTCGACGCCGCGATCGCGGCGATGCTGACCTCGTTCGTCGCCGAGTCCCTGTTGACGGGGTTGGGGGCGGGCGGGTACATGCTCGTCGCGGGCCCCGGGCGCGACCCCGTCCTGCTCGACTTCTTCGTCGCCGCTCCGACCCGCCTCGGCGACGGCTCCGAGGCCGAGCTCTCGGCGGTCGCGGTCGACTTCGGCGACGCTGAGCAGGTCTTCTACGTGGGGCCTGCCTCGTGCGGCGTGTACGGCATCCCCGCGGGCGTCTGCGCGGCGGCCGAGCGATGGGGAACGATCCCGCTCGCCGAGCTCGTCGCGCCCGCCGCCCGGCTCGCCCGCGAGGGCGTCCCGCTCAACCACGCCCAGGCCTACGTGGCCCTGATCCTCGCCGACCTGCTCACCTCCACGCCCGAGTGCGCGGGGCTGTGGGCGCCGGGCGGGCGAATCCTCGGCGAGGGGGAGGTGGCGCGCAACCCCGACCTCGCCCAGGCGCTCGAGCTGCTCGGCCGCGAGGGGGCGGAGCCCTTCTACCGGGGTGAGGTGGCTGCCACCGTCGCGCGCTGGCTCGGCGAACGGGGCGGGTCGCTTTCGTCCTCCGACCTCGCCGCCTACGAGGCGCTCGCGCGCGAGCCGGTCAGGATCGGCTACCGCGACCGTGAGATCCTCACCAACCCGCCCCCTTCGGCGGGCGGGATCCTGCTCGCCTACGCGCTCGGGCTGCTCGACCGGCAGGCCGCGCCGCCGTCGCTGCGCGGGATCGTGGCGGCGATGGAAGCCGCGCAGTCCGAGCGCAACGCCGCCTTTCTGGACGGCCTCTCGGGCGAGGGCTTTCAGGAGTCGTTCCTCTCCAGCCGCCTCGGCTCGACCACGCACATCTCGGTGATCGACCCTTCGGGGCTCGCGTGCAGCACGACCTGCACGAACGGGGAGGGATCGGCCGTCGTCGTCCCCGGCACCGGCATCCACCTCAACAACGTGATGGGCGAGCAGGACCTGAACCCCCACGGCTTCCACCTCCACCCCGCGGGGCGCCGGATGCCGAGCATGATGGCTCCCTCGGTCGTGCTGCGCGACGGCGAGGTCGAGCTGGTCGTCGGCAGCGCCGGCTCCAACCGGATCCGCTCGGCGCTGCTGCAGACGATCATCGGCGTCGTCGACCACGGGCTGGGGGCTGGGGAGGCGGTGCGGGCGCCGCGGGTCCACTTCGAGGACGGCACCGTCTTCGCCGAGCCCGGCATCGACCTCGCGCCCTTCGAGGGGACGTCGCGGACCGTCGCCTTCGCCGCCCCCAACCTGTTCTTCGGCGGCGTGCAGGCAGCGCTGCGGCGCGGCGGCGAGCTGAGCGGCGCGGGCGACCCCCGCCGGGGCGGCGTCGCGGTGAGCGCGTGAGGGGGCGCAGGCGCGCGCTCGCTGCTGCCGCGGCGATCGCGCCGGCGAGCGCGGCGCTCGCGCTGTCGGGCTGCGGGGGGATCAAGGCGCCCGACCTGTTCGTCCTCACCCGCAGCGGAGCCGGGCCCCACGCGAAGTTGACGCTGCTCGTCAACGAAGAAGGGGGCGTTCACTGCAACGGGAAGCTGGCCGGCAAGCTGAGCGACGATCAGATCGTCAAGGCCCGGGCGATCACCGAAGACCTCGAAAAGCCCGCCTCCGAACACCTCAGCCTCGCCGCCCGGCCGGGCTCGGTGCTCAGCTACCGCCTGCGTGACGCGAGCGGGACCGTCAGCTTCGCCGACAACTCGGTCGGCCAGCCGAAGGTCCTGCACGAACTGCAGCTGTTCGTGCTGCAGGCCGCCCAACGGGTCTGCCGCCTGCCCGAATAGGTCGCCGACCCGCGTCGACGGCGTTCAGCCGAAGCGGACCTTGCCGTTGGACTGGGCGCGGACTTGGGCGCGCTCGAGCAGCTCGAGTCGCTCGAGCGCCGTGCCGAGCAGCTTGGCGAGCCGCCGCAGCCGGTCGTTCTCCGAGCGCAGCTCGAGCAGCTCCTGCTTCTCCTCGGACTCGAACTCGACGGTCCCGGCCATCCGGTAGGAGTCCATCGAGGCGAGCTCCTCGGGCGTCAGCTCGCGGTCGGTCGCCTGCATGACGAGCTCGGCGTAGAGCTCGCGGGCGGCCGTAGCGGCCTCCTCGTCGGGCTCCTGCGGCTCGTCCTCGGGGAACAGGACGACACCCGCGGGGTAGGCGAGCTCGTCCTGGCGCTCGAGCAGCACGAACGGGCGCGTCCCCCGCGCGAGGATGTTCAGCCGCCCGTCGTCCATCCGCTCGACCACGCGTTCGATGCCGCACGCACAGCCGGTCTGCTTGAGCTCCTCGTCGGAGAGCCAGACGATCCCGAACTCGAGTCCGTCCTCGAGGCAGTGCTCGATCATCCGCCGGTAGCGGTCCTCGAAGATGTGTAGCGGGACGCTCTCGGTGGGCAGTGCGACGATGCCGAGCGGGAACAGCGGGAAGTCTCGAACGGGATCCGGCATCTGTCCTGAGTCTAAGCCGCTCCCCGCGCCGCGAGGAGAGGCGGACGGCCGCGGCTCAGGCGGCGCCGCGCTTGCGCGCGGTGATCATCAGGTTGTAGAAGACGGCCGCCGGGAGCCGGCGCTCGAGCAGCCGGCGGTCGAGCTCCTGCAGGACGAGGTAGCCGCGGTAGGCGTACTGCCGCCACATCCACGGGACCTGTTCGGGGTCGGCGGTCGCCTCGAGCGTGCGGTTGGTCCAGCCGAACCAGTTCGCGAGCAGCTCCTCGCCGCTGACCTCGACCTCGCGCAGGCCGGCGCCGCGGGCGGCCGCGCCCAGTTCGCTCGGCGCGAAGGCGTGCACGTCGACGACGCGCTCGAGCGCCTCGTCGGGGTTCTCGTCCTCTCCTCGCGGGGCGGGCGCGGCGCCCATCGCGCGGCGCCAGGCCGGCGCGATCGCCGTGGCGACGCGCTTGGGCACGCGGGCGAGCCGGTCGCCGTAACGGGACGGCTCGCCCGCGAAGACGATCGTCCCGCCGGGCGCGAGCACGCGCTCGAACTCGCGGAAGGCCCGGGGGAGGTCCGGGATGTGATGCAGCACGGCGTGGCCGAGCACGAGGTCGAAGCTCTCGTCCTCGAACGGGAGACGCTCGGCGTCGGCGACCCTCGTGTTCACGGTGAGGCCGAGCCGCTCGGCGTTGTTGCTCAGCGTCCGCAGCATCCCGGGCGAGATGTCCGTGCAGGTGGCCTCGCCGATCAGCCCGGCGCTCATCAGGTTCAGCGAGAAATAGCCGGTGCCGGAGCCGATCTCGAGCGATCGGGGCCAGCGCGAGGGCTCGCGGCCGAGCGCCTTGCGGATCTTCGCGAGCACTTGCGCGCGCCCGATCTCGCCGAAGTCGATGCCCCACTTGGCGTCGTAGTGACCGGCCGCCACGTCGTGGTAGCGGGTGTTCGCATCGCGTATCTGCTCGGCGCTGAGGGAGGGCGGCACGGGTGGGCACCATATACTCGCGCGCCTCGGCCCGCCGCTCCCAGGCGGCCTGATTCCGTCGCATTCCGTATCTCTTGAGCACAAGCGAACCGACCCTCTACAAGCAGCGCGATCAGCCCGAGGGCGTCCCGCCGCTCGCCCTCACCGGCGAGCGGACGCTGCCCGACGTCCCCGAGGAGAACTACTGGTACCGACGCCATCTCGTCGTCTACGAGTGGATCGCCGAGCGCGTCCGGGGCGGACGGGTGATCGACATGGCGAGCGGCGAGGGCTACGGCTCCGACGTGCTCGCCCGCACCGCCGCGTCGGTGATCGGCGTCGAGGCGAACCCGGAGGCGTTCGAGCACGCCCGTCTCCGCTACCCGAAGGTGCGGTTCGAGCGTGCGCTCGTCGAAGAGTTCACGGCGCCCGCCGACGCGGTCGTGTTCCTGCAGACGATCGAGCACCTGCAGCAGCCCGGCGAGACGCTCGACCACTTCGCCTCGCTGCTCGACGGCGACGGCACGGTCTTCCTCTCGACGCCCAACGTGCTCACGCTCGCCCCGAAGGGGGCGGAGCGCTCGGACAACCCGTGGCACGTCCACGAGTACCGCCCCGAGGAGTTCCTCCGGCTGTGCCGCGAGCACTTCTCGCGCGTCGAGATGTACGGCCTCTTCCACGCCCGCAAGCTGCGCGCCCACGAGCTCGCGATCCGGGCGGGGTGGGATCGCGTGCACGCGGCGCTCGGCATCACGCGACGCTTCTACGACTGGTTCACACCGGCGATCGCGGTCTCGGACTTCGCGCTGCGACCCGAAGGCGAGGCGGACATGAGCCGCGCGCTCGACCTGGTCGCGGTGTGCCGCCCGTGAGCGGGCGTGACGGCGGCGCGCTCGCGCTCCTCCTGCACACCCACATGCCCTACGTCGAGGGCTTCGGCACGTGGCCGTTCGGCGAGGAGTGGCTGTGGGAGGCGCTGGCGGGCAGCTACCTGCCGCTGCTGGAGCTGCTCGACGAGGGCGCTCCGGTCACTCTCTCCCTGACGCCGGTCCTGTGCGACCAGCTCGAGGTGCCGGGCCTGGACGCCCGTTTCCACCGCTTCGTCGAGGAGGTCCGTCGGGAGACCCACGCCGAGGACGCCGCGGGGCTGCGTGCCGGCGGCTACGAGCAGCTGGCGGCCGAGGTCGACCGCTCGTTCGGCGACTACGCGCGAGCGAGCGAGAGTCTGCGGGGTCGCGGCGGGGACATCCTCGGAGCGCTCGCCCCGCACGCCGCGTGGACCTCGGCGGCGACCCACGCGATCCTCCCGCTGCTCGCCACCGAGGCGGGGGTCCGAGAGCAGGTCCGCTCGGGGATACGCTCGCACCTGCGCCGCTTCGGCCCGGGCTGGCGGGGCGGCTTCTGGCTGCCCGAGTGCGCCTACGAGGACGCGCTCGGGCCGGTCCTGCTCGAGGCCGGCGCGCGCGTCGTCTGCGTCGAGCTCACGAACCGCCTCGGGCTCGGCGCGGGCGAGCACCTGCGCCCGATCGGGGCGGACTCCGGGCTGACACTCGTCCCGATCGACCGGGCGACGATGTCGCTCGTGTGGAGCGACGACGGCTATCCGGCCGCGGGCGCCTACCGCGACTACCACCACCACACCGTTCACCACCACAACCCGTGGCGCAACGACGGAGAGCCCTACGACCGGCGGGCGGCGCTCGCGCTCGCCGCCGAGCACGCCGCGGACTTCGTGCGCCGCACCCGCGAGCGCCTGGCCGCGCACGGCGGCGGGCTGGCGCTGTGCGCGCTCGACACCGAGCTGCTCGGGCACTGGTGGTACGAGGGCGTCGACTGGCTGCGCTGCGTCGTCGGCGAGTGCGAGGCCCAGGGACTCGACCTGATGCGACTGGACGATGCGCTCGAGCGCTTCGAGCCGGGGCCGCAGCCGGACGGCCTGGACTGGCCGCCGTGCAGCTGGGGGGCGGGGGGCGACCTGTCCACGTGGTCGGGGCCGACCGTCGCCGAGCACGCCTTCGCGGCCCGCGCCGCCGAGCTCGACGTGCTCGTCTCGGGCCACGCCGCCGGGCCGGCAGCGCTGCGCGAGCTGATGGCGCTGCAGGCGAGCGACTGGCCCTTCATGGTCAGCCGCGGACTGGCGGTCCCCTACGCGCGTGAGCGGATGGAGCGCCACGGCGTGGCCCTGCGCGACGCGCTCGCGGCGGGTTGCGCCGCTTCGCAGGAGGGCCTTCGCAACCTCGCCGTGGACGCAGACCCCGGCGCCTTCCTCGAGCCGCTCTGAGCGCTCACCCCCAGCGCATCTGCGTGGGCGCGTCGCGCATCCGCATCACCCGCGCCGGGACCCCCCCGAGGACGGCGTTCTCCGGGAAGGAGCGGGTCACGACGGCGCTCGTGCCGATGATCGAGTTGTCGCCGACGCTGACGCCGCGGAGCAGGCAGGCGCCGTAGCCGATCCACACGTTGTGGCCGACGGTCACGTCGCGCTTGTAGATGCCCTGCAGGCGAATCGGCCGCTCGACCTCCGTGACCCCGTGGTCGAAGTCGATCAGCATCACGCGGTCGGCGATGATGCACTCGCGCCCGATCGAGACTCGCTGAAAGGCCGAGACGGTGCACTCCTGGCCGATCACGGTCTTCGCGCCGATCGAGACCTCGCCCTCGTGGACGCGGATCTTGCAGCCGTGCCCGATCCACGCCCAGCGGCCGATCCGCAGCGTCGCGCCCCGGCCGATCTCGAGCTTCACGCCGGGGCAGATGAAGCACAGCCCGTCGGTCTGCAGGCGCTTGCCGTGCCGGAGCTTCAGCCGCGCGAGGCGCAGCAGCAGGGCGGCGTAGCCGGGCCGGAGCATGCCGTTTGCGCGCATGAAGCGCAGCAACGCGAGCGGGCCTCCGCGCAGAGGGGCGGGCGGGCGGCGCACGCCCGAGGCGCCGAGCTGCTCGGGCGTCGGCTTCGTGGTGTCGGTAAGTACTCCCATCGCGGCGGATCGTAGCTCCGCGCGGCGTGTTCGGGCAGGACCGGAGGGACCCCTGCGATGATGCGCGCTCGATGACCGAGCAGACCCTCGCAGCCCGCCTGCTGGCCGGCGACCGTCGCGCGCTGGCGCGCGCCATCAGCCTCGTCGAGGACGACCGTCCCGAGGGCTGGGAGCTCGTGCGCGAGATCTACCCGGAGACGGGCCGCGCCGAGGTCGTCGGCTTCACCGGCCCGCCCGGGGTAGGCAAGTCGACGCTGATCGGCGCGCTCACGAAGGCGCGCCGCGAAGCGGGCAGAACGGTCGGGGTGCTCTCGATCGACCCCTCCTCGCCGTTCACCCACGGGGCGCTGCTCGGCGACCGCATCCGCCTCACCGAGCACTTCCTCGACCAGGGCGTCTTCATCCGCTCGATGGCTAACCGCGGGGCCCTCGGGGGCCTCTCCGAGGCGGCGCTGCAGGCCGCGCTGCTGCTCGACGCTGCGGGTCGCCAGGACGTGTTCGTCGAGACCGTCGGCGTCGGTCAGGCGGAGATCGACATCATCGACCACGCCGACACGATCGTGCTCGTCCTGATGCCCGGCTCGGGCGACTCGATCCAGGCCCTGAAGGCGGGCGTGATGGAGATCCCGGACGTGATCGTGATCAACAAGGCCGACCACCCCCTGACCGACACGATGGTCCGCGAGATCCGCGGGGTGCTCTCGCTCGCCAACCTCGACCGCTCGCCCGAGGAGGCGAAGGCGAGCTGGCGGGTGCCGATCGTGCGGACCGAGGCCAACCGCGGACGCGGCATCGATGAGCTCGTGACGCGGCTCGACGAGCACCGCGCCCACATCGTCGCGGCCGGCACGCTCGCGGAGCGCCGCAGGCGCAACCTGCGCAACGAGGTGCTCGCGATCGCCACCGCGCGCATGCGACGGCGCCTGGAGGAGGGACTCAACGGGGATCCGGCCTTCGCGGAGCTGCTCGAGCAGGTCGTCGAGCGGCGCCTGGACCCCGCCAGCGCGGCGGGCACGCTGCTCGAGCGGGAGGCCGAGCGGGCGGCCTCAGCCGACGCGCGTTGACTGCCCGCCACCTCAGGCGCCGAGCGCGCGGGCGATCACCATCTGCTGCACCTCGTCGGTGCCCTCGCCGATCGTGAGGATCTTCGCGTCGCGGTAGAAGCGGCACACGGGGTACTCCTCGATGAACCCGTACCCGCCGTGTATCTGCACGGCCTCCTCGGCGCAGCGCACCGCCAGGCGGCCCGTCTTGAGCTTCGCCTGGGCGGCGGTGAGGGTGAAGTTGCGTCCGGCGTCCTTCTCGCGGGCGGCCTTGTAGACGAGCAGGCGGGCCGCCTCGATCTCGGTCGCCATGTCGGCGAGCTTGGCCTGGATCCCCTGGAACTTCGAGATCGGCTGGCCGAAGGCCTTGCGCTCTTTCGCGTATTTGAGCGCTTCGTCGAGCGCGCCCTGGGCGAGCCCGACGCCCATCGCCGCGACGCCGATCCGACCGATGTCGAGGATGTGCAGGAACTGCTTGAAGCCGGCGCCTCTAGGTCCGAGCAGGTTGGCCTCCGGGACCCTGCAGTCGGTGAAGGTCAGGGGCCGCGTGTCGGAGGCGTTCCAGCCCATCTTCCGGTAGGGCTCGCCCTGCTCGTAGCCGGGCGTCCCGTTCGCGACGATCAGGTTCGAGATCTCCTTGCGGCCGTCGCTCTCACCGGTCACGGCCGTGATGCAGACGACGCCGGAGATCTCGGTGCCCGCGTTGGTGATGAACTGCTTGGCGCCGTCGATCGCCCATTCGCCGTCCTCGAGGCGCGCGCGGGTGCGCGTGTTGCCCGCGTCCGAGCCGGCCTCGGGCTCGGTCAGGCCGAACGCGCCGAGCCGCTCGCCCGAGCAGAGCCTCGGCAGCCACTCGCGCTTCTGCTCCTCGGAGCCGAACAGGTAGATCGGCTGCGTCCCGAGCGACGTGTGCGCGCAGAGGGTGATCGCGACCGAGGAGTCGACGCGGGTCAGCTCCTCGACGGCGAGCGCGTAGGCGAGCGTGTCGCCGCCGCCGCCGCCGTACTCCTCGGGGAACGGGATCCCCATCAGGTTCAGCGCGCCGAGCTTCGAGACGATCTCGTACGGGAAGGCCTTGGTCCGGTCGAGCTCCTCGGCGACCGGTTTGACCTCGCCCTCGGCGAATTCGCGGACGGTGCGGCGGATCAGCTCGTGGTCGGGTGAGAGGTCGAAGTCCATGACGTCCGGCATTCTCACACGTCGGCGTGATCTAGCATTGCCGCCCCTTGGTGGGCCCGCGCCTGATCCTCGATTTCCTCACCCGGGGGCAGAGCCACCGCTACGGACCCGACCGCTCCCAGCGCGCGGACCTCTACCTGCCGCACGGCGCGGGCCCGCACCCGGTGATCGTCACGATCCACGGCGGCTCCTGGCATGTGCGCTACGGCAAGGTCGTGATGCGCGGACTGGCCGCCGATCTGGTTCGTCGCGGCTGGGCGGTGTGGAACATCGAGTACCGGCGGCTGGGCGGGGGCGGCGGCTGGCCCGCCACGTTCCTCGACGTCGCGGCGGCGATCGACCACCTGCGCGAGCTGCGCGACGTGCCGCTCGACCTCGACTCGGTGAGCTTCCTCGGCCACTCGGCCGGCGGGCACCTGGCGCTGTGGGCCGCCTCGCGCGGGCGGCTGCCGGCCGGGGCGCCGGGCGTCGACCCGGCGATCGTTCCCCGGCGCGTGATCGGGCAGGCGCCGGTCTGCGACCTCGCGGGTGCCTACGCGTTGTGGGGCGGGGGAGCCGCGCGGCTGCTGATGGGCGGCTCGCCCGAGGAGCGACCCGACCGCTACGCGGCCGGCGACCCGATGCGGCTCGTGCCGCCGGGGATGCCGGTGCTGATCGTTCACGGCAGCCACGATCGGACCGTCTCGGTGAAGCTCAGCCGCGGGTACGCAGAGCACGCCCGTGCGGCCGGAGCGGAC
>DATNBM010000077.1:0-2733 GCA_035571915.1 Solirubrobacteraceae bacterium | reverse complement strand
CGGCACTGAAGAGCGGCGTGCAGGCGGACAGCACGACGCGGCTGTAGCCGACCTCGGCGGTCGCGGCCCTGACGTCGCCGGGCTGGACGACGCGGTGCCCGACGACGGTATAGGTGAAGTGGGCGTAGGGCATCTGCAGCTGGATCCGATCGCCCGGGCGGAGCGCGTCGATGTGGCGGAACGGCGCCAGGTAGGTGGTCCTGTGACCCGCGATCAGGGTCGTGCCGTCGATTCCCGGGAAGGTCGTTTCGGTATAGAAGCCCGGGCCGCTCTCGAGGTCGGAGGTGTCGGTCCCGTCGACCATCACGAAGCTCGCGCCAATCGCCGGGATCACGATGCGGCCGATCGGGCTGCCGTTGCGAGCTTCGTGCTGGAGCTGCGCGGCCAGGTAGGCGATCCTGTTGCGCTCGGTCGCGATGCCGGCGAGCGCGTGTTCCTCGGCGGCGCTCGGGCGGACGTCTTCGACCGCGTGGAGCTCGCCCTTGAGATGGTCCTGGCGGAGTTTGCCGATCAGCCACGAGACCGGCTCCTGCCAGAGCAGGGTGACGGCGCCGTCGGCAAGCGCCAGCGCGCCGAGCGCGATCATCGCGATCGCGAGCAGCTTTGCGGCCCGCGCCGAGCGCGAGCCGCGGCTGCCGACCGGCGCGGCGCTCGGAGAGGTGATCGGGAACTCGCTCACCGCCGCCTATCGTCGCAGAGCCGACTCGGTCCCCCCGAGCGAGCCCGGACCGGCGTAGCTCATCGGCCCGCGAATCGTGATCTCGACGCCCTCCTCCGCGGCGGGCCCGGCGGGCTCCGCGTAGCCGCTGAGCGCGACCAGCGCGGCACCCGCGGCGCACCCGAAGGCGACGCTCCACAGCAGCGCCGAGCCGAGTCCGACGTGACCTCCGGCCAGCATCAGGATCGCGCTCCACGCCGTTTCCCCCGGGCCGAGCCCGAGCTGGCGCGCGTAGAAGGCGACGAGCAGCCCGAGCGGAGCGAGGCCGAGTGCGACGAGGCCGAGCGCGAGGGGACGGCGCGGCCGCAGCTCGGGCGAGGCGATCAGCAGCCAGAGATGCAGCGCGGGGATCGCAAGCAGCGCCGCGTAGGGGTTGCCGATCCACACCGCACAAGCGAGGACCGTGAGGATCAGCTGCACGGGCAGGCCCGCCACGTCCGGGTCGGGCCGCCGGGCCGGCGCACCGCCGCCGACGCGTCGCATCAGCGCCCCCCACAGCAGCCACGCGAGGGCGAACGTCAGGGCGACCGCGACGAGCGCCGTGATCGCGGCCCCGTCAAGCGGCATCGCGCCGCCGGCGACGGGCACCGCGGGCGCGGCGCCGATGATCCCGACCTGACCGAGGACCCAGCAGAAGATCGCGCAGCAGAGGAACGGCAGGCTGCAGCTCAGCGCCCACAGCGTCCAGCGGCCGACCGGACGGCGCCTGCGGCGCAGCCTCGCAAGGCCGTCGGCGCCGGCGATGAGCGGCGGCAGCAGGAGCGTCCCGAGCAGCAGACGCAGAGCCCACGCAGGCATCGTCCGGCCGTGCAGGAGCAGTCCGCTCTGAAGCGAGGGAGACACGTCGGGCGCCGTGTCGAGCGCGTCGATCGCGCTGAGCACCCCGCGGCCGAGCTCTTCGAGCGCTTCTCCGCTCACGCGCTCGTCGGCGCGGATCCGTTCCCCGCTCGCGCCCACGAGGACGGCCGGAACGCCCTGGCTGTCGAGCACGCCCTGCTCGCCGACCGCCGCCGGGAAGCTCAGGTGCGCGAGCTGGCCGAACGTGCTCGGCGCGCCGGGATCCCAGCCGGACTCGCGCCTGATCGCGTCTGCGACCGTGCGCTGCAGCACCAGCGGCGCCGAGCCGAGGCCGTCCGAGTAGGGCACGACCAGCGGGCGGCGCAGTCGCGCGCCGGCCAGGTCGCCGAGCACGATCGCCGCGTCGAAGGGCCCGTGGATCCCCGCCGATTCGAGATCTGAGACGAGCCCGGCGGCCCCCGCGTCGCCGCCGCTGCCGCCCGAGGTCGAGGCGAGCACGATCGTGCGCTTGGTCTCGCGGGCGGCGAAGACGCGGGCGAGCTCGAGCAGGGCCGCGGTGGCCGATAGCTCGCCCGGCGAGCCGGCCGCCGCCGCGTCGCGATGCGCGAGGATCAGGATCGGCGTCGCGCTCGTCGAGCCAGGGCGGACGGCGATCACCGTGGTCAGACGCCGCTCCCCTTCGATCGTCTGCCCCTCGGGGTGACGGATGTGCACGACGAAGCCGCCCGCGGCCGTGCCGCCGAGGCCGCCGAGCGTCCGCTCGACGTACCCCGCGAGCGCCTCCTCGCCCGCGCCGCCGGGGCGACGGTCGGGGAAACGAGCGGCGAGCGTGCGCAGTTCGGTGAAGGCGCGCCGGCCTTCGAAGGCGTCTGGCGCGAGCGTCGTCGAGTCGGGCACCGGGCGGCTGCCGAGCGAGAACGCAGCGACGGCCAGGGCGATCAGGAACGGCGCGAAGGCAGCACGGTAGAGGCGCCCGTTGAGCATGCGCCTAGACCATAGTCACGCGGGCGGCTTTCCGCGCGGGATCCGCGCCCGGTTGAGGTATCGTGGCGCCGCGTGCTCCAGCCAGTAGCCGTCGCCCACAAGTCGCTCGCCGACTACACCCACATCGTCGGGCGCGACCTCATCGAGGAGATCCGCGCCCTGGCCGAGCCGCTGAAGGGCCGCCGCGTGGTGCACGTCTCGGCGACCGCGTTCGGCGGGGGCGTGAGCGAGAT
>DATNBM010000076.1:0-39936 GCA_035571915.1 Solirubrobacteraceae bacterium | reverse complement strand
GAGGATCACGCCGCCGCCCACGCCGGTCCCCCAGAAGACGCCGAGCACCGAGGAGAACGGACGGCCGGCCCCGAGTCGGAACTCGGCGGCCGTCGCGACCTGGACGTCGTTGCCGAGCCTGACCTCTGGCCCCAGCTCTTTGGTCAGCTCCGCGGCGAGCGGGAAGCTCCCTTCCCACCCCGGCAGGTTGCGGGCGCTCGTGACGGTGCCGTCCTCGACGACCCCGGGGGAGCCGACTCCGATCCCCGCGAGCTCGCCCGGCTCGAGCTTCGCGTCGGCCGCCGCCTGGCGCATCGCCTCGGCCATCGCGCCGGCGACGTCGGCCGGACCGCCGCTCGTCGGCGTCGGCAGCCGCGCCTGGCCGAGCGCCTGGTGGAGCTCGTCGACGACGACCGCCTGGATCTTCGTGCCGCCGAGATCGATGCCGCCGAGGCTCGCCATCTACAGCCATGATCGCAGGGGCGCCGGAGCCGGCCGAGCCGGAAGCGGGACGAGGAGGAGCCGCGCGGGCCCCAGCCGGGCTACTTGTGCTTCGGGTCGGGGATCGCCGAGGAGGTCGGCTTGACGGCGATCTTCGGGGCCGGGATCGCGCCGATCCGGCTCACGAGCTGTGTCCACTGCAGCGAGCTGAGCAGCGTCGTCGTCACGACCGGCGCCGGCGCGGTCGCGCCCTTGCCGGCCGAGTGCGCCGCGGCCGAGCCCGAGCTCTGCGGCTTGGCGGCGGCGACCGCCGGCTGGAAGATCAGCTCGATCTTGTTCCAGTGCGACGACTCCGCGCGGGTCCGCAGCGAGGCGGGGTAGTGCATCAGGCTGACGATTTCGTGCGGGACGAATTCGGCGGGCAGGGTCAGCAGCGCGCGGATCGTCAGGTCCGCGATCGAGCCCGCGCCCTGGTGATGGGCGAGCGCGACGCCGTTGATCGCCGTGATGTCGACGGCGTCGCCGCGGTAGTGGGGCGAGAGGGTCCCGCTCGAGGAGTACTGGCTCTGACCGCAGCGCAGCGCACCGACGGTCGGCTTCAGGCCGCTGCGCGAGAGGAACGAGAGCAGCGCGAGCACGCGCTTGTCGACGGCCCCGGAGGAGATGTCCTGGCGGCTGCAGCCGGCGACCGTGATGCCGGGGTCCGAGAGGACCGTGCGCTCGAGCTGCTGGCGCGAGAGCAGGAACACGTCGGAGGCGGTCGCGCCGAGCAGCGCGTCGTTCGCGCGGGCGCCCTGGGGGTGCAGCGCCTTCTGAAGCTGAGCCCAGTTGGCGAGGATCGGCCCGGGGTCGACGTAGGCGGCGTCGCCGGCCGGGCGGATGCCGAAGCGCATGTGACCGGCGTGGGCTCCGTGGGCCGTCGAGACGGTGCCGAGCACGGTTCCGGTCGACACGACCGAGCCCTTGCGCAGCGGAAGCTTCTGCGCGGCCTTCTCGCGGCGCGCCTTCGCCGCCGCCGCGGCGAGGACGGCCGCTTTCGCGTCGGGGTTGCCGGGGTGCGCGAACAGCCGCTTGCGGTCCATCCCGGCGGGCACCGCTTCGCCCGTCTGGATCTCGGCCCGCCCCCCGCCCGCGCCGTGGTTCTGCGGCGCCGGCGCCTTGACCTGCAGGGTCACGGGCGCCTGGCTGCCCGCGCTCGCGGCTTTGGAGGGCGCCGGGTCGCGCGTGCCGGCGGCCTGCAGCGCGGCCGAGGGCGTGTTGTCCTTCGAGGGCTTGGCGAGCTTGTAGCTCGGCGCGATGCTGCCGAGCTCCGTGTAGGCGAACAGGTCGCCGTAGACGTCGCGCAGGACGATGTAGCGGCCGAGCTTGCGGCTCACGCCGAGACCGACGACCTTGCCGTCCTCGACCGCCACGACCTTCGCGTTCGCCGCGCTCGTCAGGCCGACGGTCCTGATCTTCGGCGCCGCGTGGGCGAGGCGGGCCGCGGCGGCGGCCGCCGGCGAGCTCGCCTTGGCGGCGCTCGCGGGGCTCGCCGCGGCGGCTTCGGTCGCGGTCGTTCCGCTTGTCGCCGGCTGGGCTCCAGCGGTCGCGTTCGACGGCGAGGCTTCGGCCGGCAGCGCGCCCCATTCGAAGACCTTGCCGTCGACCGGCGGGCGGCCGTCGACGAGGCCGGTCAGGGTCGCGACGACGGGCTTCGGGTAGGTCGAGATCAGCTTCGCCCGGAGCATCACCGAGTCGACGTATTCTTCGGAGTGGTTGTAGGCCAGGATCGCGCGTCGCAGGTCCTTGGCGGCGCCGGCGGCGCGCAGGTAGCGGGCCGCCGCGAAGACCGCGTCGACCGGGTTGTACGGGTCCGCGTAGCCGGCGTTCAGGGCGTCGACGCCGTACTGCATCCAGGTTTCGGGCATGAACTGCATCCACCCGACGGCGCCGGCGCTGGAGACCGACTGGTCGGCGCCGTAGTCGGTCTCGATTTCGTTGATCGCGGCGAGGATCTGCCACGGCACGCCGTACTGGACCGCGGCGGCCTTGTAGATCGGCAGCAGGAAGAGCGGCACCCGGTAGAACGCGAGCGCCTGGACGGATGCCTGCGAGGAGGCGAGCACGGCGGCCAGCGCGCCGGCCTTCGCGACCGACTGGGGGGAGCCCGCGACGTTGTTGTTGCCCTTGTTCTGGGCGGTCGGGGTCGAGCTCGCGCCCTGCTTGGTGCCTTTGGTCGTTTTCTGGCGGCGCTGCAGCACGACCGCGGGCTGTTCGGGCGGCGGCGCGGCCGGTTTCGGCGTGGTGCTCGTCGGCGTCGTGGAGGGGGTGCTGACTTCGGCGGGCGTCGTGCTCGTGGTCGTCGGAGCGGGCGTCGTCGTCGCGCCTGTTTCCGTCGTCGTCGGTTCGCTGCCGGCGGTGACTTCGGGCGTCGACGGGACTTCGGCCAGATGCGAGGCGAAGGCGTCCGGGGCGAGCGGCCCGCCGAGGCTCGCGGCGGTCAGACCCCCGCCGGCGAGCGCCCCCAGCACAGCACGCAGAGCCCTGCGCCGGGCTCCAGTTGGCGGCGTCATGCCGCGGTCTCGGTCATCTGCGGGTCGTCCCATGTGCTGTGGCCGGCGCACCTGATCCACATACGCGGGATACGCCCACCGGCATTCATATCGGCACGCAATCAGGAATCCGTAAAGGATTCGTAATCGCGCTGGCAATCTTCATCCTCTCTACAGCTCCTTGAGTATCCGCGATCCGTCGGTCCCATGCAGCCGGTTCGCCCCATCTGGGCGCGATCCTGCGCGCGCTCGGGCGCTCTGGACGGTAATCTGGGAGACGTGGAAACGATCGACTCGATCATCCAGGTGATCCTCGCCGTGGTAGTCGTGGGTCTCGTGCTCATGCACTCGGGCAAGGACTCCGGCCTCTCGGGCGCATTCGGCGTCGGCAGCGGCCAGGGCCCGCTCGGCGGCGGCTCGCTGGTAGAGCGCAACCTGAACCGCTGGACGGTCGTCTTCGCCGTCCTCTTCTTCGTCAACGCGATCATCCTGCTCAAGCAGCCCTGGGCCTGAGCCGGCCGGGCGCCCCCGGCGTCCTGAGCTAGCCGATCTGCTCGGAGCCTTCTCGCCCGCTCGCGCGGTCGAGCTCGTCCAGCGCGTCGAGGATCCGCAACGCCTCGGCTCTCAGCTCGCCGTCCAGCGCGCGATAGTCGGGCTCCGAGAGCTTGCCCGTGCGGAAGTCCATCTCGGCGTCGCGGATCTCCCGGTACTTCGCCTCGCGCGCCGCCTCGAGCTCGGCCCGCCGGAGCGGCTCCTCCGAGGTCTCCCCCGACGGCGGGGCGGCCCCGCCGGCGGCCGCGGCCGCCCGCTGCAGCGCCGCGCGGCGTAGCGGCGTGCCCACGACGAGCACGATCAGCCCGATCAGGACGAAGACGGCGATCACGATCAGCACGGCCACGCGGGTGCCAGCGGCGCCGCGGCTCAGGCTCGCGCGAGCTCGCGCGAGCTGCGCGCCCGGAACCGCGCGGCCGCCTTGGCGCGCACGAGGCTGGGCGCCGGCCAGGCGGCGACGAGACCGCCGAGGAAGACGATCAGGCCGCCGACCCAGATCCACAGCACGAGCGGCGAGACGATGAAGTGGAACTGCGCGGGCGGCGCGTGCTTGAGGTATTCGCGGGCCAGCAGGCCGATCGCGACGATCGCCTCGTCCGGCGAGAGCGTCCGGTTGCCCGCTTCGACGATCTTCTTCAGGCGGCCCGATTCGATGTTCGGCTGGATCGCGCCCCAGATGTCGCGCGTCGCGCCCCCGTCGATGCTCACGTGGCTGACGGGCTGGCCGCCGATCAGGCTCCCCACGGTGCCCTGAGACGCTTCACCGGAGGAGTAGTAGCCCTCGCTCGGGTTCAGCGTCGTGACGCGGTGCCCGCCCTTCGTGACGGCCACTTCGGCGCCGAGCGCGACGGTCGAGCCGGTGTGGGCGCGGTCGTACTTGGGCGTGATCGAGGCGGTCGGGCGCACGTAGCGGAGCGTGTAGGCGCCGACTTTCGTCGACTGCCCCGGCCGCAGCTGCAGCTCGGTTGCGTGCTGGAAGGACGAGGAGGCGGCCACGCCGATGAACAGCACGGCGATCCCGACGTGGACGATGTATCCGCCGTAGCGACGGCGGTTGCGCTGCACGAGCGAGAGCAGCGCGCGCGGGGCCGTCTCCCCCGCCATCGCCTTTCTGACCCGCGTGCCGCGCACGAACTCCTGGGCGACGACCGCGAGCACGAACGCGCCCGCGCAGAACATCGCGAGCGCGAGCGGCTTGCGCGCGATGCCGGCGGCGGCGAGCCCGCCGAGCGCGATCAGCGCGACCGCGACCGGGATCATGAAGTTCCGTCGCGCGTTCGCGAGCGTCGCCCGCCGCCACGCGATCACCGGGCCGATCCCGCTGAGCAGCACGAGCACGAGCGCGAGCGGCACCGTGTAGCGGTCGAACCAGGGCGGGCCGACCGAGGATTCCTGCCCGGTGACGGCCTCGGAGATGAGCGGGAAGTAGGTGCCCCAGAAGATCACGAAGCAGAGGCCGACGAGCACGAGGTTGTTGGCAAGGAAGATCGACTCGCGCGAGAGCAGCGAGTCGAGCCGGTTCTCCGAGCGGAGCATCTCCCGCCTCGAGACGACGAGGTAGATCGAGCCGGCGATCAGCACGCCGATCAGGCACACGAACGGCACGCCGAGGGTTGCGCCGCCGAAGGCGTGGATCGAGTTCAGGACGCCGCTGCGGACCAGGAACGTGCCCATGATCGCGAGCGTCCCCGTGGCGAGCACCAGCGAGACGTTCCAGACCTTCAGCATCCCCCGTTTCTCCTGAATCATCAGCGAGTGCAGGAACGCCGTCGCGGTCAGCCACGGCATCAGCGAGGCGTTCTCGACCGCGTCCCAGCCCCAGTAGCCGCCCCAGCCGAGCTCCGAGTAGGACCAGCGCGCGCCGAGCAGGATGCCCGCGCCCAGGAACAGCCAGCCCGCGAAGGCGAAGCGGCGGATCGCCTTGATCCAGTCCGCGTCGACCCTGCGCGCGAGCAGCGCGCCGACGCCGAAGGCGAGCGGGATCGTGCAGAGCGTGTACCCCGAGTAGAGCATCGGGGGGTGGATCATCATCGTCGGGAAGCGCAGCAGCGGGTCCAGGCCGACCCCTTCGGCCGGCGCCGGACGAGTCGTCGCGAACGGGTTCGCGTAGAAGATCATCAGCGAGACGAAGAAGCCCGCGAAGCCCAGCAGCACCGCGGTCGCGTAGGCGGCGACGTCGCGCATCCGCCGGCGCGTCAGGAACAGCGCGAGGCTCGACCACAGCGACAGCAGCCACGCCCACAGCAGCAGCGAGCCTTCCTGGGAGGACCAGACCGCCGCCGCCCTGTAGAAGGTCGGAGTGGTGCGGCTGGAGGTGTCGGCGACCGTGTTGAAGCCGAAGTCGTTTCGCAGGAACGCGACCTCGAGCACCAGGAAGGCGACCGTCAGGACGCCCGCCAGCGCGTAGACCGCACGGCGGCCCGATTCGGAGAACTCGGGGCGCCCGCGCCGCACCCCGTACAGGGAGGCGCCGATCCTGTACAGGCAGACGGCGAGCGCGAGCAGCAGACAGGCGAAGCCGAGCCCGGCCACTCAGTAGTTCTGCTTCTCGCTCGGCGGGGCCGTCTTGAACTTCGACGGGCACTTCGTGATCAGGGAGTTGCGTTCGCCGACGTAGTGGTCGCCCTGCTTCTCGACGGTGACGATCACCTCGCGCCCTTCCTTGAAGGGGTCGGGGACGGTGCCCGTGTAGGCGAGCGGCACGGCGGCCGTCCCGCCACGATCGCGCACCGCGAAGTCGAGCACCGAGCCGTCGTGGCGGACGCTCCCCGCGACGACCGTGCCGGTCAGCATGTAGGTGCGCCCGGGCTGGGCCTCGTGCAGCAGCTGGCTCGGGGTCAAGGCGGGGCTCGCGGCGCTGAAGCTCGTGTAGATCAGCGCGCTCGCCAAGACCACCGCCGCGCTGAGCGCCACGATCAGGCGCACCTTTCGCTTGCGCGATGGGTTCATCGCCCCAAGTATCTCAAAACGCCCCCCGCTCCGAGGCCGCTCGCGGCGATCCGGGCGGACATCCGGCCAGCTCCCGACGTCTGCCTACAGGAAACAATGGTTGCGTCGCGAAACCTTTTGGCAGTAGCAACGTCATTACAGGTGAGGACGATGAGACCCCGACTTCTACACCCCATTCGCGAACGCTCACGCGAGCGCCCCGAGCGCCGCTCGCACGAGCGCCGGACCCAGCAGCGTCGGACCGAGCCCCGCGTGATCGTGATGGACGCGCCGCCGTCGGACGGCTACGATCCGGCCGTCGATCGCGTCCGCAGCGCGGGCGGTCCGCTCGACGTCGCCGTCTACACCTGCGGCTGCGGGTACCTCTTCAGCGCCGCGGTCTCGACGACCGTCTGCTGCCCGCACTGCGGCACAGACCAGGCCTGGTAGCGCGCGGCCCGGGGCGGCACAGACCAGGCCTGGTAGCGCGCGCCCCGGGCGTTTGCGCCCGGGGCGGCTGTCAACGGTGACTCAGGAGGCCGAGGAGCCGAACAGGCCCGGGATCCCCGAGATCGCCCGGCTGATCACCATCTGCTGGATCTCGGCCGTGCCCTCGAAGATGTCGTAGATCTTCGCGTCGCGGTGCCAGCGCTCGACCGGGAACTCGCGCGTGTAGCCGTTGCCGCCGAGGATCTGGATCGCCCGCTCGGTCACCCACACGGCGACCTCGCCGGCCTTGAGCTTGCTCATCGAGCCCTCGGCGTTCTCGAACGGGACCTGGTTGCGGCCCATCCAAGAGGCGCGCCAGACGAGCAGGCGGGCGGCGTCGATCTCGAGCTTCATCCGCGCCAGCGTGAAGGCGACGGCCTGGTTGTCGATGATCTTGCGGCCGAACTGCTCGCGCTCCTTGGCGTACTCGAGCGCGTACTCGTACGCTGCCCGGGCGATGCCCAGCGCCTGCGCGCCGACCGTCGGGCGCGAGGCCTCGAACGTTGCCATCGCGGCCTGCGACTTGCCTTTCTTGCCTTCCCGCACCCGGGCGAGGCGCTCGTCGAGCTTGTCCTTGCCGCCGAGCACGTAGTTGGCGGGCACGCGGCAGTCGTCGAGGTAGACGTCGGCCGTGTGGGAGGCGCGGAGGCCGTGCTTGGAGACCTTCGCCCCCTGTTCGATCCCCTTCGCTTCGCTCATCGGCACGACGAACGCGGCGTGACCTTTGGAACCGAGCTCGCGGTCGACCGAGGCGATCACGACGTGCACGTCGCTGATCCCCCCGTTCGTGGCCCACGCCTTCTGGCCGTTGATGACCCACTCGCCGGCCGCCTCGTCGAACTTGGCGCTCGTGCGCACGCCCGAGACGTCCGAGCCCGCGTTCGGCTCGGAGGCGCAGAACGCCGCGACCTTGACGTCGTCGACCGTGCCGAAGCAGCGCGGGATCCATTCGCCGATCTGCTCGCCGGTCCCCTGGCCGAAGATCGAGGCGACCGCGAGCGAGGTCCCCATGATCGACATCCCGATCCCGGCGTCGCCCCAGAAGAGCTCCTCGTTGACGATCGGGAGGCCGAGCCCCGAGGGGTCGGCGAAGAACTGGGCGATGCCTTCGAAGCCGTAGAGGCCGATCTTGGCGGCCTCCTGAATGATCGGCCAGGGCGTCTGCTCCTTCTCGTCCCACTCGTGGGCCGCGGGGCGCATCACGTCGGCCGCGAAGCCGTGCACCCACTCGCGGATGTCCTTCTGGTCCTGCGTGAGGCTCAGCGAGAAGGTCGTCTCCGCCTGCTCGCCGGCGGCGGTCGCCTCGGCGGCCTCGGCGGTCGCCTCGTCACTGGGCGCGGTGGTGGAGGGGGCTGACATCTGGGGAAGCTCTCCTTTGGCTTTGGGGACGCGTTCGGCGCCCGTGAGGGCCGGGCTTCGCGCGCCGGCCGGTGAAGGTCTCTCGGATCTTACCTGACAACGGGCCCAAAGATGTCCACCTCGCAGACAAAACAGCGATCCGTGTCCAATGTCACGCAGAGCGCGGCGGAACGCCGGACAAGGCGAGCTGCCGCCCGCCGCCCGAAGGCTCCGCGGACCGCTCTGCACCCGCTTCTTCGTTTCTTCGGCTCGCCCGCGCCGCGCCGGCGGGCGGGGGCTTTCAGCGCCAGGCGGCCTCGCCGCGCGTGAGCGCGAGCACGCCCTTGGGGAGCTTTCCCGTCGCGACGTCGGCGACCGAGACCTCCTCCAGCACCGCGCGGAGGTTCGCTCGCAGGGCGATCCAGACCTTCTGGAGGCTCTCGGCGGACCCGACGTACTCGATCTCCTCCGGCCGCTGGCCGCGCACGCCCACGAGCGGCCCCTCGACCGCGCGGATCACATCCGCGAGGCTCACCTCGGCGGCCGGTTTGGCGAGCCAGTAGCCGCCCTCGGGCCCGCGCTGGCTGCGCACGACCCCCGCGGAGCGCAGCTGGGTGAGGATGTTCTCGAGGAAGGACACCGGTATCCCCTGGGCCTTCGCCACGTCGTCGACCTTGCGCGGGGCTCCCTGATCGCTGGAGGCGAGCTCGACGACCGCGCGCACTGCGTAGTCGGCCTTGGCGGTGACGTGCATCGGTTGTGATTCTCACCTATTCGCCGGGCGACACGTCGCGCCGCATCGAGTTAGGGCACCCTAATCCGTGCTAGGTTGCGGCGCGACCCATCCCGACCGGCTAGATCGGATATCCATGACGAGACTGCGGAAGCTGCTGTGCTTCGCTCTGACCGCCACCACCCCCCTCCTGCTCGCGGCCTGCGGATCCTCCGGGAGCGGCTCGGCGAACTCGATCACGCTCTACAGCGGCCAGCACGAACAGACGACCGCGCTGCTCGTCAAGGCGTTCGAAAAGCAGACCGGGATCAACGTCCAGGTGCGATCGGCCGACGAGGCTACGCTCGGCAACCAGATCCTTCAGGAGCAGGGCAACTCGCCGGCCGACGTCTTCTACGCCGAGAACACGCCGGTCCTCGAACTGCTGCGCGAGCACGGCTTCCTGAGCCCCGTCGACACGGCGACGCTGCGGGCGGTGCCGGGCCGCTACGACTCCGCGCAGGGCGACTGGGTCGGCGTCTCCGCGCGCGTCTCGGTGCTCGTCTACAACGCCTCCGCGCTGGGCGGCGCGAAGCCCCCGAGCTCGATCCTCGAACTCGCCTCCCCGAAGTGGCGGGGCAAGGTCGGCTTCGCCCCCTCCGAGACGGACTTCCAGCCGCTGCTGAGCGCGATCGAAAAGGTCGACGGGCGCGCCGCCGCCGAACGCTGGCTGAGCGAGCTGAAGTCGAGCGGGCGCATCTACCCCGACAACGAGACGGTCGTCGCGCAGGTCAACAACGGCCAGAGCGCGATCGGCCCGATCAACCACTACTACTGGTACCGACTGCGCGCCGAGGAAGGCGCCTCGGGGACCCACTCGGCGCTGCAGTACTTCAAGCCCGGCGACCCGGGCGACCTGATCGACGTCTCGGGAGCCGCGATCCTGAAGTCGAGCTCCCACCAGGCAGCCGCGCAGCGCTTCCTCGCGTTCCTCGTCAGCGCACAGGGACAGCGGATCCTGGCGCACAGCGACAGCTTCGAGTACCCGCTGCGGCCGGGCGTGAAGCCCGCCGCGGGACTGCGCCCGTTCGACCAGCTCCAGCCGAACGCGCTCACGCCCGCCGAGCTCGGGGACGGCCGGGTGCCCCTCGAAATGGAGCAGCGGCTGGGCCTGCTCTGAGCGCGAGAAGGCAATGAGCAGCAACGCGGCGTCCGCATCCGCAGACTCCGTCGGGGAGCGGCTCGCGCACGGCTGGTCGGGCCGGCGGCGCTGGCCGCTGGTCAGCGTCGCGGGGGCGGCCGTCGCGACCGCGGGCGTGCTCGTGCCCGTCGCGTTCCTCATCGTCCAGGCGCAGGACTCCGGCTGGGGGACGCTGCGGCGGCTGCTGCTGCGCCATTCGACCGCCGTGCTGCTGTGGAACAGCGTGCGCCTGACGGTCGCCTGCACGCTGCTGTGCGCCGTGCTCGGGGTCGGCGCCGCCTGGCTGGTCGAGCGCAGCGACGTGCCGTTGCGGCGGCTCCTCTCGGTGCTGCTGGTGCTCCCGCTCGGGATCCCCGACTTCGTCACCGGCTTCGGCTGGGTCTCGATCGACCCGGCGCTGCACGGCTACCTGGCGGCGGTGATGATCATGACGCTCTCGCTCTACCCACTCGTCTACCTGCCCGTCGCGGGCGCGATGCGCAACCTCGACGCGGGGCTCCACGAGGTCGCCCGCAGCCTCGGCGACTCCCCGGCGCGCGCGTTCGTGCGCGTCACGCTGCGCCAGGTTTGGCCCGCGGTGCTCGGCGGCTGCCTGCTCGTGACGCTCGGCCTGCTCGCCGAGTACGGGGCGTTCGAGATCGTCCAGTACCAGACTTTCACGGTGCAGATCTTCACCGAGTTCAAGCTCGGCTTCGACGCGGCCGCCGCCTGTGGCCTGTCGCTGGTGCTGGTCCTGCTCAGCATCGCCGCGCTCGGCGGCGAGCTCGCGCTGAGCGGACGCGGGCGGGCGTTCAGGACAGGGCCCGGCGCGGGGAGGCCGGCCGGGCGCATCCGGCTCGGGCGCCGGCGCTGGCCCGCGCTGGCGGCGCTCGCCGCGCTCTGCGGGCTCGCGCTCGGCGTCCCGCTCGGGTCGCTTGTCTACTGGATGACGCGCGGCAGCTCGAGCACGCTGCCCTCGACCTCGATCCTCGCCGCGGCCGGCCACACCGCCGAGTACGGCGCAGCCGCGGCCGCGATCGCGACCGTGCTGGCGGTCCCGATCTGCATGCTCTCGCTGCGCCACCGCAACCGCCTGACGATCCTGATCGAGCGCGTGGCCTACCTGCCGATGGCGCTGCCGGGACTCGTCGTCGCGCTCGGGCTCGTCGCGTTCTCGGTGCGCTACGCGCTGAGCCTGTACCAGAGCGCGCTGGAGCTGATCCTCGCCTACGCGATCCTGTTCCTGCCGCTGGCCGTCGTCGGCGTGCGCTCGGCGATGGCCCAGGCCTCGCCCGCCCTGGAGGAGGTCGGCCGCTCGCTCGGCAGCGGCCCGGCCGAGGTCTTCCGCCGCATCACCCTGCCGCTGATCGCCCCCGGCCTCGGCGCCGCCTTCGCGCTCGTCTTCATCTCCAGCTCGACCGAGCTGACGGCGACGCTGCTGCTCAGACCCACGGGAGTCAACACGCTCGCGACTCAGTTCTGGACGTACACGACCAACTTCTCCTACGGCGCGGCCGCGCCCTACGCTGGGCTGATGGTGCTGATCTCCGCGATTCCCGCCTACCTGCTCAGCCGCCGCGCGATCGCGCCCGCCGGCCGGAGCCGCTCGTGAGCCGCCTGGCCGTCACCGGCCTGTGGAAGGGCTACGGCGGGGAGCCGGTGCTGCGCGGCGTCGACCTCGAGGTCCCCGCCGGCTCGCTGACCTCGGTGCTCGGACTCTCGGGCTGCGGCAAGACGACCCTGCTGCGCGTGATCGCGGGCTTCGAGCGCGCCGAGCGCGGGACGATCGACCTCGGCGGCGAGACGCTCGACGACGGACGGACCTACCTGGCGCCCGAGCGGCGCAGCATCGGCTACGTGCCGCAGGAGGGCGCGCTCTTCCCCCACCTCACGGTCGAAGGCAACGTCGGCTTCGGCCTGACCCGGGCCGAACGGCGCTCCAGCACGGTCGGCGAGCTGCTCGAGATGGTCGGCATCTCGGCGCTCGCGGGACGCTTCCCGCACGAGCTCTCGGGCGGCGAGCAGCAGCGCGTCGCGCTGGCGCGCGCGCTGGCCCGCAGGCCGCAGGCGCTGCTGCTGGACGAGCCGTTCTCGGCGCTCGACGCGACGCTGCGCGCGCACGTCCGCGAGGAAGTCCACAGCCTGCTGCGCGAGCAGGGCGTGACGACCGTCCTCGTCACCCACGACCAGGAGGAGGCGCTGTCGCTCGCGGACAGCGTCGCGGTCCTGCGCGACGGGCAGATCGTCCAGCAGGGAACGCCCGCGGAGCTGTACGAGCGCCCGGTCGACGAGCGCCTCGCCCGCTTCCTCGGCGCGGTCAACGTGCTCGACGCGAGCTTCGCGGGCGAGACCGCGGTGACGCCGCTCGGGCGTCTGGCGCTACGCGGCGCCGCGACGCAGGAGGGCTCGGGACTCGTGATGCTGCGCCCCGAGCAGCTCGACGTGCGCGCGGCCGACGGCGGGGAGAACGGCGGCGAGGGACTCGGCGGGCGCGTCGAGCTGTGCCGCTACTACGGGCACGACGCGCTGCTGCACATCCGCGCCGAGCAGCCGACTGGCTCAGAGCTGCTGCTCGCGCGGGTCCACGGCGAGGGCGCCCTGCCGGTGGGCACACGAGTGCTGGTCCGCGCGCACGGCCCCGTCACGGCGATCGACTGAGCCGAATCGTGCAGTGCCCCGGCACGAATACCGCGCTGTTTAGCATCTGACCATGGCGGACGACTGGAGCTGGGACTTCGAGGACGAGCCGAAGCGACCCGCCGCGAAGACGCACGCCCGCGCGCCCGCCGAGCCCGCCACGGCCCAGCGCCAGGCGCCCTCCGGCGGCGGGCCCCCCTCCCGCGCTATCCAGATCAGGCGGCGGCGAGCCGCAGCGATCGCCGTCGCAGTCCTGCTGCTGGTCGTGATCGTCGCGGTCGCGACCGGCTCGCACGCCAAGAAGCCGTCGCCCGCCGCCCGCGTCCACGTCCACGTCGCTGCGAAGCCGCCGAGCGACCCCGAAGTCGACCAGTTCGGCGCCGTCCGCTCGGTGCTCTCCTACACGCCGTTCGTCAAAGAGGGCGGCGGCACGAGCAAGGACGTCGCGCTGACCTTCGACGACGGTCCCGGCCCCTACACGCCCCAGGTGCTGAGCGTGCTCGAGCAGTACCACGTCAAAGCGACGTTCTTCGTGATCGGCAAGATGATCGAGTACTTCGGCGCCTCGACCGCGCGCGAGATCGAAGACGGCGACGTGATCGGCGACCACACCCAGAGCCACCCGATGCTCGCCCACCTCTCGGCTCACGACCAGTACGAAGAGCTGTTCGAACAGATCGCCCGCGTCGAACTCCTCGGCGGCCGCAGGCCGGTCCTGTTCCGCCCTCCGTACGGCTCGTTCAACGCGACGACCCTCCGCGAGCTGAAGAAGCTGCACCTGCTGATGACGTTGTGGTCGGTCGACACCGACGACTACCAGCAGCCGGGCGTCTCGGTGATCGTCGAACGGGCGCTCGAAGGCGCCCACGGGGGCGAGATCATCCTGCTCCACGACGCAGGCGGGGTGCGGACCCAGACGATCGAAGCGCTGCCGCTGATCATCAAGGGCCTGCGCGAAAAAGGCTTCGACCTCGTGACGGTGCCGAAGCTGCTGCTCGACGACCCTCCCCCCCACGGCCAGCCGATCCCGCCGAACCTCAGCGGCGACTAGCCCGAGATCCTCGCTCGCTCGGCGTCTACTCGGCGCAGGTGCGGCAGGCGCCTCGGATCACGATCTCGTGCTCGGAGACCTCGAGCGGGAGGCGCTCGCTGACGCGGCGGATCGCCCGCTCGAGACCCTCGTCGGTGAACGGCTCGAGGCGCCCACAGCGCTCGCAGACGAGATGGTGGTGGTGCCCCGGACCGTCGCGGACGGGCTCGTAGCGGACCGTGTCGAGCCCGACCTCGACGCGGGCGAGCAGGCCGATCCGCTCGAGCTCCTCGGTCACGCGGTAGACGCTGGCTCGCGAGGCCGGCCTGCCGCGGGCGGCGAGCGCCTCGCCGATCTCGACCGCCGAGAGCGCGCAGCTCTGCTCGTCGAGCAGCTCGACGATCGCGCTGCGCACGCCGCCGCGGCGGTAGCCGGCGGCTGCGAGCGCCGCGTTCGCGCGCTCCCCCCAGGGCGTGCGCTGGACGTTCGGTTGCACAGACACGATTCTAGGTCGGCCCCGACGCCCTAGCGACCCGTCGCCCGGCGCAGCGCCGCCTGAAGCCCGCGCAGCTCGCCGACCTGCCATGCCTGGAAGCTCGCGGTCGCCGGCGCGAGCGTCTCCGTCACGGTCGCGACCGGGATCCCGCGGCGCCTGGCGATCTCGTTCACGCGCTTGACGTCGGGCGTGACGTTCTGACTGTTGAAGACCCACACGGCGATCCGCCGGTGTTCGGCCTGCCCGTCGACGGTCTGCTTGTCGGCCGCGGTCACGTCCGTGCCCTCCGCGATCGCCTTGGCGAAGCTCGCCGGCGTCACGAGCCGCAGCCCGAGGTCTTCGCCAAGGCCCTGGAAGATCGACTCGCTGTAGCCGACGGGTACGCCCGCGTAGCGCGAGCGGATCGCGGCGCGAAGCCGGTCGTACCCGGCGAGGCCGACCGCTTCGAGACTGTGCCGCCGCGCCGCGAAGTAGCCCGCGTCGGAGGGGTCCAGCCGGTCGTACCCCGCGACGATCGCGGCGATCACGGCGCGCACGTCGGCCGGGTAATACCAGCGATGGGGGTTCGAACCGGACGGCAGGCGCAACGTCTCCCCCACGTTCAGGACGACCCGCGAGGACGCCGGGCTGGCCGAGAGCAGCTGCTTCGCCCATTCGTCGTAGCCGAGGCCGTTGACGATCGCCATGTTCGCCTCCGCGAACGCGCGCGCGTCGCCCGCCGAGGGCTCGTAGCTGTGGGGATCGGTGTCGGGGTTGACGATGATCGCCGCGACCGAAGCGCGTTCTCCGGCGAGCTGCGCGGCGAGGCTGCCCCAGAAGCTCTCCGCCGCGACGACCCGGAAGCGGGGGCCGTGCCCGGCCGCGCTCACGGCCGGGGGCCCGCTGCGCCCGCAGCCGGCGAGCGCGGCGCAGCCGCACGCGAGCGCGGCGGCGAGGGCGACGCCCCGAAGGCGCCTGGAGGCTGGGACGATCATGAGATCCGATCCTAGATAAGACACCGTCTTATTTCAATCGGCGGGTATCCTCCGGCCATGCCCGTCCCCTCAAGCCGGCGCTGAGGAGCGGTGGACGCCGAGCAGCTTCGCGACCGCAGGGAGCAGCGCCGCCGTGAGCTTCGCCGTCGCCGGGCGCTGGCGCTCGGCAGCCTGGCGCTGGTCGCCGCGATCGCCGTCGCGATCGCGATCGCCTCCGGCTCGGGAGGCGGCTCCAGCGTGAGCGACGCACACAGGACGACCGGCAGGGCACCGACCGGGAGCGGCCACACAGCGAGCTCGCCGGCGGCGACGCCGAGCGGCGGCATCGCGACGACCCGCTCGGGCCCGCCGGGCGACGTCGCCGTGCCGATCCTCATGTACCACGTGATCGCGGCGCCGCCGGCGGGCGCGCCGTTCCCGGGCCTGTACGTCGAACCGGCCGAGTTCGCCGCCCAGATGCAGGCGCTGAAGGACGCGGGCTGGCACGCCGTGACCCCCGACCAGGTGGCATCCAACTGGCGCGAGGGGACGCCGCTGCCCGCCGGCAAACCGGTCGTGATCAGCTTCGACAACGGCTACCAGTCGCAATACACGCAGGCGCTCCCGGTGCTCAGGCGGCTGGGCTGGGTCGCCGCGGAGAACATCCAGCTGAGCGGCCTGCCGCCCTCGCAGGGCGGACTGCTGCAACGCCAGATCAGAGGGATGGTGCAAGCGGGCTGGGAGCTCGACACGCAGGGCTTCAGCCACGCGGACCTCGTCACGCTCGACGCCGAAGCGCTCCACTACCAGGTGGCCGTCGCCCGTCAGACGATCCAGCAGCGCTTCCACGTCCCCGTCAACTGGTTCTGCTACCCGTCGGGCCATTACGACGCGACCGTGATCGCCGCGGTCAAGGCGGCGGGCTACGCGGGATCGACGACGGTCGTGCCCGGCTGGGCGAGCCCCTCCTCGGACCCCTACCGGCTGCCGCGCCTGCGCGTGCTCGGCGGGACCTCGCCGCAGTCGCTGCTGTCGGAGATCGCCGCGATCCGCGACGACCCCCCTCCCCCCGCCTCCTACACCGGCGGTTGACGAGAGGGTCTACGGGGTACCGACCGGCCGTCGAGGCGAGATCGCGCCGGCGAGCGAGTGGACCGGAGAGATGACCGAGCAGACCCTGACGATCAGAGCTTTCGAGGAGCCCGGGCGGCACGTGCTCGTGCTGAACGGAGAGCTCGACATCGCCGGCGTCCCCGCGTTCGAGGCCGCGGCCGAGCAGCTGCTCGGGCTGGGCGCCGTCGAGATGCTCGTCGACATCGGCGAGGTCCGCTTCATCGACTCGATCGGCGTACGGGCGATCCTGGCGGTCAAAGCGAGGTGCGCAAAGCTCCGCTGCGAGTTCACGATGACCCACGGCAGCGAGCACGGCGAGCGGATCTTCGAGCTGACGCGGCTGCTCGACCACCTGCCCTTCCGGGCACGCAGGCCCGAGCGGTTCAGGCGCGAGATCGAGCTGGGGCAGGGCGAGGGCACGGACCCGCATTCACCGCCGCACGCGGACTGATCGGCCCCTCCGTCAGAACGCGGTCACCAGCACGACCGGCACGATCTTCTCTGCCCCGGCCTTCCTCAGCTGCCCGCCGACCATTGCCAGAGTCCACCCGGAGGAGCGCCGGTCGTCAACCAGCAGCCCCACGCCCCCCGGGGGCGGATCTATGACCCGGAACGCGCCCCGGACGTTGGACGCCTGCTGAAAGGCGTTGTCCATCTCGGACTGCGGGGGGCGCTCCGCGGCGCGCGCCAGCAGCGAGAGCGCGGGGATGCCGAGCCTCTCGGCAAGCGATACGGCCAAACGCTCGAGCAGATCTCCCGATCGCAGCGACGGCACCGTCGTCACCCATGCCGGCTGGACGCTCGCGCTACGAAGCATCTCGAGGAAACCGGCCAAGAGCTCGTCGTCGACGGCGCGGTCGCGCAGAACACGCTCCACCCCCGGCCACCAGCCCCCGTCGCCGTAGCGCGCCAGGGCCCAGCCGGGCTCCGTCCGAGAGTCGTCCGGGATCTTCCGCATCTGGCCGGAGCCGTTCGGCGCCATCTTCTTGACCTCGAGCTCGATCGGAGACGAGCGCAGATGCCGCCCCGCGAGCTCCACCAGCCGCGGATCCGGCGGCGCGGCGAAGCGCGGCTCGGTGCAGACCGCGCATCGCCCGCAATCTCGGGGCTGAGGATCGTCGAGCTCTTCCTGCAGCGCGCGCATCAGGCAACGGCCGTCGGCGCCGAAGAGCTCCATCGCGCGCTGCTCGGAGCGGCGCAGCGCGGTGACTCTCGCGTACCGGTCCGCGTCGTACCGCCAGTCAGAGCCCTCCAGAATCGACCAGCGCGCACCCTCCCGCCGGACCGCCCCCTCGACGTCGAGGATCTTCAGCATCGCTTCGAGCCTGCCCTTGCCGAGGTTGACCGCCGCCATCAGCTCCTGGGTGCTGCGCCCGTCGGCGCCCGCCGCGCGCAGCTCCTCGAGCACGGCGTGTACGCGTTCCTGCGAGGGGAACGACTGCTGGATGAAGAAGTCCTGAATGCTGCGATCCTCGACGCCGCGCAGCAGGACGACGTCGGCGTGCTCGACGGCGCGGCCCGCTCGTCCGACCTGCTGGTAGTAGGCGACGACCGACCCGGGCGCCTGGTAGTGGACGACGAACCCGAGGTCCGGCTTGTCGTAGCCCATCCCCAGGGCACTCGTGGCAACGATCGCCTTGACCTCGTTCGCCAGCAGGCGCTCCTCCGAGCTGACCCGCAGATCGTTCTCCTGCTCGCCGCTGTACGCGATCGCGCTTATCCCCTGAGCGTTCAGGAACTGCGCGACCTGCTCGGCGTCACGCCGCGTGAGCGTGTAGACGATCCCGGAGCCCGTTAGTCCGGGCAGGTGCTCGGCCAGCCAGGCCAAACGCTCCGCGGGGCGTCGCAGGACGACGACCTCCATCCGCAAGCTCGTCCTCGCCAGGGGCCCGCGATAGGTGCGCAGCTGCGAGCCCTCACCCACGGCCAGCTGCTCGACCACGTCCGCGACCACACGATCGTTGGCCGTCGCCGTGGTGGCGAGCACCGCGACGCCCGCCGGCAGGGCCTCCAGCATGTCTCGCACGCGCCGGTAGTCCGGGCGAAAATCGTGACCCCAGTCGGAGATGCAGTGCGCCTCGTCGATCACCAGCAGACCCACCGCGTCGGCGAACAACGGAAGCATGTCCTCGCGAAAGCGAGGGTTGTTGAGGCGCTCGGGACTGATCAGCAGCAGGTCGATCTCATCCCTCGCGAGCGCAGCACGCACCGAGTCCCACTCCTCTCGGTTGGTGCTGTTGACCGTGTGGGCGCGCAGCCCGAGCCGCTCAGCAGCCGCGATCTGGTTGCGCATGAGCGCCAACAGCGGGCTGACGATCAGGGTCGGGCCGGCGCCGGCATCCCGAAGCAGCGAGGTCGCGAGGAAGTACACGGCCGACTTCCCCCACCCGGTCCGCTGCACGCACAGGACGCGAGCGCGGTCGACGGCGACGTCGCGGATCGCCTCGAGCTGCCCCTCGCGGAACTGAGCGCCCGCGACTCGCGTCAGCGTCGACAGGCGTTCCTCGGCCGCTGCCAGGAAGCTTGAATCCGTTTGCACCATCCACCCATCCTGGCAAGGGGCTGCGACACCTCTCGCCCGTTGGCGACTGCGTGCGGGCTTTTCCGCCGTTCCGCCTGTAGCGGCAGACCTATCGCGTGGTGTGTGAGCATGGAGCCCGTGCTCGTCGCACCCGCCCGGCGCGCCGTCGCCTCGATCGCCTTCGCGGCGTTCCTCTCGCTCTCGCCCGGTCTGCTCGCACCGACTCCATCGCTCGCCCGGACTCTCGTGATCGGCCGCTCCGTGCACGGACGACCGATCACCGCACGCGTGATCGGGCCCGACAGCGCCGCCCGCAGGATCCTCGTCGTGGGCTGCGTACACGGCGACGAGTGCGCCGGCCTCTCGATCGTCTCGGCCCTCGCCAGGAAGCGACCCCCGCAGGGCATCCAGCTCTGGCTCGTGCCGGAGATGAACCCCGACGGCGCCGCGGCCGGCACCCGCCAGAACGCCGACGGCGTCGACCTCAACCGCAACTTCCCGTTCCGCTGGCGCCCGCTCACGTCCCCTACCTTTTACGCGGGCCCACGCCCCCTCTCCGAGCCCGAGACGCGCGCCGCCGTCAGGCTGATCCGCCGCCTGAAGCCGGCCGTGACGATCTGGTACCACCAGCACGAGGATCTCGTCGACATGGCCGGAGGGGATCGCGGCGTCGCCCGCCGCTACGCCCACCTCGCCGGACTGCGAGCCACCTGCCTGCCGTTCCTGCCGGGGACTGCGACCTCGTGGTCGAACCACGCTCTGCCGGGAACGACCGCCTTCGTCGTCGAGCTGCCCGCCGGGGCGACGGGCAGGCACGCGCTGGCGCGACATCTGCGGGCGCTGCGGGCTGTCGAGCGAGGGGAGCGGGAAGGATCGCGGAGCTCGTGCGCTCCGTGAGGCGCGAACCGCCGTAGGCTTGACAGCAAAGCGCGCCGAACCGCGAGACGATCCCGCCGCAGCCCACCACCGAAAAGGACCCGCCGTGACCGCCACCGCCCACATCACCTGCCCGCTCTGCGAGGCCACCTGCGGCCTCGAGGTGACCCTCGACGGCGGAGAGGTCACCCGCGTCCGAGGCGACGCCGAGGACGTCTTCTCCAAGGGCTTCCTCTGCCCCAAGGGCGGCTCGCTCGGCGCGCTGCACCACGACCCCGACCGGCTCCGTACTCCCCTCGTCCGCCGCGACGGCAAGCTCGAGCCGGCGACCTGGGACGAAGCCTTCGAGGAGATCGACCGCCGCCTCTCGCCGATCATCGAGCAGCACGGCCGCGACGCGGTCGGCGTCTACCTCGGCAACCCCTCCGCCCACAACCTGTCCGCGCAGCTCTACAACCGCGTGCTGCTGAAGTCGATCGGCACGCGCAACGTCTTCAGCGCATCGAGCGTCGACCAGATGCCGAAGCACCTCTCAGCCGGGCACATGTTCGGCGGCGCGCTGTCGATCCCCGTCCCCGACCTCGACCGTACGATGCACCTGCTCGTGCTCGGCGCGAACCCGCTCGCCTCCAACGGGTCGCTGATGACCGCGCCGGACGCGCGCGGGCGCCTGCGCGCGATCCGCGAGCGCGGCGGCAAGATCGTCGTCGTCGACCCGCGCCGCTCGCGGACCGCCGAGCACGCCGACGAGCACCACTTCATCCGCCCCGGCACCGACGCGTTCCTGCTCTTCGCGATCGTCCACGTGCTCTTCGCGGAGGGCCTGACCGAACCGGTCGATCACCTCGACGGCCTCGAGGAGGTGGAGCGCCTGGCCGAGCCGTTCACGCCCGAGGCCGCCGCCGAGGCGACGAGCATCCCGGCCGAGGAGATCCGCAGGATGGCCCGCGAGCTCGCCGCCGCGCCGAAAGCCGCCGTCTACGGGCGCATCGGCACGACCACGGCGGCGTTCGGGACGCTCGCGAGCTGGCTCGTCGACGTCATCAACGCGATCACCGGCAACCTCGACCGCGAGGGCGGCGCGATGTTCCCGCTCGCCGCCGCCGGCCAGGCCAACTCGGGTCCCGCAAAGCCCCGCCGGTTCGCGCACGCGCGCTGGACGAGCCGGGTCCGCGGCCTGCCCGAGGCGCTCGGCGAGCTCCCCACCGCGACGCTCGCCGATGAGATCGAGACGCCCGGCGAGGGCCAGATCCGCGCGCTCTTCACGCTCGCCGGCAACCCCTGCGTCTCGACCCCGAACGCGACGCGGCTCGCCAAGGCGATCGGACAGCTCGACCTGTTCGTCGCGCTCGACGTCTACGTCAACGAGACGACCAGCCGGGCCGACGTCGTGCTGCCCGGCCCGACGCCGCTCGAGCGCCCCCACTACGACCTCGCCCTCTACCAGCTCGCCGTCCGCAACGTGGCGAACTGGACGCCGGCGATCCTCGACGGCGACGTCCCCCAGGAGTGGCAGACGATGCTCCGCCTCGCCGCCGTCGCGGCCGGCCAGGGACCGCACGCCGACGTCGCCGCGTTCGACGACCTCGTCGCCGCGGAGGTGGCGCGAGGAGCCGGACTCGACCCTGCTGTTGCCGGCGAGCGCACCGGGCCCGAACGCCTGATGGACCTGCTGCTGCGCGCCGGCCCCTACGAGCTGACCCTCGCCAACCTCGAGGCCGCGCCGCACGGCATCGACCTCGGCCCGCTGAAGCCGCGCCTGCCGGAGGTGCTGAGGACGCCGAGCGGCCGCGTCGAGCTCGCGCCGGAGGCGATCGTCGCCGACGTCCCGCGCCTGCGCGAGGCGCTCGGCAAGGCCGCGCCCAACGGCAACGGCGGCTTCGTCCTGATCGGGCGGCGCCAACTGCGCTCGAACAACTCTTGGATGCACAACCTCACGCCGCTCGTGAAGGGCAAGGACCGCTGCACGGCCTGGTTGAACCCGGCCGACGCCGAGCGGCTGAACGTCGCCGACGGCGCATCCGTCAGCGTCCGCTCGCGCACCGGCGCCGTCGAGATCCCCGTCGAGGTGACGCCCGACATCATGCCCGGCGTCGTCTCGATCCCCCACGGCTGGGGCCACGACGTCGACGGCGCCCGGCTGACGGTCGCCGCCGCGCACCCCGGCGTCAACTCGAACATCCTCGCCGACGAGATGCTCGTCGATCCTCTCTCCGGTAACGCCGTCTTCAACGGCATCCCGGTCGAGGTCGCGTCCGCCGGCTGAGTCCACCCGTCGCGCCCGGAGTACGGCGGGAGCGCCCCACGCGAGAACGGGTAGCTCCCCGGACATGTCCTCCCTGACCGTCGCGACGGTCGGCGTCTACGGCGCATCGCTCGACAGCTTTCTCACCACGCTCGCCGACGCCGACGTGCGGCTGGTGATCGACGTGCGCCAGCGCCGCGGGGTGCGCGGCCGCGAGTACGCCTGGGCCAACTCGCTGCGCCTGCAGGCCGCGCTCGAGGCCGCCTCGATCGAGTACCGCCATCACCGCGAGCTCGCCCCGACGACCGAGCTGCGGCATCTGCAGTACCGAGAGGACGCGAGGCTCGGCGAGGGCAAGCGCAGCCGCAGCGTGCTCGCGCCCGAGTACACGCGCCGCTACCTAACCGAGATCCTCGACCGCGTCGACATGGACGCGTTCGCGGCGAGCCTTCCCACGGAGAGCACCTCGGCGCTGCTCTGCGTCGAGCGCGACGCGCGCGCCTGCCACCGTTCGCTGATCGCCGCGCGGCTGGCCCGAGAGCACGGCGCGCGCATCGTCGATCTGCTCGCCTGAGCCACTCCGCTCGCGCGCTCCCCGTCACTGTGAGAGCATCGCTCAAGACACCGTCCCGCCCGAGAGGAGCAGTCATGCCCGACTACGCACCCGGAACGCCGTCCTGGGTCGAACTGTCATCGCCCGACCCGGACGCCTCAGCCGCCTTCTACGGCGCGACGCTCGGCTGGACGGTGACCGAGCCGGGCGACGAGCAGACCGGCGGGTACCGCATGTTCCAGTCCGCCGGGAACAACGTCGCGGGCCTGATGGGCCACATGTCCGAGGGCCAGCCGACCGCCTGGATGACGTACGTGTCCGTCGCCGACGCGGAGGATTCGGCCCGCAAGGTCGGCGAGGGCGGCGGAAGTGTGATCGTCGCGCCGATGGACGTGATGGACCTCGGCCGCATGGCCGTCTTCGCCGACCCGACCGGCGCGGTGTTCGGCGTCTGGCAGCCGAAGGCGTTCGGCGGCGCGGACCTCGTGAACGAGCCCGTCTCGCTGACCTGGAACGAGGTCCACACCCCCGACACCGAGACGGACAAGGCGTTCTACAAGTCGCTGTTCGGCTGGGAGGCGGGCCGACCCGAGTTCGACGGCGCGCCCGACACGTACACGGTGTGGCAGCTCGACGGCCACAACGTCGGCGGGATGATGCAGATGAGCGGGGAGATGTTCCCGCCCGGCACCCCGCCGCACTGGAGCGTCTGCTTCGCCGTCGCCGACGCGGACGCCACGGTGGCGAGCGCGCGCGAGCACGGCGGCAACGTCGTCCGCGAGCCCGTCGACATGCCGATCGGGCGCTTCGCCGCGATCGTCGACCCGCAGGGGGCGTGGTTCACGATCATGCAGCCGACGGGCTGAGCCGCGCGCCACTACGCTCGCCGGGTGGCGACCCCGACCCGCTACTCGTTCCGCTTCGCCGAGCCCTACCGCCGTCCCGCCCGCCTGTTCGGAGTCACGCCCGAGAACGCCTGGGTCGAGGTGGACGAGGAGCTGTTCGCCGCCCACTTCGGGCGCTGGCGCGTGAGGACGCCCGTGTCGAACATCACGGCCGTCGAGATCACCGGCCCGTACGCGTTCCTGAAGACGGCCGGCCCGGCGCGGCTCGCGGTCACCGATCGGGGGCTGACGTTCGCGACCAACGGCGAGCGCGGCGTCCTGGTCTCATTCCGCGCCGCCGTTCGCGGCCTCGATCCGCTCGGGGTGCTGCGCCACCCGGAGCTGACCGTGACCGTCGAGGACGTCGAGGGGCTCGCCGCCCAGCTGCGGTTGCTGCTCGGCCACGCCTGAGAGAGGTGCGCCGTTAGGGGTGTTCGCCGCCTTCGAGCTGCTGTTTGAGTTCTTCGTTTTCTTTTTCGCTCTTGCGCAGCTGCGATTCGGCTTCCACGCGCCGTTCTTCGTTGGCGGCGTTGGCTGGGGCGGTGGCGGTCACGGTGTGCGAGCGTTCGATCACCTTCGGCTGCGTGACGGTGCGGGTGACCGCGGGCGCCGTTTCCGCCCGGCGACTGCCGTTTTCGTTTTTGTGCCCGATCGCGTAGCCGAGCGCGCCCCCGATCAGCAGCGCGAGGATCCCGACGACGACCGCCGGCCACGGGTTGTCACCGCGCCTTTCTTCCGGCGGGTAGACGGGCGGGACGTGTTCGACGACGTGCTCGGGGACGGCGTGCGCCACTGGCATCCGCGGAGCGTGCGGCCGGACGGGCGGCGGCACGGGCTCGGCGGGCCGCAGCGGCCGCGTGGGCTCCGTCGGCGGGCCGTCGGCCGGCGGGATCGGTGGCTCGCCGCTCATCAGGGTGCAACGCTACCCCACCGCGCTGGAGCGGAAACCCGCATTCCTCAGCGCAGCGCGACCGTCGTCTGCTTAGAGGTCGCAGTCGAGGCGCGGAGCCGTGGACGGAGCGTCACCGATATGCGAGGATCGACCCGTGCGAAGGGGGCCCTCGCTTGTCGCATCGCTCGCGCTGCTGATGATCGGCGCGGCCGCGCCCGCAGGCGCCGCGCGCTCGCTGAACAACGACAGGGCCACCGTCCAGCTCAGCGCGAAGATGTCCACGACCTGGTCGCTCGGCCCGTATGAAGGAAGCGAAGACAGCTGCTTCGCCGGCAGCCGCCACGGCAGCGGCAAACAGGTCGTCGAAGTGCGCCAGCCGGGCCACGCGAACGTGACGATCGTCGACTTCGGTGGCACGATCGCCTTCCAGCTCGCGCCCGAGGATCGCGCCGGTCCGAGCAAACGGGCGCTCGGCTTCCCGACCGGGACGGTCGTGCGCGAAGGCGTCGTCGAAGAAGACTTCGCCTACGCCAAGAACTCCCCGTCGCTCACCTGCGGGGCGCCGCCGCCGCCGACACATGACGACGAGAGCGGCTGCGGCGAGCGCTCGATCAACTGGGACATCGTGCCGCTCTTCGCCGGCGGCAAGCTCTACCCGAACGTCGAGACCTTCCCCCCGCCCGAAACGACGGTCCACTGCCCCTTCTTCGGCGTCGTCGGCAAGACCGACCCGAACCCGGCGACGCTCCCCAACAAGCTCACCTTCCGCGCGATCGGCGCCGCCGAGGTCAGGCGGGCGCTCGGGCGCCGGCACGGCAAGCTGATCCTGCAGGGATCGGCCGAATGGAAGAGCCACACCGAAGGCACCGCCCTCACCGTCGCGACCAGCGAGAGCTGGAAGCTCACGATCATCCGCGCGAGCGGCCACTGACTGGACACCGTCGCCGGCCGGGGGCGGGCGACAACGCGTAGAGTCGCGGCTCGATGCAGATCGACGTCTGGTCAGACATCGCGTGCCCCTGGTGCTACGTCGGCAAACGGCGCCTGGAGGCAGCGCTCGAGTTCTTCGCCGGCGCGGACGACGTCGAGCTGCGCTGGCACGCCTTCGAGCTCGATCCCGACGCCCCGGCGGCCCACGAGGGCACCTACGCCGAGCGGATCGCGCGCAAGTACGGGCGCACGCCTGAGGAGTCCGCTGCCCTGCTCGACTCGATGAGCGAGATGGCGGCGCCCGAGGGACTCGAGCTGCGCTTCGAGCAGATCCGCGGCGGCAACACGGCATCGACGCCGTGCCCTTCTTCATCCTCGACCGGCGCCTGGCGGTTCGGGGCGCGCTCGACTCCGCCGAGATGCTGGGCGCGCTCGAGCAGGCAGCGGCCGCGGCGACCTGACGCCCGCGACCGCCGCTCGACTACGCTCGCACCATGGCGCACGTGACGCTCGACCGGACCGACGGGATCGCGACCATGACGATCGATCGGCCGCCCGCCAACGCGATGTCGCTCGAGCTGCTCGAGGAGATCGTCGCCACGCTGCGGTCGGTCGAGAGCGACCCACCGGCGGCGCTCGTCATCGCCGGCCGCGAGGGCTTCTTCTCGGCGGGCGTCGACCTGAAGGCCGTGCCCGGCTACGGACCCGACGAGCAGCGCCGGTCGGTCGAGGGCATCAACGAGATGGCCCTCACCGCCTACGCGCTCCCCTTCCCTGTCGTGGGCGCGATCACCGGGCACGCGATCGCGGGCGGGCTCGTGCTCGCCCTCTGCACCGACATCAGGATCGCGTCGACGGCCGGCAAGTACGGCCTCACCGAGGTGAAGGTCGGCGTCCCCTACCCGCAGGCCGCGATCGGCGTCGTCCGCGCGGAGCTCGGCCCCGCGGCGCGGGTGCTGGCTCTAGGCAACGCGCTCGTCGACGCGGCGGAGTGCGTCCGCTTGGGCGCTTTCGACGAGGCGCTTGCGGATGCGGAGGTGATGCCGCGCGCGGTCGAGGTAGCGCGGACGCTCGCGGCTTTCCCCGGTGAGGCCTACGCCCGTACGAAGCGCGAGCTGCGGGGCGAGGCGATCGGGCGGCTGCGCGAAGCGGCCGCTTTGGACCCGCTGCTCGCGAGCTGGGTCTCCTAGAGGCGCCGTTCCGCCGCGTCTCCTAAGCGGCGAACGGGTCTCGACGCCGAAAGGCTACGAAGGTCGTCGGGCACCTGCCTCCCCTCCGTCGGTTCGCTTCATGCCGCCGCTGGTCGTCGCCCGGGCTGAGACGGGCCGCAGCCGCGAGACTCGGTCATGGAGAACGTCGAGACCCGCGCCGCCAGGCCTGTCAGTGCGAGCATGCGGTCGAGCACAGGACCGGTGGCCACGAACAGCCTCGCGCCGCCCCATTCGGAAGCCTCGCTGGCGTTCTCGATCACGTGAACTCCGGCGCTGTCGATGAAAGCTATGTCGGTGGCGTCGAGCACGACCAGACGGGCGTGCAGCTGCGCGTCGCGAAGCGCGCGATCGAGCTCCGGGGCAGTCAGAATGTCGAGTTCACCCGTGACATGGACCCACGTGGCGTGTCTGCCCCGCGGGCTGACCGTGCACTGGAACGGCGGCCCGGGCGCACCGCGCGCTGGCGCTGGAATCGAGATTTCGGCGGCGTCCGACATTGCGACCTCCTAGCGGCTTGCTGACCGAGCAAAAACCGGAAGTCAGGTCGTGGTGCCGATCCCTCTCGGGGGCCGACCACAGTGGTGCCCTTCAAGACCGAGCATAGCGCCGATCATGGACGGTCGCGCTCAGATCGACAGGTTGACCCGGAGTCCGACTGCTATGCCGGGCGCGCCGGGATCTCGTGCTCGTCCAGAAGGTCGGTGGGGCCGAGGATGAAGACCTCGCACATCATGTCCGGCTCCTGCTGATTCCCGCTCATGAAGCCGATCACGACACGCCCTGTCGCATCTTCTACGACCTGCGCGAATCGCTGGCGCATCACCTCTTGGAAGTCCATCCTCTGCTGGATCACCGCGGCACCGCGGCCGCCGGCGAGCAAGGTCTCCTCGACCCGCGAAAACCCGCCCCGCAGCACGCACACCACAAGGTCATCCTCGTAGTAGGACTTCGTGCGGCTGGGCCCGCGTCCGTAGAACTCCTTCAAGAGAGCGACCATCCCATCAGAGATCGCCGTCAGCACCTCCCCGTGGGCCACACGGCCGCTCTCGGCGATTCGCGACTGGCTCATCCCACCCACACGGTACTCGACGATGTCGACCGTGCGAACAGCGCTACCGTGGAGATGATCGCTCGTCGGGTTCTCGCCCTTCTGCCTCGCGCGCGCACCCCATCGGAGGACGAGAGAGACAGGCCCCGGATGCCGGTCCCCGCTACTCCCCTGACGGGAGACGCCCTGCTCGAGGCTGTGACCACGGCCATGGTCGAGCTGCATCGGCGCTACTACGAGCGCAAGCCCGTAACCGCCAAGACGCGGATGCTCGGAGACGATCTCCTCATATGCGTGCTTGGCGGCGTCTACACCGACGTGGAGAAGACGATGATCGAGCTCGAGCGCGCCCCGACGGTGAGAGATACGCGCAACGCGTTCCAGAACGCGATGCAGCAACGGTTCATCGAGAAGATCGAGCGCCTATCGGGACGCACTGTCGCCGCGTTCATCTCGGACAGCCACGTCGGCCCCGACCTCGAGATCGAGCTGTTCATGCTGGCGCCAGCTGAAGCCTGACCGCGGTGCCGCTCCCGCTGTCAACCTGCCACGTCGGATTCGAGGCGGCCGGCCACCCGCCGCTGCCGAAGCTGACGCCGCACTCGCTCAGGCGCACGTTCTGCTCGCTGCTCTACGCGCTCGGCGAGACGCCGCCGATCGTGATGCAGGAAATGGGCCACACCGACCCCGGGCTCGCGCTCAAGGTGTACGCACAGGCGATGCCGTCGAGGCGAGGTGAGCAGCGGACGCTCAGGGCGCTAGTCGAGGGATTCGACCCGGAGACGCCCGCCGTGGTCCGCGACGCAGCGGTTGCGGCCAGGTGAGCCGCAACGTTCTTCGCGTCACGGCTGGGACCGATCGCGGCGCCCGCGCGTCGGTGTGGCGGATCTACACGCACGGCGATGACATCTACGTCGAAACCCGCCACGCTGGCGGCGCGATCAAGACCAGCCTCCACAAGTCAGGGCGCTTTCGCCACGCCTTCGACGCCAAGCACGCGAGCCGTTGGGTTGGCGACGGCGACCGTGCGTTCGTGAAGTGGAAAGAGCCCGAGGGCGAGCCCGGAAACGTCCGCTTGCTGCTCAAGATCATCATGCCGACCGACGAGCTGACGGTCCCTGCGGAGGAGCCCGCCGACGTCGAGAAGGTCAAGCTCCTCGACCCAGCACCTGCCGGGGAAGCGACTGTCGTATCGCTCTGGCGGCTCCCCCCGGGCGAGGCGGTCGACAGCGACGGCAGGCGTGTGACCCACGAAGGGAAGGAACTGATCGCGAACTGGCCGCTGCCCGAGAAGGGCAGCTTGTTGATCTTCACTGGGACTGAGCCCGTAAAGGCCGAGGGGATCGAGAATGCATATCGAGAGGTCGCGGGCCAGCTCGCCGACCAGCACCCCGAGGGGGCTTCGGACCCGAGCAGCGTGCGCCTGGTGCTCTTTGAGCACGACAGCGAGAACGACGTGGCCAGCCTGATCGACCTCGCGAGCCCACTCTAGGGCTCTCGCCGCGTGATGAATATTCCCTTGCCACGGGCGCGATCGACTTCTTCGGATACGTGCCGGTCCCAGCCTTCGGCTACTTCGGCGAGGGTGTCCTCGAACACGCGCATCTGCTCGTCCACGGTCCGGTAGCGCGCGAGCAGACGCCCCGGCTGGCGCAGTTCGGCGAGGGCACGGCCGCGTCGCCGCAGTTTGGGCAGTGATTTGATCCCGAGGGTGGGCGTGAACGAGCTGTGCAGGCTCCGGAAGTACTCGGTGCGCTGTTCGTCCGTCTGCTGCATGAGCGCCCGTAGCCGCTCCTTCTCGGCCTCGTCCTCGGTGTCGAGCGACGCGGCGGCGTTTCGCGCCTGCTCATCGTTCAGCTCCAACAGTCGGGGATCGCCGCCGTGCTCTCGCCAGAACTCGTGCCAATGCAGCGAGGGCTCTATTTCGTCGGCACCCGGCCCCTCCCAGCCCGAGAGCCACGCGATCATCGACTCCGCCCACTCGATGCGCGAGTCGATGTCCTCGGAGAGGCTGCACGCCGCCGCGGCGATGTCGAACGGCATCTCCCTGTCGAGCCAGCCGATGAACGCCTCGGCGCCCGCGTAGTGGCTGAACATCGGACCGGCGCCGCTCCCGAGGATGCTCGGCGTCTCGTACCCCATCACAACGAGCCGGTCCATCAGCGGCCCCTTCGCGCCGCTCGACGTGGCGGATTTCGAGGGCAGCGACTGCCGCCACGCCTCGGCGGTCGCGTGAAGCGCCGCCAGGGTGACGATCGGGAGCGAGTGCGGGTTGTGACGGTCCTCGTGGTAGACGTCGTTGCGGTAGGCGTGGGCGACGCGCAGAACCTCGGCCAGTTCCTCGGCCAGGATCGGGCGCCCCATGCCGAAGGTCATTGGCCGCTCGTAGCTCTGCGACGCGACCTGCAGGCGACGGTTGAATCCCTGGCGCAGCAGGTTCAGGTCGCGATCGGTGAAGCGTTCGCGCGGCTCGAACCACGGGCCGTATTCGCTGAGCTGGACCACGCTGTTGACGCGGCGCGCGAGGAGAACGTCGGCGATGTAGTCGGTGAGGATGAGCGCAATCCGGTGGCGGGCTGGGGCGTCGGAGCGCAGGTGTCCAACTACCTCCTCAAGCGTGTCGAGCATCAGCGTGAACTTCGCGAGGTCGTCGCTCTCGTAGCGTCGGTTGATCCAATCCCATGCGTCGCTCATCGCTGCGATCCTCCGGTCCGTTTTGGCCAATAGTGGACCAACCGGTTTATTTGCCCCTGTGTCGGCGGGGTCACCCGCTCCGGCACGAGACAAAAAAACCCCGCCTGTGCGGGGCTTTTCTGAGAGCGGCGAACGGGTCTCGAACCCGCGACCTCAAGCTTGGGAAGCTTGCGCTCTACCAACTGAGCTATCGCCGCGCAGGGCCCGATTCTAGGCGGTCGGGCCAACCTGGTGGCGGGCGCCGAATGCTCGGCCTCCTACCCGCCGCCAAGCGCCCTTCAATGCGGCGCCCGCTCCCCCGCGATCAGCCTCAGCGCGTGCCCCAACGCCTCCCCCAGATCCCCGCAGATCTCCTCGATGCTCCGGGGGCTCCCCGGCAGGTTCACGATCAACGTCCCGCCCCGCACCCCCGCGAGCCCCCGCGAGAGCATCCAGTTCTGCGTGTGGGGTCGCGAGGCGAGCCGCATCGCCTCCCCCAGCCCGCCGATCTCCCGCTCGATCACGCTGCGGGTCGCCTCGGGCGTCACGTCGCTCGGCGCGACGCCCGTGCCGCCGCTCGTCAGGATCAGCGCGCACCGCGTCTCATCGGACAGCGCCCGCAGCCGCGCCGCGATCGCGCCCGCGTCGTCGCTGACGACCTCCTCGGCGAGGACCTCGAGCCCGAGCCGCTCGGCAAGCTCGCGGAGCTTCGGCCCGCTCTCGTCGACCCCCTCGCCCGCTGCCTTCGAGGTGCTGATCGTGACCACGGCGGCGCCCGCGACCGGACGCGGCGCCTCCTCCGCCGACCCACCGGACCCTCCCGCGGTCTCCCCCTCCCGCACATAGTCGCTGCGCCCGCCCCGCTTTTCGAGCAGCACGACGTGCTCGATCTCGATCCCCCGCTCGAGACCCTTGACCATGTCGTAGACCGTCAGCGCGGCGACCGCGGCGGCCGTCATCGCCTCCATCTCGACGCCCGTCTCGGCGGTCGTCCGGGCCTCGGCCTCGATCGTCACGAGGCCGCCCTCCGCGTCGACGACGGCGTCCACGTCGACGTAGCTGAGCGGCAGCGGGTGCGCGAGCGGGATCAACCCCGAGGCCTGCTTGGCCGCCTGCACGCCGGCCAGACGCGCGACCGCCAGCACCTCGCCCTTCGGGCCCGAGCCGTCGCGCACCGCGGCCGCGGCATCGGGGCTCATCCGCAGTCGCGCCCGCGCGCGGGCGACCCGCCGCGAGGGCGCCTTCTCTCCGACGTCGACCATCCGCGCGCGGCCGTCCTCGTCGAGATGCGTCAGCCGTCCGCTCACGCGCCGGCGCTCCTCGGCCCGGCCTCTACCTCGACGGGCGGGACAGCGCCCTCGACCCAGGCGCCCCGCCCGGCGCCGCGGTCCTCGCGCTTCCAGATCGGCGCCCGCGCCTTGATCTCGTCGATCGCCTCCCGCGCCCCCGCGAACGCTTCCTCGCGGTGTCCCGCCGAGACCGCGACGATCACGCTCGGCTCCCCGAGGGCGACGCGGCCGGTGCGATGCTCCGCCGCCGCCGCTCGCAGGCCGTGGCGGGCGACGCAGCGCTCCAGCACCTCCTCGATCTCCGCCTGAGCCATCTCTCCGTAGGCCTCGTAGTCGAGCGCCTCGACCTCTCTGGTCACGCCCTCGAAGATCACGATCGCCCCCGCCGCGGGGTCCGCCACCGTGCGCCGCAGGCGCTCTGCCGAGAGCGGCTCGCCGGTCACGAGCGCGTGGGTCCGCGCCGCGTCGCTGGGCGCGGGCGCGCCGCCGCTGACGGGCGGGATCAGCGCCAGCTCGTCGCCCGCCGCGAGAACCGTGTCGAGCTGTGCGTACTCGCGGTTGACCGCCGGGCGGATCGGCAGCCGCGCGAGCAGCTCCCCGAGCGACCCCCGCTGCGCGGACAGGCGCTCGATCGCGTCCGCGACGGTCGCGCCGGGCTCCAGCGCCAGCTCCAGCGACCCCGTCCCCGCTCCTTCGCGCAGCATCGCGAACAGCCGCACCGTCACCTCGATCTCCTTCTCCGCGCTCATGTCCGCGTCCACTCTCGCAGCAGCTCGACCGGGACCCGCTCGCCGGCGCTCGCGCCGGTCGAGTCGGCGGCCACGAGCGCGAGGCCGTCGGCGCCGAGCATCGAGCTGAGGACGTGCGAGCCCTGCGGCCCGGTCGGCGTCGCGTGCAGGCCGTCCTCGCCCTGGCGCAGGCGGCAGCGGACCGCGTGGGCGCGCCCGGCGGGCTTGGCGTAGTCGCGGTCGAGGATCGCCTCGGCCCGCTCCCCGCCGGGGTCGCGGCCGAGCATCAGCCGCAGGGCGGGGCCGACGAGCAGCACGAACGTGACCATCGCCGAGACGGGGTTGCCGGGGAGGCCGAAGACGAGCGTCTCGCCGCGGCGGCCGAACCACGCTGGGCTGCCGGGCTTCAGCGCGAGCCCCCAGAAGGTCTCCTCGACGCCGAGCGCCGCGAGGCTCGGTCGCACGTGGTCGTGGACGCCGACCGAGACGCCGCCGCAGACGACCGCCACGTCGGCCGCCTCGAGCGCCCGTTCCGCCGCCTCGCGGGTCGCGGCCCGGTCGTCGGCCGCGCGGCCCGTCCACGCGACCTCCGCGCCGCCGCACTGGGCGAGCGCCGAGATCGAGTAGGAGCTCGTGTCGCGCACGGCCCCCGCGCGGGGCGCCTCCTGCAGGCCGAGCAGCTCATCCCCCGTGACCAGCACCGAGACGCGCGGGCGACGGACGCAGCGGATCAGCGAGCGCCCGAGCGACGCGAGCACGCCGAGCTCGGCCGGGCCGATCGTCGTGCCCGCCCGCAGCACGGTCTGGCCCGGGAGCAGGTCCTCGCCAGCGCGCCTGACGTCCCGTCCCGGCTCGGGCGCGTCGAGCGCCACGACCGCCTCCTCGCCCTCGGCGCGCGTCTCCTCCACTCGCAGCACCGCGTCGGCGCCCTCGGGGAGCATCGCCCCGGTCGAGATCGCGACTGCCTGCCCGGCACCGACGGTCGCCGAGGCGGGATGCCCGGCGCGGGACTCGCCGACGACGCGCAGCCGCACGGGGTTGGACGGACCGGCGCCCGCCAGATCGGGAGCCCGGACCGCGAAGCCGTCCATCGCGGAGTTGTCGAAGGCGGGCACCGGGTGGGCGGCCGTCACGTCCTCGCCCAGAACCCGCCCGAGCGCGCCCAGGCCGAGCGCCACGGACTCGCCCTCCAGCGGTTCCGCCGCGGCGACGATCGCCGCGCGGGCGTCGTCAAGGTCGACAAGCTGGCTCGGCGACATTCCTCGCCCCACAAGATGCCACACTCGGCTCGTGTCCAAACCGGGTGTGCGGATCGCCGTCCTCGCGGGCGGCCGCGGATCGCGCCTCGGCGGCGAGAAGGCCCGCGCCGAGCTCGGCGGGCGCCCGCTCCTCGCCCACGTCCTCGACGCCGCCCTCGCGACCGGGCTCCCCGTCCTGCTCGTCGCCAAGCGCGACACCCCGCTACCCGAGCTCGGCGTCGAGATCCTGTTCGAGCCCGACGAGCCCCGCCACCCGCTGACGGGGATCCTCGCTGCCCTGCGCACGCTCCCCGCGGAGGACCCGGGCGCGGCGCTGCTCGCGCTCGGCTGCGACATGCCGTTCCTGACCGCGGAGCTGCTGAGCGCGCTGGCGGCGCGCGAGGGCGCCGCGGCGCTCGGCGCGCCCGGCGATCTGCAACCGTTGCCCGCGCGGATCCCCCGCTCGGCCCTTGCGCCCCTGGAAGGCGCGCTGGCGGAGCGCGGCCCGCTCCGCGCGGCGATCGCCGGACTTCGGCCGAGCCTGATCGGCCCGGCCGAGCTCGCCTCCTTCGGGGACCCCGCGCGGCTGCTGCTGAACGTCAACGATCCCGCGGAGCTCGACGCGGCGCGGCGGCTGCTCAGCTCTCGGACGGGGCGATCCGCTCCGCCGCCGCGCTGAGCTCCTGCAGGCTCATCCCGGAGCGACCCGCGATCCAGCACGCGATCGGCGCCGCGGTCCGTTCGGAGGCGTGCGCCGCCGTGCCCGCGAGCTCGAGCAGCTCCCTGATCTCCTCGACCGTCGGGCGCTCGACGCCGGCCTCGCGGGAGAACGCCTCGATCCACTCGTCGCGGGTCACGCCGGGAGCTTAGCCCGCACTCGCGCCCGCGGTCTCCCGCGCGCCCGTCCTGCGCTCCTACTCGACGTCGACCCGTTCGAGCTCCACGACCGGGCACCCCGGCGGGTCGGTGCTCGCCTCGTACGCGGCCAGGGCGTCCGTCCCGCAGGCGAGGAAGCCGGCCCGCACCCGCTCGAGGTATTCCCTGCTCACGACCGCCCGTCCGGCGGCCGCTCCGTCGCGGTGGCGGGCGACCGCCTCGGGGCGCCCGAAGTAACACCACACGGGACCCCCGCCGGGCGGCGGCTCCTCGAGCTCGGCCGCGACGTCCCGGCGCGCGTAGTTGCGCTCGCGCGCGTCGAGCGCCTCGAGCGCCGCCGCGGAGACCGGGAAGAGCGCCCCCTCGACCGCGCACGACGGATCGGGCACGAGGTTCAGGAACGTCACGAACACGGCCGGCTGCTCGCCGCTGGAGGGATCGAGGTAGATCTTGTAGCGGCCGAACGTGAGCGAGTTGTCGGTCGCGACGTTCCAGCGCCGCCGGTGGCCGCGCAGCCGCCGCAGCTCCTCGCCCGCGCGGTGCATGTCGCTGATCAGCGAGGCGTAGCCGAACACGTGCCCGACGACCTCGTGCCCCCCGGGCGGCTCGCGACCGGCGTCGCCCGCCAACGTCAGCTCCCACTCCCCGCGAGCGCGGGCGGGGAGCCGGCGACGAGCTTGATCGAGACGAGCAGCACCCCCGAGACGATGACGAGCACGGCCGACAGCGCGAGCGCGGCCGGCAGGTCGGTCGCGAACTGGTCGTAGATCGCGAGCGGCGCCGTCTGCGTGACGCCCTGGAAGGAGCCCGCGAACATCAGCGTCGCGCCGAACTCGCCGAGCGCGCGCCCCCACGCCAGCGCCAGGCCGACAAGCAGGCCGGGCCGCGCGAGCGGCAGCGCGACCCGTAGCAGCGTCGTCCCCTCGCGCGCGCCGAGGTCGGCGGAGGCCTCGAGCATCTCGCGCCGGATCGCGAGGAACGAGGCGTGGGCCTGGCGGATGTAGAACGGCGAGGCGACGAAGCACAGCGCGACGACGACCCCGGCGGTCTGCAGGACGAGCTCGACGTGGGCGTCGCGCAGCGCGCCGCCGAGGATCCCCGCAGGCCCGAGAGCGGCGAGCAGGCCGATCCCGGCAACGGCGGGCGGGAGCACGAGCGGGAGCTCGAGCACGGTCAGGATCGCCGCCTGCCCGGGCAGCCTGCGGCGAGCGAGGACGTAGGCGGCGGGCGTCCCGAGGACGACCACGATCGCCATCGCGATCGCGCTCGTCTCGAGGCTCAGCAGCAGCGCTTCGCGCGCGACGGGTTCGCCGAGCGCGTCGAGCAGCCGCCGCGGCGGCGCGTGGACGAAGATCGCGACGACGGGGAGCGCGAGGAACGCGAGCACCACCGCGAGGCAGGCGGCGAGGAGCGGCACGAACAGCGCCGCGCGTCGAGGCCGGGACCGGGACCTTTCGGCCTCCGCGCTCACCCCGCCGGGGGCGCCAGGAACCCGGCCGCGAGCAGATCCGCGCGGCCCGGGCCGCTGAGCAGGCCGGAGATGAACGAGCGCGCCTGGGCGGCGTGCCCGCTGCCCCTGACGACGGCGATGCCGTAGGCGACCTGGGGCTGCAGCGACGCCGGCAGCTCGATCGCCTTCAGCGCGCCGCCGGCCGCCTTCGCGTCTGTGGCGTAGAGGAAGCCAGCGTCGACCGCGCCCTCGGAGAGCTTCCCCACGATCCCCGTCACGTCGGGCTCGCGGTCGTGGACGTTCGCTTCGATCAGGCGCCGCTCGCGTGGCGGCAGGCGGGCGAGGACCTTCAACGTGTAAGCGCCGATCGGGACTGTCGGGCTGCCGACCGCGATCGTCACTCCGCGCGCCGCGAGGTCGGCGACGCTCGCGATCCGCGAGCCGCTCGGGACCGCGATCACGAGCTTGTTGGCGGCGAACACGACCGGCTTCTCGACGAGGCCCTTGGCGTACAGGGCGTTGGGCAGCTTCGTGTTGGCCGAGGCGAACAGGTCGGGCTTGACCCCCTGTTCGATCTGGGCGGCGAGCGCGTCGGAGCCGGCGAACGAGTAGCTCGCACCGAAACCCTTCAGCGTCTTTCCGTATTCACCGAACGCCTTGCGCAGCGAGGCCGCCGCCGAAACCTTCAGCTCGGTCGTGCCCGAGCCGCCGCAGCCGGCCAGCGCGAAAGCGAAAGCGAGCGCGAGCAGGACCGCCGCCCGGAAGCGCCGCGCGTGCGCACGAGGCGTCAGCCTCACCCCTCCCCCCGCTCGACCATCACCGAGGTCGCCTTCACCATCGCGGTCACCGGCACGCCCGGCGCGAGGCCGAGCTCCTGAACGGAGTCGCGCGTGATCGCGGCCGTGACGAGGTGCGGTCCCGCTTCGATCTCCACGAGCGCCATCACGCCGCCGATCTCGACCGACCGCACGATCCCCGGGAAGCGGTTGCGCGCCGACCCGGAGCTGCCCGTGCGATGGCGGCTCGGCCGCGCGGCGAGCCTGCTCACCTCCGAGGCCGAGACGAGCCTGCGACCGCGCTCGTCGCGCCGCGTCTGCAGCTTGCCGGCGCGGTCCCAGCGGCGCAGCGTGTCGACGCTGACGCCGATCGCGGCCGCCGCCTCGCTGAGCCCCATCTCCTCTTGCTTAGGCATTGCATAGGCAGACTACCCGAGACCCGCCCGAGGCCCGCGGCGCCCACCGTGTGACACCGACTCCCCCGGCGCCGGGCGCGACGCGCGCGACTAGGGTTGAAAGCGAGATGAGCGGCGGCGACGAGCAGGCGGTGGGACGGCCCGAAGAGGTGAGCTCCGACGAGCAGGCGGAGGCGTCCGGCGCGTACCTCGGGCGGACCCTCAAGCGGGTCGTGCGCGACGGGCGGAGCGACCTCGTGGCGGTCGAGGAGCCGCTTGAGATCAGGGTCGACGGGGAGGCGCTGGCGGTGACGATGCGCACGCCGGGCCACGACGAGGAGCTGGCGCTCGGCTTCCTGTTCGGCGAGGGCCTGCTCGACGGGCCGCGCGCGGCCGGGCCGCCGGACGACCTCGCCGGCAACGCGATCGACGTCGAGGGACCGCTCACGCGACGGCCTGCCGAGCGGCGCTTCTACACGACGTCTTCCTGCGGGGTCTGCGGGAAGGGGGCGCTCGAGGAGGTCGCCGTCCAGGCGCCGCCCGCTCCGGCGGGACCGCGGGTGGCCCGCGAGCTGCTGGCCTCGCTGCCGGAGCGGCTGAGCCAGCCCGCCTTCGCGCGCAGCGGCGGCCTGCACGCGACGGGGCTGTTCGACGCGGCCGGCGAGCTGCTGATCGCGCGCGAGGACGTGGGTCGCCACAACGCGATGGACAAGGTGGTCGGCCGGGCCCTGCTCGACGGGCTCGTGCCTTTCGCGGACATGCTGCTGTGCGTGAGCGGGAGGCTGTCCTTCGAGCTCGTCCAGAAGGCCGCCGTGGCGGGCGCGCCGGTGCTCGTGGGGGTCGGCGCGCCGACCTCGCTGGCGGTCGAGCTGGCGGCGGCGCAGGGCATGACACTCGGGGGCTTCGCGCGGGGCGGCTCGCTGAACCTCTACACGGGAGCCGAGCGGCTCTACCCTTCAGGGTCGTGAAGCTCCGGCCAGTGCCGATCCTCATCTCCGTCGCCGGGGCCCTCCTGATCGGGCTGCTGGTCTACGGGGTCTCGACGAAGTCGGCCAGCCGGAGCCTCGACACGAAGGTCCACGAAGGCCGCCGCCCACTCGCCCCCGACGCCGCGCGGAAGCTCCCGGTCCTCGGGGGCCCGGGCACGGGATCGCTCGCGGCCCAGCGAGGCAAGGTCGTGATCCTCAACTTCTGGGCCTCGTGGTGCGTCCCCTGCGAGGCCGAGGCGCCGCTGCTGGAGCGCAACCAGGGCAAGCTCGAACGCGACCGGGGGACGGTGCTCGGCGTGACCTACCTCGACGCCTCGCCGGACTCCGAAGCATTCGTCCGCCGCTACCGCCTCAGCTACCCGAACCTGCGCGACAACGACAACGGCGACTTCGCGCACGCCTACGGGACCGACCAGCTGCCCGAGAGCTTCATCGTCGACCGCCGCGGCAAGATCGTCGCGATCGCCCGCGGCGAGATCGAACAGCGGTTCGTCGACAAAGCGATCCGGCTGGCGGAAACGACGTGAGCGCGCGCCGCCGCACGGTCCGCGCGAGGGTAGGCATGACCGCGGCGACGCTCGCCGCCCTGGCGGCCCTGCTCGCCGGGATGCCCGGCGCCTCGGGCACAGCCGGCGCCTCGGGCACAGCCGGCGCCGCGGGCACGGCCGGCGCCGCGGGCGCCGCGAAGCCCCGCGCCTCGCTGCCCCAGATCGAACGGCAGGTGATGTGCGTGACCTGCAAGATCCCCCTGAACGTCGCCGAGTCGACGCAGGCCGACCGCGAGCGGGCGTTCATCCAGTCGCTGATCGACGACGGCCGCGACGAAGCGCAGATCAAGCGGGCGCTGGTCGGCCAGTACGGCGCATCGGTGCTCGGCCTGCCCGCCGACCATGGCTTCGACGCGGCGGCCTACCTGGTGCCGCTGGCGGCCGTGATCGCGCTCGTCGCGATGCTGATCGTGCTGCTGCCGCGCTGGCGGCGTCGAGCCCGCGAGCGCGACCCCGGCGGCGATGCGCCGACGCCGGCGCTCAGCGCCTCGGACGCGGCCCGCCTGGACTCCGACCTGGCCCGCTTCGACCGCGGCTGAACTGACGCCTCTCGCGGGACGCCCGGGGCTGACCTCTACATCCGGTCGGGCGCGCTCACGCCGAGCAGGTCCAGGCAGCGCGCGATCGTCCCCGTCGCGGCGACGCTGAGGGCGATCCGAAAGGACTCGACCGCCTCGGGCTCGGAGCCGACGACGCGGCAGTCGCGGTAGAAGGCGGTGAAGCCCTGGGCCAGCTCGAGGGCGAGCGCGGCGATGCGATGGGGGGCGCGCCGCTCGACCGCCTCGGCGAGCACGCCGGGGAAGCCGAGCAGCCCGAGCACGAGCGCCCGCTCTGAGGGGTGCATCGGCTCCTCGGGCAGCCGGCCCGCGCGCACCGCCTCGACGGCGGCTCCGACGCGGTCGCCGCCCGCGCGGACGAGCATCGACGAGATGCGGGCGTGGGCGTACTGGACGTAGTAGACGGGGTTCTCGTTGGACTGCTCGCGGGCGAGGTCGATGTCGATGTCGAGGGTCGTGTCGTGGGAGCGGGCGAGCAGGTACCAGCGCGCGGCGTCGACGCCGATCTCCTCGATCAGGTCGTCGAGCGTGACGAACTCCCCGGCGCGCTTGGACATCTGGGCGCGCTCGCCGGAGTGCAGGAGGTGGACGAGCTGCATGATCAGCAGCTCGAGCTCGGCGGGATCGCCGCCGAGCGCCTGGTAGGCGGCCTTCATGCGGGCGATGTAGCCGTGGTGGTCGGCGCCCCACACGTTGATGAGGAGGTCGAACCCCCGGGCGAACTTGTCCCGGTGGTAGGCGATGTCGGGCAGCAGGTAGGTGAACTCGCCGTCGGACTTGATGAGGACGCGGTCCTTGTCGTCGCCGTAGGCGGTGCTGCGCAGCCAGGTGGCACCGTCGGCGTCGTAGGCCATGTCGCGCGAGCGGAGATCGCCGAG
>DATNBM010000075.1:0-135449 GCA_035571915.1 Solirubrobacteraceae bacterium | reverse complement strand
GGCCCGCCGGCGGGCCGGGTCGAGCCGAGCCTTCGGGATCGACGCGGGCGATCTGATGTTGGTAAACAGGCTGTAAAGCCTGGACAAGTGCACAAGAGTGCGCTCGGCAATTCTGGACCGCGGTCCTTTTGGAGTGACGCGCAAGGCTGATTTCTTGCGCCTGGAGTAGTCCCCTGCTCCCCCAAGGAAGGATTCCAAGTGATCTCGTCCCCCCGCCGGCGGCTCCGTGCCGCCGGCCTGCTCCTCACCCTTCTGGCGCTCGCCGTCGGGTCCTCTAGCGGCGCCGCGACGGCGCTTGCCGCCCCGCTCGACGTCGAAAACCTGACCGGCGTAGAAGCCGAGAAGCTGCTCGAAGAAGGCAAGGTGACGTCCGTCGAGCTGGTCAAGGCCTACGAGGCGCGCATCCAGGCGTTGAACAAGTCCGGCCCGGGCCTGAACGCCGTCACGCAGATCAACCCCGAAGCGATGACGGAAGCCAAACGGATGGACAAGGAACGGGCCAAACACCACATCCTCGGCCCGGCGATGGGCGTCCCGATCCTGCTCAAGGACATCATCGACGCGACGCCGATGTACACCTCGGCGGGCGACTGGGCGCTGCGCGAATCGTTCCCCGAAAAGGATTCGGGCGTCACGCGCAACCTGCGCGCCCACGGGGTCGTGATCCTCGGCAAGGCGGGCCTCTCCGAGTGGGCCAACAGCTTCGGCAGCCAGCCCTCGGGCTTCAGCAACCTGACGGGTCAGGTGCTCAACGCGAACGACACGATCGCGGGGCCGAGCGGCTCCTCGTCCGGGTCGGGCGCGGCCGGGGCCGCGGGACTGGCGACGCTGACGATCGGCACCGAAACGGGCGGCTCGATCATCAGCCCGTCCACGGCGGAGGAGATCGTGGGCCTGAAACCAACCCTCGGCCTGGTGCCCGGGTTCGGGATCGCGCCGATCGACGTCTCGCGCGACACGGCGGGCCCGATGGAGAAGACCGTCGCGGACGTCGCGATCACGCTGCAGTCGCTGGCGGAGATCCCCGGCACGGACAAAGAAAACAACGAAGAGTTCGAAGGCATGGAGGGACCGCACTTCCTCGAAAACTCCGACGTGCTGCCGGCTCCCTTCGCGACCGTGCCGAACTACTCCTCGGCGCTCTCGATGGATTTCGTCAAAGGCAAGCGGATCGGCTACAACGCCACGACCTGCTCGCCGACGCCGTGCACGCCGACGCCGACCCAGGAAGCGACGGCGAAAGCCGTCAAAGCGCTCGAAGAAGCGGGCGCGATCATGGTGCCCGACGCGCAGACGACGGCCGAAAAAACGCGCTCGCTGCCTTCCGGCTACGAGGCGCACGCGACGATCGACGAGTACTACGCGCATCTCGGCGCGTCGGCGCCGGTGAAAAGCCTCGTTCAGGAGATCGAAGTCGACGCGACCAACCCGCAGGAGGCACTGAAGGACGGCAACTCCACGCACGCCAAAGAGGCGGAAGCGGAAGACACGCCGGGCGGGAAAAACCAGAAAGAATTCGAAGAAATCCTGCCGGAACAGAAGAAAGCCACCCAGGCGGCGATCGAAAAGATGATGAACGAACCGAGTGGCGGCGGTGGTCCAGTGATCGCGGTCGTCGGCTCGGTGCCGGGTGCGCCGCAGGCGGGCATGCCGTTGATGGTCGTGCCGGGCGGCTACACGGCGACGCAGCGGCGTCCGATCGGCGTCGGCATCGCCGGCGGGGCCTACGACGAGCTGAACATGATCGGCGTCGGCTACGCGATCGAACAGTCGACCAAACTGCGCCAGTCGCCGGCGACGGTCGACCCGGCGGCGTACCGCTGCGCGCACACCGAACCGGCTGAGCCGTTCGCCTCGCGCGGGCACTGCAACCCCGACTACCGTTCGACCAAGAAGCTGCTCGGGAACAAACCGGTGCTGCCCTTCTCGCTCGAAACGACGTCGGCCGCGGGGCTCGAGGAAATGCTCGAAGCGGGCACGTTGAGCTCGAAAGACCTCGTCAAAGCCGAGCTCTACCGGATCGCGATCACGAACGCCCAGGGCCCGGCCATCCAGGCCGTGCGGGCCCTGAACCCGAACGCGATCGAACAGGCCACCGCCAGCGACAGGCTGCGCAAGAAAGGCCTGGCGAAAGGTCCGCTGGCGGGCATCCCGGTGCTCGTCAACGACTCGATCGACGCCACGGGCATGGCGACGAGCGCAGGCTCGATCGCGCTGCAGGACAACATGCCGGCTTCGGACGCGACGCTGGTCGCGAAGCTGAAGGCGGCGGGCGCGATCGTGCTCGGTGACACGAACGTCACCGAGCTGGGCGGCGAGTTCGACCCGAACATGCCGCAGGGGTACTCCTCGCTCGGCGGCCAGGTGCTGCTGCCCTCCGACACCAACAAGTCGATCGGCGGATCCTCCGCCGGCTCGGCCGCGGCGGTGTCGGTCGGCCTTGCGCCGCTGGCCTTCGGCACGGAGACCTCGACCGACAGCGCACAGCTGATCGCGCCGGCGGGCAACGCGGGGCTGGTCGGATTGAAGCCGACGGTCGGGCTCGTCAGCCGCGGCGGCGTGCTGCCGGTGGCGAAGTCGCAGGACTCGCCCGGACCGATCGCCCAGACCGTCGCCGACGTGGCGGCCGCGCTGGAAGTCGTGGCGGGCCCCGACGGCGGCGATCCGGCGACGGGGAGCCAGCCGAGCCCGCTGCCCAGCTACACCGCCGGCCTCTCGCCGACGGCGCTGAGCGCCAAGAAGGTCGCGGTCCTCTCCAGCACGACCGTCCCCTACCCGGCGGCGGTCGCCGAGCTCGGCACGCTCGGCGCGAGCACGACCGTCGTCACGCCCGGAGCGGCAGCGACCGCGCCGAGCGTGATCCCGTACGAGTTCCACCGCGACCTCGACGCCTACCTGGCGCCGACGAGCGGTCCGAAATCGCTGCAGGAAGTGATCGACTACAACAAAGCGAACCCGGTCGAGGGCCTGAAAGACGGCGAGAGCTCGCTGCTCGCCGCCGAGGCCGTCGAAACGGGAAACCCGACGACCAAGGCGAGCTACGAAGAAAGCCTCGCCAAAGGGCAGGCCGAAAGTCGCGCCGCGATCGATGGGATCCTCAACGCCGGGACCCCGGCCGAACCCGGCGACGACTACTCGGCGCTGATGGTTCCGAGCGGCAGCGCGCTGGTGGGGATCGCCGATCGCGCCGGGTATCCGGTGCTGACGGTGCCCGCGGGCTACGCGGTGCAGAACAGCTCCACGGGCGGTGACCCCGCCGGTGTGGTGTTCATCGGGACGGCGTACAGCGAGCCGCAGCTCCTGGCCGACGGCTATGCCTTCGAACAGGGGATGAAAGCTCGCCAGACCGGCCCCGAATACCAGAAATCCGCCGGCAACCCCGGGTTCAACGGGGCGCCGAGCGAGACCAACCAGAGCATGTGGCGATGCGTGCTCGGGAGCTCGTTCTACAAGCCGTACGAGTGCAACGCAGGTGACATCGAAAGCGAGCTCCTGGGCGCCGGCTAGGCGCGCGGGGACGAGGCAGGCAGGCGCCCGCTCCCGTGCGGCACGGGGGCGGGCGCCGCCTCGTCGGCGACGTTCACGCGTCGCGAAGGTCCGGTGGCGCCGTGTTTGAGACGGGGCGGTCGGAGACCGACGCCCCCGACGGTACGGGCCCCGGCGCCGGCCGACCGCAGCCTTCGTCGGCGCACGGCGCGACACGAGCCGGTTGACGAATCGGATCGTCGATGGCTCCATCCCTGTACGGTTGACGGATGGTCCGGGTGCCGGGATGGGCGGTGGCATTCGCGGCGTGTCGGGCGGTCTGCTCGGCGGCGCGGGTCGGAAACGCGTCCAGCGGCCATTCGACGCTGTGAAACACTTAAAAGGCCTGAAAGCAGGGAACGGAAGTTGAGAGCAGGGGGCGAGCTGTCAGTGCCGAGGAAGCCTCGCGCGGCCTTTCGTGCAGATGGAAGCTGGTGCGAGCGTTGAGCAGACGAGCCGGGGCCCCGAGGCGCGGAGCGCGCGCGGTCAACGCCGTGCTCGTGGCAGGTGGCAGCAGGCTCGTGTTCGTGTGCGCCTCGAGCCTGGCGTCGATCCTTCTGCTTGCCTGCGGGATCCCCGTCGCGCGTGCCGAAGGCGACGCCAACCAGGCATCCTGTCCCAACGAACAGCTCGAAGGCTTCAGCGCCCGCCTCGCGGACTGCCGCGCCTATGAGATGGTCACGCCTCCCTACAAGCAGGGCTACCCCGTCTTCCTGATCGCCGTCTCCACCGACGGCGGCCAGGTGTACGGTCGCAGCCTCGGCAACCTCGCGGGGACCGAGGGCGCGCCTCAGTCGCGGCGCACCGTCGGCGCCCTTTACCGGTTCCTGAGGACTCCGGGGGGATGGGTCACAGTTGCGCTCTCGCCGGCGAACCCCGAATTCCGGAGCGCCGCCACGCTGGAATCGGTGAGCGCGGACTCCTCGCGAGCCCTCTTCCAGATGCCGACGGGACCGGTGGGGCAAGACGACTACTACCTGCGGTATCCAGACGGAAGCCTCGTGGACGTCGGTCCGGCGACACCGCCCGAAGACGGTCCCGCTCGTGAACCGGCCGCCGAAGGTCCGTCGGCCGGCGACTCGCTGGCGACCGGTGCCTCCGCGGATATGTCGCACCTCGTCTTCGCGGTGACCTCGCCGTTCGGCTGGCCGGGGGACGCCACGCTCACCGGCGCGGTCAGCCTCTACGAATACAGCGGCACGGGCAACTCGCAGCCGGCGGCGGTCGCAGTCACCGGCGGCCCCGGCAGCACGACGCAGATCGGGCACTGCGGAGTCTCGCTCGGCGGGCCGCATTTCACGACGAGGTACAACGCGGTCTCGACGTCGGGAGACGCGATCGTCTTCACCCCGGTGCCGGCCGACGAATCCCCTTGCGAACTCTCCCAGCCGGCGCACGCGGAACTCTACGTGCGGATCGCCGCCTCGAGAACCGTGCTGCTCTCCGCCCCGCAGTGCGACCCGGAAGAATGCCCCGTCAGCACGGCAACCTCGGCGATCTTCTCGGGGGCGTCGGGCGACGGGGTCCGGGGCTGGTTCCTGAGCACGCAGCGACTGACCCGGGCCGCCGTCGACGACGCGACTCCGGGCGACACCGCCAGCGGGATCGCGGGAAGCGGCTGTCAGGGGGCTGCGGGATCGGGATGCAACCTCTACGAATATGACCTGTCGCGGCCCGAAGGACAGCTGCTGCGCGCAGTGTCGGCAGGCGGTCCGCGCCCGCACGTCGACGGCGTCGTGAGGATCTCAGCGGACGGCTCGCACGTGTACTTCGTCGCGACCGGGAAGCTCGCCGCGCTGCCCGGGCCGGGAGGGTCCGAGCCCGAAGAAGGGGCCGAGAACCTCTACGTCTCAGAAAGATCGGGCGAATTGAGCCGGCTGCGGTTCGTGGCGGCGCTTTCCGCGCAGGACAGCGAACTCTGGGGCGGAGCGACGGGCTCGGACGAAAGCCGGCCGGCCGACACGACGCCCGACGGGACGGGCCTCGTGTTCGCGAGCGTCGCGGATCTGACCCCTGACGACACGAGCAGCGTCGCTCAGATCTTCGAGTTTCGGGACGGGCCCTCCCCGACCCTTCGACGGGTCTCGATCGGGGAGGAAGGCTTCAACCAAGACGGGAACTCCGACCGCTTCGCGGCGACGCTGCCTGCGCCCGACTACGAGGGTCCGGGCTGGTATGAGCCGCAGGCCCGCGCGATCGACGCCGCCGGCGAGACGATCGTGTTCGCATCCGAAGACCCGCTGACCCCGGGCGCCGGATCGGTGCAGGCCGGGGCGCCGAAGATCTACGAGTATCGGCAGGGGCACGTCTACCTGATCTATGCGGGGACCGCGCCCGGGAGCAGGCTCGACGGGGTAGACGCCACAGGCGGGGACGTCTTCTTCCAGACGAGCGGTGCTCTCGTCTCGGGCGACACGGACACCCAGACCGATATCTACGACGCCCGCGTAGACGGCGGCCTCTCGGAGCCGGGGAGCACGGCTTGCTCGGGTGAATCGTGCCTCGGTGCGCCGGCTTCGGATCCGTCGCTGTCGGGGCTGCCGGGCAGCGCGCTCGGAGTCTCGGAAGGCAACTTCGCGCCGTCCCATCCCTCCCGGCCGACAGGCTCTCGCCGGCTCACGCGCGCGCAGAAGCTGAGCAGAGCGCTGCGTGCGTGCCGGCACGAGCGCCCGAGAGCGCGCAGGAGTTGCACGCGCAAGGCGCGGAGACACTTCGGGAAGGTGAGACGGTGAGGCTGCTCCCGGCAGCGGGGCGCATGCTCGGCCGGGGCGCTGCGGCGTTGCCGCTCGTGCTGCTCGTTTGCATCTCTGCGACAGGCGACTGCGAGGCCGCTCCTGCCGCCGCTCCCCGGCTGTCCGTCCGGCTGCTGGCGCTGCCCAGCCGCTTCGCGGTGGGCGATCCCACGGACGTCTACGAAGTCCTGATCACGAACACAGGCGCACGCGCGACTGCGACGAGCGAAGCGCAGCCGGTCACGGTCAGCTTCTCTGCGAGCCCGAACACCACGATCAACGGCATCACCGGAGCCGAATGGGGCGGCGCCGGCGCGGCGCTCGCCTGCACGACCAATCCCGCTACCGAACCGGCCGAATGCAAAGGAGCCTCTCCGGTTGCGCCCGATGAGACGCTCGCGATCCGGGTCGAAGTGAACGTCGAAGGGACCGGGTCGGCGCGAGCGGAAGCAACCGTGGAGGAAGCCGGCACGCCCGTCGCGAGCCAGTCGCTCGAAACGCGGATCGCCGGGGAACGAGGCGAACCCGTGCCATACGCGGTGGAATCGTTCTCGTTCGCGCCGACGGCGCCTGACGGGAACCTCGAATCGCAGGCGGGATCTCACCCCTACGAGACGACGATCTCCTTCGAGCTGCCGAGCAACGCCACGGGGAGCTTCGAAGATGCGTACCGGCCCCCCAAGAACCCGCGCATCGTCTCGATCGACCTCCCCGAAGGCTTCGTCGGGAACCCGCTCGCCGCGCCACGCTGTCCGCCGAGCGCGCTCGCGGAAGTGCGGGTGAAAGGCGGGAAACTCGTAGTGCCGTGTCCCCGAGGCAGCCGGATCGGCTATGTCGAGCTGGTCACCGGGCGAACGGCCGGCGCCGTCGGTACATACACCGACAATGGTCCCGTATCCGCGGTCTACAACCTCGATCCGGAGGCAGGCCACACGGCGGAGTTCGGCTTCGCCTTCAAAGGGTTCAGCGTCATCCTCTACGCCGATCTGATCTTCAGGGGCGGGCGCTACCAGATGCGTGTCTCGATCCCGGGCGTGCCGATCGTGAGCCTCGACGGCATCGCCCTCACGCTGTTCGGAGATCCCGGCGAGCGCAACGAAGAACCCGGCGCGACAGACGCGCTCCTGGGCAGTCCCGCGGCTTGCACAGGCGTACCGCTGCAGAGCCGTATCGAAGCGGATTCGTGGGAGTCGCCCGGAGAATGGATCGCTGCCGAGACGAACGCCTACCCGGATCTCGAAGGCTGCTCCTTGATGAGCTTCGACCCGCAACTGGAGGTGAGCCCCGAAGCCGATCCGGCGAGGCCGGCGGCAGCTGGTGTGCAGGCAGACTCGCCCGACGGCTACGCGCTGTCGGTCAAGGTGCCGGATGCGGACACGCCGTGGCCCGCGCTCGCATCGCCGGAGATACGGGACCAGACGATCACGCTCCCCGCCGGCGTCTCGCTCTCGCCCTCGGCGGCGTACGGGCTGGAAGGCTGTCCCGAAACGGGTCCCGACGGGATCGACTTCCCGCGCGGAACGTCACACCCCGACGAAGCAGGCGAAGGCGAAGCGATCGGCCCCGACGGCCTCAGCCACCTGAGCGAAGGCAACTGTCCTCCGAAATCGACGCTCGGCACCGTTGAGATCTCGACGCCGCTGCTTGCGGAGCCGCTGTCGGGGAATCTCTACCTCGCCGCGCCCGGATGCGGGGCGAGTGCACCCTGCACGCCGCAGCAGGTCGAAGGCGGCGAGATGCTCCGGCTCTTCCTTGAGGCGCACGGACCCGGGATGGACGTGAAGCTGAGGGGGTTCGTCGAAGTCGGCGGCTCGAGCGTTACGTCGGGTCTCGCGCCGGGACAGCTGCGCCTTCATCTTCAGGACAGCCCGCAGCTGCCGATCTCCGCGGTCGACATCAGGCTCGACGGAGGACCCCGCGCGTTGCTCGCAAGCCCGCAGGCATGCGGTCCGGCGAGCAGCGTCGGTGCGTTCGAACCCTGGAGCGAGCCCGCGCAGACCGCGATCACGAACAGCAGCTTCGAAGTCCTCGGGTGCGGCGCGAGCGCTCCCTTCGCTCCCGGCTTCTCGGCCGGGAGCGAGCTCCCCTTGGCGGGAGCCTCGAGTCCGTTCGCGTTGAGCCTCTCGCGCCGGGACGGGGAACAGAACCTCGGCACTCTGAGCATGACCGCGCCGGACGGCGTGGCTGCCGTCCTCTCCTCGGTTCAGCCGTGCGGCGTCGAGGCCGCCCAGCGCGTCGGCTGCCCTTCGGGAAGCTCGATCGGCCATGTGCAGGCGGCGATCGGTGTCGGGTCCCAGCCCTATTGGGAGCAGGGGCAGGCTTATCTGACGGGTCCCTACCGGGGCGCCCCGTTCGGGATCGCGATCGTCCTCTCCGCGCGGATCGGCCCGTTCGACCTCGGGCAGCTTACGATCCTCTCCTCGCTGCAGGTGGACAGCTCGACCGGCGCGTTGACGATGACCACGGATCAGCTGCCGCAGAGTCTCGACGGCATCTCACTGCGGACCCGGCAGATCGTCGTCTCGCTGGACCGGCCGGGCTTCATGGTCGACCCGACCGACTGCTCTCGGCTCGCGGTCCACGGTCGAGTGACCGGGACGCTGCCCGGTGGGTCGAGCGGATCGATCGTGGCGGTCGGCTCCCCCTATCGGGCGACGGGCTGCCGAGCTCTGCGCTTCGCGCCGAAGATCTCAGCGGTCGTCTCCGGGCGGGCGAGTCGCGCCGACGGTGCGTCGCTGAAGGTCCTCGTGACGGCGGCACCCGGCGAAGCCAACATCGGAAAGGTCAAGGTCGACCTGCCACGCCGGTTGCCTTCGCGCCAGAGCACGCTGCGGAAAGCGTGCGCGGCCGCGGTCTTCCAGGTCGATCCGGCGCGCTGCCCGGCGGGATCGCTGGTCGGGACGGCGTGGGCCGAAACGCCGCTCCTGAAGTCGAAGCTCGTCGGACCTGCGTATCTCGTCTCAAACGGCGGCGCGAGGTTCCCGGACCTCGACGTCGTCCTCCGAGCCGAAGGCGTGAAGATCGTGCTCACCGGCAACACCGACGTCAAAGGCGGGGTGACCTCGAGCGCCTTCAAAGCGCTGCCTGACGAGCGGATCAGGCGCTTCGAGCTGACGCTGCCGCGGGGGCCTCACTCTCTCCTCGGTGCGTACGCCGGAGGCCGTCACCCCTACGACCTGTGCCGCCGGCGCCTGAGGATGCCGAACATCTTCACGGGACAGAACGGTGCGGTCGTCAAACGGACGACGAAGGTCGCCGTCTCGGGCTGTCACCCGAGCAGGCGGAAGGTCGGGACCCGGCGTCGCGGGTGACAGCGGGGCCCGACCGCAGCGCCTGCGCTCAGGGGATGATCATGTTGTATTTGCTGCCGGTGCCGGCGTTGACCCTGATGCGGCCCTGGTAGGTGGCGGCGCCGCCGTTGGCTTCGATTCCAATGCCGCCGTGTTCTTCGGTGGTGCCGCTGCCGTTGTTCGTGAAGTAGGTTTTCAGCGACGACGGCGGGGCTTCGATTTCGTGGACTTCCAGTTCTTCATCGGCCGTCGCGGCGAGGGCGTTGAAGATGATTCCCGTTTTGCCGGTTTTGCCGGTGATCATCACGGTGCCGCCCGTGGGGCATTCTTCGGCCGGCGAGAGGCTCATTTCGGCCAGCGTGGTGCCTTCCTTCGGCTTCACGAGCATCGCGCTGATGCCGTTCGCGATTTCTTCTTTTTCGGCTCCGGCTTTCGTCAGGTAGACGAGTTCGATCCCCAGGTTCTTCGTTTCGAAGCTGCCGGGACGGCTGCCGTTGATTTTGCATTTTTCAAAGCTCGGCACGGTGCAGCCCGAGTATTTGAGCTTGCCTTCCGCGCCACCGGGGTTCGGCGAGTTGCTCCCGGTCAGCGCGAGCGCCGAACCCGCCACGCCGGTGCACTGGATTTCGACGCCGCTCGATCTCAACGTCTGTGTCGAGAAGGCGCTGGAGGTAACGCTGTGTGTTTCCCCGGACGTCAACGCGGCGCCGTTCACTTTCCAGCGCGTGTTGTTGGTGGAGAGCGCGTACGCCGTAGCGGCGGCGATCAGCCCGATCGACAGAAGCAGAATCAGCCACCTGCCCGTCTTCTTTTTCACGGCGCGCTCCTCTTGTGGGTCGGCGAGATCATGTCGCCAGAGCTGGTCTCCGGCGGCATCGCCCGGGTTTGAGCGGCGCGTTGAGCGTCATCGGTTCTCGCGGTTTGCAGCGCTTCAGGATCGGCAATTTCGCCGTGAGCGCTACGTGTTGATTAGCACCGCTTGGGGGTCGTGCGCAAGGAACGTCTCCCGTTCGCTGCTCTCCGGCCCCTCCAGATGCCCAAGATTCCCCGAAATCCAGCAGAATCGCCGAAAACGGATAAAAAGAAGTCAGAGACATCCTGTCCCAAACTGCGGAGTGACGGGTCGGTCGCCTCGGTCTGGGCGTCCCGCCGGCAGGTCAGGCCGCGAGCGTCTCGGTTGTGCGCTCCTCGAACTCGAAGCCCGCTTCGAGCGCGCGGCGCAGGGGGCACGTCGAGGCGACGCGTTCGAGGCGGGCGCGTTGATCGGGGCTGAGGCCCGGCGGAAGCTGCAGCTCCACGACGGCCCGCCGGGGGGTGCTCGCGGGGTCGTAGTCGACGCGGACGCTCGGCTCGCCGATCTCCCAGCCGCGGTTGCGGGCGTACATCGCGACCATCGTCGCGACGCACGAGGCGAGCGCGGCGGGGAGGAGCTCGTGGGGGGTCGGCCCGGCGTCGAGCCCGCCGAGGCGCTCGGGCTCGTCGGTGAGGATCGTGTGGCGACCGTTGACGACCACCTGCTGGGCGAGGCCCGCCCCGCTCGGGGTGCTGCTTGCGGTCATGTGGGCCGGCGCGGTCGCGGCGGGCTTCGCGCTGGTCTCGAGTGTCTCGGTCATCTGCGGCTTCCCATCTCTCGACGCTGTCGATCGCTGACAACGATACTAGCACACAACTACACAGTTGTGACATATGGGAACGTGGGCTTCCGGGCCTCTGCCGGGATCTTCCCGTCCTTACGCGCTCGGCTCCTAGCGGGGGTCGTCGCGGTCGAGGTTCCAGTGGCGCGAGACCGAGCACATCCACATCCACGGCTCCTCGTCGGCTCCGTGCATGCGGGGAGAGAGGAAGAACCGCGTGATCGTCCGCTGGCCGCCCTCGTGGTCGCCGTAGAGGAGGTCGACGGTGATCCCGGGCCCGTCCGCGATCGCGGCTTTCAGCGGCCCAAGCAGCGGGTCGTCGGGCTCGCGAACCGCGGCCTGCCAGAAGCTCACGTCGCCGGCCGGGACGTACAGGTCGCGGCCGTGGCGGCGGAAGTCCTCGACCGGCGGTGGCGCGACGTCGCCGGTGATGCGTTCGGCGTGCACGTGCCAGCCGTGCAGGACCGCGAGCCCCTGCGCGACGTTTCGCAACCCCAGCGCCATGTAGACGTGCCCCTCGTGCTCTTGGACGACCGCGAGGCCGTCGCGGACGCGCACCCAGTGGTTGTCCACGAAGCCGATCTTCTGCGGCGGATCCTCGGGGCGCGCGTTGAAGAGGACCGGCCGCAGACCCACCATCAGCGCCTCCTCGGAGACGCGCGCGGCGCGGTTGGCCGAGCGCGTCGAGGAGAACGTGGCGACGGCGAGGATCAGCGTCCCGCCGGCGGTCGCGAGGGAGGCGATCGTGCTTGTGTCGGCCACGGGCCGCAGGCTATCCCGCCGCGGGCCGGTACGCCTCCGTCCGTCGAAAGCCCCGCGCGCCCTGGCGGACGGCGATCTGGCGCGTCACACCTCCGGGACCGGCGTCGCCTCCCGCGGGTCGATGCCGAAGCGCCGCTGGTACTCCCCGTTCAGCTCGCTCCACCCCTCGGGGAGGTTCCGCGCGCTGCCCTTGTCGGGCACCTCGCTCCCGTCGAGGAGCGCACCGAGCGCGAGCAGGCAGACGTGCCACCCGGCACCGTCGCGGGCGGCCTTCATCCGGTCGGCGAAGCAGTGCTCGAGCGTCAGCAGGCAACCCCCGTCGCGCTCGGCGAGCGTCCACCGCAGCTCGTCCTCGCCCCACGTATAGGAGAGCAGCGAGGGCTCCTCGCACTCGAGGACCCTGCCGCTGCCCATCTCCGGGGTGCCCGGCGATGGCAGGAACTCGACCGTCGCACCCGCGACGGGCTCGAACAGGAACGGCGTCGGGTGCCACGCCGCGAGCTCCCCGCGCTCGGTCAGCGCCCGCCAGACGCGCTCGCGCGGGTGTCCGAGGACGCGCTCGAAGCGGAGCACAGAGCGCCCGTCGCGCTCCAGCAGCACCGCATGCTCATCCGGCATCGTCTTCTCCTTGTTCGTCGAGGTGATTCTCCAGGGCGGTCAGGCCGCGCTGCCACATCAGCACGTAGGGGGTCAGCCAGCGCGCCAGCTCGGCGAAGCCCTCGGCGCGCAGCCCGTAGAGCCGACGGCGTCCGTCGACGCTCGACTCGACCAGCCCCGCCTCGCGCAGCACCCGCAGGTGACGCGAGGTGTTCGGCTGGCTCAGGCCGGCCCCCCGCGCGAGCTCGCCCACCGGCCGGGGGCCGTCGAGCAGCTGATCGAGCAACCTGCGGCGCGCCGGCTCGGCGACGACATCGAACGCTCCCTGGTCCATCCCTATATATAATCATATATTTATATAAGTGGCTGAACATTTTTCGGGGCGTTGTCGATCGGACGGCGCGCCGTTCGTCTCGAAGGTGTCATTACTCTGCGAAAGGAGGCCACATGCAATACCTGGTCCAGATCTTCACCGGCGAGTCGATGGGCGCCTGGGAGCGTCTCTCCGAGGATGAGAAAACGTCGATCACCCAGGAGTACTTCGCGATCTCCGAAGCGCCGGGCGTCACAGGCGGGGCGCAGCTTCAGCCGCCCGAGACGGCGACGACGGTGCGCGTGCAGGACGGTCGCACGCTGACGACCGACGGGCCGTTCGCGGAGACCAAGGAGGCGCTCGGGGGCTACTACCTGTTCGAGGCCGAGGACCTCGACGCGGCGATCGAGCTGGCCGCTCGCATTCCCGCGGCCCGACTCGGCGGGGCGGTCGAGGTGCGACCGCTGGTGGCGCGCTGATCGAGGAGCTGTTCCGCGAGCAGTGGGGCAGGGTGCTCGCCGCGCTGGTCGGCTACCTCGGCGACTTCGATCTCGCCGAGGAGGCCGCCCAGGAGGCGTTCGCGGTCGCCGCCGAGCGCTGGCCGCGCGAGGGCGAGCCGGCGAATCCCGCCGCCTGGCTGATCGTGACGGCGCGCAACCGCGCGATCGACCGGATCCGCAGGGAGCGCACCCTGGCCGCCCGCGCCCGGCTGCTGGAGGCGCCCGAGGCCTTCGAGGAGGAGCCCGAGGTGGACGAGCAGTTCCCCGACGAACGCCTCGAGCTGATCTTCACGTGCGCCCACCCGGCGCTCGGGCTGGACGCGCAGGTCGCGCTGATCCTGCGCTCGCTCGGCGGGCTCTCGACGGGTGAGATCGCGCGGGCGTTCCTCGTCTCGGAGGCGACGATGGCGCAGCGGCTCGTCCGCGCCAAGCGCAAGATCCACGGCGCCGGGATCCCGTTCAGGATCCCCCCGCCGCACATGCTCCCCGACCGCCTGGCGGCGGTGCTGGCGGTCGTCTACCTGATCTTCAACGAGGGCTACGACAGCCAGCCCCAGCTCGCCGAGGAGGCGATCCGGCTCGGCGCGAGCCTCGCCGAGATGATGCCCGACGAGGCCGAGGTCCACGGCCTGCTCGCGCTGATGCTTCTGACGGAGTCCCGCCGCGCCGCGCGGCTCGTGGACGGCGAGCTCGTCCTGCTCGCCGACCAGGATCGCGCGCTGTGGAACGCCGATCGGATCGGGGCCGGGCTGGCGGCCCTCGGGCGGGCGCGCGCGCTGCGCGGGGCCCCGTCGCCCGGGGCCGGGCCGAGCGGCGGGCCCTACGCGATCCAGGCCGAGATCGCGGCCCTGCACGCCGCGCCGGTCCGTGACTGGGGGCTGATCGCCGAGCGCTACGAGGAGCTCGCCGCCCTCACAGGCTCGCCGGTCGTCGCGCTCAACCGCGCGGTCGCGCTGGCCGAACGGGACGGGCCCCAGGCGGGCCTCGACGCGATCGCCGCGATCGACCTCGACGGCTACCAGTACCTGCACGCCGCCCGCGCGGAGATGCTGCGGCGGCTAGGGCGCACCGAGGAGGCGCGCTCCGCGTTCCTCCGCGCGCTCGAGCTTGCGCGCTCCGAGCCCGAGCGGCGCTTCCTTCAGAGGCGGATCGGCGAGCTCTAAAGCCGGGCGGGGCTCAGACGAGCACTTCGTCGGCGGTGGCGATCGTGCGCAGGTGCTCGCCGACGCCGGTCACGCTAAGCAGACGCTGAACCTGCTGCGAGCCGGGCGTCACCGCGAACTCCTGGCCTCGGCGCCAGCACTGCTCCCGCGCCGCGAGGATGATCCGCAGCCCGGTCGAGTCCAGAAACGTCAACCCCTGGAGGTCGAGCACGACGGTCTTCGTCCCGCTCAGGTCGGGGCTCTCGATCGAGCTCTGGAGCAGCGGGGCGTTTGCCATGTCCAGTTCGCCCTCGAGCTTCACGATGACCCGGTCGCTCTCCTGGCGCAGATCGATGTGGAGCTGCTCGGTTGCCCCCATGGGCGTGATTCTAGCCACACGTCCCCGTGCTGACGCAAGCCCCGCAGCGCGGTTCCCGGCCTGCTGGTTCGAGTTCAGACAAATCGCTTGTGGAGGCGCACGAGCGTCCCCGCCGGACCGGTCCCGATCTCGACGAGGTCGCACAGCTGCCGCGCGATCCACAGGCCGCGGCTTTCGGCGGCCGCGTCTCCCGGCTGCTCGCTGCCGATGCTGGGATCGGAGAGGCGCCCGGCGTCCTGAACTTCGCAGACGAGCGCCTCGACCGTCCGCCACAGGCGCAGCATTCCGACCCCCCCGCCGTGGCGGACGCTGTTGGTCGCGAGCTCGTGGACGGACAGGACGAGATCGTCCGCCGCCTCCTCGGGCATCGTCTCCCGCGCGGCCCAGCCGGCGACGAGGCGCCTCAGCTCATAGAGGTCCTCGGCCGCGAACGGGATCTCCCAGAGGTCGCCCCGGGGGACGTCGGGCGCGGCCCCGGGCACGGGCCCCCCGGTCCGAGGGGGAGGGACGGCGGGCATCGCGGCCACGGGCCTCACGGCGTCCGGGCTACCAGCGGCCATACCAGCGCCGCCGCCCGCCGCCCACCGGCGCGCCGCCGATGAAGAAGCCGATCAGCCACAGCAGCACGGCGAAGATCAGGACGTACCAGAGCACGTGTGCGGCGAACCCGAGGCCGCCGAGCAGCAGGAGTATCAGCACGAGCGCGACGAGCGCGACCATTGTGCACCTCGCTTTCCCTGGTCGGTGCGCGGCGCGGAGCCAGTGGTGTCCGCGGCGCACCACTGAGATGCCCGCAAGACGCGCGCTCCAAACCAGATCCGGCTTCCTGCACGGCCATCGTTCGAGCTCCGTCTTGGACGAATTGGCAGTCCTCGAAGGTTGCGTGTTTAGACCTCGCGTTTGGGGGCAAAGACGGACTATCAGTGTCGCCCTGCGGACGGTCAGCCGCGCGCCCCCTGCGGCTGCCGTCTCACCGGGGGTGGCAGTGAGTGGCATGTCGGCCGGTCCGCCCCGACGCGGATCGGTCGGCATGCCGCGTAGTTTCAGTGGGGCGACACCGACGCGCCTGGCCGAGACCGAGCGCGTGCTCGCGTGCGTGCTGCGCTCGACGACCAACGGGGTCGCGTTGAGCGACCCCGAGACGGCCGTCATGCACGAGGTCAACGACGCCTTCTGCCGCTTCGCGGGCCGTTCGCGCGAGGAGCTGATCGGAAAGGTGGCGACCGACTACACCGAGATCCGAGGCACGCGGGACCGCAAGCGGCTGGTCGACGAGGTGCTCCGCAACGGCGTCGTCGAAGGCACCGAGTTCCTGATGCGCAGGCCCGACGGGAGTGTCGCGCACGGCCGCTCGACCTCCTACTACATCGCCCTCGGCGGCGAGCGGCTCGTGCTCGCGATCATCGAGGACGTCACGCCGTCCTGACGCGCGAGAAGAGGGGCCGCCGAGGCCGAGGCCGGGGCCGGGGCCGGGCCGCTAGCCGCGCTGGGCGAGCTTCAGGTCCAGCACCTCCGCGGAGCCCGCCGCCGAGACCTCGTGGCCGTCGGCCAGCCGCTCGAGCACGGGGCCGAGCCCGTCCATCGCCGCCGCTCCGAACAGGGCGCCCGCGCGTCCCGTCTGCAACGGGCCGATGCGGATCTCCAGGTGGCGCGGGGCGACGCTGACGCCGACCCCGAGGTGTCCGGCGCTGGTCGAGCCGTCGGCGTGAGCGACGAGCGCGTCGGCCAGCAGCTGGGTGTCGGAGATGCGGTCGGTCGAGAAGTAGGCACGCGCGGCGAGCGTCGAGAGCACGCGGGGGACGACCCCGCGGGCCACCGAGGTCGGGCCGACGGTCATCAGCGTCACGTCGCCCGGGGTCCCGTGGTCGATCGCCTCCAGCTCCGCTCCTTCCTCGGCCCCGCTCTCCTCCGGGGGTTCGGCCGGGGCGGCGTCGAAGTGCATCGCCACCTCGGTCCCGCCGCCCGGGACGTCGCGGAACTCGACGCTGTCGCTGAGCGCCTGGATGACCGGCAGGCCGATGCCGCCCGAGACCTCCTCGACCGTCTGCACGCCGGGCCGGATGCCCGAGCCGTGGTCGCGGACGGTCGCGTCGAGCCCGTTCTCGTGGGCGGCGAGTTCGACCTCGAACGGTCCTTCGCCGCCCTCGTAGGCGTGTAGGACGACGTTGTTGCACGCCTCGGTCACCGCCGTCGAGACGTCGTTCAGCGCGATCGGGTCGAGCCCGACGGCCTCCGCGAGCCCGCTCAGCGCCTGGCGCACCAACAGGACGTTCTCCGCCCGGTTGGAGAGCCTCAGCCGGACGTTCGGCGCCCCGGCCACAAACCCTCCGGCCTGGACACTCGAACGCGCCGGTGCCTTCTCAGGCCGGCTTCCTCGAGCGGTATGTGCACCATCGATGGTTCTCGCTCAGCGCGCCTGGGCGGGCGCGTCGGTCAGTGCGCGCAGCTGGTCCAGCGAACGGCGCAGCAGGCGCGACACCTGCATCTGCGAGATCCCGACACGCTCGGCGATCTCGGTCTGGGTGAGGTCCTCGACGAAGCGCAGCTGGAGCACCAGGCGATCGCGCGGCGGCAGGTGCCCGAGCGCCGAGCTGACGGTCGCGTCGAGCTCGACGAGCTCGTAGCGCTCGTCGTCGCGGCCGATCGTGTCGCCGTAGGGGACGACGTCGTCATCGCCGCCGCCCCGCGGGGCGTCGAGCGAGACCGTCTCATAGGCGCGGATCGCCTGCAGCGCGTCGATCACGTCCTCGACGTCGATCTCCAGGTACTGGGCAAGCTGGTTGGCGGTCGGCGCGCGGCCGGTCTCGTTGGAGAGGCGCTCCTGGGCGTCGCGCACCTTCAGCGCGCGCTCCTGGGCGCCGCGCGGGACGTGGATGGCCCAGCCCGAGTCGCGGAAGTAGCGGCGCATCTCGCCGAGGATCGTCGGCACCGCGTAGGACTGGAAGGGGTGGCCGCGCTCCGCGTCGTAGCGGTCGATCGCCTTCAGCAGGCCCAGCGAGGCGACCTGGAGCAGGTCCTCGAACGGCTCCGAGGAGCGGCCGTAACGGCGCGCGAGGCTGCGCGCCAGCGGCATGAAGCGGCGCACGAGCTCCTCACGCGCGCTCTCGTCCTCCCGGCGCTGCCAGCGCTCGAACAGCTGGGCGACCTCGGCCTGCGCGTTCGGCGCGTGCCCGGCTCGTGATCCGATGGATGGGGTGACGGCCGTGGTTGGCATCCTCAGCTCCCTTCGTCGGTTCCCTTGACAGCTGACCTTCAGACGTTTCCGCTAGCTTCATCATTCTACGCACCTACGCGAGGTTTGGATGCCCTGTCCAGTCAGCGTTCAAACATCCGTCGATGTGTAAACCGGCCGGGCGCGGCGGTTTCACGGCGTCCGCGGCGCGGCGGCCTCGCCAAATCGATCATCTAGGCTCACCCCATGGCCGCCGAGGCGCCGCCCCCGATCGCCGCGATCATCGCCGAGCGCACCGGCCAGGAGCTCGAGCTCAACGACCGCTACCTGAACCCCCAGATGGGGCGGATCCTGCGCACGCTCGGCTTCGACAAGGTGTGGACCGGCGGCGAGGGCGCCCACCTGATCGACGACCGCGGCGAGCGCTACCTGGACCTGTTCGGCGGCTACGGCGTGTTCGCGATCGGCCGCAACCACCCGACCGCGGTCGCGGCCGTGCGGGAAACGATGGAGGCGCAGACCGCCAACATGCCCCAGCTCGGCGTGACGCTCCTGAGCGGCGTCCTCGCCGAGCAGCTGCTCGGGCGTGTGGGTGGGCGGGCCTCCAAGAACCTCGCCGCGATGGTCCCGGCCAACACGGGAACCGAGGCCGTCGAGGCCGCGATCAAGGTCTCGCGCGCGGCCACCGGACGGCCGCGCGTGCTGTACGCCGAGCACGCCTTCCACGGGCTCACGCTGGGCTCGCTGTCGCTCAACGGGAACGCCGAGTTCCGTGAGGGCTTCGGGCCGCTGCTGCCAGGCTGCGAGGCGGTTCCCTTCGGCGACGCCGCGGCGCTCTCCGCCCAGCTCGAACGGGGGGACGTCGCCGCTTTCGTCGTCGAGCCGATCCAGGGCAAGGGGGTCAACCTCCCCCCGCCCGGCTACCTCGCCGAGGCCCAGCGGCTCTGCCGAGAGACGGGCGCTCTGTTCGTCTGCGACGAGGTGCAGACCGGGATCGGGCGCACGGGGCGCTTCCTCGCGCTCGAGCACTGGGACCTGGAACCGGACATGGTCTGCCTCGCGAAGGCGCTTTCCGGCGGGCTCGTCCCGATCGGCGCGCTGCTCGTCTCCCGCGCGGCGTTCGAGAAGGTCTTCGACGGGATGGAGCGGGCCGTCCGCCACGGCTCGACCTTCGGCGGCAACGACCTCGCCGCCGCGGCCGCCCTGGCGACCCTGCGCGTGCTCGACGAGGAGGGCCTGGTCGAGCGCGCCGAGCGGCTCGGGCGCCTGCTGCTTGAGGAGACGGAGCCGCTCGTGGAGGAGTTCGAGGTCGTCCGCGAGGTTCGCGGGCTCGGGCTGATGTGGGCGATCGAGTTCGGTCCCCCCGCCGGGGCCGTCGGGCGGCGCCTGTGGGAGACCGTCGAGCGCCGCCAGCCGGGGCTCTTCTCGCAGCTGATCACCGTCCCGCTGTTCCACGAGCACCGCATCCTCTGCCAGGTCGCGGGCCACCACATGAACGTGATCAAGGCGCTCCCAGCCCTGACGGTCTCAGAGGATGAGATCCGCCGCTTCGCGGCCGCTCTGCGGCAGACCGTCGCGGCGGCCGAGCGCTACCCCGCGGCGCTCGCGCGGTTCGGCATGCGCACCGGCCTGCGCGCGGGCCGCGCCCTGCGCTGAGGCGGCGGCTCGGAGCGGGCCGCCCTACCTCGCCGCCGTGAACACGTCCTGGCCGAAGCGCGGCGCTCCCGCCGCGTCCGCCAGCGCGGGCAGGCCGAGCAGCTGCTCCCAGCTCGCCAGCGAGGAGTAGTGGTTGTAGTCGGTGCTCACGACCGTTCCGGGAGCTATGTAGGGGGAGAGCAGGACCGCGCCGACGCGACCGCCGCCGGGCCCGCTTATCCCCGGCAGCGGGGAGCCCGGGCCGGGTTCCTCCCCGCAGCACGCCGAGGAGTCCGATTCCGGCCCGTCGGACTCGTCGAAGACGATCTCGATCAGGCCCTTCGCGAAGGCCTTCGAGGCCTCGATCTTCGGGACCCAGGTTTCGAGGAACCCGTCGATGTCGGCGAGCGCCGACGTGCTGGCGGTTTGGTTGGTGCAGGGGAAGTCGTGCCCGTCTTCGCAGAGGTTCGGGGTGACGAACGAGAGCGCGGGCACGCGGCCCGGGTGCTGCAGGTCGCTCGCGAGCCCCGTCTCGCCCTTCAGCGCGGCCGCGGGCATCGTCCCGTCGGGGGCCCCCAGCGCCACGACGTGCGCGTCGCAGTAGGACTGCGAGTCGATCACGGAGTGGAAGTAGACGAACGGGTCGTGGCGCGTGGCGTAGCCGTCGCCCGCCTCGGCCTTCTGGGTTTCGTCGACCGAGCCGACCGCGGGATGTCCGCATGCGGCCGTCTCGCGATTGGGGTCGTTGCCCATGTCCTGCTGGTAGGCCTTCCAGTTGCGCCCGGCGGCGCTCAGCTGGGTGCCGACGTTCTGCACCCCGGCGGGGTAGACGCAGCCCTCGCCCGTCTCGACCCCGCTCGGCAGCGTCGTCGCCGCGGCGAAGTCGCTGAAGATCTGGCAGTCGGCCTGGTTCTCGACGTTCGGCGGCTGCCCCGAGACGAGCGAGACGTAGTTGTCGTTGCTCTCGTGGCCGGTCGCGTAGTAGTTCTCGAGCAGCGCGCCCTGGGCGGGCAGCGTCTGCGCGAGGTAGGGGTCGGCGGCCGGATCCCCGAAGGTCGATTCGTAGCTCTCGTTCTCGAGCACGATCACGAACACGTGCTTGACCTTCGGGAGCTTGAAGGGGCGCGTGCGGGCGGCCGCGTCGCCGGCCGGCACCAACGAGACCGCGAGCGCCGCGAGCAGCGACGCCGGCGCGACGACGCGAGCGCGCCTCACGATCCCACCCCGGCGGGCACGGGCGGTTCTGTCACGGTCGAGGGCGGTTCCAGCAGCGCGGGCCTGGAGAAGTCGAGGAAGTCCTCGACGGTGCGCGCGTTCGCGTCGCGGTAGGTGAGGGCCGGGAGGTTCCACTTCTTCTCGATCGTCGCCAGCACCGAGGTGTGGTCGTGAACGGCGTTCGTGACCGCGTTCGGCCGCGAGTACGGGGAGGCGACGACCGCGGGGACGCGCGGCCCGTAGAGGTCGTAGCCGCCCGGCGCGTCGCCGGGCCCGAGGGTGGGCGGGATCGAGTCTGGCGCGATCGCGGCGGGAGGCGGCACGTGGTCGTAGTACCCGCCGTGCTCGTCATACATGTAGATCAGCAGCGTGCGCGGCCACGCGGGGGAGTCGAGCACGGCCCTGACCGTCTTGTAGGCCCAGTACTCGCCGTAGGACATGTCCTGCGGGTTCTCCTCGTCGCCGCCGGCGGTTTCGAGCTTCGCGCCGAGCGCTTCCAGACCGGGCACCGTGGCTAGCCCCGCGCCGACTTCGCTGAGCGCGCCGAACTCGGGGTCCACGAAGCTCACGGCCGGCAGCGTGCCGGCCGCGCAGTCGAGCAGGAACTGGGGATAGGTCGCGAGGTTGCCCGGGTGCTTCTCGACGATCGAGGGGATGATCGCGGTCTGGGGCAGGTCGGTGAAGTAGTTGCGCCAGCTGACCCCGTAGGCGTGCAGGCGGTCGAAGATCGTCCCGTTCGGAGGCGGCGGATCCTGCAGGCTCTGCGAGTCGGTCGAGACGTTCCCGTAGGCGGTTCCCGCCATCAGGAAGCGGCGGTTCGGGTATGTCTGGCACGGCGCCGAGCAGAACCAGCGGTTGGCGAGCGTGAACGTGCGCGCGAACGAGTAGGCGAACGGCAGCTGCTGCTCGGTCCAGTAGCCCATCGGCTGGGTCGATCCGGTCGAGCGCACGAAGCCGTCCATGCGCCCGCCGTCGATCTGCTCGTGGGTCGCGTTCCAAGACTGCGAGACGCCGTGGCCCTGGGCGGTGTTCGTGAAGGCGAACGAGGAGACCGGCCCTTCCGGCCCCGGGTTCCAGTTGCGCGCCTCGCCGCGGCCGTTCAGCTTCAGGCCGTGCGCCTTCGGCTGGCCCGAGCGGTGCAGCGCGCCGAGCAGGTTGTCGAAGGAGTGGTTCTCCATCATCACGACGACGACGTGGTCGAAGCGCATCGCTTCGTCGACCGTTCCCGCCGGGCGGCTGGGGTCGGGAAGGCTGCCGGGTACGCGCAGCGGGCGCGCGAGCGCGGCGGCGGCCCGCAGGAGCGGCGTGCCGGCGGCCAGGCCGGCGGCGGCTACGCCTCCGTGGCGGAGCAGTGTGCGGCGGGTGATCGGGTGCTGCTCGAAGGGCTCAGGCATCGGTCTCCTGCTCTGTGTGGCGCGCGGCGGCGCCGTCGGTGGCGAGGTCCGGCCCCCAAGCCGGTGTGATCGTGTTTCCCACCTGCCAAGCGCGACTCGTGAAGATCTCGTTAGCGCCGTTACCCGCGCGCGGGCGGTTTTTCACCGCGCGCCGGGAGGAGGGGCCGCACGCCGCTAGCCTGTCGGGCCGTGCTCAGCATCAGAGACGACATCCGAAACGTCGCGATCGTGGCCCACGTCGACCACGGCAAGACGACCCTGGTCGACGCCATGCTGTGGCAGTCCGGGGCGTTTCGCGTCGGCCAGGACGTCGCCACGCGGGTGATGGACTCGATGGACCTCGAGCGCGAGAAGGGCATCACGATCCTCGCGAAGAACACCTCGCTCCAGTACAAGGGCGTGAAGCTGAACATCATCGACACGCCCGGCCACGCCGACTTCGGGGGCGAGGTGGAGCGGGGCCTGACGATGGTCGACGGCGTGCTGCTGCTGGTCGACGCCTCCGAGGGGCCGCTGCCCCAGACCCGCTTCGTGTTGCGCAAGGCGCTCGAGGCGGGGCTGCCGGTGATCCTCGTCGTCAACAAGGTCGACCGCCCCGACGCCCGCGTCGCGGAGGTCGTCGACGAGGTGTACGAGCTGTTCCTCGACCTCGACGCCGACGAGCACCAGATCGAGTTCCCGATCGTCTACTGCAACGCCAAGGCCGGCGTCGCCTCGCTCGACTACGCACCCGGCGACAAGCTCGACTCCGGTGACCTCCAGCCGCTGCTGGACCTGCTGCTGGCGCGCATCCCGGCGCCGACGTATGACTCCGACGCGCCGCTGCAGGCGCTGGTCACGAACCTCGACGCGTCGCCCTACGTCGGCCGCCTGGCGATCTGCCGCGTGCGCAACGGCGTGATCCGCAAGGGGCAGCAGATGGCCTGGTGCCGCGCCGACGGCTCGATCGAGAAAGCACAGGTCGCCGAGCTGTACGTGACCGAAGCGCTCGACCGCGTCGACGCCGCCGAAGCGGGCCCCGGGGAAATCATCGCCGTCGCCGGCATCGCCGAGGTGACGATCGGCGAGACGCTGGCCGACCCCGGCGACCCGCGCCCGCTGCCCGTCATCACCGTCGATGAGCCGGCGATGTCGATCACGATCGGCGTCAACACCTCGCCACTGGCCGGAAAAGACGGCACCAAGATCACGGCCCGCCAGATCAAGGCGCGGCTCGACCAGGAGCTGATCGGCAACGTCTCGCTGCGCGTCGAGGAGACCGATCGCCCGGACACCTACGAGGTGCAGGGCCGCGGCGAGCTGCAGCTCGCGGTGCTGGTCGAGATGATGCGCCGAGAGGGCTTCGAGCTGACGGTCGGACAGCCGCACGTCGTCGAGCGGGTGATCGACGGCAAGCGCCACGAGCCGGTCGAGCGGCTGTCCGTCGACGTCCCCGAGGAGCACGTCGGCACCGTCACGCAGCTGCTCGCGGCGCGAAAAGGCCGCATGGAGCACATGACCAACCACGGCACCGGCTGGGTGCGGATGGACTATCTCGTGCCGGCGCGGGGGCTGATCGGCTTTCGCACGGAGTTCCTGACGGAAACGCGCGGCACCGGGATCATGCACCACGTCTTCGACCGCTGGGAGCCGTGGGCGGGGGAGCTCTTGACCCGCCAGAGCGGCGTGCTGGTCGCGGACCGCCGCGGCGAGACCGTCACGTTCTCGCTGTTCACCCTGCAGGAGCGGGGCTCGCTGTTCGTCGGGCCGGGTGAGGAGGTCTACGAGGGGATGATCATCGGCGAGAACGCCCGCTCGGAGGACCTCGATGTCAACCCGGTCAAGGAGAAGCACCTCACGAACATGCGCTCCTCCACCTCCGACGTGCTCGTCCGCCTCGACGCGCACCGCAAACTGACCCTCGACGAGGCCCTTGAGTTCGTGCGCGAGGACGAGGCCGTCGAGGTGACGCCGTCGGCGGTGCGGATGCGCAAGGTCGTGCTGCCGAAGGTCGAACGACTGAAGGCGATGCGGGCCGCGCGTAAATGAGCGGCGATGCGGGCCGCGCGTAGACGAGCGGCGATGCGGGCCTCGCGTAGATGAGCGGCGATGCGGGCCGCGCGTAGATGAGCGGCGGTCCCGTGCCCGGCGCAGGCGGCACCGGCGTCGAGCTGCGCGAGCTGAGGAAGTCCTTCGCCGGGCCGGACGGGCCGGTCAGGGCGGTGCGCGGCGTCGAGGTCTCGATCGCGGCCGGCGAGACGGTCGCCCTGCTCGGCCCCAACGGCGCCGGGAAGTCGACGACGATCGACATGCTGCTCGGCCTGCTCGACCCCGACGGCGGAACCGTCAGCGTCTTCGGCCGACCGCCCCGCGAGGCCGTGGCGGCGGGGGCGGTCGGGGCGATGCTCCAGAGCGGGGCGCTGATCCGCGACCTGTCCGTCCGCGAGCTGATCGCGATGATGGCCTCGCTGTACCCGGCGCCACTCGCGGTCGAGGAGGTGCTCGAGCTGACGGGGGCGAGCGAGTTCGCCGCGCAGCGCACCCAGAAGCTCTCGGGCGGGCAGACCCAGCGGGTCCGCTTCGCGGTCGCGATGGTCAGCGACCCGAGCCTGCTGGTGCTCGACGAGCCGACCGTCGCGATGGACGTCGAGAGCCGTCACGCGTTCTGGAGCACGATGCGCCGCTTCGCCGCGCGCGGGCGCACGATCGTGTTCGCGACTCACTACCTAGAGGAGGCCGACGCCTACGCCGACCGGGCGGTGCTGATGGCCCACGGGCGCATCGTCGCCGACGGCCCGACGAACGAGATCAAGGCGATGGTCGCCAGCCGCACGATCAGGGCGACCCTGCCGGCTGTCGGGGAGGCGGAGCTGCTCGCCCTGGCGGGCGTCAGCGCGGCCGAGCGCCGCGGCGAGACGGTCGCGCTCGTCTGCTCGGACTCCGACGCCGCGATCCGGGCGCTGCTCGCCGCGCACCCCGAGGCCCGCGACATCGAGATCGCGGCCGCGGGCCTCGAGCAGGCGTTCCTCGCCCTGACCGGCGACGCCGCCGCCGCCGAGCAGGCGGACCCGCCCTCCCTGCAGGCGCCGCGATGAGCGCGCTGACCTACACCCGCTACGAGCTGCTGCGGACGCTGCGCAACCGCCGCTTCCTGCTCCTGTCGCTGATCTTCCCGTTGATCCTGTACTTCGTCGTCGCCGGGCCGCGCGCCCACGATCGCGTCGAAGGCACCGCGATCTCGTGGGCCCTCTACTACATGGTCGGGCTCGCCTCGTTCGGGACGATGAGCGCGATGCTCTCCTCGGGCGCGCGGATCGCGACTGAGCGCCAGGCCGGGTGGAACCGCCAGCTGCGGATCACCCCGCTGCGACCCTTCGCCTACTTCAGGGCGAAGGTCCTGACCGGCTACATGATGGCCCTGATCAGCCTTGCCGCCCTCTACGTCGCGGGCGTCGCGCTCGGCGTCTCGCTGGCCGGCTCGCAGTGGCTCGAGCTGACCGCGCTGATGCTCGCCGGCCTGGTCCCGTTCGCGGCGCTGGGGATCACCCTCGGCCACCTGCTGACGCCCGATTCGATCGGCCCCGCGATGGGCGGGGGGATCTCGCTGCTGGCCCTGCTCGGGGGGACGTGGTTCCCGCTCGGGCACAGCGGCTTCCTCTTCCACCTCGCCCAGTACCTGCCCTCCTACTGGCTCGTCCAGGCCAGCCACGTCGCGCTCGGCGGGGCGCCCTGGCCGCTCAAAGGCTGGCTGGTGATCGCGGCCTGGACGGCGATCCTCGCGCGGGTGGCGCAGCGCGCCTACCGGCGTGACACAGGCCGTGTGTAGCGGCTAGGGTTTCTTGTGTTCACCCCCCGAGCAGGGCACGAGCGAATCGCCGAGGGCCTCGCTCCCTGCGCCTCGAACAGGAGTCTCAGATGAATCGACTGACGCGTCTGTGCGCGCTGGGCACCGCTGGTCTCGCGGCGATCGTCCTCGCGCTCGCGCTGCCCGCGGGCGTCCTCGCGGTCGCCGCGACGCCGAAGTACACGAAGGAGAGCAAGCAGGCCTACGAAGCGCAGCTGAACAAGGGCGAAATCGCGGAAGCCGTCTTCAACAAGCCGGTGCGGAGCCTGCGCCTGACGCTGAAGGACGGCAGGCACGTCCTCTACACCTACGAAAAGAAAGGCTCCAAGGCGCTGGAAGAACAGCTCAGCGCCAAGGGCGTCGCCGTCACCCAGCTGAAGGGCACCGGCAAGAAGAAGCACAAAGCCGCCAAACACAAACGCCTCTACATCGCGGTGGGCGTCGTCGTCGTGCTCGTGCTGGCGGGTGGCGCGTTGCTGCTGGCGCGGCGCCGGCGCCTCGGCGGCGACTGAGCGCTCCTCGCCCCACGTCGGGTCGCGAGCCCGCCCGGGCCGCTCAGTAGAGCGGCCGCCGGGCGGGCGTGCGCCGGCGCGCCCGCCCGGCGCCGTGCTGGAGGTGCACCGCGGCCTTCAGGTCCTTCGCGAGCATCCCCGCCATGTCGCGCGAGAAGTTCTCCTTGACGACCATCCGCAGCACCGTCACGTCCTCGGCGTTCGGCGGCAGCGTGTAGGCGGGCACGATCCAGCCCCGCTCGCGCAGCAGGTGCGAGAGCAAGGTCAGATCGGTGCGCTCCGGGTCCTGGGCGCGCACCGCCACGATCGGGAACTCCGAGCCGTCGGAGATCAGGGTGAGGCCGTCGATCTCCTGAACTTTGCCGGCCAGGGCGACGGCGTTGGAGAGCACGGTTCGGACGATCTCCCGGTAGCCCTCCAGGCCGAGCCGCAGGAAGGCGAAGTACTGCAGGATCACCGACGAGGAAGGCCGCGAGAAGTTCAGCGAGTAGTTCGGCATGTCTCCGCCGAGGTAGTTGATGTGGAAGACGAGCTCCTCGGGCAGGTCGGAGGCGTCGCGGAACACGACCGTTCCCATGCCCGGGTAGACGAGCCCGAACTTGTGGTTCGAGACGTTGATCGAGCGCACCGAGGCGAGCCTGAAGTCCCATTCCTGCTCGGGTCGCGCGAACGGCGTGATGAAGCCTCCCGAGGCGGCGTCGATGTGCAGCGGCACGCGCCATCCGCGTTCGGACTCCACACGCGTGAGCAGCTCGTCGATCGAGCCGAGATCGTCCTGCTGGCCGGTGAAGGTCGTGCCGAGCAGCCCGGCCACGCCGATCGTGTGTTCGTCGATCAGCGGCTCGACCTGCTCGGCGGAGATCGTGTAGCGGTCCTTCTCCATCGGGATCACCCGCGCCTCGACTTCGAAGTAGCGCGCGAACTTCTCCCAGCAGGTGTGGACGTCGGCGCCGATCACCATGTTCGGCCTCTCGACCGGCTCGCCGTCGCGCTCGCGCCGGCGCTGCCAGGAGCGCTTGTGGGCGAGCATCGCGAGCATGATCGCCTCCGAGGAGCCGATCGTCGCGGTGCCCGTCGGACGCTCGTGCGCGGGAGCGTGGAACAGCCGGCCGATCATCGAGACGACGCGCCGGTGCACCTCCTCGGTCTGCGGGTACTCGTCCTGGTCGATCATGTTCTTGGCGAGCGTCTCCGCCGCCAGCAGGTCGGCCTGGGGCTCCATCCAGCTGGTCACGAACGAGGCGAGGTTCAGGGCGGGGTTGCCGTCGAGGTTGAGCTCGTCGTGCACCAGCTGGTAGGCCGCCGAGGCCGGCATGCCGACGGCCGGAAGCCTGAACTTGGGTATCTCGTGCGAGAACGAGCGCCCGGCGTAGGTCGGGGTGATGCTCTCCTCGGAATCGACGTCCAGCTCGTGCATCGCGCTCCTCCTCTTCGGCGGGTCTCGGCCGCAGATCATCGCGCCTGGCGCGGGCGGCCGCGCCCGCGCCGATAAGAACGAGACTCAGTCTTATAATCGGCGGGACGATGACGGCGGCGAGGAGCACCGGAGCGGCGATCGAGCTGCGCGACGCCGCGGCGCGGCTGGGCGGGCGCACGATCTGGAGCGAGGTCACGCTGCGCGTGCAGGAGGGGGAGTTCGTCGGTCTGCTGGGCGAGAACGGGTCGGGCAAGTCGACGCTGCTGAAGGTCCTGCTCGGCGCGCTGCCGGCGAGCAGCGGGACCGTCTCGGTCCTCGGCGCGCGGCCCGGCGCCGCGAACCGCGCGGTCGGCTACCTGCCCCAGCGGCCCGGGTTCGACGGCGCGCTGCGCCTGCGCGGGCGTGACATCGTGCGGCTCGGCCTCGACGGCGACCGCTGGGGGTTGCCGCTCGGCGTCGGCCGCGGCGCCGCCGCGCGGCGGTCGGCCGCGCGGGAGAGGGTCGCTGAGGTGATCGAGCTGGTCGGCGCGCACGGGTACGCGGACCGGCCGATCGGCGAGTGCTCGGGCGGAGAGCAGCAGCGGTTGCTGATCGCCCAGGCGCTCGTGCGGCGCCCGCGGCTGCTGCTGCTCGACGAGCCCCTCGACGCGCTCGACCTTCCCAACCAGGCGTCGGTCTCGGCGCTCGTGGCGAGGATCTGCCGCGAGCAGGGGGTCGCCGTCCTGCTCGTGGCGCACGACGTCAACCCGCTGTTGCCGTACCTCGATCGCGTCGCCTACCTGGCGGGCGGGCGAGCGCTCGCCGGGCCGGTCGAGGAGGTCGTGACGAGCGAGACGCTGAGCTCGCTCTACGGCTCGCGGATCGAGGTGCTGCGAGCCTCAGACGGGCGTCTCGCGGTGATCGGTCAGCCCGAGCCGCCCGCCCACCACCACGACCGCCACGAGCATGCCCGCTGAGCCGCCCGCGCCCGAGCTCTCGTGGAACCTGGCGCACGACGTCGCGCAGGTCCTCGAATACCACTTCATGGTCAACGCCCTGCTCGGCGGCGGCGCGGTCGCGGTGGCCGCCGCGCTGGCCGGCTGGATGATGCTCGTGCGCCGCGAGGCGTTCGCGGGTCACACGCTCGGGATGATGGCCTTCCCCGGGGCCGCGGCCGCGGCGCTTGCGGGGGTCGCCGCTGCCTGGGGCTACCTGTCGTTCTGCGCGGCGGGGGCGCTCGCGATCGGAGCGCTCGCGGCGCGGGGGCGCGCGTGGCGCGAGGAGACGGCCGGGATCGGCGTCGTGCAGGCCTTCGCGCTCGCGCTCGGCTTCCTGTTCGTGAGCCTCTACGGGGGCGTGCTCGGCGACCTCGAGGGGTTGCTGTTCGGGAACCTGCTCGGGGTCTCCGACGGCCAGGTCGCCGAGCTCGCGGCGGTCGCGCTGGCCGTCGCGCTGGCGCTCTTCGCGGCGGGACGGCCGCTTCTGTTCGCGAGCGTCGACCCGCACGCCGCGGGCGCGGCGGGGGTCCCGGTCGGGCGCCTCTCCGCGGGCTTCCTGCTGGTGCTCGGGTTGGCGGTCGCCGCCACCAGCCAGGTGACCGGGCCGCTGCTCGTGTTCGCGCTGCTGGTGATGCCGGCCGCGGCCGCTCAGGCGCTCACGACGCGACCGCTCGCGAGCCTCGCGGCGAGCGTCGCGATCGCCCTCGGCGTGGTCTGGGTCGGGCTCGGGCTGTCCTACTTCTCGGTCTACCCGCCCGGCTTCTACGTCGCCGCGGTCGCGTTCGCCGCCTACGTGCTGGCACGGATCCTCGCGGCTGTCCGTCCCCGTCTGGCCGCGCGCGGGCGCGGGAGCCGGCCGCCTGCAGTCGTGGAGGCGCTCTGATGCTCGGCCACGAATACGTCCGCAACGCGCTGCTGGCGGGCAGCTTCGTAGCCCTGGCGTGCGGCCTTTGCGGCTGGTTCGTCGTCCTCCGCGGGCAGGTCTTCGCGGGCGACGCGCTCGGCCACGTCGCCTTCCCGGGGGCGCTCGCCGCGGCGGCGGCCGGGGTCGACGAGCGGATCGGCCTGTTCGCGGCGACGATCGCGGCGGGCGGCGCGATCGCGCTGCTCGGGCGCGGGGCGATCGCCGCGCGCGGCCGCGCGTCCGGCGCCGAGCCGGCGGACGACACGACGATCGGGGTCGCCTTCACGGCGATCCTCGCGCTCGGGGTCTTCTTCCTGACGCGCTTCAGTCTCGGCTCCGGGGGCGGGGCGGGGATCGTCGCGGCGCACACGCTGTTCGGCTCGATCTTCGGCCTCTCGGCGGGCGAAGCGCGGCTCGCGGCGGCGATCGGGGCGGCGGTCGTGGTGTTGCTGGCGCTGCTCGGCCGCCCGCTGCTGTTTGCCTCGGTCGCGCCGGAGATCGCCGGCGCCCGCGGCGTCCCGACGAGGCTGCTCGGCTTCGCGTTCCTGGCGCTGCTCGGCGTCGTCGCCGCGGAGGCGAGCCAGGCGGTCGGGGCGCTGCTGCTGCTCGGCCTGCTGGCGGGGCCCGCGGCGGCCGCCCATCGCCTGCTGCCCGCCGCGGGCGCCTCGCTGGCGCTGGCGGGCGCGCTCGCCGTGGGCTCGCTCTGGGGCGGGGTCGCGCTCGCCTACGCGATCCCCTCGCTCCCGCCGAGCACCGCAGTCGTCGCGGTCGCGACGGGCGTCTACGCGCTGGCTCGGCTCGTGCGAGGCGGGGGCGGCGCCCACAGGTAGCTGAGCACGCAGCCGAGGGCGAAGGTCGCGACGACGAGCAGCACGGGCCCGGAGTCCTCGACGAGGGCCCCCGCCACCCCCGCGGCGAGGCCGCCGGCCAACGCCGCGGCCCAGGCGGGGTCGCCGCCGACCGGCGCGAGCAGCCGGTCGCGGGCGCGGAGGGCGAGGACCGCGGCGGCGAGCGAGACCGCGGTCGCGACCGGCATCGCGTGGTTGTGCAGCTCCCCCCAGGCCGCCTTGTAGCGGCGTACGAGGATGTCGCGGACGTCGCCGGCGGAGCGGGCGTGCAGGATGCTGCCGGTGAAGTGGCCGCTGCCGTGAGCGGTCGCGAGGTCGATCGCCGCCAGCAGCAGCAGGCCCGCGACGGGGCTGGCGATCGCGATCAGCGCGCGGCGTCTGGTCAGCGCTCCGGGGGCGAGCACGACCGCCGCCACGGCGGTCCCCGCGCAGACGAGGATGACCCCGCCGACCCCGGCTCCGATCCGCGCGGCGCCCTCGATCACGGCCAGCGCGAGCCCCGCGGCGACGATCGTCACGAGCGCGCGGCGATCGCGCCGTGCCGGGTAAAGCGCGCCGGCCGCCGCGGCGAGCACGAGCACGGCGAGGCCCGACTTCAGCTCGTTGCCGACGCCGTAGAAGCGCGCCCCGAGCGCCGGATTGGGGCCGAGCAGCGAGCGGACCAGCAGCTGGGAGCCGGCGAGCGCGTCGACGGCGATCGCGAGCGGGCCGGCGAGGGCGGGGGCGAGCATCGCGCGCGGCCACGGGACGAGCGCGTCGGTCAGCGCGCCGAGCGCCAGACAGAGGACGGCGAGCGTCGCGTACTCGACCCCCGCCGAGGGGGCGAGAGCCGCCGGGAGCATGACCGCGGCGGGCGCCCACAGCACGCCGAGCGCCCCGGCCCGCACGGCGCGGGCGCGGGCCGCCGGCCACGGCGAGCAGGCGAGCAGCGCGAGCAGCCACGCGCACAGCAGGAAGCCGAAGGCCGAGAGGCGCCGCCCGCCGACCACCCGCAGCCGTCCGAGCAGCGAGCGCAGCGAGCCGCCCGAGAGCGCCCCGTCGGTTTCGATCCCCCGGCCTCGCACCTCGTCGGGGATCGGGAGGCGCTCCCAGGTGAGGATCGTCGGGGCGAGGTCGACGGCGGCGATCAGGCCGCGCTGCTGGGTCGTCCGCGAGGTCAGCTCGCGCGGGGCCCCTCCAGCGAGCCCGGCGACCCCTGCCCACAGCAGTTCGCCCCGCGCGCCTTCGGGCAGACGCTGGATCGCGATCAGCAGCTCGCCCGGGTCGCGCGCGGCGGCGAGCCGTGCGAGCATCGCCGCGCCCGCGTTGCCGGCCGGGAGGTCGGCGACGACGAGTCCGCGACGCGAGAGCAGCGAGGCGATCCTCCCGGGCAGCGTGCTCGCGGCGCCGAGCGAGACCGCCGCCACGCGGCCCGCTCGATCCGCCGCCGCGACCGCGTCGAGCGCTTCGGCCGCGTCCGTTCCCGCGTAGCCTGCGCCGCCCGCGAGCTGCCCTGCCAGCAGGCCCGGCGTGAGCAGCTGGGGAGCCCGGTCGGCGCGGGTGCGCGCCTGCTCCCAGCCTTCGATCGTCCCCGTCCCCCCGGCGAGTGGGCGGAGCGCGAGCGAGGGGGGCGTGGAGCGCGGATAGGCCGAGGCGGCGACGCGGGCTCCCTGGGTGAGGTCGAGCAGCAGCTGAGGACGGCGGTAGGCGCCTTGCGTGGCGGAGAGGATGCCCGGGGAGAGCCCGGCGGAGGCCAGCGCGCGCTCTTCGCCTTCCAGAAAGACGACCAGCGCGGTGCGCCGGACCGCGGCGGCATGGGCTGTGCCCTGACCGGCCCCGAGCGCTGCGGCGAGCAGCAGGCCGATCGCGGCCCGCCTGCGGCCTGGGCTCAGCCCTCCGCTCCCTCGCCCGCCGGGGCGCTCCCGGCGGACGCGGCGCCGGCCAGGACCCCCTCCGGCTCGGCCGCCGCGCCGTTCCCGGGCTCGGGGACGGTCTGCAGGGTGCCCTCGATGTTGACCCGCGGCAGCGCCCGCTCGAGCCACGCGGGCAGCTTCCACGTGGTCGCTCCCAGCAGGTGCAGGGTCGCCGGCAGCAGCAGGCAGCGCACGACGAGCGCGTCGAGCAGCACGGCGCTCGAGAGGCTCAGCCCGAACTCCTTGATGACGCGGTCTTCGCCGAGCATGAAGGACAGGAATACGCACACCATGATCGCCGCGGCGGCCGTCACGACGCGTCCCGTGAGGGCGAGCCCGTCGCCGACGGCCCTGGCGCTGTCGCGGGTCTGCGTCCAGCGCTCGTGGATGCGCGAGACGAGGAACACCTCGTAGTCCATCGAGAGCCCGAACACGATCGCGAACAGCATCACGGGGATGAACGACTCGATCGGGCCCTTCTGCACACCGAACAGGCTGCCCAGCCAGCCCCACTGGAAGACGGCCACGATCACGCCGAGCGAGGCGCCGATCGAGAGCAGGTTCATGACGGCGGCCTGCAGCGGGATGATCAGCGAGCGGAAGACGATCAGCAGCAGCAGCGCCGAGAGCAGCACGACGACGCCGATGAACAGCGGCAGCTTGTGGCCGAGCACGGTCGCGAAGTCGACCGCGCCCGCGGTGACCCCGCCTACGTACACCTTCATCCCGGTCCGCTTCTCGATCGGCGGCACGACGCGGTCGCGCAGCCTTTCGACCAGCTGGGTGGTCGCGTACGCCTGCGGGGAAGAGCGGGGGTAGACGCTGATCAGGGCGACGTTGCCGCCCTTGTTCAGCTTGGGCGGCACGACCGACGCGACGCCCGGCGCTTTGGAGATCGACTCCCACAGCCCGGTGACCGCGGGGATCACCTGCGTGGCGGTGCGGCCGAGGCCGCCGACGGGCGCGCCGCCGCCGATCTTCGAGAGGTCCGCGACCACCACCAGCGGGCCGTTGAAGCCCTGCCCGAAGCCCTCCGCGAGCAGCGCGTAGGCGCGGTGGGTGGTCTGCTGGGGCGGATCGTTGGCGGCGTCGCTCGAACCGAGCCGGAGCGCGATCGCGGGGGCGGCGATCGCGAGCATCAGAAGCGCCGAGGCGAGCGCGATCGCGGCGGGTCGCTCGCCGACGAAGCGGCTCCAGCGCAGCCACGCGCCGCCCATCTCCGGGCCGCCCGACCCGTTCGGCGCCGCTTCCGCGCGGGCATCGGCGCGGCGCGCCGCGCGGCGCCCGCCGCGGGCGACTTTGTGCCCGGCGATCGTCAGCAGCGCGGGCAGCAGCGTGAGCGATGCGAGCATCACCAGCAGCACGCCGATCGACGCGCTGATCGCCACGCCGTAGAGGAAGTCGACGCCGAGCAGCATCATCCCGAGCAGCGCGATCACGACCGTCGAGCCGGCGAACAGCACCGCGCGTCCGGCCGTGTCGATCGCCTGCAGGACCGACTGGCGGGAGTCGCCGAAGGTCGGGCCGGGGGTGCGGTAGGCCTCGCGGAAGCGCGTGAGGATGAAGAGGGCGTAGTCGATGCCCACGCCGAGCCCGATCATCGCCGCGAGCTCCGAGGAGAAGTTGGGTGTGTCGACGACGTGCGTGAAGAGGGCGATCACGCCCAGGCCGGTGCCGAGGCCGAACAGGGCCGTGACGATCGGCAGGCCCATCGAGATCAGCGAGCCGAACGTGAGCAGCAGGACGACGATCGCGGCCAGCAGTCCGACCGCCGTCGAGATCCCGAAGCCGGGCTGCTCGGTCATCTCGATCGCCTGGCCGCCGAGCTCGACCTGCAGGCCCGGCCGGGCGGCTTCGCGCGCGGCCTTGACGACGCGTTCCGGGGCGCTCGTGGGCAGCAGGTTCGCTTTCTTGTCGAACACGACCGTCGCGAACGCGATCCGTCCGTTGGCCGAGACGGAGTCGCCGGAAGAGGCGCCCGCGTAAGGGCTGACGACGGCGGTGACGTCGGGGAGCTTCGCGACCTTCGCGAACATCGCTTCCATCCGTGCCCGCACGGCGGCGTCGCGAACGCTGCCGGAGGTGACCTTGAAGACGATCGTGTCGCGGTCGCCGGCCTGCGTGGCGAAGCTGCGGTCGAGCAGGTCCGAGGCGCGCTGGGCGTCGGAGTTGGGCAGCGTGAAGTTGTTGGAGTAGCTGGTGCCGGCGGACTGCGCGAGCGCGTTGATCGCGAACAGCAGCACGACCCAGCCGAGGACCACGTACTTTCGGTGCGTCGTTGACCAGCGGGCGAGATTCAGCACGGCGGACTCCGGTCTCGGGGGGAAGAGGGGGTTCCGGCGAAGCTCGGCGCGCGGGGCGAGCCGCGCTCCAGCCCCCACAGAGTAGCCAAGCTCAGTTCAGGCTCGGGTCGAGCGGCATCCGCGCGAGCAGGGCGTAGCGGCCGCCCTTGCGGGTCAGGACGCTGGCCCACAGATCCTCCGGCCGCTCGCAGAAGACGTCGTCCGGGAGGGCGTCCTGCGCGATCCAGTCGCCGCGGTCGATCTCGGCGTCGAGCTGCCCCTCGCCCCAGCCCGCGTAGCCGGCGTAGACGCGGCGACGGCTGGTCGCGGCGGCGAGGTCCTCGAGGCTCGCGTCGGGAGCGGGCAGGCCGATCCGGCCGAGCACCAGCAGGCCGGCGGGCTCGGGATCGGTGAACTCGGCGAGCATCACGATCGAGCTCGACTGGACGGGACCGCCGACGTAAACGGCCTCCTCCTGCTCCACCATCGGCTCGAGCTGCGGGACCGCTTCTGCGACGCTCGAGGTCGAGGGCCGGTTCAGCACGAGGCCGAGCGCGCCCTCCTCGCTGTGCATGCCGATCAGCACGACCGTGCGCATGAAGTTGGGATCCTCGAGCGTCGTCGAGGCGAGCAGCAACCGACCCGCCACCGAACCGGATGTCATCTCTGCAGGCTACCCACAGCCCCGGGCCCTTGCGCCGCGGACTTCCAGGCTAGGCGCGGTCTTCCCACAGGAAGTAGCGCCACGCCGCAGCGGCGAGTCCGACGGCGATGAACCGGCCCCCCGGGGGGCCGAGCCAGACGACGAGCGCGACGAGCGCGAGGACCCAGAGGACTGTCAAGACCCGCTTGGTCGTCACCGGGACAGCATCGGCGCGGGCGATCCCCGACGTGAGGCCACCGCGGCGCGATCGGACGCCGCCGCGCCGGGCTACGGCGCCGAGAGGATGTCCAGCCCGCCCGTTTGGGTGTGGTCGTTGGCGTTGCCCTCGGGCTCGACCACGTGGCCGTCGGCGACGATCGGGCTGTTCCAGTGCCCGGGGGCGCCCGGGAGCATCGCCAGCGGGCGCGGGGAGGAGGGCCGGTAGACCTCGATGCCGCCCGCGGACGGGTCGTAGACGAACAGCAGCCCTCCCGCCAGGACGGGGCTCGTCCCGGGGTTCGTGTTGTGCCAGGCCTCGAGCAGCCGTCCGCCGCGCAGGACGTAGGCCGCGGTGCCGGCTTCGTCGGCGATGAACATCGTCGTGTGCCCGCCGTGACGCCACACCGCGGGCGCGCTGAACAGCTCCGCCCCGCCGGGCACCTGCAGACGCTGCAGTTCGCCGCCGAGCCGCCGCGTGCTGCCGGGCCTCCTGCCGTTCAGGCGCGAGAGCGAGAGCACCCGCAGCACCCCGTCCTTCCCCGCCACGGCGACGCGGTCGCCGCCGAGCAGCGCGGGCGCGCTCGAGCCAAGGTCGGTGTCGGATTCGTTCAGGTGGGCCTGCTCGCGCGGCGTGAAGGCCTGGCGCAGGCGCAGCGCGGGCACGGTCAGCTCGAGGACGCTGTCGCCGAAGTCGGTCTTCCCGTTCCACGGCGCGTTGCCGGTGTCGATCAGGATCCTCGTCCCGCCCGGCTCGACGACGGCGCCGCCCCGCGAGAGGATCGCCGAGTCGCTGGAGCGGCACGAGGACGGTTCGATCAGGGAGCGACGGTTCGCGCAGAGCGTGTTGAAGACCCCCGCGAGGCGCCCGGACGAGCGGTCGATCAGGACCACGTGGCCCTGGTAGGGGGGCGCGTCGCCGATGTAGCCGCCGGTCGCGGCGATCACGTACGGACCGTCGACGTTCAGCGCCGCGGCGAGCTTCTCGTGGCGCGCTTCGCGGGTCACGGGCACGGGCCAGCCGGGCGCCTCGGCGCCGCTCTGCAGGGAGAGCTTGTGGATCAGGCCGTTCGGCGAGGCCGCGTAGACGAAGCGCCGATCGGGGTCCGCCAGCGGACTCGTGTTGGTGATCTGCGCGCTGCCGGCCCAGGCCGAGTAGCCCGGGGGCGTGAAGGTCCAGAGGATGCGCCCGTCGGCGGCGTCGACCGCGAGCGTCCGCCCGTAGCTCGTCGTGACGACGATCGTGTCGTGGGCGGCCCCGGCGACGGTGACGCGGTGGAGGTAGATCGGCGAGGAGTCGACGGTTCCCGGCAGCGTCACGCGGGTTCGGCGCAGACGCCCGAGGACGCCCGCCGTGATACCCGTCGAGCCCTCCGCGGCGTCGCTGCGCTGCGGGTCGTAGCCGAACTCCGGCCAATCGAGGACCGGAGCGCCCGAGGGGGCCGCGGCCGGGATCGCGCTCGGCGCGATCGTCGGCGCGCCGGCGTCGGCCGGCGCCGAGGTGCCGCAGGCCGCGGCGAGCGCGCAGGCCGCCGCGGCGGCGCCGAGGCTGATCGGGATGCGGGCCCGCATCGGACCGTTGTAGCGCAACGCCTCGCTCGCACGAACGCCGCCTCGGCGCTTCTCGGCGGGCGTTATCCTCAGCCCCCCGGGCCCGCACGGCGGGTCATCGCGACGGAGGAGGGCACATCGGCATGGCCAAGACCCCGGCGGTCGGCGAGCAGGCACCTGACTTCGAGCTGGAGGGCACCGACGGCCCCTTCAAGCTCTCCGAGCACCGTGGCGAGCGCGTCGTGCTGCTCTTCTACCCGGGCGACAACACGCCGGTCTGCACCAAACAGTTCTGCTCCTACCGCGATCGCGCCGGGGACTTCTCGGCGCTCGGCGCGACCGTCGTCGGCATCTCCGCCCAGGACCTCGGCTCGCACGAGGCGTTCGTCAGCAAGCACTCGCTGAACGTGCCCCTGCTGGCCGACCCCGAAGGCCGCGTCGCCGGCAAATACGACGCCTACAACCGCCGCCTCGGCGTCAAACGCGCCGTGATCGTGATCGACGAGCAGGGCGTCGTGCGCCACCGCCACGACCACCGGCTCGGGCTCGACTATCAATCGGTCGACGAGCTCAAAGAGGTGCTTGAGCGGCTCCCGGCGCCGAGCGTCAGCTGAACGCGGTCGCGGCGCTCTCGGCGTCGCGCTCGGAGCCCGCGCGGGCGGCGTGGCGCTCTGCGATCTCGAGCTGCATGCTGCGGGGCTCGAACCCGGCCCCGCCGACGCCCGCCTCGCGACGGTGCCAGCTGCCGTCGCCGTCGAGCTCCCACGAGTTCTGGTTGTCGGCGAAGGCGCGCGCGAGCGTGTCGAGCAGCTCGTCCTGAAGGTCGGGCTCGAGGATCGGGACGGCGAGCTCGACGCGGTGGTCGAGGTTGCGCGGCATCAGGTCGGCCGAGGCGATGAAGACGGTCTGCTCGCCGCCGCGCTGGAAGGCGTAGACGCGCGAGTGCTCGAGCAGGCGCCCGACGACCGAGACGACCCGGATGTTCTCGGAGATGCCCGGCAGGCCCGGGCGCAGGCAGCAGATCCCGCGCACGTTGAGGTCGATCTGCACGCCCGCCTGGGAGGCCGCGTAGAGGGCGCGGATGCAGCGGCCGTCGACGAGCGCGTTCATCTTCATCGCGATCCGGGCGGGTTCGTGGTCCCGGTGGGCCTCGACGGTCCGCTCGATCTCGGCGATGATCCCGTCGCGCAGCATGTTCGGCGCGGTCAGGACGCGCCGGTAGTGAAGCGGTCGCCCGTAGCCGGTCAGGTAGTTGAACATGTCGGCCACGTCGGCGCCGATCTGCTCGTCGACGGTGAACAGGCCGAAGTCGGTGTACAGGCGCGCCGTCGCCGAGTGGTAGTTGCCGGTCCCGATGTGGACGTAGTTGCGCACCCCGTCGCCCTCGCGGCGGACGACGAGGACGCACTTGGCGTGGGTCTTCATCGCGGGCTGGCCGTAGACGACGTGGACGCCCGCCTCCTCCAGCGCCTTCGCCCAGTGGATGTTCATGCGCTCGTCGAAGCGGGCCTGGAGCTCGACCAGGGCGACCGCCTGCTTGCCCCGTTCGGTCGCTTCGATCAGCGCGGGGACGAGGGGGGAGTCGTCGCTCGTGCGGTAGACGGTCTGCTTGATCGCGAGCACGTTCGGGTCCGCCACGGCCTGCTCGACGAAGCGCTCGACGGAGGTCGCGAACGAGTCGTAGGGGTGGTGGACGAGCACGTCGCCTTCGCGCATCGCGCCGAGCACGTCGGGACGGTCCCCCTCGTGGCGCATCAGGCGCGGGTGGGTCACGACGGGCAGCGGCTCGTCGCGCAGCTCGGCGTGGCCGGGCAGCTTGACGATCTGCCAGAGGGCGCCCATGTCGAGCAGGCCGTCGACGGGGAAGACCTCGTCGTCCTGCACGCCCAGCAGGCTCGTCAGCGAGCCGCGCAGCTGCTCGGAGCAGCGCGCGCCGACCTCGACCCGGACGATCTCGCCGAAGCGCCTGCGGCGCAGCTCGTCCTCGACCGCCTGCAGCAGGTCGGCCGCGTCGTCTGAGACCTCGAGGTCCGCGTCGCGGGTCACGCGGAACACGTCGCAGTCGGCGATCTCCATGCCGGGGAAGAGGGCGTCGAGGTGGTTGGCGATCACGTCCTCGAGCGGAACGAGCAGCGCCGGCTCCCCGCTCGGCTGGCGCAGCGTGACGAAGCGGGGCAGGATCTCCGTCGGGACCTTCACGCGGGCGAAGACGGTCTGGTCGGTGACGGGGTCGCGCACGAGCACCGCGAGGCTGAGCGAGAGGTTCGAGATGTACGGGAAGGGCCGGCCGGGCGCGACCGCCAGCGGCGTCAGGGCTGGGAAGATCGCCTTCTGGAAGTGGCGGGCGAGCTCGGCGCGCCGCTCGTCGTCGAGCTCCGCCACCCCCACGACCCGGATGTCGGCGTCGGCGAGCACGGGGCGCAGGCGCCGTTCGAAGCAGTCGGTCAGGCGCCGGCCCTGCTCGAGCACCTTCTCGCGGATCAGGGCGATCGTCTCAGACGGCGTGCGCCCGTCCTGGCCGGCCGTCTCGACGCCGGCGTCGATCTGGTCGCGCAGCCCGGCCACGCGGACCATGTAGTACTCGTCGAGGTTGGTCGTGTAGATCGCGCAGAACTTGACCCGCTCGAGCAGCGGCACCTGCTCGTCCTCGGCCAGCTGCAGGACCCGGTCGTTGAAGTCGAGCCACGAGAGCTCGCGATTTATGTACAGCGACGGATGCTCGAGCGTCTCGGCGACCGTCGCGGGCGAGGCTCCGTGGGGCGCCGGGACGTACGCGGGCAGGCTCGCCTCCAGGCCCGCGGGCGTGCGCGCGGCGGTCCCGAGGCTCGAGTGTGGGCCGCCGATGCCGAAGTTGTGTCCACCGCCCTGGTCCATCTCGCCCTCACGCTACACGGTGCTGCGAGCACCGCGCTCGAGGACGCAATTTGGGGGCTTCCGAGCGCTAGGGTGGGGCGAGCGGATGGCACGCCAACTGTGGCTACTCAGACACGCCGAGGCCGAGCCGCACGGCAGCCGCGAGGACGCCGAGCGGCGCCTGACCGAGCGCGGAGAGCGCCAGGCGCGCGCCGCCGGGGCCGCGATCGCGCGCCTCGGCGTCGAGTTCGACGCGATCCTGTACAGCCCGCGGGTGCGCGCCGCGCGGACCGCCGAGCTAGCGGCCGAGACCTGGCCCGAGGCGCAGCGGGAGCTGCTGTGCGAGCACGCGCCGCTGTCGGGGGGGTTCGATCCCGCGCAGGCGCTGGACGCGATCAGCGGGTACGGGCCCGACGGCCGCGTGCTGCTGGTCGGGCACGAGCCGGACCTCTCGACGGTCGCCGGAGCCCTTTCCGGCGGGCGGGTGGAGCTGAAGAAGGGCGGTCTGGCGGTGCTGCGCCTAGACGGCCCGGGCGCCGAGCTCGCCATCCTCTTGCGCCCCCGCGAGCTCGGTCTGATCGCCGGCGTCCCAGTCGGCGGGGACTGAGGAGGGGACGGCGCTCGGGTCGACGACCTCGAGCGATTCGGCGGCGAATCGGTAGCCGATCCCGAAGTGGGTGTGGATGTAGCGCCACTTCGGCGAGGCCTTCTCGAGCTTCTGGCGCAGCTTTCGGACGAACACGTCGACCGAGCGGTCGCCGCGGACCATCGTGTAGCCCCACAGCCGCGAGTAGATCTCCTCACGCTCGAGCACGCGTCCCTCGGCGGCCGCGAGCAGCTCGATCAGCTCGAACTCGCGGCGCGTCAGGTCGATGCTGTGATCGTCGACGAAGGCCTGGAAGCGGTCCGAGCGGATCTCGACCTCGCCGGCCTGGACCGGGGCGGTCTCCGCGCGGCTGCTGGAGCGGCGGCGCCTGCGCACGACGCTCTGCACGCGCGCGATGACCTCCTCGGGATGACACGGCTTGGTGATCCAGTCGTCGGCGCCGAGACGCAGCCCGCGGACCCTCTGAGCGACCGTCGAGGGGCCCGTGCAGACGACGATCCCGAGCTCGGGGAGCGCCTCGCAGAGCCGCTCGAGCCAGCTCCACGCCTGCGGCCCGAGCACCGCGAGATCGACGACCAGCGCGCTCAGGCGCATCGAGACGACGGCCTCGGCGGGCACGGGGCTGGCGAGCACGCGGTGCTCCCAGCCGAGCCGGTCGAGGCGCTTGGAGAGGACCTGGATGAAGCCGCTGTCGCGGTCGAGGACCGCGATGCGCATCGATCCCCCTGGGGCGGCCGGGACGTCCGTGCCCGGTAGCGGAGCGGCCTGTGCGGGGTTCGCCTCCCCGACGCTTGCGCTTGCCGTCATCGCGGCTGAGTGTAAGGGATAGGGAGCCCCGAAAAGGCTTGCGCAAGCAGGCGTAACAGGATCTTCACAGGCGCCTTTCGCTATTTGCGCCGGTCCGGGCGAGTTCGCCGGGAGCGGCTCGCCCTATGCCGCCTGGCCCGCCTGCCGTGGCGGAACGTGCCGCGAGAGGCCGGACGGCAGCAGCAGCGAGAAAGCGCCGGCGACGACGATGCACGCCGTCGAGGCCCAGAGGCAGGCGGTGAGGCCGTTCCACTGGTACAGCGCGCCGGAGAGCACGGTTCCCGCGAGGCGCCCGAGCGCGTTCGCCATGTAGTAGAAGCCCACGTTCATCGCGACCTTGTCGTTGTCGGAGTAGGCGAGGATCAGGTAGGAGTGCACGGCGCTGTTCATCGCGAACGCGATCCCGAACGGGATCAGCCCGAGCACGATCACGAGCGTCTCGTCGAGGTGCGCCTCGAGCCCGATCGCGATCGCGGCGGGGCAGAAGGCGAGCGCGAGCGCGAGCCGGACCGCGGTCGCCCCGCCGGGCTCGCCGCCCGGACCGCGTACGCGGCCCCTGAGAATGCGCGGCGCGGCGGCCTGGACGGCGCCGTATCCGATCACCCACACGGCGAGCAGGGTCCCCGCTTGCCAGAACGTCCAGCCGAGCTCGGAGTACAGGAAGAAGGGGAGGCCGACGACGAACCAGACGTCGCGCGAGCAGAACAGGAAGATCCGGGCGGCCGCGAGGACGTTCACGGCGCGGTTGCTCGAGAACATCTGCCTGAACCTGGCGGCCCTGTCGGGCGTGCCGAGGTGGCCGTGGATCAGCCGCGCGGCGGCGATCAACGCAAGCAGCGTGAGCCCGGCCATCAGCAGCGTCGCCGCCCGGAACCCGACGGTGCTCAGCAGCAGGCCGCCGAGGAAGAACCCGATCCCCTTCAGCGCGTTCTTCGATCCCGTCAGCGCCGCGACCCAGCGGTACAGAGCCGACTCGTCGCCTTCCGGCGCGACCAGCTTCACGGCGCTCTTCGAGCTCATCTTCGTCAGGTCCTTGGCGATGCCCGACAGCGCCTGGGAGGCCATCACGAACGGCACGACGAGCAGCGAGGCGGGGGCGAGGCCGAGCATCAGGAGCGCCGCGACCTGAACTGCCAGGCCGAGGAAGAGGCTGACCTTCAGGCCGCGGCGGGCCGCGAGCCAGCCGCCGAAGAGGTTCGTGAGGACCCCCGCGATCTCGTAGAGGACGAACAGCGAGGCGACCTGCAGCGGGCTGTAGCCGAGCCGGTCGAAGTAGAACAGGACCAGCGTGCGGGTCGCGCCGTCGACGAGCGTGTCGGTCCAGTAGGCGCCGGTGACGATCGCGTAGTTGCGCCGGTCCCCGCCCGCCGTCTCGCCGGCCACGGTCGTCTCAGCCATCGCGATTCGCCGCCTGCGTCGTTCCGGGGCCCGGGGGCAGCGCCGCGGCGACCGTGCGCGCGAGCTCGACGAGCCGGTTCGCGTAGCCCCACTCGTTGTCGTACCAGGCGAGGATCTTCACCTGCGTCCGGTCGACCACCTTCGTCGAGCCGGCGTCGACGATCGCCGAGCGCGGGTCGCCCTTGAAGTCGACCGACACGAGCGGACGCGTCTCATAGCCCAGGATCCCTTGCAGCGGCCCCTCGGCGGCCGAGCGCAGGAGCGCGTTGACCTCCTCGACGGTCGTCGCGCGCTCCACCTCGAAGACGCAGTCGGTCAGCGAGGCGTTCAGGAGCGGGACCCGCACGGCGAGGCCGTCGAGCTTGCCCTCGAGCTCAGGGAAGATCAGCCCGATCGCGCTCGCCGACCCGGTCGTCGTCGGGATCAGGGAGACGCTCGAGGCGCGGGCGCGGCGCAGATCCTTGTGAGGGGCGTCGACGACCGTCTGCGTGTTCGTCATGTCGTGCAGGGTCGTGATCTGCCCGTGGCGGATCCCGATCGCCTCGTGGATCACCTTCACGACGGGCGCCAGGCAGTTCGTGGTGCACGACGCCGCCGTCACGATCCGGTCGCGCGCGGGGTCGTAGGAGTCGTCGTTGACGCCGACGACGACGTTGAGCGCGTGCTCCTTGACGGGCGCGGCCACGATCACCTTCGCGATCCCCTGACGGAAGTAGCCCTCGAGGCTCTCCGCGGTGCGGAAGCGTCCCGAGCACTCGAGCACGACCTCGACCCCCAGCTCGCCCCACGGCACGTCGCCCGGCTCGCTCGCCGCGCTGAAGCCGATCGGCTTGCCCTGCACCGTCAGGACCGAGCCCTCGCCGCAGGTGTCCTCCGACCAGCGGCCGTGCACCGAGTCGAACGTCAGCAGGTGCGCCGCGGTGGCTGCGTCGCCGGCGGTCTCGTTGACGTGGGCGAACTCCAGCTCGGGCCGATCCCAGGCGGCGCGGAGGGCGAGGCGGCCCATCCGCCCGAAGCCGTTGATGCCCACGCGGGTGCTCACGCCGAGGATCCTATTAGATCGACAGATGTAAGTGTTATTGATATGTTTATGTCTATGCCCGCCCAGCTGGAGTTGACCCCGAAGCAGAAGCGCGCGCCCGGGGAACTGTGTTGCGAGCCGCTGGTCTACCCGGAGGTGACGGTGGAAGGGGCCGAGCGGCTCGCTGAGGTCGCCAAGGCGCTCGGCGACCCGATCCGCCTGCAGCTCGTCGACGTCCTGCGAAACCACGCGGGCAAGGTCTGCGTGTGCGAGCTGGTGCCGCTGTTCGACGTCTCCCAGCCGACGCTCTCGCATCACCTCAAGAAGCTGCGCGCGGCAGGCATCGTCGACTCCGAGCGCAAGGGCCTGTGGGCGTACTACTACGTGATCCCCGAGACCCTGGAGGAGCTTTCCGCATGGCTGAGCTGAGCGCACCCGAGACGACCACCGACGCGTGCTGCGCGCCCGAGGCGCAGGCGGACTGCTGCGAGCCGGACGCGAAGGCCGACTGCTGCGGGCAGGAGAGCGGCTGCGGCTGCGCCGCGGGCGAAAACGACGATGTGCGCGAGCGGGTGCGAGCCCGCTACGCCGCCGCGGCTCTCCAGGTGGCGAAGACGGATCCGGGCGCGGGCTGCTGCGCGCCCAGCGAGACCTTCGACGGCGGGAGCGAGGTGTTCGGCGCCGCCCTCTACGAGCTCGGCGACCGCGAGCAGATCCCCGACGGAGCGCGCCTGGCGTCGCTCGGCTGCGGGAACCCGACGGCCGTCGCGGAGCTGCGCGAGGGCGAGACGGTCCTCGATCTCGGCTCCGGGGGCGGGATCGACGTGCTGCTCTCCGCCAGGCGCGTCGGGCCGACGGGCCGGGCCCACGGGCTGGACATGACCGACGAGATGCTGGCGCTCGCGCGCGAGAACGCCCGCAAGGCCGGCGTCGAGAACGTCGAGTTCCACAAGGGGTACATCGAGGAGATCCCGCTGCCGGACGAGAGCGTCGACGTCGTGATCTCCAACTGCGTGATCAACCTGTCGGCCGACAAGCCGCGGGTGCTGGCGGAGGTCGCCCGCGTCCTGCGACCGGGGGGACGCTTCGCCGTCTCGGACGTGATCGCCGACGAGGGGATGGACGAGTCGACCCGCGCCGACATGCAGGCCTACACCGGCTGCATCGCCGGGGCGCTGACCGAGCGCGAGTTCCGCGACGCGCTCGCCGCGGCGGGCCTCGAGGGCATCGAGATCGAGGAGACCCATCGCGTCCACGCGCAGGCGAGGTCGGCGATCGTGCGGGCGAGGAAGCCCTCGTGACGGGAGGGGAGATCCACCTCTACGACCCGCAGACGCTCTACCGCCACTGGGAGGAGGGTCAGTGGAATCCCTGGGAGGTCGACCTGACCGTCGACGGGGAGCAGTGGGCCGCGATGGAGGACCGGTCGCTGCTGACGTTCGTGCTCGGCTCGCTGATGGTCGCCGAGGAGCGGATCACGACGAAGTTCTCCGGGCTCGTCGGCGCGGGGGCGAGCGAGGAGGAGGTGGCCTTCCTTGCCACCCAGCAGGTCGACGAGGCGCGGCACATGCAGTTCTACGCCCGCTTTCAGGACGAGGTCGTCTCGGAGCCGGCGGAGATAGCCGCGCACGTACAGCGCGCCAGGGCGCAGATCTCGCCGGCCTTTCGGACGATCTTCGACGAGCGGCTCGTCGCCGCGCACGACCGCCTGCTCGCCGACCCGGGCGATCTGGCGGCGAAGGTCGCGTTCGTGACGATCTACCACCTCGTCCTCGAGTCGACCCTCGGCCTGACGACGTTCGAGTTCTCGACGCGGTTCCTCGAACGCGAGGGGCTGCTGCCCGGCTTCCTCGCGGGCTACACGAAGATCCACCACGACGAGCAGCGCCACATCGGCTACGGAGTGTGGTTCCTTCGCGACGCCGTCGCGCGCGAGCGCGCGATGGCGGACGTCGTGCGGGGGACGCTGCTCGAGCTGCTCCCCGCGGTCGCCGAGTCGCTGACGCCGCCGCCGGGTGCGGGCTCCGACGTGCTGGGGGCCGATCCGCAGGAGCTGCGCGCCTTCGCGCTCGGAGGGCTCACCCGCCGGCTTGGCGTGATCGGCGTATCACTCGACCGCGAGTAGCGGCGGCCGCATCGCAGCGCCGAGCTCGATCCCGTGGGTCGAGACGGCTCCCGTGCGGCAGCGTGTCACCGCCCCGCGGCCCGCCGTAAGCCCTACTGCTTCGTGCCGAGCGGCCGCGAGGAGTCCGAGAACTCGCGGAACAGGCCGGTGACGACGAACGCGACCTGCTCGCCGATGTCGACCGCGTTGTCGCCGATTCGCTCCAGGGCGCGGGCGACGAGCGTCATGTGCATCGCCCACTCGCGCGTGTCCGGGTCGTCGCCGATTTCGATCGCGAGCCTGAAGATGTCGCGGTTGAGGCGGTTGATTTCGCGGTCCTGGCGGACGAGGTCCTCGGCGAGCGCGATGTCGCGGCCGGCGAAGGCGGCCTTCGACTGCACGACCTCCGAGCGGGCGAAGGCGCCCATCTTGGTCAGCGCGCCGAGCATTTCGTCGTGGACCGGCGGCTCGTGGCCCGAGAGCGGGATCATCTTCGCGATGTTCACGCACTGATCGCCCATGCGCTCGATGTGCTTGATCGTGTGGAGCAGCGCCGCGACGAGGCGCAGATCGCCCGCCACGGGCGCCTGCAGCGCGAGCAGCGAGAGGATCCCCTGGTGGACCTCCAGGTAGCGCCCGTCGACGCGGTCGTCGTCGACGATCACCATCTCAGCCAGCTCGACGTCCTGGTGGGCGAGCGCCTCGAGCACCCGGTCGAGCTGCTCGACGATCAGGTCGAGCCCGCCGAGGGCGTGCGTCTCGAGCGATTCGAGCTGCTCCTGAAAGTGCGCGCGGGGGTGGGACCCTTCGGGAGCGGGCGCGGCGTCGGGCGGCAGCGCGCCGGCGCTATCCGAACTTGCCGGTGACATATTCCTCCGTCCGGGGATCGCTCGGGGTCGTGAAGATCGTCGGCGTCGGGCCGACCTCGATGAGCTTGCCGTCGAGCATGAATGCGGTGCGGTCGGCGACACGGGCGGCCTGCTGCATGTTGTGGGTCACGATCACGATCGTGACGCGTGCCTTCAGCTCGTCGATCAGCTCCTCGATCCGCAGCGTCGCGATCGGGTCGAGCGCCGAGCAAGGCTCGTCCATCAGGATCACCTCGGGTTCGACCGCCAGCGAGCGGGCGATGCAGAGCCGCTGCTGCTGGCCGCCGGAGAGGCCGGCGCCGGGCTCCGAGAGACGGTCGGCGACCTCTTCCCAGAGGCCCGCGCCGCGCAGCGCCCGCTCGACCTTCTCGCGCAGGTCGCCGCGCCGGGCGGTCAGGCGCAGGCCGGCGGCGACGTTGTCGAAGATCGACATCGTGGGGAAGGGGTTCGGCTTCTGGAAGACCATCCCGATCGCCCGGCGCACGGCGACGACGTCGATCGAGGGGTCGTAGACGTCGATCTTGTCGAGCATCACCCGGCCCTCGGCGCGGGCGCCGGGGATCTCCTCGTGCATGCGGTTGATGCAGCGCACCATCGTCGACTTGCCGCACCCGGAGGGGCCGATGATCGCGGTCACCTCGTTGGCTTTGAACTCGAGGTCGATGCCCTTGACCTGTTCTGCCTTGCCGTAGAAGGCCTTCAGGCCCTCGAGCTTGACGCTGAGGCCCGCGTGCGTGACCGGGCCGGCTCGCTCCTCGCGCCGCTCGGGGGAGACGATCGGCCGGGCAGCCTCGCTCGCGGTCTCGCGGCCGGTGTCGGGGGGAGTGTCGGGGTCCAAGTTCGAAACCTGCTCGGTCGGTCCAGTCGGGGTCATGCCAGGCGACTCCTTCGCGAGATTAGACGAGCCAGCAGGTTGAGCAGCAGGATCAGCGCCACGAGCGTCAGGGCGGCGCCCCACGCGCGGTTCACGACGGACTCCGTCGGGGAGTTCACGTCGTTGTAGATCTGGACGGGCAGCGAGTTCATGAACGAGCCGAGATTGCTCGACGTGACGTGGGTCGAGCCGGCCGTGAAGAGCAGCGGCGCGGTCTCGCCCGCGGCGCGGGCGACGGCCAGCAGGACGCCGGTGACCATCCCTGGCAGCGCGGTGGGAAGCACGATCCGCGCGATCACCCGCCAGCGCGGCGAGCCCAGCGCGAGCGCCGATTCGCGCAGGCCGGCGGGGACGAGCAGCAGGATCACCTCGGCCGAGCGGATCACGACCGGGAGCATCAGCAGCGCCAGCGCGATCGAGCCCTTGTAGCCCGCGTAGCTCGAGCCGGTGCCGACGACCAGGACGATGTAGATGAACAGGCCGAAGACGATCGAGGGGACGCCGGTGAGCACGTCGACGAAGAACCGCACGAGCTGGGCGAAGCGCCCGTCGCGGCCGTACTCGACGAGCCAGACCGCCACCGCGATCCCGAGCGGGATCGCGATCGCCGAGGCGAGCGCGACGATCTCGATCGTGCCGAGGATCGCGCTCTTGATGCCCCCGATCGTCGAGGTCTTGAAGAACGTGTTGCCGGTCGGGTCGGTCGTGAAGAAGTCCGAGCTCCACGAGCCGAGGCCCTTTTTGAGCAGGTAGTAGACGATCAGCACGAGCGGGATCAGGGCGAGGATCGTCGCGCCGAGGATCGTGCCGCGCGCGATCCTGTCGCGCCGCCGCCGGGACGGGCTGACCGCGAGGCGGCCGAGCAGCTCCGGCGTCGCCCCCTGCGCGCTCACGCGCCCGCCGCCGTGTCCGCGGCCATCAGCATGCCGGCGCCTTTGGAGGTGTGGTCCTCGGCCCGCGGGGGCGAGGTCGCGCGGCCGGCCCGCACGACGAACAGGCGCGCGAGGCTGTTCACCAGCAGCGTCAGCACGAACAGGACGAGCCCGGCCGCGAACAGCGCCGAGCGGTGCGTCCCGGTCGCCTCTCCGAACTCGTTGGCGATCGCGGCGGCGAGGCTGTTGCTCTGGCCGAACAGGTGGGAGACCATCTGCTGGGTGTCGCCGACGAGGATCGTGACCGCGATCGTCTCGCCGATCGCGCGCCCGAGGCCGAGCATCGCGCCGCCGACGATCCCCGAGCGGCAGTAGGGGAGCACCGCGATTCGGATCATCTCCCAGCGCGTCGCGCCGAGGCCGAGCGCTGCCTCCTTGTGGTCGGAGGGCACGGTCGCCATCACCTCGCGGCTGATCGCGCTGACGATCGGCAGGATCATGATCGCCAGCACGAGCCCGGCGACGAAGCAGTTGGGGATCGTGACGATCCCCCCGCCGATGAACGGGACGAACGAGAGGCGGTCGGCGACCCATTGCTCGGCGCCTCTCAGCTTGGGGGCGAGGAAGAAGATGCCCCACAGGCCGTAGACGACCGAGGGGACCGCCGCGAGCAGCTCGACGAGGACCGTCAGCGGCGTGCGCAGCCGCCGCGGCGCGAGCTCCGTCGTGTAGATCGCAGCCGCGACGGCGACCGGCACGCCGATGATCAGCGCGAGCGCCGAGGTGATCAGCGTGCCGACGACGAGCGGCAGCGCGCCGAAGTGGCCGGCGCTGGGGTTCCAGTTGTTCGAGAACGCGAAGCCGAACACGCCGGCCTGGGAGAAGGCCGGCCGCGCCTCGTCGAAGAGGCGCACGAAGAAGTAGACGATCAGGGCCAGGATCAGCGCGGCCAAGACGGTCAGGCCGTAGCGCAGCGCCCTGTCGGGAAGACGTGCCAGTGGCGACCGCGCGAGAAGTGCGCGGCCGCCACCGGGTACGGATGCTGCCTCCACGAAGCGCTGTTTACCGGATCCGTGGAGTCATCGGAGCCTCGTCAGCCGCCGATCTTCGAGCCGTTGCATTCGAGCGAGGCCAGTGCCGCCTTCGACTTCGCCAGGATCGGCGCCGGGAGCGCCGCGTAATCGGCCTGCGAGAGGATCTTCTGGCCTTCGCCGAGCCCGTAGGAGATGAACTTGACGACGTTCTTCGCCGCTTCTTCACCGCCCGGGGTGCCGGCCTTGCAGAGGTCCTTGTTGACGACGATGAACGTCTGCGAGGCGATCGGGTAGGCGCTCGAGCCCGGCGCGTTGATGACCTTCAGGCCCAGGTTGGCCGGGATCTTCACGCCGTCGCCCGCGGCGCTCGTCGATGCGAGCGTCGGCGCGACGTAGTTGCCCTTGCTGTTCTTGATCGAGGCGTAGGTGAAGTTGTTCTGCAGGGCGTACGCCTGCTCGACGTAACCCACCGCGCCTTCGGTCTGCTTGACGGCGCCCGCGACGCCGGCGTTGCCCTTCGCGCCGGTGCCGGTCGGCCAGGGGACTTCCTTGCCTTCGCCGACCTTGCTCTTGAATTCGGGGTCGACGGCCGCGAGGAAGCCGGTGAAGCCGGCCGTCGTGCCCGAGGAGTCGGAGCGGTGGACGATCGTGATCGGCGTGCTCGGCAGCGTCACGCCCGGGTTCAGCGCCTTGATCTCGGCGTCATTCCAGGTCTTGACCTTGCCCATGAAGATGTCGCCGAGGGCCTTGCCGTCGAGCTTCAGCCCGCTCTTGACGCCGGACAGGTTGTAGGAGACGGTGATCGCGCCCAGGAACATCGGGATCTGCACCGGCGAGCTGCCGTTGGCCGAGATTTCCTTTTCTTCTTCTTCCTTCAACGGCGGGTCCGAGGCGCCGAAGTCGACGACCTTGCCGGCCAGGGCCGTGATGCCCGCTCCCGAGCCGACGGCCTGGTAGTTCACCGTGAGACCCGACTGGGTCGACGCCCACTGTTCGTAGACGGGCGCCGCGAACGTCGAGCCGGCGCCGGAGATCGTCCCGGAGCCGCTTGGCGGGGTGGTCGCGGTCTTCGCGCTGGAGCTGGCCGGCGCCGTGGTGGTGGTGCCCGTGCTGGCTGTGGTTTCGCTCGATTTGCTCGAGCTGCCGCACGCCGCGATGCCCGCTGCGAGCAGCAGACAGCCCGCGAGCACGACGAACTTGTTCTTGATCACTGCGTCTCCTGACTGGTTGTTTTTCGCCCGGCTCTCGCCGGTGGGCTTCCCGGCCGCACGCCTCCAGCGCAGGACCGCTGCGTTGCCCGAGCTACTTCCTCGGACCACGTGTGCGCAAACGGGGGTTCACAGCCCGACAACAGTCTTCATAGACCGGCGATCATTCGATGTGAACATTTCGTGAAGGCTGCGGCTGGAATCGGTAGCCGAATCCGGGATGGGTGTGGATGAAGCGCCGGTCGGGGAGCGCCGTCTCGAGCTTGTTGCGCAGCTTGCTCACGTAGACGTCCACGGAGCGGTCGCCCGGCCGCAGCTCGCCGCCCCAGACTGTCCGGTAGAGATCGCCGCGGCTGATGATCGTGCCCTGCCGGCGGGCCATCGCGGCGAGCAGCTCGAACTCACGCACCGACAGCGTCAGCGCCTGGCCGGTCGCGAGCACCAGCCCCTCCTCGGGTCTGATCTCGAGCTCCCCCGCGTAGAGGATCTCGGGCAGTTCGGGGCTCTCCGGGTAGACCGCCACGACGATGCAGACTCCCACGGGCGGGCGCGCCGGTAGTTGCAAAGTCGTGACCGGACCGTGAAAAAACCGTGAAAGCCGGGTGCAGTCCGCCGCCGGTCAATATGCTCGCCGGATGAGTCTCCTGAGACGTCCGGTCGACACCGTGCTGATGGAGCTGGTCGAGGAGTCCGGCCGCAACGTCCAGAAGTGCGGCCTGCTGCTGCACGACCTGCTCGTCGACTACCCCGAGCACGCCACGCTCGCCCAGGACCTGAAGGTCTGCGAGCAGGAAGGCGATCGGATCACCCACGACATCATCCACCGGCTCGCCGGCGGCGGGAAGGTCGGCGCGCCGTTCGACGCCGGCGACGGCTACGCGCTGGCGACGGCGCTCGACGACATCGTCGACCACTCCGAGAACACGGCCGCCCAGCTCGGCCTCTACAAGGTCGAGGCGCCGATGGAGCAGGCGGTCGAGTTCACCGAGGTGCTGGTCGGGGCCGGCGAGCAGATCGCCCAGGCGCTGCGGTGCCTGCGCACGGGCACCGAGCTCTCCACGCACCTGGTCGAGATCCACCGCCTCGAGAACGAGGGGGACAGGCTGCAGCGCGACGGCGTCGCCTCGCTGTTCGAGGGCGGGATCGACCCGATGGTCGTGATCCGCTGGAAGGACATCTTCGAGTCGCTGGAGGCCGCGGTCGACGCGTGCGAGACGGTCGCCCACGTGCTCGAGGGGATCACGCTCAAGCAGCGCCGCCGCTGAGGCGACTCACCCGAAGCTGCTCGGAGGGGCGCTCAGCTCGAGCTGCGCCCCGCTCGCGCTCGCGCCGAGCAGGAAGATCTGGAACCTGCCGGTCGCGCCCGCGCCGAGCAGGGCGAGAACCGATCGCCCGGCGGCGACGACGCGGCGGTTCTTCTTCGCCAGCGCGTAGATGACCAGTTCGTGCTGATCGACCTGCGAGCGGTTGGCGACGGTGCCGGTCACCGTCTGGCCTCCGCCGGGTTCGGCTTCGAGCTTGTGGGAGAGGATCGCGATCGCCGGCGGCGCGCCCCCGACAGGCTTCGCCGTGCCCACCTTCGCGGTGGCTCGGCCCGGCGTGCCGGCCAGCTGAACCTGGTCGTCGACCCAGACGGCGCGGCCGTGGGCCGGCACGTAGGAGAGCGAGGTGAGCGAGCGGGCAAGGCCCGGGGCGGAGTTCGTGTAGGCGCCCGCCCGCGAGCCTTCGGCGACGGACACGAGCAGCGGCACTTCCCTCGCCGCGCCCGAGCTGTTGACGAGCTCGACCGCGACCGCGGCGCCTTCGCTTGAGTGGAGCGCGGTGGCCGTGACCGCTTTGATCGTCGGGCTGACGGTTGCGATCCTCAGGCCCGTGGCGTTCCTCGCCACGGCCTTGCTCTTGGCCGCCCGTTCCAGCGCGGCGCTCTTTTCCTGCGTCGTCTGACAGCCGGCGAGCGCGAGGCACGCCAGCGCGAGCACGCCGGCGGCTGGGACCCGGATCAACCGAAGGCCCCGCTCACGTAGTCGCGGGTGCGCTGCTCGCGTGGCCGGTCGAAGACCTGCTCGCTCGGGCCGTACTCGACGAGCTCCCCGAGGTGCATGAACGCGACGTGGTCGGCGACCCGGAAGGCCTGCTGGAGGTTGTGCGTGACGATCACCACCGCGACGCTCTCGCGCAGGCCCACGATCAGCTCCTCGATCGTCGCCGTGGAGATCGGGTCGAGCGCCGAGCAGGGCTCGTCGAGCAGCAGCACCTCGGGCTGGGCGGCGAGCGCGCGGGCGATGCAAAGACGCTGCTGCTGGCCGCCGGAGAGGCGCAGCGCGGAGCGGTCGAGGTCGCCCGACACCTCCTCCCAGAGGCCGGCCCGGCGGAGCGCGTCCTCGACGGCGGCCGACAGCTCGGGGCTGCGCCTGCGCCTGCGCCTGCCGCGGTCGGGCCGCTGCTCGGCCAGCGAGTAGGCGACGTTGTCGTAGATCGACATCGGGAAGGGGTTGGGCTGCTGGAAGACCATCGAGACGCGGCGGCGCAGGGCGTTGACCTCGAGCTCGTGGATGTCCGTCCCGTCGAGGGCGATGCGCCCGGCGCGGGCCGCCCCGGCGGTGATCTCCGTGAGGCGGTTCAGCGACCTGAGCAGGGTCGTCTTGCCCGATCCCGAGGCCCCGATCAGCGCCAGCACCTCGCCCTGGCGGACGGGCAGGCTGACGTCCCGCACGACCCAGTTCTCCCCGTAGGCCAGCCACACTCCTTCGACCGTCATGCGGTCGCGCACGAGCGAGGCGGGGGCACGGGTCGGGCGCGCGGCGACGGCCGCCGGGACGGCGTGGCCGTTTCGCTGCGGCAGCTCGCGCGCGGGCGCGATCGTCGGCTCGGCGTCGAGCGCGATACGGCGGATCGGGGGTGGCATCAGCGGGTCCATCACGACCAGCGCCTGCCGGCGAAGGACTCGGCGAGCTTCATGCGCAGGCGGGAGGCGGCCGCCGGCCCCCGCTCGCCGGTCACGGTCAAGCGGGTGACGAGGAAGTTCAGAGCCAGGACCATCAGCAGCAGCACGAAGGCGGCGGCGTACGCCTTCTCGTGCGCGTTGCCCTCGCCGGCGGGGGAGTTGTAGTAGACGTAGCTAGTGAGGGTCGAGCCGGTGCCGCGCAGCAGGCCCCAGACGGGAGTGTGGCCGACCGGTTCGGTCAGCTGGGCCGAGCCGCCGAGCAGCACGGTGATGATCGCCGTGTCGCCGATGATCCGCCCCATCCCGAGCACCACGCCGGCCGCGATCGAGGGCTTGATCGCCGGCAGCAGCACGTAGCGGCTGGTCGTGGCTTTCGTCTTGCCGAGCGCGAACGACGCCTCGCGGATCCGCGGCGGGAGCGCTTCGAGCCCCTCGCGCGTGGCGGCGACGATCAGGGGCAGCGCGATCAGCGCCATGACGGCGCCGGCGGCGATGAACGACTGCCCGAGCGCGCCGCTGGCCGCGCCTTGCGAGACGAACGTGAGGAAGCCCTGCGAGAAGAAGATCAGCCCGAACAGGGCGAGCACGATGCTCGGGACGCCCGCGAGCATCTCGATCGCTGAATCCACCGCCCGCGCCAGCCACGACGGGCGCGCGTACTCCGTCAGCCACACGGCGATCGCGACGCCGAGCGGCGCCGCGATCAGCGTGCCGACCGCCGTCACCAGCAGGGTCCCCTCGATCGGATCGAGGAAGCCTCCGTTGGAGGTCTGCTGGATCGAGCCCGAGACGGGCGAGGAGGTCAGCAGGCTCGGCTTCAGGTAGGAGACGCCCTTGACGAGCATGTAGAGCACGATCCACAGCGCGATCGCGCACAGCGCGAGCCCGCTGATCCAGCACAGCGCGTAGAAGAGCCTGTCCACGAGCGGCCAGCTCGAGACGCGCTCGCGGGGCGGGCGCACGACCGCCTTCGGCGGGGCGGGGGAGACGGCCGCTGCGGCCATCAGGCTCGGATCCCCTGCCTCACGAGCATCTGCTTGACCGCCCATCCCGCCAGCGAGAGCATCGCCGCGGAGAGCAGCAGCACGGCGCCCATCGCGTAGATCGTGTGCGACAGGGGCCCGATCGTCAGGCCCTCCGATTCTTGGAAGATCGTCGCGGCCAGCGGCCGGACCGGCTCGAACAGGAACGTCAGCCCGTCGAGGGGGTTGGCGGCGAACGGCGTCGAGCCGGCGACCATCGCGAGCATCACTGCCTCACCGAGCGCGCGTGCCGTCGCGAGCACCGTGCCCGCCGCGACCGCCGGCCACACGGTGCGCAGCGAGACGCGCCGGATCGTGCGCCAGCGGTTGACGCCGAGCGCGACCGACCCCTCGCGCCAGGCGGGCGGGACCGAGGAGAGGGCGCTGGCCGTGATCGCGACCATGATCGGCAGGATCATCACGGTCAGGATCAGCGTCCCCGTGGTGAGGTTTTCGCCGTTCAGCTGCACGACGTAGAGCACCGACTTCTTGCGCGACTCGCTGAGCAGGTGCTGATCGACCCACGGGGCGATCGCGAGGATCCCGATCAGCCCGTAGATGACCGACGGGACGCCCGCCAGCAGGCGGATCACGGGGTCCAGCGTGCGGCGCATGCGGGGCGGCGCGAACTCGGTCAGGAAGATCGCCGCGAACGTGGAGACGACGAGCGCGAGCGCGACCGCGGCGAGCGTCGTGACGATCGTGCCCCACAGCAGCGGCCAGGCCGTGAAGTAGAGCAGGCCGTGCCCCTTCAGCGGAGCCGATTCGCGCATCGCCCGAAGCTCGGTGTCGACTTCGGCGCCCGGCCCGAACCAGCCGAGGCCGTTGTAGCGGAAGGACGGCCACGCTTTGATCGCCACCGTCACCACCATCGCCCCGATCAGCACCAGGACGAGGACGCCGAGCGCGCCGAGGGCCAGCTCGGCGCGCCGGTCGCCGGCGGCGCCGGAGGCCGGCGTCGATCGCCGGCCTCCGTCGTTCCGCCTACGAGAGCGCAGGCTCTGTAGGACGCCGCCCCTCACTTCAGCTCAGTAGACCGAGATCCACTGCGTGTTGATGATGTTGTTGACAGCCTTTTTCCCGCTCGTGACCCACTTGAGGAACTTCAGAGTGGCGCCTTTCGGGTTGCCCTTGGTAGCCATCCAGAAGTTACGGACGCCGAGGTACTGGCCCGAGCGCGCGTTGCGCAGGTTGCACGCGACGCCGTTGTAGCCGACCGGGTTCAACCCGGCCGCGTATGCGAACGAGACGAAGCCGATCGCACCCTTTTTGATGCCCACCACCTGCTGCTCGAGGCCGTTCGAGGTCTTCGCCGTGGCGCTCGAGGTGATCTTGCGGTTTTCTTCCAGAAAGATGTGCTGGAAGGCGTCCTGAGTACCGGACGCGCCGTCGCGGTCGAACACTTCGATCGGCCCCGAGACTTTCGCTCCCGGCACTTCGCTCCAGTCGCGTTTCTGGCCGGTGAAGATTTCTTCGACCGTGCTCGTCGACATGTTCGCGATCGGGTTCGCCTTGTTAGTGACGACGCAGACCCCGTCGCGTGCGATCCTCACGAACGTGAGCCCGTGGGGGTCCACGCCTTCGATCGGGTCGCGCGAGGAGTCGCCGATGTCGAAGCGGCCTTCGGCGACGCCGCTGATGCCGATGTCGGACTGGCCGCCGGTGACTTTCGGGGTCGGCTGGTGCGTCGCCTTGTGGTAGGCGGCGGCGAGTTTCTGGGCGAGGGGGAGGACCGAGGTCGAGCCTCCGATGATCAGAGCCCGCCCGAACGCGGCCGAGGGGATCGTCAGCGCCAGGATCGCGACGACGGACACTGCGAGGGTGCGTAGGGGGCGCACTTTCACTCCTTTTCGGTGGGTACGAGGGCAGTGGCGAGCGCGGCGCGCTCGACCGGCGAACACCTTTGCGGGCCAGTCGATGCGGTCGCGCACGGCGTCACCCCGGCGGGAACCCTCGCGCGCCGCGGCATCACTGGTGTTTCGTTTTTGTGAACGCCTGAGCCCGAAGGGAGCGGTGTGTCTTTTTTGTGAAAACGAGTGGAACGTGAACACTTTGTGAACGGGCCCGGGTGTAGCGATGAGCGATGTGTTGTTTTTGTGAACGCACATTGCAATTCGTCTGCCGCCGTGTGACTCTGGCGGCACCGACCGGCGCCCTCGCTGCCGTCGCGTGGACCTGAGGCTTCGCGGGCAGCACCGTCACTGCGGTGTGCTCGATCCGAGGCCGGGACGGCCGCGCGGAGCGCGTGCCCGGCGGTCCCCCCACAGCCATGACCGACGAGACGAACCAGCCAGATCACCCGCAGCCGAACGGCGCCAAGGCCAACGGCGCCGGCGGCAACGGCAGCGGGACGCCCGCCGCGAGGCGAGCGGCCGTGCGCTCAGGCCTGGCCGAACGGCGCCACCCCGCGCTCGTCCGGCTCGGCCAGATCGCGTCCACCGCCCGCCGGATCGCGCTGCGCGACCCGCTCGCGCTGTTCCTCGTGATCGCCTCGATCGCCCTGGCGATCACGTTCGCCTCGCTGCTGGGCGCGATCAAGCCCAGCAGCGCCGGCCGGGCGGTGCCGATCAGCACCGTCGAGAAGCTCGCCAAGAAGCACGCGATCGCGACGGCGGTGCTGCTCGACCACGACAGCCGCGTCGAGATCACGACGACGACGACCGCCCCCGCGCTGACCGCCGCGGGCGGCCTCGCCGAAACGACGACGGGTGGGACGGCCACGCCGAGCGAAGTCGCCGCGACGCCGACCGGCGCCCAGCAGATGTGGGCGGCCTACCCGGCGTCGGGCGCCCAGACCCAGGAACTGGCCGCCGAACTGACCCACAGCGGAGCGAGCGTCACCGTCGACCAGCAGTCGGGCAAGCCGACGAAGGCGATCGTCGCGCAGTTCCTGATCCCGATCCTGCTGCTCGTGTGCCTGTTCTCGCTGTTCATGCGCGTCGGCGCCGACGGCGGCGCGGGCGGGATCGCGGGCTTCTCGCAGTTCACGGGCAAGGGCAAGAAGAAGGGCAAGGGCACGCGCGACAAGATCACCTTCGCCGACGTCGCCGGCGCGGGCGAGGCGGTCGCCGAGCTCCGGGAGATCCGCGACTACCTGGCCGATCCGACCAAGTACCTCGACGTCGGCGCGGCCGCCCCGAAGGGCGTGCTGCTGGTCGGGCCCCCGGGCACCGGCAAGACGCTGCTCGCCAAGGCCGTCGCGGGCGAAGCGGACGCGTCGTTCTTCTCGCTGTCGGGCTCCGACTTCGTCGAGTCACTCGTCGGCGTCGGCGCGGCGCGCGTGCGCGACCTGTTCGCGAAGGCGCGCAAGTCCTCCCCCTCGATCATCTTCATCGACGAGTTCGACGCCGCGGGACGCAAGCGCGGAGCGGGCATCGGCCAGGGCAACGACGAGCGCGAGCAGACGCTCAACCAGATCCTGGTCGAGATGGACGGGTTCTCCGGCGACGGCGGGCTGGTCGTGATGGGCGCGACCAACCGGCCCGACATCCTCGACCCGGCGCTGCTGCGCCCGGGCCGCTTCGACCGCCAGGTCGTGATCGACACGCCCGACGTGCACGGGCGCCTGGAGATCCTGCGCCTGCACGGCGCCAAGCGCCCGCTCGCCCCCGACGCCTCGCTCGAGGAGGTCGCGCGCGAGACGCCGGGCTTCAGCGGCGCGGAGCTCGCCAACGTGATCAACGAGGCGGCCCTGCTGTCGGTGCGCGACGGCCGCGCCCAGATCGATCAGGCGACGCTCGAGGAGGCGATCGACCGCGTCGTCGCCGGCCCCGCCAAGAAACACATCCTGACCGACCAAGAGCGGTGGCTGATCGCGGTCCACGAGGCCTCGCACGCGGTCGTCACCGAGGCGCTCGGCCACGCGACCTCGACGCGCAAGCTCTCGATCGTCGCGCGCGGACGGCAGCTCGGCACGGCCGCCCACATGCTCTCCGACCGCGACCAGACGATCATGACCAAGCCCGACCTGGAGCAGCAGCTGATCGTGATCACGGCCGGCATCTCCGGCGAGCGGATCGCATTCGGACACACCTCCACCAGCGTCAACGACGACCTCCACGCGGCGACCAACCTGGCCCGCTCGATGGTCACCTCCTACGGCATGTCGGAGGCCCTCGGCCTCGTCACGATCGGCGAGAAGAGCGGCGAGGTGTTCCTCGGCGCGTCGCTGCAGGACCTCGGCTCCGTCGGGCCGGAGACGCTGAACATCATCGACTCCGAGATCGAGCGGCTGGTCGGCGACGCCGAGGCGCGGGCGAGCGCGATCCTCGACCGCAACTGGAGCGCCGTGGAGGAGACGGCCACCGCGCTGCTCGAGCACGAGACCCTCTCCGGCGTCGCGCTCGACGCGGTCCTCTCGACCGTCACGGAGACGAGCTACGAGAGCCTGCGCGACGTTCGGCGCGCCTCGCCGGAGGGCAAGCAGGGGCTGTGAGGCGCAGGCGGCTCCCCTCGCCCGCGCTCGCGATCGCGCTTCTCGCCCTCGTGCTCTCGAGCACCGGTCTCGCCGACGCGGCACGGCGCGCGATCGTCGCCTCGATCGCGGGACACCCGGTCACGTCGAAGCCCCGGGCGGGCGCCGTGCTGCTGCTCGGCAAGAACCGCAAGTTCCCGGCGGCGGCGATCCCCACGGTCTCCAACGCCAAGCGCGTCGACGGCAAGACCGCCGAACAGCTCGCGGGCACGTGTCCCCCCGCGACCGTCGACCTCGGCACGTGGTGCATGGACTCGGCGCCCTATCCGCTTACGAACGCGGACGCGGGCAAGAACAACTACTTCTGGGCGAGCAACGCGTGCGAGGCGGAAGGAGGGTGGCTGCCGACAGCCTCGCAGCTGATCGGCGCGGCGGGACGCGTGAAGCTCGAGTCGGTGATCCACGACTCGCCCCTGACGGCGACGGTCGACCTGGACCCGACCCGTGGCCTGAAGGACGAGCGCGAGATGAGCTCGACGCTCGTCACGACCGAGGCGGGGTCGGCCGCGGCCGGCTCGGAGGGAGTCAGCGAAGGCGCCTCCTCGAACCCCCGCCAGGGCCAGCCCAACCCGATCCCGCTGCCCCCCAACCCGATGCCCGAATCGCTGCAGTACGTGACGGTCTACGACAACGCGAACAAGGGCGGCTTCGCAGGCTCCGAGCCCGTCAAGGAACCCCAGAACTTCCGCTGCGCGTTCAACAAGTCACCGGGCGCGCAGAACAACTCCAGCTCGTGAACCTCGTGCGGCTCTCCGAAGGAGCGCTCCGCATGCCGCCGCGAACGACGCTCGCCGGGGCCCTCGCGACGTGCGCGCTGCTCGTCGCGTCGCTGCTCGCGCTGCGTGCCGGGACGGCGGGGGCGATCATCCTCCCCGCGCACACGATCGACGGTCCGAGCGAGGACGTCGTCGGCTTCGGCGGCGCGGCGATGGCCGAAGACGGGACCGGTGGGCTCGTGTACCTGAAGCGCGTGAACGGCGTGCCCCACGTGTTCGCCGCGCGGTACGCGAACGGCGCCTGGCAGGCGCCCGTCCGGGTCGACTACGAACAGCCCTACGCGGCATCCTGGCCCCGGATCGGGGCGGCCGAAGGCGGCGAGCTGATCGTCGTCTGGGCGACCCCGTTCGCGACCGAACACGGGCACCCCGTCTACGAGCTCGTCGGCGCCGAGCTGGCACCGGGCGCGAGCGGCTTCGGTCAGGCCGTGATCGTCGATCCGAACATCGGCGAAGCGGCCGGCGCCAGCCCCGACCTGGCGGTCAGCTCGACCGGGCAGGCCGACGTGGTCTACCGGGTGACCGGCTCCTCGAGCACGGTGCCGCTGCTGCGTCCCACCGACGTCGTCGAGAGCGTCCGGGTCGCGTCCTTCACGGGCGAACGCTGGACGTCGCTGGGCAGCGCGAACCGCGACCCGGGCCTCTCGATGCGCCCGCCGACGGAAGCGAACGCCCCGAAGATCGCGCTCGGCCCGACCGGGAACGGAGTCGTCGTCTGGCAGGAGCCGGAAGCCAACGGCGTCGCGCGGATCTGGGCCCGGCGGGTGTTCGGGCAGTCGCTCAACTACGCGATGCCGGTGACCGCCACGAGCTTCGGCGGCACCCCGATCGGCAACGACGCCGACGCCCCAGCCGTGGCGATCTCCCGCCTCGGTCAGGCCGAGGTCGCATACCGCCAGCCGTACGCGGTCGGATCGCCTCTGCCCGGGCCGCGCATCTTCCTGAACACGCTCCCCGACGGGGAATCCGAAAGCGGCGGCGCGTTCCAGGGCGCGGTCCTCGTCGACGCCGCCGTGAGCGGGGGGCGACTCGCCACGATCGGCCGTCCGAGCGTCGACGTCGGCGAACAGCGCCAGTCGCGGGTGCTCTACGACAGCAACGGGGTGCCGCGCGTCGTGGCGCGCGGCGACAAGGGGGAACTGAGCTCCTCGACGCTCGGCTCGCCGTTCACGGGCTCGCTGCTCGGCCCGGCGCCGGAACTGGCCTCGGCCTCGGTCGTCAACCCCGGCGGGGGCGGCGTCGCGGCCTGGCCCAGCAGCGACCCGCACGGGAGGCCCGGGCTAGGGGTGCGGGAGGACTTCCCCGACGGTGCGGTGCAGACGGCGCTGCTGAGCGGAGGCAGCGGTGGCCCGATCGGCGAAATCGCGGTCGGCCGCTCGGGACTCGGCGACGGGCTCGTCGCCTTCCAGCAGGGACCGGTTGGCGCCGCGTCGATCGTCGCCGCCCAGATCACCGCGCCGCCCGCCCCGTTCCCGGTGACGCTGCCGAAAACGTGGATCATGCCCTCGCGGCTGCAGGCCCAGTGGGCGGCGGCGGAAAGCGCCGACGGACCGCTCAGCTACCAGCCGGTTCTGGACGGCAGGATCGCCGGGGCCGGCCAGAGCGGGCTCTCCTACCGCTTTCCGCCGCGGGGCCTTGAGACCGGCGTGCACGACGTGCAGGTGCTGGCAACCGACATCTTCGGCCAGCAGGTCCTCTCCGCGAGGAGCAAGGTGAAAGTCGACGCCTCGAAGCCGACGGTCCGCGTGACGGTGCGCGGCGGCGCGATCGCCGTGCAGGTCGGCGACCGCGGCTCGGGCCTCGCGCCGAAGTCGGTCCGAATCTCCTTCGGCGACGGGGCGTTCGCGGCCGGGCACGGGCGCGCAGCCCACCGTTACGCCCGCGGCGGGACGTTCACGCTCCACGTGAGCGCCCGCGACCGGGCCGGGAACCGCGTCAGCTTCCGCCGGCGGGTGCGGGGATGAGGGGACCGTCGCTCACGCGCCGGTCCCTCGGCGGCGCTCCGCTCGCGCTCGCGCTCGCGCTCGTCGCGACGACGCTCGGCGTGTGCGGATCGGCTCGCGGCGACGTGTTCGGCCCGATCTCGCTGCTCTCCGCGAGCCCCGTCGGCCAAGCGGAATACGCGCACGATCCGGCTCTCTCCGAAGACGGCCGCTACGTCGTCTTCGACGGCTCGGTGGGAGGCGTGCCGGGGGTCTGGCGGCGCGCGGCCGCGCCAGGCTCGCCGCTCGAACAGGTCGCAGGCGGAGACGCGACCCTGCCGTCCCTCAGCGCCGACGGCCGCTACGTCAGCTTCACGAGCAACGAAGGCGCGAGCCTGCCCGCGATCACCGACGGCGCGCTCCACGCCGGCACGGCGCGCGAAGCTCCGCAGGTCTACGTGCGAGACATGGAGAGGGCCAGCGGCGAAGCCGGGGCGTTCACGCTCGTCTCGGCGAAGAACCACTCGAGCGAAGCGCTGAGCTACGAGTTCCCGGGCGCGAGCGAAGCCGAAGCGGAAGGCAAAGCGCCGCACTACGGGGCCGTCGCGGCGGGACGCGGCGCGATCACCGCCGACGGGAGGACGGTCGTGTTCGTCACCACCGCCCAATCGGATCTCGCCGGGCCGGGCACGCCGCCGATGCAGGTCGCGGTCCGCCACCTCGACAGCGAAGAAACGCAGCTCGTTAGCGTCCGCTTCGACCCCGCGACCGGCCGCCCCGCGATCGACCCGGAAACGGGCCGCCCGGAGCCGGTGCCCGAGGAAGAAGAACGCTACGGCGCCGTCTGGAGCAAAGAACCGGCGTTCTCCCCGACCGCCGCCGGCGCGGTCACGAGGGGCTACCAGCCGCCGACCCTGCCAGGCGCATCGATCAGCGCCGACGGCAGCGCCGTCGCCTGGTACGGCTCGCTCATCTCAGAACAGGCGCGCACGCTCCCCGGCGAAGCCGAACTGCTGCGGAAACTCTACGCCGAGCCGCTGTGGCGACGGATCTCAGGAGGGCCGGCGGAACCGACGAGGCGCGTGACGGGCGGCTCGGAACCGGAAAACCCGGCCTGCATCGCGAGCCCCGAGTCCCGGCTTCCGTCCACCCCTGTGCCCGGCGACCCGTGCCAGGGCCCGTTCGCCGCCCAGACGACCGGCATCGGGACCTGGAACGGGTCCGAAGAAGCCGACTACGTGCCGCGCCTGAGCCGCGACGGCGACTACGTCGCGTTCCTCGCGACCGCGCCGCTCAGCGACGAAGCCGGGGCCTTCGGCATCGGTGGCGCGAACTTCAACGCCGACGCCTACCGGGAGGACATGACGGCGGCGACGCGTGCCGCCGGTCTCACGAGGCTGACCCAGTTCGCGAGCGCCGACACGAACCGCATCCAGACGAACAGCGGCGTCCGGGACCTCGCGATCTCGGCCGACGGGCAGCAGATCGCCCTGACGACCCGCCGCACGGTCTTCCCGCTCGGCGTTCCCGCGTACGTGAGCGCGCCCTCCGCGGTGCCCGGCCTGGCCGAACTGTTCGAGGCTGACCTCTCCAACGAGACGCTGACGAGGGTGACGCGGGGCTACGAAGGCGGCACCCCCGAACACCCCGAAATCGAAACCGGCAACGAAGAGCGCTACGCGCGCTCCTCCGACGGCGCGCTGTCGCCGAGCTTCTCCGCCGACGGGCTGGCGCTCGCGTTCTCATCGACCGCCTCGAACCTCGTGTTCGGCGACGGCAACACGCCGGCCAACGGACAGGGCGAAGTCGACGGCGCAGACGTCTTCGTCGTGCCCCGCATCGTCTTCTCCGCGGAACCGACGCCGCAGACGATCTCCCCGCCGCCGTCGAACCCCTCGCTCGAACCCGTCTGGCAGCTCGGCGTGAAGGCCTCCTCGCTGGCCGACGGAGCCGTGCGGCTGACGCTGCTAGTCCCGGCCGCGGGCAACGTGAGGGTCAGCGCCGCCAGCACGCTGCCCGCGAGGTCGGCCCGCGTCCGCGGCAGGGTGAGACGCACCGTCGCGAGCGCGTCGCTCGCGAGCAGCGGCCCGTCTGCGGCGGTCACCGCGACTCTGAAGCTGGGCGGCGCTTACCGCGCGCTTGCGCGCAGGCGGGGCGGCCTCTCGAGCGTCGTGAACGTCACGTTCTCGGCGCCGGGTCATCCGGCGCTGAGACGGAGTCTGAGGATCCACTTCGTGCAGCGCGCCGCGGCCAGCCGTCGCCCCGGGAGGCGCAGATGACGCCCGTCGTGAGGAGGCTGATCCGCGGCCTGCGGCGTGCCCTGACGCTCACGGCGCTCGTGCTCGCAGCGGCGACCGGGGTTGCCGGCGCGGCGCCGCTCGCCGACGACGGCGGCGCGGAATGGCAGGTCGAGCAGCCGCTGCCGCCGGCGCCCGAAGTCGCCGGGGCGGAAAGCTCCGAAGCGCCCGTCTCGCTCGGACACATCGGCGACGTCGAGTTCTACGAACCGAACCGCGGGGCCCTGATCACCTCCGGCAACGGCGGCAGCGTCAAGGCCGGGGTCTGGTTCTACGACGGCGCGAGCTGGCGCGAGCTCTCGACCCAGTGCGGCGCCGGCGACGGACGCATCGCGTGGGCGGGCCCCGACGAGTTCTGGACGGTCTCCGACGGCCGCCCGGGACAGGCCGTCGCGTCGAGCTCCGAACGGCCCCCGCTTGCGGACAACACGCTCTGCCACTTCGCGCCCGGCCCCGCCGGCAACATCGAAATCGTCGGCTCCTACGCCTCGGTGCCGTTCCTCGGCAGCTCCTATCAGGCGATGCACGCCGCCGGGTGCCTGTCGCCGAGCAACTGCTGGTTCGGCGGCGAGCCGCTGCCGCCGCCCCAGGTCGGCGCCTTCATGCTGCACTGGAACGGCGCCGGGCTCGAACCGCAGCCGTTCCTGCCCGAAGGCCACCCGGTGTGGGGCATGACCCCATACGAAGGGAGGCTGCTCGAGAGCATGCGCGTGCAGAGCGGCGACAAAGTCGTCAGAGAAGTCCAGCGGCCTGCGGCGCTGCGCACGATCAAGGCGGAAGTCAGCGGCGAAGAAAGCTTCTTCGAAGCGGCCCAGCCGGAAAACCACTTCCTGTACTGGAAAGGCGAGTTCTCGACTGCGCTCGACTACCTGCGCCTCAGCACGAGCGAAGGCGCGCTGTGGGTCGGCGCGGGAGCGCAGGTGCCGGGACCGGAACGATCGAAGCCGGCCGGCGTGACGATCCTGAGGAAGCCCGCGGGCGGCGAATGGGAAACCGTCATCGGCCCGCTCGAAGGCGAAGGCGAAGAAGGCGAACCGCCCGGGCAGATCGCCTTCCCGAAAGACGTGCTCGCCTCGCTCGCGGCCGAGCCCGGCGGCTCGAGCGCCTGGCTCGGGCTCGACCCCGAAGCCGACGTGCTCTCGCCCAACCGGCTCGAACGCGCCTCGCTCGCGCGGGTGAGCTCGAACGGCGAAGTGAGCGACCGCCTCGAACTGCCGCTGCCCGAAGACGCGCACGGACCGCTCGGCTCCGCCCAGCGCGTCGTCTGCCCGGCGCCGCACGACTGCTGGGCGAGCACCGCCGGGGGCTGGCTGCTCCACCTCGCGACGAGCGGCGAACGCGAACACCCGGACGTGCTCTCGGACCCGGTGTTCGCGCGCGTGCAGGCGGGCGAACCCGTCACCTTCCGGCCGCCCGACGCCGGCGTGCCGCAGGAACCGCTCGACGAACTCCCCGAAGACACCTCCGGCGAAGAGCTGTTCACGCGCGATGAAAAACTCGTCAAGCCGCCGGCTGCGGGGAAGATCAGGATCCCGGTGCCGCTGCTGACGCACGTCCGCTCGCGCGTGGTCGGGCGCACGCATCTGATCCTCAGCTTCCACCTCGCCGTCAAGGCCCGCGTTCGCCTGCTGGCGCTGCGCAAGCGCAAGGTCGTAGCGCGGAGCGCCAAGCGGACGCTGGGGGCGGGCGCTCGCAAGCTCGAACTGCGTCTCGACCCCAAGAGCTGGCCCGAACACCTCAAACTGCAGACCGAAGCGCTCGCGCCGCTGCCGACGCAGGGCACGTCCTCGCCGAGCATCAAAAGCATCTCGACCTCGTTCGTCGCGCCGGCGCGACTGCTCTCCTCGGGGCTGACCCGGTGGTGAACCCGCTTCGGGGCCGGGTCCGCCGGCGCGGGTTGATTGTCTGCTGCGCGGCATGCGGCGCAGCGGCGCTTGCGATGCTCACGCTCGGCCTTTGGGGCGGCGGGGTGCCGCGCGCGGCGGGCCTCGCCGGCGCGGGCGAACTCGCCGCCCAGACCGACGACTCGGCTCCCCTCACCGGGATCACGCTGTTCGGCGCGGCGCCCGAAGAAGAAGCCGGCGCGATCTGGGGGATCGCGCCCGTCTCGGGCGGCTCGCAGCCGGTCCAGTACTCCCGGGCGCACGGCTGGACGCTCGCGCCGGCGCTGAAGGACGCGGACGGCGAACCGCTCAACGGCTTCTCGCTGGACACCCCGGAAGCGTTTCGCGAGAAGACGCCGAGCCCGCTCGCGGGACAGATGACCGCTGCGGGCGACGGCGCTCTGCTCGGCTCGGTCGGCAGCGGAGCGTCGGCTCGTCAGGCCCTCTTGGTGCGCGATCCCGGCGGCCCGTTCAAGGAAGTCCCCGTGCCCGAAGGCGGAGAAGCGCTGCAGTCCGGCGAGGCGCTGTTCGACGTGAACAGGCCGCCGCTGCTCGCGGTGCTGCGCGAAACCGGGGGCTCGGCGGGAGCGCTCATCGTCCCCACCTCCCCGGCGGGACAGCGCGCCGTGCTGCACTGGAACGGAACGGCGTGGGCCCGGGAGACGATCGAAGCGCCGCCCTCGGCGTCGCAGTTCGAAGTGCTCGCGATCGGCGCGAGCTCGCCAGAGAACGCCTGGCTGCTCGCGAGGGTCGAAGGCGGCGAAGGGCCGCTGTCGCTGTATCGCCGCCACACGGGCGGCGGGCCCACAGTCTGGCGGCCCGTCGCAACGAGCGCCGGCGGCGAAGCCGGCGCTCCGCTCGCGATCGCCGGCGAAACGCTCGACGAGCCGGGCCGCGACCAGGCGCAGCTGCTGACCGTCACCTCGGCCGGCGTCTGGGTCGACGCGCGCATGCACGCCTCGAAAGCTCCCGCGACGCTCTACTTCAACCCGGAAGGCGAAGCCGACGCGGGGACCTTCACCGGGTTCTGGTGCTCGATCCCGGCCAGCTCGCCCGGCGCGACGCCCGAAGCGAGCGAAGCCTGTGAATCCCGCTCGCCGCACTGGCTGCCGGAACTCCCGACCGACTACTCGCGCAGCTTCGCGTGGCCCGGCGGGGGCTACGGGGAACGGATCGTCACGGGTCTGTTCGACGGCCGGATGCTGAGGCTGGAAGGCGCCCGGTTCGCGCTCGTCAACACGCTCGGGTCCACGCAGGAATCGAACCCGGGTCAGAGCCTCGGCGCGGCGTTCTCGGGCCCGACGGACGGCTGGCTGGGAAAAGCGCTGCTGCTCGTCCACGTGACCACGCCGGCCGGCCTCGCTCCGAACATGCTGCGCCCGTGGCCGGTGCCGTTCCGCTTCGCGCTGACGGCGCTCGCGTCCCAGCCGGGCGTGGCCGTCGGCGCCGAAACGAGCGAAGCGCTCGCGGTGGGCGATCGCGGCGAGGTCGCCCGCTACCACCCGGGATCGGGATGGTTCCCGGAAACGCTGCCCGGTCCGGGCGGTAGGCGGCAGACGCCGCGGCTGCGGGCCGTCGCCTGGCCGACGCCGTCGCGGGCGTACGCCGTCGGGGACTCCGAAAAAGGTGCCGGGCAGATGTGGCTTTGGCGGGGCGAAACGGGACTGTGGGAAAAAGATCCGGCCACGCCGCTCAACTTCCGCGGCAACCTGCTCGGGATCGCGTTCGACCCGAGCAACAGCGCGCGCGGCTACGCCGTCGGACAGCAGGGCGTGCTGCTCAGCTACGGCAAGAGCTGGACGCAGGAAGAAGAAGCGAACATCCCGCCCGCGGCGCGCGGCGCCAACTTCACCTCGGTCGCCTTCGCGGGCTCGGAAGCGATCGTCGCGTGGCGGAAGCTGATCCAGCCCGGCCAGAACGCCTACGTCGGCGGCGTGATCGTCAACGACGGCTCGGGCTGGCGCGAAGAAGAAGGCGCCGACGCGGTGCTCGGCACGGCAGCCGTGCCGTGGGTCGTCGCGGCGCTGCCCGACGGGGGCGCGGCGTTCACCGCCAAGAGCCCGACGAAGGGCGCGACGATCTACGAGCGCAACGCCCCCGGGCAGCCGTGGCAGGGCGTCGCCTACCCCGGCGGGTTCGCGCCCGGCGCGCTGACGGTGTTCCGAGAAGGGGGAGCGATCAGGGCGATCGGGACCGGCAGCGAACCGCCCACGTTCGTGGCCGAAGAAGAAGTCGCGCCGCCGCCCGGCTTCCCGCCGACCCTCGTCGACCCCTATCCGCTCGTCAGCGACCCCGACCGCGGCGTCCTGCGCCAGACCGCGACCGGCTGGAAAGACGAGGAGCACGAACTCAACGACGCCCGCGAACCGCCCGGCGGATATGCGTTCTGGGATACGCCGAAGATCCCCGACCCCGCGAACGCCGTGCTGGTCGACCCGACCGGGACGCAGGGGTGGGCCGTCGGCGGCGTCGTCGACAACAGGGTCGCGTTGCTCGACACGGCCGACATCTACCGCTATCCGGCGACCGCGGCTCCGAAACTGGACGCGCAGTCGCCCGAAGCGACGAGGCCGGGCTCGACGGCGATCGCGATCGGAGGCGGGGCCGCTTGCGCGGCGCCGTGCGCGAGCCGCGCGGACACCGGCATCGGCCCGGCGACGTGGCTTGCGCGCGCGATCGGCCAGACCGAAGAAATGGGCGCGAGCGTCGGCGCGTTCGTCTACACCGGCCCGGGCGTGACGAGCGGCCGGACGGCCGGCCCGAGGCTGTTCCCGGTCCCCTGGGGCGAAGAGGAGAGCTACTACGCGCAGCGCGCGAGCGGCGGCAAGACGACCGTCTGCGCGGCTCCGTCGCCGACCGATCGCGAAGGCGGCGGCGAAGGCAGCGACAGGTTCTTCAGCGAAGCGCTCGGGGCGGCGGGCGGGTGTCGCGAAACGGGGGCGGGCGACAACTACGCCTTCGAGCACGGGAGGCTGCGGGTGATCGTGATCGACACGAGCTTCGTGCAGGCGGGGCAGCGGGTCGTCCCCGAAGGCGAGATCGCATTCCTGCGCAGCCAGCTGCTCGGCGCGAGCGGGCACGCGATCGTCGTCGGCAACGCCGACCTCCCCACGGAATACGCAGAACGCCGGTCCGCCGCGCGCGAACTCGTGGCCGCGATCGAAGAAGGCGGCGCCGCCGCGTACTTCTTCGACGCCCCCGAAGAGAACGTCTCAGAGCACCTCACCGGCACGGAATCCAGCACGCCGGCGTACGGGTCCGGCACGTTGGGCTACGTGAACGTCAGCAACGAAGAGAAGAGCGGCTTCATCGGCCAGAGCGGGTTCCTGCTGGCCGAAGTCTCCGAAACCGAAAAGGACAAGTTCGGTCGCTATCGCTCGAGCGTCAGGCTGATCCCCGACGTCGAAGAGCTCGCGGTCGAAGCGGTGCAGGGGACGCTGCTGCGTCGCAGCCAGGTCGCGTCGTTCGCCGGTCTCGCCCGCCGCCCGCGGTCGGGCAACCGCTCGGAAAACCTGGGCGCCGAATACGAAGTGGCGCCTTACGTGGAGATACCCGACAACTGCGTCGGCGCGGGCTGCGCGCAGGGGATCGTGCCCGAATACAGGTTCAGGTCCTCGGACCCGCATTACGGGCAGTTCGTCCGGCGCGACTTCAACTCGCCGGAACCGAACGCCGTCAAGCACGACGTGCACGGAAAGCCGATTCCCGAGGAAGCCGAAGGGGGCAAAGACGGCCTGTTCTGCGCCTACAACGCGACCCCGGCGGGCAAGCCGATCACCGTGACGCTGGAAACTGGCAACCTCAGCTACTCGCTGCCGGTCACGATCCAGGCGGGGAGCGTCCGCCAGCCGTGTGGGACGACGGCGCTGGCCTCGAAACCGGGCGTGGTCGAACCAGCGATCACGCCGACGCCGTCGGGAGAACCGCCGCCCGGCAGCGCGGCGCCGACGAGCCTCAACGTGCCGCTGACGGCGTCCGCGCCGGCGCCGGCGCCGGCGCCGCATCCGGCCCCCTCCCAGTTCCTTCCGCAACCGACGCCGGTCTCGTTCCTGCCCGCGTTCGTACCGGTGCCGCTGCCCACCCCCGCCCGGCCGACGCCGCCCAGCGGGACCTCCCCGGTGACCTCGCCCGTCGAGGCCGCCCAGAAGGAAGAGGAAGAGGAGGCAGCGCCGGAGTCGGTCGATGCGGCCGCGAGCGCCTATCACCCGAGCGAACACGAGACCCCGCCCGCCTACCTCGTCGGTCTCGTCGTCCTGGCCGCGTTCGCGGGAGCGTCGCTGCGGGGCCGGCGCGGACCGCGCCGTGGCACCCGCGTGGCGCCGGCGACCGTCAGCGCCAGCCGGGCGCAGCGTCGCTGGGACGAACAGTGAACGGGGCGCCGGCTTCGAGGTGAACGCGGGATAACCGGACGTTCACCGTTTGATTACCCGATCGCCTCCGCCAGCGGCGAGCATCACCGCGGAGGCGGACCCGAGGGCCGCCCGCGGGCATGTCCCAGTCATGGACGACCGCGCAGCAGACGAGCCATCTCGCGCAAACACGAAAGATCGGAGTCCGATGTCGCCCCGACCCACCGTCCTGCCCCGGCTGCTCATCGTCCTCGCGCTGCTCGCAGTCGCGGCGATGGTCGGAGCGCCCGCCAGCGGCGCCGCGGGCTCGAAGTGGGGCGACCTCGGACACTTCGGCGAACTGGAAAGCGAAATCCGCCACGGCGAAGGCGCGTTCGGCGTCAACCCCGGCGACGGCAGCGTGTGGCTCGTCGACGTCACCCTGGTGGGCAAAGAAGAAGAGCTCAGGCTGCAGAAGTTCGAACAGGTCGCGGGCGCCTGGACCTCCGTCGCCTCGCGCGTGATCGGCGTGAACGAAGCTCCGACCGGGACCACGCGCGAAGTCGACGGCCTGGCGTTCGACGCCAGAGAGAACCGGGTCTACCTGCTGATGACCGAGGAACGGATCAAAGCGCCGCACAAGGAAGAAGAAGCGGTCGCGAGCGAACTGCTCGCCTTCTCGACCGTCACCAGCGGTGGCGCGATCGAACCGGCCTCGGGGACGAAAGCGGGCGGAGTGCTCGTGCCGCGCACCGAAACGAACCTCACCGGCTCGCCGGTCGGGAAGTCCGAACTGTCACCCAACTCGACCGAAAAAGGCATGACCCTGTTCGCTCCCGGGGGGATCGCGGTCAACCCGACCAACGACCAGATCCTGCTCACGGGCTGGGTCGGGGGCGAAGCGCCCGAGATGTGGGCGGTCTCCGACAGCGGCGAAATCAAGACCGTGTGGGAAGACAAAACGGGCTACTTCGAAAAAGGCTGCGGCTGCCTGAGCTCACCGGTCGTCACGAGCGCGGGCAAGATCCTCGTGATGAGCAACCACGTCTTCGAAATCGTCGAACTGCCCTCCACCCTCAACTCGGCCACCGCGCCGAAGCGAGCCGTGTGGATGCCGCGCGAAATCGAATGTGGGGAACTCCAGCGCGAAAAGGAAGAAGGGAAGGGCGTGGAAACCTGCACCTTCTTCGAAAAGCTGACCAGGATCGAATCGGGGGCCGAAGCCGGCGGGGAGATGTCGCTCGGGCCCGAAGGCAACCTGTACGTGCACGCGGTCGTGAAAAACCTCGGCGAAGGCGGCTTCGAAGACGGGGCGGTGTTGATCTTCAACCCCAGCCTTCAGGAGATCGGCTGGACCGGCGGGGGAAGCTGGGGCAGCGCGACCAAACAGTGCGCGGTCAACGAGACCGACCCGGGCAACCTCGGCTCCGCGCTCGTCGCCGGCTACGAAGCCCACGAAGGCAAAGAAGCTCACGTGTTCATGTACGAGCGGGGGAACCCGGTCGCCGGGGAACACTCCAAGGTGCTCGAGCTCGGGCCGGAAGGCAAAACCGAAAACTGCCCGCAGGGCTCGGCGACGAAACCAACCGCCGAAGCGGGCGGGGCGAAACTCTCCTCGTTCCCGATCGCCGACACCGTCACGCTGACGTCGAAGGTCACGCAGGCCAACGCGCTCAGCACCGAATGGGAACTCGAACCCGGCGTCACGCAGAACGTGGGCAAGCGCCAGCAGGACACGACGCTGGTTGAACACCAGTTCGCCAGCGAAGGCACCTTCAACGTGATCGAGCGAATCCACAGCGACGATCTCGCGACGCCGCTGATCGAAGTAAGCGAAAAAGTCACGATCGTGGCGCCGAAAGTCCGCGGCGAAGCGGCGACGCCGGAAGGCACGACGCTGGCGCTCAAAGCCGAAGTCAACCCGACGGGCAGCCTGACGAAATGCAGCTTCCAGTACGCCGAAGCGAGCGAACCGTTCAGCGGCGCCGGTGTGAAATCGGTGACCTGCCCGACCGCGCCCGGAGAAGAAGAAAAATGGGTCGCCGAGACGGTCAAAGTCGGCGGCCTGACGGCCGGGAAGCGCTACCACTTCAGGCTCCTCGCCAAGGCCGGGGCCTGGGAAGGCAAGCAGGCCGGGACCGAAGTCGAACTTCCGCTCCCGGGCGCCCCCGTCGCGGAAACCAAGCCGGCGAGCGAAGTCGGGTCGTTCGGCGCGACGCTCAACGGCGCGGTCAACCCGAAGGGCAAGGAAACCAAAGCCTGCAAGTTCGAATACGGCACCGAACTCCCGTCCGGCAAAACCGTCGCGTGCGCGACCTCGCCGGGCGGCGGCGAAGCCTCCGTGCCGGTTTCGGCGACCGTGACGGGCCTGTTGCCCTCCACGACGTACAAGTTCAAGCTGCTCGACGAAAACACCGAAGGCAAGGCGAGCGAAGGCTCCACGCTGTCGTTCCCGACGCTCGAAGCGCCTTCCGCGCCGGCCGCGGAAACGCTTGCGGCCACCGGCATCGGGCAGACCGCCGCGACCCTCAAGGGCCTCGTCAACCCGCACGGCGAAGCGACGAGCTGCCGCTTCGAATACGGGACGACGACCGCCTACGGCACCACGGTCGCCTGTCCGACCGCGCCGGGCGCGGGGAGGAGCAGCGTCGAAGAGTCCGCGCCGCTCAGCGGTCTGCTCGCGGGCACCGCCTACCACTTCCGAATCGTGGCCGAAAACGGGAAGGGAAAAACGCCGGGCGCCGACAAGGAACTCAGGACCGCCCCGGCCTCGGAACCGCCGCATGAAGAACCGAAACCGCAAGAAAAACACGAAGTGCTGCCGGCCAAACTCGTCTCCCCCGAAGTGAAGGCCGCGGGCGCCGCGGTGACGGTCGCAGCCGGAGGCAGCTTCAGCCTCAAGCTGAGCTGTCCCGCGAGCGCCGCCAGCTGCGCCGGGACGGTCACGATCAAGACGCTCTCCGCGGTCGCCGCTCGTTCGGCGCGTGCGGCCAAGGCCAAGAAGGCGATCCTCACGCTTGCGACCGGCCGGTTCACGATCACGGGCGGGAAGCTGGCCGCCGTCACCCTTCACCTGTCGGCGAAGGCGAAGAAGCTGCTCGCCAAGATGCACACGCTGCGCGCGAAGGCGACGTTCGCGGCGACGAACCCCGAAGGCGCGACGCAGACCACCACGGCTCTGCTCACCCTGAAGGCTGCCAAGAAGAAGCACTGATTCGCCTGGAGCCCGGTGGTGGCCGCCACCGGGCTCTGTCTGGCGCACCCGCTCGCGAGGTCCCGTCTCGGGCGCGGTTGTGAGAGTGCTGCGGGCGGGCCGCGGCAGACGCCCCCGGCTCGGCCTGGCTCGCGAGGTACCTGTCGTCCAATCGGCTCGGCGAACGGTTACCGGCTTGTGACTGCGATGTGAACGGGGCGGGGAGACTTGTCACCCAGATGTGAAGCCCGCCGCGGCGTCACCGCCTGTAAACACTGTCAACCCCTGGGCTGGTGACACTACGAAGCGCAGAGAGATGTGCGGCGGGCCGAGGGACGGTGCGCCGGTCTCAGGTCGGTCCAAGCGGGGGCTCGGAAGCTCCGCCGCGGTCGGCAAAGGACAGTGCTAACCAGGAGGTAGTGGAGTAATGAAATTCTTGTCTGCGCGCCGGGCGCTCTCGGCGGGCATCGTTGCAGCGGCTTCGGTTGCTGCGTTCGTGGCGCCGAGCGCCGCGTCCGCGGCGCTTCCGGGCCACTGCAAAGGAACCAGCACCGAAGGCGCGGGCTCCTCGTTCCAGCTCGAAGCGCAGGAACTCTGGCGCAAAGGCTTCAACGAAAACAAATCGGCGGGCTGCGTCGGCGGTCCCACGATCACCTACCGCTCGATCGGCTCGGGCGCCGGCTACAAAGAATGGTCGGTCGAACACCACTACGGCACCGTCGGCTTCGTCGGCACCGACAACACCGTCAACCCGGCCGAAAAAGAACTCGTAGAAGGTCAGGTCGAAGCGGGCAAAAGCAGCAAACTGCTGACCGTCCCGGTGCTCCAGGGCGCGGTGGCGATCGTCGTCAACCTGCCCGAAAACTGCACCGCCAACTCGAAAGTCGCCGCCGGCCGTCTCGGCATCAACCAGGCGACCCTCGAGGGGATCTACAACGGCAGCGTCACGAACTGGGGCCAGATCGTCGCGGCCGAAGGCACCGGCAACGAACTGACCGGCGCCGGCTGCACCCCGGCCACCGACGCGATCACCCCGGTCGTCCGCAAGGACGGATCGGGCACGACGCACATCTTCAAGAAGTTCCTGTTCCTGACCAACGGCGGCAACCTCGCCTCCGAAGACGGCAAAGAACACACCTGGGGCGAACTCGGCGAAGGCTCGCTGAGCACGACCTGGCCGACGGCGGCGAAAGTCCTGAAGCCGGCCGAAACGACCAACGCGGGTCTGCTCAAAGCCGTCGCCGCGACGCCCGGGTCGATCGGCTACGCCGACCTTGCCCAGGCCCGCAACCCCGCCAACGGCGGCTTCACGGGCCAGAGCGCCTCGCGCTTCTGGGTCGTCGTCGAAAGCGAACGGAAGGAAAAAGAAAGCAGCAAAGGCCTGAAAGTCACGCGCAAGTACAAGGACCCGTCGAGCAACGGCGACACCGCCGCGACGGCTGAATCCAACTGCAAGAAGACCGAATTCTCCAACGGCAAAGGCGCCTTCCCGCCGCCGTCGGTCACTGCAAACTGGAACGAAGTCAGCTCGAAACAGTTCTCGAAGACGTACCCGCTCTGCGGCCTGACGTACAACCTCGTGCTGACCAACTACGAGGCGTACGCCGGCGGCACCGCGAACGAGGCCCAGACCGTCAAGGACTACCTCGCGTTCGAGAGCAGCAGCAAGGCTGGGGGCAAGGAAATCAAGGGCCACGACTACTCGGCTCTGCCCAAGACCCTGCTCGCCAAGGCCGAAGAAGGGGTCTCCCTGATCGAAGGCTGAGGCATCGGCAGACGCACGTGCGCCGGCCATGAACGGCAGGCGTCGCTGAGCGGCCGGCTCGCCCGAAGGATCGGGCGAGCCGGCCGTTTTCGTGCCAGGGACGGCTTCTCCTCACCGGCCCCCCAAAGCCTGTTGACAACGTGAGGAATTGGCCGCTATGGTGCCCCGCTCGAGGGAGAGGCCGGCCCGCGACCCGTTTCGCGTGCGGCCGTGTTGATTCGCAGACCATGCACATCGATCCGTTCATCGTTCTCGGCAGCGCCATCATCGGCTTCCTCGTCGGCATGACCGGCGCGGGCGGCGGCGCGCTGATGACGCCGATGCTGATCCTGCTCTTCAACGTCAAGCCGTCGGCGGCGATCTCGAGCGATCTCGTCGCGGCGGTCCTGATGAGGCCGTTCGGCGCCGCCGTGCACCTGCGCAAGCGCACCGTCAACCTCAGCCTCGTCAAGTGGATGGTGCTGGGCTCGGTGCCGATGGCCTTCGTCGGGGCGTTCCTGCTCAAAGAACTCGGCAACTCCAAGGAAGCCCAGACGAACATCGAGACGGTGCTCGGCGCGGCGCTGCTCGTCGGAGCCTCGGCGATGGTGCTGCGCTACGTGCTCGACCGGCGCAGCGGACAGGAACGGCAAGGGGTCGTCCACAACATCAAGCCGCACCCGGCCCGGACCGTCGTGATCGGGATGATCGGCGGCGTCGTCGTCGGCCTGACCTCGGTCGGCTCGGGCTCGCTGATGATCATCCTGCTGCTCTTCCTCTACCCGATGCTGGGCGCCAACCAGCTCGTCGGCACCGACCTCACGCAGGCCGTGCCGCTGACGCTCGCCGCCGCGATCGGGCAGCTGATCTTCGGTCACGTCGAACTCGACGTGACGGTCTCGCTGATCCTCGGCAGCGTGCCGGCGGTCCTGATCGGCTCGCTGTTCTCCTCGAGCGCGCCCGACCGCTACGTGCGGCCCGTGATCACGTTCGTGATCACCGCCTCGGGGCTGAAGTACATCGGCCTCGAAACGGAACCACTCGGCTGGACTCTGTGCGGGATCCTGCTCGCCGTCGCCGCCGCGTGGGCCGTCACGAAGCGTCCCTGGGAGACCGCCCCGGCGGTGGTCTCCGGTCCCACGGACGTCACGCCGCGGCCCGATATGGAGTAGATATCACCGGCCCGCAACAGGGTCTTGCTTTAGGTATCCGCTCTGTTTATGATGCGCCACCTGAGGGCGATCACCGAATCTCGACAACTGTTCGGGTCAGGTGATCGACTATCCGTGGGGGCCGGGTAGACAAGCAAGGAGGCGGGGAATCGGATGAGTGTCGAGACGGGGAGTCCAGCGGAGGCAGGCGCTCCATGGGGAGCGCCGCCCCTTGCGGTGCAGCGGGGGTTTCTGGGGATCGGCACGCGCCGGCGCGTGCTCGTACCGGGGATCTCCGAGGTGCGCGGGCCCGACGCCTCGCTGCGGCGCGACGCGCTGTTCCGCCGTGGGCTCGCGCTGGCTGACGTCGCCGCCGTCGTCGGCGCGTTCCTGCTGACGCTGGTCCTGTCGCCGCGCGCGCTGACGCTCCATTGGGCCTCGGTGCTCGAGATCCCGATCCTGCTGGTCGCGGCGAAGATGACCGGCCTCTACGACCGCGACGAGACGCTGCTGCGCAAGACGACGCTCGACGAGGCCCCGCGGCTGTTCCAGCTCGCGACGCTCTGCACGGTGATCGCCTGGCTGGCGGGCGACGCCGTCTTCCTAGGCGGGATCGGGCGCCACTCGGCGCTGATCCTGTGGATCGTGCTCGCCGCGCTGCTGATCGTCTGCCGCTCGGTCGCCCGCGTGCTGGCCCTCGCGATCGCTCCGACCGAGCGCTGCCTGTTCATCGGCGACGAGATGTCCGCCGCGACGATCCGCTCGAAGCTCGAATGCAACGGCGGCGTCAAGGCGACCGTCGTCGCGCACCTCGACCTCGACAAGGTCGCGCCGTGGTCGAGCGACTCGTTCTCGGAGTCCCGTCTGGCCGAGATCCGGGACCTCGCCCAGACGCTCGACGTGCACCGCGCGATCATCGCGCCGCGCAGCGCCGACGCGGGGGAGATGCTGAACCTCGTACGGACGCTGAAGGCGGTCGGCGTGCGGGTCAGCGTGCTCCCGCGCCTGCTCGAGGTGGTCGGCTCCTCGGTCGAGTTCGACGACCTCCACGGAGTCACCGTGATGGGGGTCCGCCGCTTCGACCTGACGCGATCGTCGGCCCGCTTCAAGCGCGCCTTCGACATGATCGGCGCCTCGCTCGGGCTGCTCGCGGTCTCGCCGATCCTGATCGTCGTGGCGATCGCGATCAAGCTCGACAGCCGCGGGCCGGTGTTCTTCCGCCAGCAGCGCGTGGGGCGGCACGGCAAACGCTTCCAGATGCTCAAGTTCCGCACGATGGTCCCGGATGCGGAGGCGATGAAGGACTCGCTGCGTCACCGCAACGAGGCGATGGAGGGGCTCTTCAAGATCGCCGAGGACCCGCGCGTGACCCGCGTCGGGCGCCTGCTGCGACGTAGCGCGCTCGACGAGCTGCCGCAGCTCTGGAACATCGTCCGAGGCGAGATGAGCCTCGTCGGCCCGCGGCCGCTCGTGATCGAGGAGGACCAGCGGATCGAGGGCTGGCACCGCCGCCGCCTGGAGCTGATGCCGGGCATGACCGGCCCCTGGCAGATCCTCGGCCCGGCGCGGGTGCCGCTGCGTGAGATGGTCGCGATCGACTACCTCTACGTGGCGAACTGGTCGCCCTGGTCGGACATCAAGATCCTGCTGCGGACCGTGCCCCACGTGGTCGGCCGCCGCGGCCTGTAGGGACCTCGCTCCCGGCGCCCGCGGCGGGCGCCCCTGCAAGCTCTCCTCGCTCCCGGCGCCCGCGGGCGCCTCCTGCAAGCTTCCGCCGCCCGACCCGCGCGCCCCGCGCTACTTCCCTTCTTTGCGCTTGTATTCGGCCGCTTCGCGGGCTTCTTCGGCTTCGAACTTCTTGCGCGCTTCCTGCTGAGCCGCCGATTCGCCGCTCGAGCCGGAGGTCTTGGTTTCGGACTTCGCGGTCTTCTTGGTCGACTTCGAGCTCGAGCGTTTCCCACCTTTGGCCGCTTTGCGTTTGTGGGTCTTTTTGGCGGGGGCCTGCGAGGCGGCCGCGCGCGCGGCCTGTTCGCGCCTGCGCTTGATTTCGGCAAGTTCCTGCGCTTCGCGCCTTTCGGAGGCCGATTCGCTCACCTTGCGCGCCGTCGTCCTGGTTGCTTCCGGGGCGCTCACGCCGGGCGCGACTTCGGCTCCTTCGCCGCCGCCCCCGCCGCCTTCTGAGCCGCCCGATCCGCAGCCCGCCAGGAGGCCCGCCGCGAGCAGGCACGCAAGCCCCGGGCCGACGCGTCGTGCGCCCGGCGTCATTGGCTCGGCACCGTCACGGTCGGCGGCCCGCTGATCGCTTCCTCGGTGGTCGTGTGGGTCGGCGTCTTCTTCTTCACGGTTTCGGTCTTCGGAGTCGTCGAGGTCTTGGTCGTCGTCGTGGTCTGCGTCTTGGTCTTCGCTTCGGCTTCCCGTTTGCGCTTTTCGGCGGCTTCCTTTTCCTTCTTCTTGGCAGCCTTTTCGGCTTCCTTTTCGCGCTTCTTGGCGCGCGCGCGGGCTTTCGCTTCGGTCGCCTGGGCGGTCTGTTCGGCTTCTTCTTCGCGCTTGCCCGATTCGATCAGCGAGAGCTCTTCCCGGTTCTTGGCGGCTTCGGCCTGTTCTTCCTTGTTGGCGGCGGCTTCTTCTTCGCGGGCCACTTCTTCGCCGCCGGCGGGGGCTTTTCCGCTCCCGCCGCCGCTTTCCAGCTGGGAGCAGCCCGCCAACGCGCCGCCCGCGCTGAGGGCGGTCAGCCAGAAGACGGTAGCCGTCACGGCGCGTCGGTGTCGCAGGTCGTTCATCCGTTGCAAGGGTAGCCGCGGGATGCTCAGGCGGCGCCCGTCTGCAAGCCGTCTCGCCGCGCGAGCGCAAGCTCGACCTGCTCGGCGATGCGGCGCTGGAAGACCGCCACCGAGAAGCGCTCGGCGTTCTCCACGGCGGCGCGCGGATCGAGGCCGAGCCCGTCCAGGCCCTCGATCGCCGCTCGGAACGCCTCGACGTCGTCGAGCGTCACGAGGCGCCCGGTGACGCCGTCGATCACCGTCTCCAGGGCGCCCCCCGCGGCGGCCGCGATCACCGGCCGGCCGGCCGCCTGGGCCTCGACCGCCGTGATCCCGAACTCCTCCATGCTCGGGACGAGCACGGCCCGCGCCTCGGCGTAGAGGCCCGCGAGCTCGGCGTCGCTGACGCGGCCGAGGAACTCCGCCTCCGGGTAGGCGGCGCGCAGCGCGTCGAGGTCCGGCCCCGCGCCCGCCACGCGGATCGGGGCGCGGGCGCGCCGGGCCGCCTCGAGCGCCACCTCCAGGCGCTTGTGGCGGACGATCTCCGAGACCACGAGCAGCGCGTCGCCCGGGCTCCCCGGGGCGAACCGCTCGGTCTCCACGGGCGGGTGGACGATCGTCGCCTCCCGGCCCCAGTAGCGGCGGATCCGCTCGCGGCTGAGCTCCGAGATCGCGAGGTAGGCGTCGACCCGGCGGCTCGCGGCGAGGTCCCAGCGTCGGATCGCCGCGAGCGCCGCCCGCAGGACCGGGCGCAGCGCCGCCGGGGTCTCCGCGAGCGCCCGCTGCTGCTCGTACCAGGCGTAGCGGAACGGCGTGTAGCAGTAGCAGACATGCACCGCCCCGGCGGGAGCGCGCACGCCGTGCATGAACGCGCTGCTGCTGCTCAGCACCACCTCGCACGGCCCGACGTGCAGGCGCCCGACGGCCCACGGGTACAGCGGCAGCAGGCGTCGGAAGCCGTCCTGGCGCACGCCGAGGCGCTGCAGCGGCGAGGTCTCGATCGCGCGCCCCGCGAAGCGCCCGTCGGTGCCCGCCTCGTCGTAGAGCAGCGTGAAGATCGGGGCGTTCGGCCAGCGGCCCGCGATCGCCGCGAACGAGCGCTCGGCGCCGCGCATCACGAGCAGGTAGTCGTGGGCCAGCGCGATCCGGGGATCGGCCCGTCCGCCGGCGTCTTTGCCCGCCGTGCTCATCCGCGTTACGGCGCGGGCTGGGCGCCCGGAACGGCGGCGGCGGGGGGCTTGACCGCGCACAGCGCGACGCTCAGGTGCGGGTAGCCGAGCAGCGCCGTGAGCGGCCGGTCGAGCACGACCAGCGGCCGCAGCGGCAGAACCGCGAGCCAGGCGGCGGTCAGCCCGACCCGCTCGGTCAGCCTGCGCATCAGGTCGGTCAGCTTCTGCGCGATCGCGCCGCTGATGAAGCCCTGCTCGACGACTTCCAGCCCGGCCGCGCTCGCCAGCTCGGCGACCCGCTCGGGGGTGTAGCCGTAGCGCACGTGCGAGCCGTCCTCGACCGGCGCGGGCTCAAGCTCCTCGGTGTACAGCGGCCGGTGCCCCGCGAACGGCGCGCTGAGCAGCAGCCGCCCGCCGGGCGCGAGCATCGCCGCGAGCGAGGACACGAGGCCCTGGTCGTCGAGCACGTGCTCGATCACCTCCAGGCACACGACCTGGTCGAACGGCGGCAGCTCGCCGCGGTGCGCCTCGATCTCGCGCAGGTCGATGATGCGGAAGTCGGCGCCCGTGACGCCGAGTCGCTCTGCTCGGGCCTGGGCGCCGTGCTGCTCCTCGGCCGAGAACGACGCGCTGATCACCTCGTTGCCAGTCGTCGCCGCGTAGATCGAGAAGCCGCCGTTGCCGGATCCCGCATCGAACGTCCGCAGTCGCCCCGGGCGCAGCCGCCCGCGCAGCCACAGCCAGCGGTCGAGCACGCACGGATCCCCAGTGATCAGCAGCAGCCGCCAGCCGAAGATCCCGAGCAGCCTGTCGAGCATCGCCGCAGCGTACCCGCGCTCAGCGGCGCCCGTCGACGAGCTCGACGAGCGCGGCCGAGATCCGCTCGCAGACGACTTCCGGCGCGAACAGCCGCTGCGCCTCGGCGCGCGCGACGGCGTGGATGCGCTCGCCCTCGCGCTCCAGCCTGTCGAGCGTGGCGACGATCGCCGACGCCATCGCCTCGACGTCGCCGGGCTCGACCTCCGTCACGACCGAGCGCTCGACGCCCTCGATCGCGCCGACCTCGCTCGTGCCGACGACCGGCGTGCCCGCGGCGAGCGCCTCGGCGACCGTCAGCCCGAACGGCTCGTAGCGGCTCGCCTGCAGCAGGACCGAGGCGCGCGCCAGCTCGCCCGGCACCTCCGCCGAGGCGATGTTGCCGACGTGCTCCGCGCCCGCCGGCAGATCCTCGAGCAGCCTCGTGTAGTCGGAGAACAGGCTCGGGCCGCCGATCACCCGCACCTTCGCCTCGACGCCCCGCTCAGCCAAAAGGCGCGCTACGGCGATCACGGCGTCGACGCCCTTGCGGACCGAGATCCGGCCCAGCACGAGGATCACCGGCGGCCGCTGCGGCGCGGGCTCGACGCCGAGGAAGCGCTCCGTCCGCATCGGGTTCGGGACGACGAGCGTGAGCTCGCGCGGGAAGCGGTAGTCGTGGACGAGATGGTCGCGGAACACGCTCGAGATGCAGATCAGCAACGCCGCTCGGCTGACCGAGCGCCACTGCACGAGCGAGCGGAAGACCGAGACCGCCGCGACCAGTGCGACCGTCGCCACGGGCTGGGAGCGCAGCGCGAGGCGCCGCTCGGCCCACATCCAGCGCAGCTCGCCCGCGATGTGCGTCTCGGGGTGGATCACGAGCGGCACGGTCCGCGCCATGCGGCTCGGCAGCCCCGGGGTCTCGATGTTCGAGAACTGGTAGACGAGGTCGTAGGGCTGCTCGGCGTGGCGGCGGGAGATCTCGCGGCGCAGCCGCAGCGAGGCGAGCGCTCGCGCGACCATCCCGCTCAGGAACGCGCTCACCTTGCCGCGGCTGTACCAGCGCCCCCACTGCCAGGTGCTCGTCCCCCACACGAACCGCACGTTCTCCCCGAAGGCGAGGTTGCCCTCGCCGAAGACGATCCGCTCGTCGCCCGCCACGAGCACGTTCGACTGGCCCTCGGCGGCGGGGAAGAAGCAGTCGATCCGATGGCCCCGGCGGGACAGGCCCAGCAGCAGCTCCGCGGCGACCCCCCGCACCCCCGAGGTGCCGCCGGGAGTGGGGCCGAGCCACGCGATCCGCAGGGTCTTGGCCGCCATTTGGCGGCAGGCTACCGGAGCGAGCCCATCTGTCATCATCACCGCACCGTGGGCGGGGAGCATCACTCGAGCACGGCGGCCCGCGTACCGGACTTCTTCATCGCGGGGCACGCGAAGAGCGGGACGACGGCGCTCTACATGATTCTGCGGCGCCACCCGCAGATCTACATGCCGGCCCTGAAGGAGCCCCAGTTCTTCGCGCCCGAGATGCGCTCAGAGGCGCGCCTCGCGCGCGAGCTGCCGGCGACGCTCGAGGAGTACCTGGCGCTGTTCGCGGACGCCGCACCCGGGCAGCTCACGGGGGAGGCCTCGCCCTCCTACCTGCGCTCGCCGACCGCGGCGGGCGAGATCGCGAAGCTCGCGCCGCAGGCCCGGATCGTCGCCGTCTTCCGCGAGCCGGCGAGCTTCCTGCACTCTCTGCACCTGCAGTTCGTCCAGACGATGATCGAGACCGAGACCGACCTGCGCCGCGCGCTCGAGCTCGAGGAGCAGCGGGCCGCCGGCCGCGCGCTGCCCCGCGGAGCGGGCTCCAGCGAGCCCTACATGTACTCGCGCCACGTCCGCTACGCCGAGCAGCTCGAACGCTGGCAGGGCGCGTTCTCTCCCGAGCAGGTGCTGCCGCTCGTCTACGAGGACTTCCGCTCCGACAACGAGGCCACCGCGCGGCAGATCATGCGCTTCCTCGGCGTCGACGACAGCGTCGAGATCCGGGCGATCGAGGCGAACCCGACGGTGCGCGTGCGCGCGGGCCGGCTGCACGGGCTCAAACGCGCCGTCCACAACGCCCAGGGGCCCGTCGCGCGCGCCGTGAAGGGCTCGGTCAACGCCGCGATACCGGCCGGGGTCAGGCGCAGCGTCGTGCGGCCCCTGCGCCGCCAGCTGCGCCGCAAGGTCGTCTTCGCGGCGCCCGAGCCGCCCGAGGAGGAGCTGATGTCCGAGCTGCGCGGGCGCTTCCGCGGCGAGGTCGCGGCGCTCTCCGCGCTCCTCGGGCGCGACCTCGAGACGCTGTGGGGATACCGCGATGGAGGCTGAGACCGTGCGCCCACGGGTCATCTACGTGATGGGCGCGGGCCGAAGCGGCTCGACCACGCTCGGGATCGCGCTCGGCAACTGCCCGGGCGTCTTCTACGCGGGCGAGCTCGACAACTGGCTCGTCCGCTCGGGCCGCCCGCAGCTGGAAGAGGACGCCGAGCGGAGCGCCTTCTGGGAGCGCGTGCAGGGGGAGCTCGAGCGCCCCGAGCGGGCGCGCGAGCTGTTCGGGAACGCCTCCCAGCGCGCGATCGAGCGCTCGCTGTCGCTTTTCCGGGTGCACCTCTGGAGCGAGCGGCGCCGGCTCAGAGCGCGGTACCGCGCCGTCGCGGAGGACCTGTACCGAGCCGTCATCCGAGCATCGGGAGCGGATCGCCTCGTCGACACCTCCCACTACCCGCTGCGGGCGCGCGAGCTGCAGGCGCTGCCCGGAGTCGACCTGTTCCTGCTGTTCCTCGTGCGCGACCCGCAGGGCGTGACCGCGTCGTTCAACCGCGAGGACGTCGGCGAGTTCACGAAGTCGACGCTCCATACCAACGTCTACCTGTGGGTCACCCACCTGCTCTCGGCGATCGTCTTCCTGCGCCAACCACGCAACCGGCGCATGCTCGTCCGCTACGAGCGCTTCCTCGCGGACCCGGCGGGCGTCCTGACGGAGATCCTGACCGCCGCCGGAGCCCCCGCCGAGCCGCTGCCCGACTTCTCCGCGCTGCGCGTCGGCCATCCCCTGCAGGGCAACCGCGTGACCCGCGCCGCGGCCACGATGGCGCTCAAAGCGCGGGCCGACGCGGTTCCCCGCAGCTCGCTTTTGACGGCCGTCATGCAGGGACCGGCGATGGCGCTGCTCTCTCGGCTGCGCCCGGCCGCCCGGGGCGGGGGCGGCCGGTAGCATTGCCGGCCGTGATCGGAGCAGCAGCGCAGGGATCGCCGCTGCCGGGGGAGCCGGTGAGGGAGGAGGGCAGATGCGGCTGCTGGTGACCGTTCCGTGGGCCGAGACGCTCGGCGGGGCGGAGGCGATGCTCGACGCGATCCTGCACGGCTCGCGCGAGGAAGGCCACGAGGTCGAGCCCGTCTTCTTCGAGCACGGCAGCTGGCCGGAGCGGCTGCGAGGGGAAGGGTTCCACGTCGAGGTGATCGAGGCGGGACGGTTGCGCGAAGCCCACCGCTGGGTCGCCACCGTTCGGCGGCTCGCCGCGATCATGCGCGAGCGCCGGCCCGACCTGATCATGGACTGGGCCGCGAAAACCCACCTCTACGGGGCGCCCGCCGCCGTGCTCGCGGGGATGACCGACAGGGTCCTGTGGTGGCAGCAGGCGATCCCGCCCAGGAACGGCTGGCTCGACCGCGTCGCGACACGGCTGCCCGCCAGGGCGATCTTCTGCTACTCCCGCGCGGCCGCCGACGCCCAGAGCCTGCTCCGTCCCGCGCGCGCCATCCACATCGTCAACGCCGGCGCGCCCGAACCCGAGCCCGCCCACGGACCCGGCCCGCTGCAGCTGCCCGCCGACGTGCCGATCGTCGGCCTAGTCGGGCGGCTGCAGCCCTGGAAGGGCCAGGACCGCCTGCTGCGCGCCCAGGCCCTGCTGCGCGACCGGGGCATCCCGATGCACCTCGTGATCGTCGGCGGCGACGCGTGGGGGCTCTCCTCGGAGTACGCGGCCGCGCTGCCCGCCCTCGTCTCCGAGCTCGGCCTCGACGGCGCCGTCACGATGACCGGCCAGGTCCCCGACGCCGGGCCCTACGTCGAGCAGTTCGACGTGCTCGTCAACGCGTCGGACCCCGAGCCGTTCGGGATCGTGCTGCTCGAGGGGATGTCGCGCGGCGTGGCGGTGCTGGGGGTCGACTCGGGCGGCCCGTCGGAGTTCCTGCAGAGCGGTCGCACCGGGATCCTCGCCCGCTCGGGCGCGCCCGCGGACCTCGCCGACGGGCTGCAGCAGCTGCTCGTCTCACCGGATCGGCGCGCCGAGATCGCGCGAGCGGGCCTCGAGAGCTACCGGCGCGACTTCACCGACGCCGCGATGCGCAAGCGTTTCTTCGCGAGCTTGCAGCAGGTGCTCGACGCCAAAGGCGCGCCGGCCGCGGTCCGCAACGGCGCGTCCCCCGCGTGAGGTGAGCGCGGTCGGGGCCAGTGGCGGGGAAGGCGCGCCCAGCGGCGGGGAAGGCGTGCCCAGTGGCGGGGAAGGCGCACCGAGCGGCGGGGAAGGCGCGCGCTCAGGCGCCGAGGCGCCGCTCGAGCTCACGATCGTCGCCCACGACGTCGGCCCGGTCCGGGGCATGGAGCGTCAGCTGACCGACCTGATCCTCGGTCTGCGCGAGCGCGGCCACAGCGTGAGCGTGATCGGACGCAGCTGCGAGCTGCCGGCGGGCAGCGGCGTCGCGTTCCACCGCGTGCGCGGTCCCGGGCGGCCGTTCGTGCTCGCCTACCCGTGGTTTCTGCTCGCCGGGTCGATCGCGGTGATGCGGGCGCGGCGCGGCATCGTGCAGGCGACCGGCGCGATCGTGCTGAACCGCGTCGACGCCGTCGCGGTCCACTACGTCCACTCCGTCGCCACGAACACGCCGAGCCGGCCGACGCTCCTCTACCGCCTCCACGACCGCGCGGCCCGCGTCCTGAAGCGGCTCGGCGAGCGGCTCTGCTACCGGCCCGGACGGGCGCGCGCCTTCGTCTGCGTCTCGGAGGGGGCCGCCGAGGAGATGCGCCGCGCGTTCCCGGCGATCGCGTCGCGGGTCGTGACGATCTACAACGGCGTCGACACCGAGGGCTTCGCACCCGGGCTGCGCCGCGAGCAGGCCGCGGCGCTGCGCGCCGAGCTCGGTCTCGCGGAGGAGCGGCTCGTCGCCGCATTCGTCGGCAGCGAGTGGGAGCGCAAGGGCCTGGCCGAGCTGATCGCCGCGCTCGCGCTCGCCCCCGAATGGGCGCTCGTAGTGGCGGGCGGCGGCGACGAGCAGGCCTATCGAGAGCTCGCGGCACGGGCGGGGGTCGGGGACTCGGTTCGCTTCCTCGGCGTCACCTCCGAGGTCGGCCGCGTCTACGACATGGCCGACGCGTTCGTGCTCCCGAGCAGCTACGAGACGTTCTCGCTCGTCACCTTCGAGGCCGCCGCGAGCGGCCTCCCGGTGCTCGCGACCCCCGTCAACGGGGTCCGCGAGCTGATCGAGGACGGTCGCAACGGGATCCTGATCGGACGCGACCCGGACAGCATCGCGGCGGCGCTGAGGCGGCTCGGCGCGGACCCCGGCCTGCGTGCCGAGCTAGGGGCGGCGGCGCGGCGCTCGGCGCTCGCGTTCGGGCGCGAGCGGATGGTCGCCGAGCACGAGGCGCTCTACGAGCGGCTCGTCGCCGAGCGCTACTGATCGGTCGCGGGTGCGACGGCGGCCTCGCGCAGCAGGCGCTCGAGCGGGTCGGTCGCGGCGGGGACCGTGAACAGGCGCTCGACGGCCGCGCGGCCGCTCGCCGCGAGCTCGGCCCGCAGGCCCGGGTCTTCGCGCAGCTGCTCCAAGCGGGCGGCGAGCGCCCCGACGTCGCCCTCACCGAACACGAGCCCCCCTTCGGTGAGGCCGATGACCCACGGGATCTCCCCCGAGTCCGAGCCCACGACCGGCACGCCGCACCAGAGCGCCTCGATGATCACGCGGCCGAACTGCTCCTTCCAGGTCGGCGTCGTGTGCGAGGGCAGCACGAGCACGTCGAGCTGCGCGTAGGCCTCGGCCATGCGGTCGTGGGAGTAGCCGTCGAGCACGCGCACGGCGGAGCCGGGGACGGGCTGGCCCTCGAGCTCCGCCCGCAGCTCTCCGGCGCCGAACAGGAGCAGCTCGACGGGCGCCGGCAGCAGGCGCGTCGCCTCGAGCAGGTCGCGCAGACCCTTGCTCTCGATCAGGCGCCCCGCGTAGCCGACCGTGAACGGACGCTCCCCTTCAGCGCTCTCGGCGCGCGGGACCGCATCCCAGCCGGGCACCGGCGGCGGCACGATCGCGACCTCCCCCCGCGCCCCCCAGCGGGCGACGAGCTCGGCGGCGCTCTGCGATCGCGCCGCCACGAAGGCGGCGTCGCGGAGCACACGCGAGCGCAGCGCGCGCACGGGCGCGGGCAGCGGCCGGTCGATGTTCTCGTAGCACTGCACGCCGAACGGCACGCCGCGCCGGCGCAGAGCGCGGCCCCACTGGGTCGCGGCGAGCGCGTAGGGCTCCGCCTCCAAGAACGCCACGTCGGGGCGCTCCCGTGCGATCAGCGCGCCCGCGCGGGTCAGGTACAGGTGGCGCTGGACGCGTCCCGGCAGCAGGATCGGCACCGGCACCAGCGCACCCTCCATACCGGGCAGCGCGCGCGGCACGATCGCCTCGGTCGAGTACTCCCCCTGCCAGCGAGACGGCAGCACGATGCGAACCGCCCAGCCACGGCTCTGCAGCTCTCTGTAGACCTCCTGGTTGACGTCGACGACCGCCGGATGGCTCACGACGAGGAGGCGCACAGGCCCCATACTTCCATGTGAGAGGGGCCCTGCGGCCCTTCGCTTTAGAGCACCCTTACGAGTACCCTTACTCTGGCCTCGGGCGCTGGCAGCGACCTTGGACGGAGCCGAAACGACACGCCATGAACCAGACAACTGAAGCCAGCGCCATGTTCGCGCCTATCTGGAGGCGCAAGTGGCTGATCCTCGCCGTCGGCATCCTTGTCGCCGTCGGGACGTACTTCTACTACAAGCACAAGCATCCGAGCTACCAGGCGACGACGCAGGTGTACCTCGCCGCCGGGAGCGAAGAACAGGTCTCGCTCACGGGCTCCTCGGTCGGCCGCAAGGCGACGCAGCTCGAACCGACCGCCCAGGCGACCTTGATCAACTCGCCGATCATCAAGAGCGTCGTCCGCAAACAGCTCCACGGGGGCACGCAGACGCGCGCGACGCGGACCGCCCTGAAGGGCAAAGTCAAGGCCAAGGCGACCGAAAAGAACCAGTTCGTCACGATCACCTCCGAAGCCCACAGCGCGGTCGGCGCCGCGCTGCTCGCGAACCTCACGGCCCAGACCTACGTCGACCACACGAACGCCGCCTACCGGCGCCGCACCGAAGCCGCGATCGCGCTGACGCGCCGGCAGATGCGGCGCCTGGAAGCGAGCTCGGAAGCGCGCGCCGCCGAAGCCGCCGCCGCGGCCAAAGGCTCCAAAGGCGCGCAGGCGAAGTCGAAGGGCGCCAACGCGTCCGAGACGCTTCAGATCGCGACGCTCGCCAGCAAGCTCAACCAGCTCGAAGCCAACCTCGCGATCACGACCGTGCGCCAGGTCGACCCGGTCAAGCCCAAAGCCGTCAAGCAGCTGTCCGCATCCCCGAAAAAGAACGCGATCTTCGGCTTCGTGATCGGCGTGCTGCTCGCCTCCTTCGCGGCGTACGCGCTCGCCCGCTTCGACAACCGCCTGCGGTCGCTGGCCGAGATCGAAGACGCCTTCGGCCTGCAGATCCTGACCGCCCTCGGCGCGGTGCGCAGGCCGATCGTGCACGGCGAGGGCGCGCCCCGCCCGTCGCACCAGCTGCGAGAGCCGCTCGAGCGACTGAACGCCAGCCTCCAGTTCGGGACCGTCGCGGCCGCCGACGGGCAGCCGTCGCCGCGCAAGATCCTGTTCCTGAGCGCCAACGGCGGCGACGGGCAGTCGACCGTGATCGCGGACCTCGCACTCGTGCAGCGCGACGCCGGCCGGCGCAGCACGGTCGTCGAGGTCGACATGCGCCGCCCGACCCAGGCGAAGCTGCTCGAGGTCCAGCCGAAGCCCGGCATCGAGTCGGTGCTGAGCGGCCAGCTCGGCCTCCACGAAGTGCTCCAGGGCGTGCCCGGCCAGGGCCCGCCGCCCCCAGTCGACGGCGGGGTTCCGCCGCTGCCCGGCGCGACGCCGGTGGCGACCGTCGCCGAACCGCGGATCGCGGGCGGCGTCGACGCGCTCGTCGCCGGCGCGGTCGGCAATCCCGCGGCGCTGCTCACGAGCCCGATCATGGGTCAGACCCTCCACACGCTCGCGGAAAGCTCCGACCACGTCCTCGTCGACGGACCGCCGCCGCTCGAGGTCAGCGATGCGCTGCCTCTGCTCGGGCTCGTCGACGGGATCATCATCGTCGCGCGCGTCGGGCACACCCGCGAGACCTCCGCCCGGCGCCTGATGCAGCTGCTCGCGCGCACCCCGAGCGCACCGGTGCTCGGGGTCGTCGCCAACGGGGCTTCGCAAAGAGAGATCGCCAAGTACGGCTTCTCCACCTACAGCGGACGGGGCCGGCGCAGCAGATTGGCATGAGCGCCCGGACAACGTTCCCACTCGGTCGGATGGGGGGTCCGCGCCCGGTGGTCTTCGGCCGGCGCCCCAGCGACCTCCTACGCGATCTGCTCGGCGGGATGATCCCGCTGATCGCCGGTCTGGCGATCACGATCGCGGTCCCCAGCCCGAACCCGCTGCTCGTGTTCGGGCTGATCCTGGGGGCCGCCGGGATCGTCGTGCTGCTGGTCAGCCGCCGTTACGAGGTCTCCGTCGCCGTGCTGGCGATCTACCTGGGGATGCTCGACGGGCCCGTCAAGCTCGAGAGCGCGAGCAAAGCCGCCTCGGGCGTGCGCGACGTGCTGATCATCGCGGTCGTGCTGGGGATGCTGATGCGCCTGGTGACGAGCAAGCAGCGTGTCGTGTTTCCGCCGCTCTCGGCGTGGGTGGTCGCGTTCGTCGCGTTCGTGCTCGCCGAGGCGTTCAACCCGCACACGCTCTCGATCCTCAAGAGCATCGGCGGCTGGCGCCAGGAGCTCGAGTGGGTCCCCTTCTTCTTCTTCGGCTACATCCTGATCCGCTCCAAGGAGCGGTTCCGGCAGCTGTTCATGCTGCTCGGCGTGATCGCGCTCGCCAACGGCCTGGTCGGGACCGTGCAGGCGAAGATCAGCCCCTCCTCGCTCGCGTCCTGGGGCCCCGGCTACGCCGGCATCGTGCACGGAGGCGAAGAAGGCTCGGGGATCACGGGGCGCACGTACAAAAGCGCGGGCGTCACCCACGCCCGCCCGCCCGCGCTCGGCTCGGACTCCGGCTTCGGCGGGGGCGTCGGGGTGATCGCGCTGCCCGGGCTGCTCGCGCTGCTCGCCGCCGACCGCGCCCGGCGGCGCTGGCCCGCGGTCATCTGCGCGATGGGCGCGCTGCTCGGGATCGCCACCGCGGCCTCGCGAACGTCGATCGTGAGCGCCGTCGTCGTGCTGCTCACGTTCGGCCTGCTGTCGGTCTTCTCGGGGATCAGAGTCGGTCGCGCGTTCGTCGTGCTGGTAGCCGTGCTGACGCTCTCGCTGGGCGTCGGCGCCGTGTTGATCGCGGCCAACGGCTCGGGCATCTTCGCCCGCCAGGAATCGTTGACGAGCGTCTCCTCCGTGCAGGAACACGGCGCCAGCGCCAAGGAACGCAACCTCGCCGAGATCCCGACCGACCTCGTCCACGCGCCGTTCGGGTTCGGGCTCGGCGTCGCCGGCTCGGCCTCCGGCTTCGGCGGGCACTCGAAACTCGAATTCGAAGGCGAACGGGTCACCGGAGGCTCCGCCTACAGCCTGCTGATGAAGGAACTCGGCGCCCCCGGCCTGCTGCTCTGGATCGGCTTCACGATCAACGTAATACTTCTTGCCGGGACGAGGATGAGACGAGTGAGGGATCAGGAGCTGCGCACCTATCTGCTCGGGGCGCTGGTGGCGTTCATCGCGCTGACCGTGCAGGGCTTCTCGGGGCCGACGCTGGCCGTGACGACGGGGGCTTTCCTGTGGTTCGTCCCGGGCGTGATCGCCTACTGGTTCGCCGGCGCGGGTAGCGTCGAGGCGCTCGCGCGGGCGCAACCGGAGCCGCGCGAGGGGTACCCGCGGACAGCGACGGCGGTGCCCGCATGAGGTTCGGAAGACGGATCTCCGACCGCGAGGAGGAGTCGGGCGAACTCTCGATGCTGCGGCGGCTCGACGTGCTGCTCGGGGAGCGGCGCAGGACCGTCGTCGCGCTCGCCGTCACGGCGCTGATCTCGGGTTTCGCCGAAGCGGGCACGCTGGCGCTGATCGCCGAGGTCGGCGCGACCTTCGTGGGGGGCAAGAAGCACGCCCACATCCACACCGGCGGCTTCGACCTGTCGCTCTCGATCGGCGTGCTGCTCGTGATCGCGCTGATCCTGGCCGTGATCCGGCTGCTGATGCAGATCCCGCTCTCCGTGCTGCCGGCCAGGATCGCGTCGGAGGTGCAGGCCTCGCTGCGCACGAAGCTCTTCCACGCCTACACGGGCGCCTCCTGGGAGGTGCAATCTCGTGATCGCGAAGGCCAGCTTCAGGACACGATGACGAGCCAGACGATGCAGGCGACCGGCGGCGCGGTCGGCGCGACCGGGCTGATCATCAACGGGCTGAACCTCTTTGCCCTGCTCGTCACCGCGTTCCTGCTCAACATCATCGCGGCCGCCGGGATCCTCGTCGCCGGCGTGCTCCTGTTCATCGCCGTTCGGCCCTTGAAAAAGCTGGGCGTGCGAAGAGCGCGCGCCCTCTCGCTGGCCCAGGTCTCATACGCGAGCGGGATCAACGAGGCGATCCGGCTCGCCGAGGAGACCCACGTCTTCGGCGTCGCCTCGGCGCAGCGCCGGCGGATCGACGCGCTCGTCGACGAATCCAAGCGCCTGTTCTACTCCACCCAGCTGCTCGGCAAACTAGTCCCGAGCATCTTCCAGAGCCTGATCCTGATCATGCTCGCGATCGCGCTGATCATCATCCACGCGGTCGGCATCAGCCACCCCGACGCGCTCGGCGCGATCATCCTGCTGCTCGTGCGCTCGGCCCGCTCGGGGCAGCAGGGCCTGGCGACCTACCAGAGCCTCTCCCAGACGCTCCCCTTCATCGAGCGGACCCAGGACGCCGAGCAGCGCTACGTCGAGAGCGCCCCGCCGGAGGGCGACGTTCCGCTGCAGGTCGTGCAGACGATCGCCTTTCGCGACGTCTCCTACGCCTACCGGCCCGACCGGCCGGTGCTCTCCGACGTGAGCTTCGAGGTCACGCGCGGCGAAGTGATCGGGATCATCGGCCCGACCGGCGCGGGCAAGTCGACGATGATCCAGATCCTGCTGCAGCTGCGCAGCGCCAAGGGAGGCGAGTATCTCGTCAACGGCGTGCCGGCCGAGCAGTTCGTCCGCGCCGACTGGCATGGCCGGGTCGTCTACGTGCCGCAGGAACCGCGGCTGCTGCACGCGACCGTCTTCGAGAACATCCGCTTCGACCGCGACATCGACCTGCCCGCGGTCGAACGGGCGGCGAAGCTCGCCCACATCCACGACGAGATCATGACCTGGGCCGACGGCTACGACACGCTCGTGGGTCCCCGCGCGGATGCGGTCTCGGGCGGCCAGCAGCAGCGCCTGTGCCTGGCGAGGGCGCTCGCGGCCACGCCCGAGGTGCTGGTCCTCGACGAGCCCACGAGCGCGCTCGACCCGAAATCCGAGGCGCTGATTCAGGAGTCGCTGAACACGCTCAAGCACGACCTGACGCTGTTCATCATCGCCCACCGCATGTCGACGCTCGACATCTGCGACCGGGTGATGGTGATCATGGGAGGCCGCCTCGTCGCCTTCGACACGATCGACGCCTTGAGAGAGAACAACGCCTACTACCGCTCCGCCTCGGCGATCGCCACCGGCAGCCGGACTTGAGCGCGGGGGAGGGGATGGCGGGTCCGGGCACGGCCTCCGAGACGGCACGCCGCGAGCGCCCGGCGCAGCAGCGGCTGCCCGACTTCTTCCTCGCCGGACACCCGAAGAGCGGGACCACGGCGCTGTACGAGGCGCTGCGCCGGCACCCGCAGATCTACATGCCCGACTGCAAGGAGCCGTGGTTCTTCGCGCCCGAGCTGCACGAACGCACGCCGCCGCGCCCGGAAGGCACGCCGGCGACGCTCGCCGAGTACGCGGCGCTGTTCGCGGCGGCGGAGCCCGGCCAGCGTGTCGGAGAGGCGAGCGCGGAGTACCTGTGGAGCCGCGGCGCCGCAGCCGCGATCGCCGAGGTGCAGCCCGCCGCGAAGGTGATCGCGGTGCTGCGCGAGCCGGCCAGCTTCCTGCACTCGCTGCACCTGCAGTTCCTGCAGACCTACGTCGAGACCGAGCCGGACCTGCGCCGCGCGCTGGCACTGGAGTCCGAGCGCCGCGAGGGCCGCTCGATCCCCCGCCACACCTACTGGCCCGCGGCGCTCCTGTACTCCGAGCACGTCCGCTACACCGAGCAGCTCGCGCGCTGCTACGAGGCCCTCTCGCGCGAGCAGGTGCTGGTGCTCGTCTACGACGACTTCCGCCGCGACCCCGGCGAGTTCGTGCGCACCGTGCTGCGCTTCCTCGAGGTCGACGACAGCGTCGAGCTGCACGCGCCCGAGGCGAACCCGACCGTGCGCGCTCGCTCGCAGCGGCTGCACGAGCTCGTCCACGCGGTCGGCGTCGGGCGCGGCCCCGTCTCGCGGGCGGCGAAGACCGCGATCAAGGCGGTGACGCCCGCGGGTCTGCGTCGCCGTGCGCTCTACGCGACGCAGGAGCGGCTCGTGTTCGGCCCGCCCGAGGCGCCCGACGAGGCGCTGATGGCAGAGCTGCGACGCCGCTACCGCCCGGAGGTCGAGCGGCTCGCCGAGCACCTCGGCCGCGACCTCGTCGCGGAGTGGGGCTATGACCGCCTCGGCTGAGCCCGCGGCGGGCCGCCCCGAGCGCTCGCTGCACATCGCCTGGATCGGCTTCGCGCCGGCCGAGGAGATGGGCGGGGTGCCCGGAATCGCGACCGACCTGCTCCACGGTCTCGCGGCCCTCGGACACCGCATCGACTGCTTCTTCCCGGCCGCGCGTCACGAGCTCCCCGCGCGCATCGACGGGATCGCGAACGTGACCTACGTGTGGGGGACGAGCCGCTGGGAGTGGAACCGCTGGTACAGCCGCAGCCGCCTGACCGCGTTCATCAGCTCCCAGCTCGCGCGCGCCGTCTCCTCGCTGCGCCAGCGCCGCGTCCTGATGCGCCGGCACGAGGCCGACCCCTACGACGTCCTCTACCAGTTCTCCAACGTCGAAAACCTCGCGATTCCGCCTCGCCTGCGCCGCACCGTGCCGCTGATCGCCCACCCCGGCCAGAGCAGCGCCGACGCGCTGCGCTTCCTGCTGCGCGAGCGCAGGCTTCACCTGCAGGGCAGGCCCGCCTACGCGTACGCGCTGGCCGCCGCGATGCTGTGGACGCGCGCGCGAGTGCAGCGCCGCCAGATCCGCCGCGCCGCGCTCACGTTCTGCATCAGCCAGATCTTCCGCGAGCACCTCGCGCGCGACTACGGCCTGACCGACGAGCGCAGCGTGGTCGTGCCCAACCCCGTCCGCCTCGACCGCTTCCACCCGAGCGTCCGCCCCCCCGGGCAGCCGGCGGAGGTGATCGTGCTCGGACGGATCGCGACCGGCAAGGGCCTCGAGAGCGTCGTCGCGCTCGCCAAGCTCCTGCATGGCCGCGGGGTGCCGGTGCGGATCCGCGTGGTCGGCGGGACGAGCGTCTGGTCGAACTACACGCGCCTGCTCGAGGAGCTGCCGCCGGAGAACGCCGAATACGCCGGCCCGGTGGAGTCCGGGCAGGTCCCCGCCGAGCTCGAGCGCAGCGACATCCTGCTTCAGGCGAGCAAGTACGAGGCGTTCGCGCTGACGGTCGCCGAGGCGCTCGCGAGCGGCGTCCCGGTCGTCGCGACGACCGAGGTCGGCGCGATCGAGAACGTGGACCGCTCGGTGGCGGCGGCGGTGGCGCCGGGCGACGTCGAGGCGATGGCGGCGGCGATCGAAGACACGCTCGAGCGCCTGCGTCGCGACCCCGCCGCGGTGAGGAGCAGGGCCAGGGCGGAGGCGGAGCGCCTGTTCGCGCCCGAGATCGTCTGCGCGGGGGTCTCCCGGGCGCTGCTCGAGCTGACGCGCCCGCACGCCTCCGTGAGCGAGGCGCCGGCGATGGGGCTGCGCGCGCGCGATGAGCTGAGCGGCTCGGCGAGCTGAGCGGAGAGGCGGCGATGCAGCAGCGTCCGAAGGTCGTATACGTGCTCGGCAGCGGTCGCAGCGGCAGCACGATCATCGGCCTCGCCCTCGGCAACTGTGCGCGGATCGTCTGCGCCGGCGAGCTGCACCTGTGGCTCGGGAAAGACGGCCGCTCGCCGCTCCCGGGCGCACGCCGCGAGAGCTTCTGGGCGAGCGTGCGCGAGCAGGTCGAGGTGCCCGACGGCTTCCCGCGCCGCGGCGGCGCGCTGCTCGAGAAATCCTCGGGCGCGCTCGACCCGCGCAGCCGGATCGCCGCGCGCCGCCTGCGCGCCGCCTACGGGCGCATTCAGGAGCAGCTGTTCGCCGCCGTCGCGCGGACGGCCGGCGCGGAGGTCGTCGTCGACACCTCGCACTTCCCCCGCCGCGCGCGCGAGCTGCAGCGCCTGGAGGAGATCGACCTGTTCCTGCTGTTCGTCGTGCGCAACCCGCAGAAGGTCGTCGGCTCCTACTCGCGCGACGACCGCGACTTCCCGCGCTTCGGCGTGCTCAGCACCAACGCCTACCTGTGGCTCACCTACCTGCTCTCGCTCGGCGCGTTCCTGCGCCACCCGCGCGAGCGGCGGCTGCTCGTGCGCTACGAGGCGTTCGCGGAGGACCCGGAGGGTGTGCTCGCCGAGATCCTCGAGCGAATCGGCTCGGACGCGGCGCCTCCCGACCTGTCTGCGCTCGACACGGGCGTGGCCTTCCAGGGCAACAGCCTGCTGCGCAAGGACTCCGTCGCGTTCGAGCGCCAGCCCGAGCGCCCCTCGCCGGGCTCGCGCCTGACGGCGCTGCTGAACGCCCCCTGGGCGCTCGTCTTCTCGCGGCTCGGCCCCGCCGTCGGGAGGCGCGCATGAGCGAGGGCGGCCCGACGAAGGCGATCTACGTGATGGGCGCTGGTCACAGCGGCAGCACGATCCTCGGCATGACGCTCGGCAACTGCGACGGGGTGTTCTTCGCCGGGGAGATCGCGCGCTGGCTGCGCTACGACGGCAAGCCCCGCCTGCCGGGCGACGAGCGCGCCGAGTTCTGGCGAGGAGTGCGAGCCGGGGTCGAGGTGCCGGAGGAGCTGCTCGGCCACGGCGCGCGGGCGCTCGAGCAGTCCTCGGCCGCGTTCCGCCCGCTCAGCCGCATCCGCCAGCGGCGCCTACGCGCCGGCTACCGGCGGGCGACCGCCGACATCTTCGCCTCGATCGCGCGCGAGGCGGGCGCGAGCATCGTCGTGGACACCTCGCACTTCCCGCGCCGCGCCCGCGAGCTGCAGGACAACGACGGGGTCGAGCTGTACCTCGTCTACGTCGTCCGCGACGCCCAGAGCGTGATCGCCTCCTACGGCAGGGAGGGGGTCGCGCACAAGCAGACCTGGAAGATGTCGACCGCCAACGCCTACCTGTGGCTGACCTACGCGCTCTCGCTCCCCGTCTTCCGCCGCCAGCCCCGCGAGCGGCGGCTGTTCGTGCGCCACGAGGACTTCGTCGCCGAGCCCGACCGCGTCGTCGAGCAGATCCTGAGGATGGCGGGCTCCGAGGCACCGGTCCCCGACCTCGGCGCTCTACGCACCGGACTTGCGTTCCAGGGCAACCGGCTGCTGCGCACCGAGCAGACGATCTCGCTGCGCGGCCGCCCCGAGCGGCCGCAGCGCGGCTCGCGAGTGACCGCGCTCGTCCAGCTCCCGTGGCGGGGAGTGTTCGCGCGGCTGCGCCCGACCACCGGCGGCACGCGGGATGCGGAGCGCGGCGCATGACGTCCTCCGAGGCGCACGGTCGGCTCCCCGACTTCTTCATCGTCGGACACGCCAAGAGCGGCACCACGGCGATGTACGAGATGCTCCGTCCCCACCCCGAGATCTTCATGCCCGAGGTCAAGGAGACCTGGTACTTCGCGCGGGAGCTGCGCTCGCCGCTGCGCAAAGGGGACAACCCGCGCCACCCCGAGACGCTCGAGGGCTACCTGGCGCTGTTCGCCGGCGCGCAGCCGGGGCAGAAGCTGGGCGAGGCGACGCCCTCCTACCTGTACTCGCACGAGTCAGCCGCGCGGATCGCGGAGCTCTGCCCGGATGCGAGGATCGTCGCCCTGCTGCGCGAGCCGGCGAGCTTCCTGCGCTCGCTCCACATGCAGTTCCTGAAGACCGACGTCGAGAGCGAGAAGAGCCTGCGCCGCGCGATCGAGCTCGACCCGCTGCGCGCGGAAGGGCGTGCCCTGCCGCGCAACTCGACCCGTCCCCAGGCGCTGCAGTACGCCGAGCACGTGCGGTACTCCGAGCAGCTCGAGCGCTTCCGCTCGCGCTTCGGCGAGGAGCGTCTGCTCGTGCTGATCTACGAGGACTACAGGGAAGACAACGCTGCCGCGATGCGCCGGGTGTTCCGGTTCCTCGGGGTCGCCGAGGACGCGCCGGTGCAGAGCGTCGAGGTCAACCCCGCGACCCGCATCCGCTCGCCGCGCGCGGAGCAGCTGGTGCGCTCGCTCTACCTCGGCCGCAGCCCCGCCGCCCGCGCCGGCAAGGCGGCGATTAAGGCGCTCACCCCCCGACGGCTGCGCCGCGACGCGATCGCCCTGCAGCGCCGCGCGCAGCGCGCGGCGCCGCTGCCGCCGGACGAGCAGCTGATGCTCGAGCTGCGCCGCCGCTTCAAGGGCGAGGTGGAAGCGCTGAGCGAGTACCTCGGCCGCGACATGGTCGCGCGGTGGGGCTATGACCGGCTCGACTGACCGGCCCGGGCGGGTCCCGGACTTCTTCATCGTCGGCCACCCGAAGTGCGGCACGACGGCGCTCTACGAGATGCTGCGCTCCCATCCGGCGGTGTTCATGCCCGAGCTCAAGGAGACGCGCTTCTTCTCGCGCGAGCTTCACCCCAACACGCCCGCCGAGACGCACCCGCAGACGCTCGAGCAGTACCTCGCGCTGTTCGCGCCGGCCGAGCCGGGGCAGCGCGCGGGCGAGGCCTCGCCCTCCTACCTGCGCTCCGAGCACGCCGCGCAGCGGATCGCGCACCTCGCGCCGGACGCGCGGATCGTCGCGATCCTGCGCGAGCCCGCGGGCTTTCTCAACTCCCTGCACATGGAGCTGATGCGCGACCACGTCGAGACCGAGAAGGACCTCGCCCGGGCGCTCGCGGACGAGCCGCGGCGGCGGGCCGAGATCGCCTCCAGGCCGGGCCTCGTGTACGCCGACTACGTCCGCTACGTCGAGCAGCTGCGCCGCTACCACGACGCGTTCGGCCGCGAGCGGGTGCTGGTGCTGATCTACGACGACTTCCGGGCCGAGAACGAGGCGACGGTGAGACGCGTGCTCGCGCACATCGGCGTCGAGGACGCCGGCCCGCTCGCGCTGGCCGAGGCCAACCCGAGCGTGCGCGTGCGCTCGCCGCGCATGAACGAGCTCGTGCGCTCCCTCTACCTGGGGCGCGGGCCGCTCGCGCGGGCCGCCGCGGCGCCGGTCAAGGCGCTCGTGCCGCAGCGGCTTCGGCGGCGCGGGCTGGAGGCGTTCCAGCGCCGCGCCGTGTACGGAGCGCCGAAGCCGCCGGACCCCGAGCTGATGCTCGAGCTGCGCCGCCGCTACCGCGGCGAGGTGGCCGCTCTGTCCGATTACCTGGGCAGGGACCTCGTTAGACTTTGGGGCTATGACGGCATCGACTGAGGCGTCGACGGCCGCCGGCCGGCCTCGGACGAAGATGCCCGACTTCTTCATCGTCGGCCACCCCAAGTGCGGCACGACGGCCCTCTACGAGATGCTGCGGAGCCACCCGCAGATCTTCATGCCCGAGCTCAAGGAGCCGTGGTTCTTCGCGCAGGACATGCGCCCCCGCTTCCAGCCGGTGCGCCAGGCGCCGACGCCGCAGACGCTGCCCGAGTACCTCGCCCTGTTCGCCGCCGCGGGCGCCGACCAGCGCGCGGGGGAGGCCTCCTCCACCTACCTGCTGTCCCGCGACGCGGCCGCGAACATCGCCGCCGTGCAGCCGGACGCGCGGATCATCGCGATCCTCCGCGAGCCCGCGAGCTTCCTGCGCTCGCTGCACCAGCAGCTGCTGAAAACGCACGTCGAGTCGAAGAAGACGCTGAAGGCGGCGCTCGCGCTCGAGCAGGCGCGCCGCGAGGGACGCCGCATCCCGCGCGGCTCGCACCGCCCGCAGCTGCTGCTCTACTCCGACCACGTCCGCTACACCGAGCAGCTGCGCCGCTACCACGACGCGTTCGGTCACGAGCAGGTGCTGGTGCTGATCTACGAGGACTTCCGCGCGGACAACGAGGGCACGGTCCGCACCGTGCGTCGCTTCCTCGGCGTCGACGAACAGGCGCCGCTCGACGTCGCCGAGGCGAACACGACGGTCGTGAGCATGCGCTCGCAGCAGCTCGACGAAATGCTCAACCGGGTCTCGGTCGGGCGCGGCCCGGTGTCGCGGGCGCTGAAGACGGGCCTGAAGGCGGTGATGCCGGGCGATCTGCGCAAGAGCGCGATCTCCTTCACCCAGCGCAACATCGTCAACCGCCCCCCGCCGCCGCCCGAGGAGGAGGTGATGCGCGGCCTGCGGCTCCGCTTCAAAGGCGAGGTGGAGCAGATCAGCGAGTACCTCGGCCGCGACCTCGTGGCGCTGTGGGGCTATGACCGCCTCTCCTGAGAGCGCCGCCGGGCACGCCGCGCCGGCACGGGGACGGCGCGCCGAGTCGCTGCGCGAGCAGGAGCGATCGCTCCCGGCCGGAGCGATCGCGATCAGCTGCACCGCGCCGCTCGGCAGCGGCGGCCTCGGACGCCACCTGCTCGAGCTGCGCGACGCGGCGCGCCGCGCCGGCTCTGAGGTGAGCTGGATCTCGGCGGACACGCGCACCGGCGGCGGCCCGCGCCACGTGCTCGGACTCCCGTATCTCGCGACCGTGCTCCGCTCGATGCCTGCCCTGCCGAGCTCGCCGGGCGTGCGGGCGAGGGCGGCGATGATCGAGTTCGACGACTACGCCGCCGCGCGGCTGCCCGCGAACGCCGAGCACCTCGTGGCCTTCAACGGCCAGGCGCTCGCGCAGCTCGCCGCGGCGCGCCGCGCGGGCCTGCAGAGCGCGGCGGTCGTCTCCGCGAACCCGCACATGCGGCGGCTCCAGCGCCAGCACGCGCTCGCTCGGGAGCGCTATCCGCTCGAAGGGTCGTGGGGCACCCGCCTGCTCGATCGCAACCTCGCCGAGTACGAGCGCGCCGACCGGATCTACTACGCGAGCGAGTACGTGCGCGAGTCGTTCCTCGCCGAGGGGGCGCCCGAGGAGAAGCTCGCGCGCTTCCCGCTGACGCCGGACCCGCGCTATCAGCCGGACCCCGCCGGGGCGCGTAGCGAGCGCTTCGAGATCGTCTACGTCGGCAGCCTGTCCGTGCACAAGGGCGTCCCGCTGCTGATCGACGCCGTGCGCCGCCTCGTCGGGCTCGACCTCGGCCTGCGCCTCATCGGCGGCTGGGGCACGCCGGGGATGCGCCGCTTCGTGCAGCGAGCCCTCGCCGCCGACGCGCGCATCAGCGTGTGCCCGGGGGATCCGCTGCCGCATCTGCGCGCGGCGTCACTCTGCGTCCATCCCGCCTACGAGGACGGCTTCGGGTACGCGCCGGCGGAGGCTCAGGCCGCGGGCGTGCCGGTGATCGTCAGCGAGGACACGGGCATGAAGGAGCTGATCGCCGTCGGGCGCGACGGGCTGATCGTGCCGACCGGCGATCTGGACGCGCTCACCGAGGCGATCGAGCAGGCCTACCGGGGGACGGCCTTCCCGGCCGGCGGGGATGGCTGAGGCGCCCGCCGGAAAACCCGCTGCCCGCGGCGCGGGGACCCGTCGCATCGCGGTGGTCGGCGTCTCAGAAAGCGCTACCTGCGGGGTGCGCGACCACGGGGAGCTCCTGATCGAGGGCCTCGCCGATGAGGGCGTCGTCGCGAGCAGCCACTGGCTGACGCGGCGCGCGAGCTCGCTAGGGGACGCCCGCGCGGAGTTCCTCGGCTGGACGCGCCGGCTCTCCTCCGAGCTCCTCGCCGAGCGCCCGGAAGCGGTCGTCCTGCAGTACTCGGTCTTCTCCTACTCCTACCGCGGCCTGCCGCTGTTCGTGCGTCCCGCGCTGGCCGCGGCGCGGGCGTCGGGGGCGCCGCTGCTCGCGCTGCTGCACGAGTACGTCTACCCGTGGGGACGCTCCGGGTTGAAGGGGAGCGCGTGGGCGATCACGCAGCGCGCCGCGCTGCGCGGCGTGATCGGCTCCTCCTCGGCGGTGCTCGTGACGGCGCCGCAGCGCGCGGAATGGCTCGCCTCGCGGCGCTGGCTGCCGGAGCGGGAGATCGGGCTCGCGCCCGTCTACTCGAACCTGCCGGCGCCCCACTCACCCGGGATGCAGAACGACCCCGGCGAGCCGCTCGTCGGCCTGTTCGGGTACGCCTACGAGGGCGCCGCCTCCGCGCTCGTGCTCGACGCGCTCGCGCTCCTGCACGCGCGCGGCGTGAACGTTCGGCTGCGGCTGCTCGGGGCGCCCGGGCCCGCGAGCCCCGCCGCGGCTGCTTGGCGGGCGGGGGCCGCCGAGCGCGGGCTGGAAGGGGCGCTCTCGTTCTCCGGCGTGCTGCCGGCGCAGGAGCTCTCCGACGCGCTCGCGCGCTGCGATCTGCTGCTGCACCCGGAACCGTCCGGCCCGACCTCGCGCAAGGGCACGCTCGCGGGCTCGCTCGCGTCGGGGACTGCGGTCGTCGCGATCGACGGGCCGCGCAGCTGGCGAGAGCTGATCGACGCCCAGGCCGCGCTCGTCGTCGCGCCCGATCCCGCGGCGCTCGCCGACGGGATCGCAGGCCTGCTCGCCGACCCGGCGACCCGGGCCGCGCTCGGCGCCCGCGGCGGCGAGTTCGCGCGCACCGCGATGGGAGTGCCGCGGACCGCGCGCGCGGTCGTGCATGCGCTCGAGGGGATGCTCGCCGAGCGGTCCCCGCGACGCTAGCCCGAGGACGCGGGCTTCCGGCGCGCGATCGCCGCGCGGATCACCGCGTCGAATTGCTCGGCGCGCGTCGAGTAGGCGAGCTCGCGGTGCAGCGCCGAGCGGTCGAAGGAGACGGGCTCCCCGCCCAGCTTGGCGGCGGCGAGCTCGGCGATCACTGCCTGCATGCCCCGCTCGTCGTCGGGCTCGACGAGCCAGACCCCGGGCTTGCCCTGCAGGTAGTCCCAGTTCTCCCCGCGCGGCGCGGCGGCGAGAATCGGCCTGTCGGTGGCGAGGTACTCGTAGGTCTTCGCGGAGATGCGCCCGCCGGGCGAGTCGTCGAGCCGTCGCGGGAGCGTCAGGAACAGCAGATCCGCGCGGGCGAGCAGCGTCGCGACCTCGCGGTGGGGAACCGCTCCCATGACCGTCACGACCGACTCCACGCCGGCCGCCTCCAGGGCGCGGGCGACGAGCGCGTCGGGGTAGGGGTTGCCGTAGACGCGCAGGGCGATCCGTCCCTCCCAGGCAGGTTCGGCGGCGATCGCGGCGAGGATCGCGTGGCCGATCGCGGCGGGGGAGGAGGTCCGCTGATCGAGCCGGGTGCGCTCGTAGCGTCCGAGCCGGCTCCACGCGTCGTACGCGCGCGCCGCGAGGCCGCCGGGCTCGCTCTCGCCGAGCAGCGACCACCAGCCCGACATCGCGCCGGCGTAGGCGATCTCGAAGACGCCGGGCTGCTGCGGCGCCGCCGCGAAGTCCTCGTGGTCGGCCCCGTAGCGGACGAGGTGCATGCGCTCGCGCACCTCCTCCGGCTGGCGGGCCGCGACGAGCTCGAGGTTCCGCGCCGAGACGTATACGACCGCGTCCGAGCGCCGCGCGTAGGCGTTCTCGAGGCGCTGCGCGAGCCGGTGGTGCAGCCGCGTCGGGTAGTGCGGGTGCATGTCGGTGCACGTCGGCGAGTCGTCGAGGTTGAGCACGAGCGGCAGCCGCGTGAGCCGGCGAAGCAGCAGGCCGGCGATCCCGCCCGCGTAGGGCATCATGAACACGACGATCGCCTGGGGGCGGCGCGCGCGGATCTCCCGCCGCGCGGCGGCGACGGCCGGGAGCACCCAGAAGACCGATTCGTCGGGCCAAACGAACAGCTCGATCAGCTTGTCCAGGCGCGCCCGGCGCAGCATCGAGAGAACGCGCCGCGGGCGGCGCGGGCGCACCGTTCGGACCTCCACCGCGGGAGAGGGGTGGGGGCCCGCGCTCGCGGTCAGGACGGTGATGTCCCACTCGCGGGCGAGCTCGCCGAGCAGCTTGCCCGCGCGGATCGCCGTCGGCGTCGTCTCGGGCGTGAACGAGGGCGAGAGGCAGAGCAGGTTAGGCCGACGCCCCTGCTCGTGACGGTCGCCGGGCACGGCCGGGATGCTACCCGCTGCGCCGCAGCCCGAGCCAGCGCTCCCGCGCCCGCGCGTAGGCCGAGCGCAGCGCGTCGAGGTGCGCGGCGGGCGTGTAGAGCGACCGTGCGAGCTCGCCCCCTGCGGCGCCCATCGCGGCCTGCCTGGCCGGGTCGTCGAGCAGCGCCCCGAGCGCGCTCGCAAGCGCCGCCTCGTCGCCGGGCGGCACGGCGAGCCCGTTGACGCCGTCCTGAAGCCAGTCGCCGACGCCGCCGGTCAGGCTCGCGACGACCGGCCGGCCGGCCTCGAAGGCCTCGATCCCGGCCAGGCCGAACGGCTCGGGCCAGACGGAGGGGATAGCCACGATCGAGGCTTCCGCGAGCTCGCGCGCGAGATCCGGCGGCGCGAGCCAGCCGGTGAAGCGCGCGCGCGTCCCGAGCCCGAGGCGGTCGCCGAGCTCGCGCATCTCCTGCAGGCGCCAGCCGTCGCCGCACACGACCAGCTCGGCGTCCAGGCCCCGCATCGCCCGGAGCAGCACGTCGACGCCCTTGGGCGCGACGACCCGCCCGGAGAAGACGACCCGCCGGCGCCGCTCGTGACCGCTGCCCCGGGCCGGCCGCAAGGTCGTGAAGAGCGGGACGATGCTGCGGCGCTCGACCCCGTTCTCGGCGAGGTGCTTGTCGACCGCGCTCGAGTAGGAGATCGCGAGATCCGCCTCGCGCAGCGACGCCTGGCCCTGGGCCGCCGCTCGGTAGTTGGCGGGCAGGCGCCGCGGGTTGTTGGTGTGCGCGCATCCGCGCAGCAGCAGGTTCGGCCAGCAGCCCGGGCCGTGAGCCCGGTTGCACTGCTCCCCGGGCCGGAAGTAGTGGACGCCGGCGGTGCAGGCCGTATAGCCGTGCGCGCTCTGCACGACGGGCGCCGTGCGGCGCAGCTGCGCGAGCAGCCCCGGCTCGTCGAACTGGTGGCAGTGGACGACGTCCGGCCGGATCCCGGCTGCCGCAGCCAGGCGCGCCTCGGGCGCGGCGTCGGCCCGGAACAGCTCGGGGCTCGTGAGGACCCGCACGCCGGGGACTCGCTCGGCGTCGTCGGCCCGGGCGCAGAGGACGGTGACCTCGATCCCGGCACTCGCCAGCAGGCCGGCGCTGGCGATCGCGTGCGTCGCGACCCCTCCGTCCCGGGCCCAGCGTGGCGTGAGCAGCAGCACCGAGCCGATTCCGACTGCCGCGGGCTCCGCGGGGTCCGCGGCGGCGGGCTTCGCGTCCGCGCCCGTCGCTTCCAGATCCCGCTCCTCCATCGGCGTTCGATCATAGCCCGGCACATCCCCCGTGCGTCTGAGAGGATGCGCCCGATGCCACTCGGGAGACGAGCCATCTCAGCGCTGGCGCATCGCCTCGAGCGGCCCGAGCTGGTGGCGGCTTTCTACGGGGGCGCGCGCCTCACGCTGCGCGAGGAGATCGCGATCCCCGCCGTGCTTGCCGCGGCGCTGCCCGCCGGCGGGACCTACGTCGACGTCGGCACCAACCAGGGGCAGGTGCTGCGCGAAGCGGTGCGGATATCCCCGCGCGGCCGCCACATCGCGTTCGAGCCGATCCCGGCGCTCGCGGCGGGCCTGCGGCGCGACTTCCCGGCCGTGGACGCGCGCGAGCTGGCGGTGGGGGCGCGCGCGGAAGAGGCCGAGTTCTGCCACTTCCGCCGCCTGGAGGGCTGGAGCGGTCTGCGCCGCAGCCCGGAGATCAGCGACGAGCGGGGCGAGCCCGAGTACATCCGCGTGCGCGTCTCGACGCTCGACGCCGAGCTCGAGGGCGTCGTCCCGGACGTGGTCAAGATCGACGTCGAGGGCAACGAGCTGGGCGTGCTCGAAGGCGGCCGGGGGGTCCTCTCGCGGACGCGCCCGCTGCTGATCCTCGAGCACGTGGCCGCGGCGTCGGCGCTCTACGGCGCCGGCTCGGGCGCGATCTGGGATCAGCTCGCCGAGCTCGGCTACGAGCTCTTCGCGGTCACGGGCGAGGGTCCGATCGCGCGCGAGCGTTTCGGCGCGGAGGGCTCCGCGGTGAACTGGCTCGCCCGGCCCGCCTAGCTACGCGCTCGGCGCAGCCGCCGCGAGGACCCGCTCGAACAGCGCCGTCGAGCGCGCCGCCGCGACCGTGACGCGGTAGATCGTGTCGGTCATCGGAGCGACGCTGAAGCTGTACGCGCCGCTCGCGTCGGTGCTGCCTTCGGCGAGCACCGCGAACAGCCCGCCGCGGGTTCGGCCGAACAGCTTCACCGCGGTTCCGGCGCTCGCGCCGGCCGCGACCCCGCTGATCGTGACCGGCTGCCCGGCGGTCGCCGGATCGGCGGAGGATTCGATCGTCAGCTTCGCGTTCTGCGGCTGCGCGGCTTCGTAGTCGAGCGGTTCGGAGATCGCGAGCGAGTGACCGCGGCCGGTGTGGGCGATCGCGCGGAGTTCCAGCGCGCCGGGGCTCCTGAAGGAGTGCGCGAGCGCGTAGCTCCCGTCGCTCGCCGTGTGCGCCCAGGCGACCGAGCGCCAGCGCGAGCCTTCGTGGATCTGCAGCGCGACCAGCGCGTGAGCGGGCGCGGGGGTGACCGTGCCGGTGAAGATCGCGTGTTCGCGGCGCGGCTTCGCGGTCGCCGAGCCGGCCGCGCCGGAGGCCGCCGGCGCGAGGGCGAGCGTGATCCCCGGAGCGACGCGCACGCTGACCCGGGCGCGGTGGCGTCCCTCCCGCGCCAGGAACACGGTGTCGCGTTCGAGCGGAGCCGAGGTGTAGGTGAAGGTGCCGTCGGCGGCCGGCGCGAGGGCCTGCGCGGCTGCCGGTTCGGCGGGCGCGTCGCCTCGCGCGTAGATGCTCACCGACAGGCCTGCGGCGGCGCCGGGCGCGGGGCAGCCGACGGACCCCGTGAGCGTCACGGTTTCCCCGGCGAGCACGTGCGTCGAGCTCGCGGACAGGGTCAGCGTGCAGCCGCGGTCGGCGTGCGGCGATGCCGTGTTGGAGGCGCCTTCGCTCTTGTCGGTGCCTTCGCCGGTACTAGAGCTGTTGCGTCGAGTCAGTCGTTCGGCGCGGCGAGCTTCGCGTTCCTGCAACCGCTGGGCGTGCCGGGCGGCCCGTTCTTCGGCCCTTTGCGCGTGCCGTTCGGCGCGGCTTTCCGGGGACGCCGCGGCGGGGGTCGCGGCCGCGCATAGGATCGCCGCGAGCACGGGCAGCGCGAGCGCTCGCACGGAAGGACGGGGCTTGGTCGGCAGCGTCATGTCGTCTCCTGAGTGAGGGGCCTCGCGGCTCTATCGGCCACCCCGGAGCGATGCTTGAGGCTCAGCGGCGCGCGAGGACGCTCGCGTAGAGCTCCTCGAAGCGCGGCCCGAGGCGGCGCGGGTGATACTCCGCGGCGGTCTGGAGCGCCGCGGCGCCGAGACGCTCCCGCGCCCCGGGGTCCCCGGCGAGCGCGCGCATCGCCGCCGCCAGCGAGGTCTCCTCGCGCGCCTTGAAGAGGAGCCCGGTCTCTCCGTCCGCGATCACCTCGGCCGGGCCTCCCTCGTCGGGCGCGATCACGGCGGTGCCCGCCGCCATGCCCTCGATGACGACCTGACCGAACGGCTCGGGTATGACCGACGCGTGGACGAGCACGTCGAAGGAGGCGAGCTGCGCCCACACGTCCTCGCGAAAGCCCCTGAACTCGACCCGCCCGGAGATCCCGAGCTCCTCCGCGAGCGCGCGCAGCGCGCCCTCGAAGTCCTGCTCGCCGAACATCGGCTCGCCGACGATCACGGCGAGCTCGGGGCCGTCGGGGAAAGCCCTCGCGAACGCGCGCAGGAACAGGTCCTGTCCCTTCCAGGGCGCGATCCGGCCGAGCATCCCGTAGACGACGGGCCCCGGACGCGCTTCGCGCGGCAGTGGCGTGGCGTCGACCGAGTCGGGGATCACGACGCCGCGAGCGCGCAGGCGCGCGGGCAGCGTCGCGAGCGTGGCCTCGGAGTTCGCGATCACGCCGTCCGCGAGCGCTCCGATCAGCGAGCGGACCCCGATCACCGCCGGGGCCGGCAGGTAGTCGCGGGCGATGCGGTCGCGCAGATGCCAGACGAGCGGGACGCGCGCGGCCTTCGCCGCGAGCCCGCCGTAGACCCCCGACTTCAGCGAGTTCGTGTGCACGAGGTCGGGCCGCAGCCGGCGCAGGCGTCGGGCCAGGCGGGCCGTGTAGCCGGCCGTGTGCAGGAGAGGGGCCGGCGAGGCCGCTCCCGGGCGGACGGCGTCGCGGCGCAGCTCGCGCGCGCTCTCCGCGAACGGGAGGACCTCGACCGAGATCCCCTCTTGCTGAAGGCGCGCGGCGAGCGGGCCGTCCTCGCCGAGGATCACGTGGGGTTGGACGCCCGCGAGGAACGGGAGCAGCCGCAGGAGCGCGATCTCGCCCCCGGAGAGTCGCGCGACGTGGTCTAGGTAGACGACGCGCAGGCGCTCCTCGCGCCCGCCTCGCGTGAGCCTCGCGTAGAGGGTGCGGTGGCGCTCGGCGAGCGTCTCCCACGAATGGCGCTCGGCGTGCTCGCGGGTCGCGGCGCGGCTCGGCAGCTCGCCATTCGACGCTGCGCGCAGCCGCGCTGCAAGTGCGGGTGGGTCCGCCGGGGGCACGACCAGCGAGCGGTCGAGCGGGGCCGCGGCCTCGCGCAGACCGCCGACGTCGGTGACGACGCTCGGCGTCCCGCAGGCCGCGGCCTCGAGCACGACCAGGCCGAAGCCCTCGATCGCCAGCGTCGGGACGACCGCGACGTCGGCGGCGCGGTAGGCGCGGGTGAGCTGCTCGTCGGACACGCGCCCGAGCAGGCGCACGCCGCCGGCGAGGGCCTCCGCGCTCGCGAGCTCGGCGAGGCGGGGAGCCAGCGGGCCCTCCCCGACGATCAGCAGCGTCGAGCCGGCGGGGAGCGCCGGGAGGATCTCGGCCCACGCCTCGAGCAGCACCTCGATGCCCATGCGGGGGACCAGCCGCCGGACGCAGACGGCTGTGAAGGCGTCCTCGGCGAGCCCCAGCTCGGCTCTCGCGGCACCGCGGTCGCCGGGGGAGAAGCGGTCGAGCGCGACCCCGGGCGGCCAGACGTGGACCTCCCACGGCGCGATCCCGTAGTCCTCGACGAGCACCCGCCGGAAGGCCGCGGAGAGGACGACGTGGGCGTCGGCGGCGCGGAGCACGCGACGCTCGAGCATCCGGCGCAGGAGCCGGCCGGCGCCGGAGGTGCGCTCGGCCGCGACGCTCTCCTGAGCCCACGGGCCGTGGAAGTGGAACACGGTGGGACCGCGCCGCCGGTGCAGCAGCAGCGGGCCGGCGGCGTAGAGGGCGAAGTGCGCGTCGAGCAGGTCGGTCTCCCCGCGCAGGGCCCGCACGGCGCGCCCGTAGGCCCACAGGCGGACCGGCAGGGGCGCTCCGGCCGAGGAGACGGCGCAGACGCCGGCGGGGGCGTCCTCGGCCGGGCCGATCACGACCGCGCGGGCACCGGGGAGCTGCTCGAAGAGCGCCCGGTAGTAGCGGTCGAGTCCGCCGAGCGTCGAGGGGAACCAGCCCATCCCGAGCATCAGCGGGCGGGGCCCGGCGTCCATGCGCCAAAAGTAGCGGACGGCGTGAGCGGGCATATGCGACGATCCCGCCCCAGCCGGATGTCGAGCGACGCCACCGCACCCCGCCGGATAGCCGTCGCACTGGACGGGCCCGGCACGCCGCGCTGGCAGGAGCGCGCGCTCGAACGCCTTCGAGCCGAGCCGGGGCTCGAGGTCGCCGAGGTCCGGCTCGCGGGCACGCGAAGGCGCGGCATCGCGCGGCGCCTGCACGAAGCCGTCGAGCGGCGCCTCTTCGCGCTCGGCCCCGAGGCGCTCGACCCCGTGGCGGTCGAGCGCGTGGCGGTCGACCCCTCGGCCCCGCCCGGCGGGCGCGAGCAGCCCTCGCTGCTGGTCTGGCTCGCCGAGTCCACGCCGGCCCCCCGCGACGCGGGACCGGTTCTGGAGCTGTGCCACGACGGACGCGCGGAGCCGGCCGAGGAGGCGTTCCGCCGTGCCGTGCTGCGCGGGGCGCCGACGGTCGCGACGGAGGCCGTCCTGCGCGACGGCGAGCGCGTCGTCACGTTGCGCCGGACCGTCTCGGGGGCGCGGCCCTACTCGAGCACGCTGAGCCGCGACAAGGCGCTGTGGAAGATCGCCGCGATGGCCGCCCGCGCGGCTGCGACGGCCGGGGGCGAGGCGGGGAGGACCAACCCGGCTGCGACGGCCGAGGGCCTGGCGGGGAGCCCTCATCCGGGCACCGCGTCCGGCCGCGCCCCGTCCGACGCGGAGCTCCTGCTCCGCTCTCCGTGGCGCTGGCTGCGCGTGGTGGCGGCACGGCTCGCGTTCGAGCGTCCGTGGCAGATCCGGGTGCGCGAGCGGGCGAGCGATCCTGTCGCGGGCTGGTCGGCGGCGCCGGAGCGACCGGTCGTCCGCTGGGCCGATCGGCACCTCTACGCCGACCCGATGCTGTTCGAGCACGAAGGCCACCACCATCTCTTCTGCGAGGACCTGGCGCCCGGCTCCAACCGCGCGGTGATCTCGCACGTGGCGCTCGCTCCGGGCAGCGCAGGCGGGTCGCCACGGCCCGTCCTGCAGGCCCCCCATCACCTCTCCTACCCGTACGTCTTCGCGCACGGGGGAGAGGTCTTCATGATCCCCGAGAGCTCCGCCGAGCGGCGAGTCGAGCTGTACCGGGCCGAGCGCTTCCCGGACGAGTGGACGCTCGACGCAGTGCTGCTCGACGGGGTGATCGCCTCCGACGCGACGCTGCTCGAGCACGAGGGGAGGCTGTGGCTGTTCGCGTGCGTCACCGAGCCCGGCGCGACGCTGCTCGACGAGCTGCACCTGTTCTGGGCGGAGCGCCTGGCCGGGCCGTGGCACCCTCACCCGCTGAACCCGGTGGTCTCCGACGTCGCCTGCGCGCGCCCGGCGGGAGCTGTCCAGGTCTGGGGCGGGCGGCTCGTCCGGCCGGCCCAGGACTGCAGCCGCCGTTACGGCGGCGCGGTGAGCTTCCGGGAGATCGACGTGCTCAGCGAGAGCGAGTACGCCGAGCACGAGATCGCACGGATCGATCCGGCCGTCGCGGGCCGTCGCACGCGCGCCGTTCACACGTACGCCGCGGACCGTCTGTATGAGGCGATCGACCTCCGTTCGCGCCGCCTGCGGGCCCGGCGGCCTGCTGTATGGTCCGGCCCGTGAGCCGGGCGGCGATCAGGGTCTACGTGCTCGCGAAGAAGTGGCTGGGGGCGCTCTGGACGCTGAGCCTGCGCGCGAGGGGGGTCAGGATCGAGGACGGCGCGTGGGTCGACCTGGGCTCGGAGATCAAGCGCGGCACCGTGATCGGCCGCCACACGCGGATCAACGGCGCCGCCTCGGTGGTCGGCTCGGGGAACGCCGTGATCGGGCCGTGCTGCGCCGCCGGCCGCGGCCTCACGATCCTGACCGACAACCACCGCACCGACCTTCCGAACATGCAGTTCCAGCTCTCGGGCCGTCTCGGGATCCCGCGCGGGCGCCTCGCGGTCCCCGCGGACGTGACGATCGGCCCCGCCTGCTGGCTCGGCGCGAACGTGACGGTGCTCGCGGGCGTGACCGTGGGAGCCGGAGCCGTCCTGGCCGCGGGCGCCGTGGTGACGAAGGACGTCGAGCCGTTCACGATCGTCGGCGGGGTGCCCGCGCGGGAGATCGGGCGGCGCTGCTCGCCGGAGGTCGCCGAGGCGCTGCTCGCGACGAGCTGGTGGGACTGGCCGCTGGAGCGCATGCGCCGCAACCGCGAGTTCTTCCTTACCGACATCACGAGCGTTTCTCCGCAGGCGCTCGCCGCTCTCATACGCGATTAGCCTCCCCGGGCCGCGTATGATTCTGCCGTGAGCGCCGTTCCAAGCGACCCGGAGTCTCCGTCGGCGGAGGCAGCGCCGCGCGAGCGCGTGGGAGCGACCGACGCCGCCGGGCGCCGCGTCCCGGACTTCTTCATCGTCGGCCATCAGAAGTGCGGCACGACCGCGCTCTACCGGATGCTCCAAGACCATCCTGAGATCTACATGCCGGCGGAAAAGGAGCCGCGCTACTTCATCCCCGAACTGCGCCCCAAACCGCTCGACGGTCGCAAGCCCAAGCGCCCGACGACGCTCGAGGACTACCTGGCGCTGTTCGCCGACGCGGGGCCCGGTCAGATCGCGGGCGAGGCCTCGCCCCAGTACCTGCGCTATCCCGAAGTGCCGCCCGCGATCGCAGAGCTCTCACCCGGCGCGAAGATCATCGTGCTGCTGCGCGAGCCGGCCGACTTCCTGCGCTCGTTCCACGGCCAGATGCTTCACAACCGGATCGAGACCGAGAAGGACTTCCAGAAGGCGATGGAGCTCGAGCCGGCGCGGCGTCGCGGAGAACGCTTCCCGCGCGGCTGCAACCGCCAGAAGTGGCTGCTCTACTCCGACCACGTCCGCTACAGGACGCAGCTCGAATCCCTCTACGCGTCGTTCCCCCGCGAGCAGGTCCTGGTGCTCGCCTACGAGGACTACCGCCGCGACAACGAGGCGGTCGTGCGCGAGGTGCTTCGCTTTCTGGAGGTGGACGACACTCGTCCGATCGAGCAGATCGACACGCACCCGCTGCGCGACGTGCGGATGCAGAAGCTGCACCACCTGACGACCTCCATGCAGGAAGCCCGCCGCAACCCCAAGGCGGTCCACCCGGCCGTCAGGGCGCTGGACGCGGTCGTGCCGAGCGGGCTGCGCGAACGCCTCGGCGATCGCTGGCGCGACGTCATCTACCAGAAGCGCCGCCAGCCCAGCGCGGAGTTCATGAACGAGCTGCGGCGCCGGTTCAAGCCCGAGGTGGAGGCCGTCTCGGAGCTGCTCGATCGGGACTTCGTGACGCTCTGGGGATACGACCGGATCGACTGACCGGGACTCAACGGCCGTCTTGTCAATGAGGTGTAGCCGGTCTTGCAATGTCATCCTGTAGGCCCTAACCTCGGCTGACGCCCGCCGCTTCGGCGGGCCCTGAGGGAACACCGGCAAGCACCCGCAACAGAACGACGAACGCAAGGATGCCCGCCACCTACCACCTTCCGCACCTGCGCACGCTCGAGGCGGAGGCGATCCACGTGATGCGCGAGACGGTCGCCGAATTCGAGCGGCCGGTGCTGCTGTTCAGCGGCGGCAAGGACTCGATCGTGCTGCTGCGGCTGGCCGAGAAGGCGTTCCGCCCGGCCCCGTTCCCGTTCCCGTTGATGCACGTCGACACGGGCCACAACTTCCCGGAGGCGATCGAGTACCGCGATCGGCGCGTCGCCGAACTGGGTGAGCGGCTGATCGTCGCGAGCGTTCAGGAGTCGATCGACAAGGGACGGGTCGTCGAGCAGACGGGCCCGCGGGCCTCACGCAACGCGCTGCAGACGGTGACGCTGCTCGACGCGATCTCAGAGCACGGCTTCGACGCGGCGTTCGGCGGGGCGCGGCGCGATGAGGAGCGCGCGCGGGCGAAGGAGCGGATCCTCTCCTTCCGGGACCGGTTCGGGCAGTGGGAGCCGCAGAAACAGAGGCCGGAGGTGTGGAGCCTTTACAATGGGCGCATCCACAAGGGCGAGCACGCGCGCGTCTTCCCGATCTCGAACTGGACCGAGCTCGACGTGTGGCAGTACATCGCCGAGGAGGAGCTGGAGGTGCCCTCGATCTACTTCGCCCACGACCGCGAGGTCTTCGCCCGAGACGGCATGCTCTATGCCGTCAGCCCGCTGATCGAGATGATGGAAGACGAGGCCCCGTTCTCGGCCCGGGTCCGCTACCGCACGGTCGGCGACATGAGCTGTACCGGGGCGGTCGAGTCGGACGCGGCGACGCTCGCGGAAGTCGTCGCCGAGATCGCCGCCACGGAAATCACCGAGCGCGGCCAGACCCGAGCCGACGACCGCGTCACGGAGGCCGCGATGGAGGACCGCAAGAGGCAGGGGTACTTCTGATGGCGGGCGCCGGAGGGGGAGCGATGAACGGGCACGGCGCACACGCGCCGGGCGCGACGGTCGAGGCGGAGAGCTCGGCGGACGTCTTCCGCCGGCTCGCCGACCGTCCGGTCGACCTGCTCCGCTTCGCGACCGCCGGCTCGGTCGATGACGGCAAGAGCACGCTGATCGGGCGCCTGCTCTACGACTCCAAGCAGGTCCTCGCCGACCAGCTCGCGCACGTCGAGCAGGCGAGCCGGCGCAAGGGCGAGGGGGTCCTCGACCTGTCGCTGCTGACCGACGGGCTGCGCGCCGAGCGCGAGCAGGGCATCACGATCGACGTCGCCTACCGCTACTTCGCGACCGCCCAGCGCCGCTTCATCATCGCCGACACGCCCGGCCACGAGCAGTACACGCGCAACATGGTCACGGGGGCCTCGACGGCGGACCTCGCGATCGTGCTCGTCGACGCGCGCAAGGGGGTTCTCGCGCAGTCCAAGCGCCACGCCTTCATCAGCTCGCTGCTCGGCATCCCGCACGTCGTCGTGTGCGTCAACAAGATGGACCTCGTCGACTTTCAGGAGGAGGTGTTCAACGAGATCGTCGAGGAGTTCGACGCGTTCGCGGCGCGCCTGGAGATGCCCGACGTGACGTTCATCCCGATCTCCGCGCTGCTCGGCGACAACGTCGTCGATCGCTCCGAGTCGATGCCCTGGTACCAGGGCCCGCCGCTGCTCTACCACCTCGAGCACGTGCACATCGCCTCCGACCGGAACCTGATCGACGTGCGCTTCCCGGTGCAGTGGGTGATCCGCCCGCCGGCCACGATCGATGCCGACTACCGCGCATACGCGGGCCAGGTCGCCGGCGGGATCATGCGTCCCGGCGACGAGGTCGTGGTGCTGCCCGGCGGGCAGCGCACGACGATCGCGGACATCGACAGCTACGACGGGCCGGTCGAGGAGGCCTTCCCGCCGATGTCGGTCGCGGTGCGCCTGACCGACGACATCGACGTCGGCCGCGGCTCGACGATCGTCCGCACGCACAACCAGCCGACCGTCGCCAACCGCTTCGAGGCGCTGGTCTGCTGGATGTCCGAGCAGCCGCTCCAGCCCGGGCGGCGCTACCTGGTCAAGCACACGACGCGCACGGCGATGGTCGGGAAGGTCGACGTGCGCTACCGGATCGACGTCGAGAGCCTGCGCCGCGACGAGGAGGTCGACACGCTCTCGCTCAACGACCTCGCGCGGGTCCACCTGGAGCTGAGCTCGCCGCTGGTGTTCGACTCCTACCGGCGCAACCGCGTGACCGGCAGCCTGATCATGATCGACGAGGCGACCAACGACACGGTCGCCGCCGGGGTGATCCTCGACACCGAGGTCGAGGAGGCACCCGCTCCCGCCCGCAGCGGCACCGAGCGCAGCCCGAACGTCCGCTGGCAGGGCACGCGCACGACGCGCGAGCGGCGCCGCGAGGCGCTCGGCCACATCGGCGCGACGCTCTGGTTCACGGGGCTGCCGGGGGCTGGCAAGTCGACCGTCGCGGCCGCCGTCGAGGAGCGGCTGCTGCAGATGGGGCGCCCCGCGTTCATGCTCGACGGCGACAACCTGCGCCACGGCCTCAACGGCGACCTCGGCTTCGACGAGGCGGCGCGCGCGGAGAACGTGCGGCGCACCGCCCACGTCGCGCGGCTGCTCGCCGAGTCGGGGACGGTCGCGCTCGTGAGCCTCGTGAGCCCCTACGCGGCCGACCGTCGCAACGCGGCCTCGCTGCACGAGACCGACGAGCTGGAGTTCTTCGAGGTCTTCGTGGACGCTCCGCTGGAGGTCTGCGAGCAGCGCGACCCGAAGGGTCTCTACGCGCGCGCCCGCGCGGGAGAGCTGGCGGGGATGACCGGCGTCGGCGCCCCGTACGAGCCCCCGACCGCCGCCGACCTGACGCTCGGAAGCAGCGGCGAAACGGTCGAGGAGGAGGTCGAGCGAGTGCTCGACCTGCTGCGCGAGCGCGGCGTGATCTAGCCGCCGCGCGCCCCGCCGATCGCGGCGGGGGCCTGCGGCCTAGTGGCCTTTCTTCTTCTTGGTCGTTTCCTTGGGCGCCTTGATCAGCACGTTCGAGCTGTGGCCCGAGCTGACCGCGCCTTTCGGCAGTCGCACGAAGACGCGGTAGCGGAACGTGCCGCTGAGGCTGACGATCGCGCTGTAGCGCGACAGCGAGGCGCCCGCCCGCTTCAGGACGGTCGAGCCGACCGAGCGCGGCCGCGGGCCGCTGCGCTTGCTGCCCGCGCGCTGGGGGGTCAGCTGCTGGATCACGACCTGCGCGCCGGGCTTCGCCGGCGCGACCGTGCCGTAGATCCGGTACAGGCCCGTTCCGCCGGCCGAGCGCACGTGCACGGTGATCCGCGGCGTGACGGTCACGGGGACGACGGGGCTGTAGACGGGGCGGGGGCTGAGCGCGATGAAGCGGAACTCGGTGTTCTGCGTGATGCGGGCGACTTTGAAGGTGAAGCTGCCGGTGCGGGTCGACAGGACGGTGCCCGGCAACGTCGTGAACGGGGCCGTGAACGGGAACGGCGTCGCCTGCAGCGAGAGCGCTTTGCCCGTGTTCCCGACACCCGTCAGGCTCCCCGTCAGCGACAGCGTGCTGCCGTATACGGCCGAGACCGCTTCTTCGCGGCCTTTGGCGACGATGAACTTGAGCTTGCCGGCCTTGCCGCCGCTGAAGCTCCTGTCGGTGCCGAACAGCGGGCCGTGCGTGACGCCTTTCAGGTCCGTGTAGAAGCCGACGATCCGGTAGTGGTAGCCCGCCAGGATGCCGGTCACGGTCTGCCCGACCTTGACGGGCTTCAGGGGCGCGGGAATCGGGACCGTCACTTCCTTGCTCTTAGCGCCATAGGCCACCGTCGGGCCGTATTCGAAGAAGTACTTCGTCGGCAGACCTTCGGTGTTGACCGTGCCCTCCAGCTCGGCCGTGGTGCCCGAGACGTGCGAGACCCCGCCCGTGCCGAAGTGCGCTTTGGGTTCCGAGGCGGCCATCGAGGAGGGGACGGCCGGCCCGAGCGCGGCGAGCGTCGCGAGCGCGACTCCGATGCTGGTCCTGATGGGTCTCATCCTCGCTGTCCTTCCTCCTCGGCTGTCTGTGGCCTGCCCATGCGTGGGTGCGGCAGCAGCGCTCCCTGGCTCGATAACCCGCCGCCGGGGCGAAAGATGCGCCTGCACGGCGGCTCGCCGCAGATGTTAAGGCCGGGGAACGGGCCGCGCCCCCACCTCTATCGATAAATCTGATACGTTTGATGAGGAATGAGCGGATCGATCCTCATGGACTCGCTGCACCGATGACGGTCGTGCTGCTGATCGCGGCCGCTTGGGCGATCGGCCTGGCGATCGTGGTCGGGCTCTGCTTCGCGGCGCGGCTCGGCGACGAGGCCGGACCCGGGCAGCTCACCGCGACGCCCGCGCCGAATGCGCCGGTGTCGATCGCGGCGCGCCGCAGCGCGTCGCGTGCGTTCACGGGCTCGGTCGGCGCGCGCGATCTCGTCGCCTGAGCGAGCCGCCCTTTCACAAGATGGTCACGACAGCGGTCCCCGTGGGCCCGACCATTCAGGGCAGCGCCGCCGGGGCGCACGGTTGCGTGCCGCGGTCGGCGGGTGAGAGCGCGAGAACGACGCATCAGGGAAGGAACACGACCTGTCCACAGAATCGATCCCCGGCACGCCGCCCCCAGTGCGCGACGGAGCCGCCCACTGCTCTGGCTGCAGCGCGCCGCTGGCGGCCGACCAGCGCTACTGCCTGGAGTGCGGCGAGCGCCGTGCGACGGTGAGCGAGTTCCTGCGCTCCGGTCCGCCGCGGCAGGCCTCGCCGCCGGTCCCGCCGGGCTTCGCCCCGCCCGCGGGCGCCGAGCCTCCCGCTCCGCGCGGCGGCACGGTGAGCCTGCTGGCCGGGATCGGGGTGCTGCTGCTCGCGATGGGCGTCGGCGTGCTGATCGGGCGCTCGGGCGCGGGGTCGAGCCGAGCCTCGACGCCGCAGGTGATCAGCGTCGCAACCGGCGGCTCCGGCGGCACGACCGCCGCCGAAGAAACCTTCAAGAGCGACTGGCCGGCGAGCAAGAAGGGCTGGACGGTGGAGCTGCAGACGCTTCCGGCGAGCTCGGCGGCGACGGCGGTGCAGGCCGCCAAGTCCGCGGCGAGCGGCAAGGGGGCGACGGCCGTCGGGGCGCTGACGGCCGAAGCGTTCCCCAGCGTCGGCGGCGAAGGCATCGTCGTCTACTCGGGCGAATACGCGAAGCGGTCCGAGGCGACGGCGGCGCTCGGAGCGCTGAAGAAGAGCTTCCCCGGCGCGAAGGTCGTCGAAGTCTCGAGCGGCGGCTCCTCGGGCTCCTCGGGAGGCGCGAGCGGCGGGGCGGGCGCGAGCGGCAAGCCGAAGACTCCGAGCTCGCTCAGCAAACCGGCCGGGGCGGGTGCGCTCGGCAGCCACGGCAAGACCTCCGGCAAAAAATACGTCGAAGAATCGGCGAAACTCCCCAACGTGGTCTCGACCGGCTGACGCGGTGAGGATCGTGCCCGCGCAGGAGAGAGCCGTGCCCGCTGAGCCCTCGGGGGAGACGCCACCGGTCGCACCTGGCGGCTCGGCCTCGGAGCTGCGCCGCCGCCGCGACGCTCTGGCCGAGCAGGTGGCCGAGCTGCACTGGGACCTCGGGGGACTCGCGTACGAGATGGCGGTCCGCGACCACTTCCGCCTCGACGTGCTGGTCCGCCGCGCGGCTGTGCTGCAGGAGCGCGACGCCGAGCTGGCCGAGGTCGAGCGGCTGCTGAGGCTCGAGGATCAGGGCAGCGCAGGGGCGTGCCCGAGCTGCTCGGCTCCCCACAGCAGAGGGGCGGTCTACTGCTGGCAGTGCGGAGCGACGCTCATGGAGCGGCTGTCCAGCCACGCGGCCGGCGACCCGGGGGAGTCGGCCGCGATGATGGACGCGCTGCTCGCGCAGCCGTTGCGCCGCGACGGCGAGGACTAGGCGTTGGCCGCCGCGCGGACGTGCGAGGCGTGCGGCTCGCCGCTCGCCGCGGACCAGCGCTACTGCCTGGTGTGCGGGACCCGGGCGGGCGGCCGCAGCGCGCAGCTCGACGCCCTGATCGCCCGCGTCCGCGATCCGGGAGGGGATCTTCCGGCGCCCGAGGGACCGCTTCCGCCTCCGCCCGTGACGCAGCCTCGACGGCCGCGCCTGCCGGGGCCGTGGGTCTCGGCGCTGCTGGTGCTCGCCTTCGTGGGCTTCGGAGCCCTGCTCGGCGACGCCGGTTCGAGTCCCGTCAGGCTCGCCGCCGCCGGCGGGCCGCTGAAGCTCCTCGTGCCGGGGCGCGGCAACGGCGAGAAAACCGGCGCTCTCACGGAAGCGAGCGAACCCCCGCCCGCCGAAGCGACGGAAACCCTGGCGCCCGCGGAAGGCTCCGAAGAAGCGTCGACAGGGACGACGAGCGGAGGAGAAGGGGAAGGGGAAGGCGGATCGAGCGGCGGCGAAGAAGCCGCGCCCAAGAAGGGAGCCGCCAAGAGCAAGACCAAACAGCGGACCGCGAAGCTCGCCGACATCAAGCACGTGTTCGTGATCGTGCTGGCCGACCAGCCCTACGCCGCGAACTTCGGCCCCGAATCGAAGGCCACGTATCTCGCGCGCACGCTCGAGCGCAAGGGCGAGCTGCTGCTCCGCTACGAGGCGATCGCCCACGAGCAGCTCCCGAACGGGATCGCGCTGCTCAGCGGCCAGGGGCCGACCGCCGAGACCGCCGCGAACTGCCCCGACTACACGGCGCTGTCGCCGGGAACCGTGGGCGGCTCCGAACAGGCGCTCGGCGAAGGCTGCGTCTACCCGCCCGCCGTGCAGACGCTGCCTGGCCAGCTGACGGCGAGGCACCTCAGCTGGAAGGCGTACGTGCAGGGCGTCGACGAAGGCCCCGGCACGCCGCCCGCGTGTCCCCACCCGGCGCTCGGTCAAGCCGACGCGACGTTCGCCGCGGGCGCCTACGCCGGGTACCGCAACCCGTTCGTGTACTTCCAGTCGATCGTCTCGAGCCCGTCGTGCGCCGCCTCGGACGTCGGGCTCGACGCGCTCGCCGCCGACCTCCGCAGCGCCGCCACGACCCCCTCCTTCGCCTACATCGTCCCCGACCGCTGCAACGACGGCGGCCCGAGCGCGTGCGCCGCCGGGGCGCCCGCCGAACCGTCGGACTCGACGGGGGTGCTCTCGAAGGTCGTGCCCGAGATCATGGCCTCCAAGGCCTACAAGCAGGGCGGCCTGATCGTGATAACCGCCGACGAGGCGCCCTCGGCGGGCGAATACGGCGACTCGAGCTCGTGCTGCGGGCAGCCGGCCTACCCGAACTTCACCTCGGCGGGACGCCAGCACGGAGGCGGCGGCGTCGGTGCGCTGCTGCTCTCGCCGTTCGTCAAGGGCGGGACGACCGTCAGCGAAACCTACAACCACTACTCGCTGCTGCGCACGATCGAGGACGTGTTCGGGCTCGGCCACATCGGCTACGCCGCGCTCGCCGCCGTCAAATCGTTCGACCCAAGCCTCCTGAACGAGCCACTGAAGGGTTGAGCGCGGGCGCCGCGGCGCCCCACGACTGCTCAGACCCCGCCGGCGCCTACGCGCCGGCCAGCTCGCGGTAGGTGACCGCGGAGCGCGCGCGCGAGCGCCCGAGCACCCACTCGAGCGCCATCATGTGGCGCGCGTGGCGCAGGTCGGCCGGGTGCAGGTCGAGGCGCAGCGTGCTGGTCGGCAGCAGCGCCCCGGCTCTGATCAGCGGCGGCGAGAGGGCGCGTCCGAGGCGGCCTCCCGATGCGAGGCTGAAGGCCGGAGCCAGCGGGGCGGTCGAGGGCGAGCCCGGAACCGGGACCGAGCGATGCACCCGAAGCAGCTCGGCCCACCAGCTGAAGCGCTCGCGCAGCGTGCTGCGCAGCGCGGCGGTGTAGGCGTAGGCGGGGGCCACGAACCCGTCCGGTTCGATCCCGGCCAGCTTCATCAGTCGCCAGCCGGCGTGGACTGCGCGGCGGGTCTCGTCCCCGTCGAGACCGGAGAACTCGCCGTGCGAGCGCGCGAGCGTGACGCGGCCGCGGCGCGTGGGTGAGTGCTGGAAGCCGTGCTGGGCGATCGAGTCGCCGGCGGCGCGCCGCTCGCACAGCCAGCTGACCATCGCCGGCGAGCGCTCACCGACCGGATGCAGATCGCGGGCGGGGATCACGAGCAGGGTGACGCGGTCGACGCCGTGGTCGCCGAGCCAGTCGCGGATCACCGCGCAGCGCTCGAACGTCGCGGGCTCGATGCCATGGAGCGCGACCGCGATGGTCCGCTCGGCGGCTGTGTCTGAAAGCGGCATTCGCCCGACCTCACGCTGCACGCGCGATCCCGTCCGCCTCGTCGCTCAGGGCACGGCGGTATCCGGCGCCGAGCAGCTCGAGTGTCCGCTCCCAGGTTCGCCGGCGGGCTGCGCGGACCGCAGCGGCCCCGAGCGCCTCGCGCCGCAGCGGCGATGCGGCCAGCTCGAGCACGGCCCGGGCGAGCGCGTCCGCGTCGGGCGCTCGCAGCAGGCCGTCGACGCCATCGTCGATCAGCGACAGCGGGCCGCCCGCGGCGACCGCGACGACCGGCAGGCCGCTGGCCTGCGCCTCGAGGATGACCTGGCCGAACGTGTCGGTCGCGCTGGGGAACAGGAAGACGTCCGCCTCGGCGTAGGCGCGCGCGAGGTCCTCGCCCTCGAGCCAGCCGAGGAAGGTCGCGTCCTCCCCCAGGTGCTCCGCCAGGCGCTCCTGCTCGGGGCCGCCGCCCGCCAGCACGAGGTGCAGTCGCGGGTCGCGCTCGCGGGCGAGCAGGAACGCGTCTGCGAGCAGGTCCGCCCCCTTCTCGCGCGTGATCCGTCCCGAGTAGAGGACGTCGAGTCGCTCCTCGGCCGCGCCGCGGGTCCGCAGCGAGCGGTCGAAGCGGGAGGTGTCGACTCCCCGGTCCCAGCGCAGGACGCGCTCGGCCGGGGTGCCGATCGCGGCCAGCGCCTGATCGGAGGCGCCGCTCGGGGAGAGGACGAGATCGCACGCGTTGTAGAACAGCGCGACCGCCGCGGCCATCGCCTCGGCGACCCGCCGCTCGCCCGAGCGCAGCCCCGCGTAGGCGACGAGCTCGGTGTGGTAGCTGCCGAGCAGAGGCAGTCTGAGCGCGCGGGCGACCAGGGCGCCCGCGATCCCGGCTGGCCCGGGAGAGCAGACGTGGACCGCGTCGAAGCAACCGTCGGCGAGCGCCTGCACCGCGCCGGGGAGGCTCGGCACGCCGATCCTCAGCCCGGGGTAGAAGGGCACGTCGATCTCGGCCACCGCGGCAAGTCGCCGGTCGACCGCCGCGTCGGTCCCGAGCACCTCGATCTCGAAGCCGTCGACGCCCCGCTGGCGGATCTCCTGAATCGTCCGCGTCACGCCGTGCGTGGAGCCGATCCCGTCGGCGAGGATCGCGACGCGCGGCGTGTGGTCCGTGCCCGAGCCGCCGAGGCGGCCGTTGACGGGGGAGATGGCGCGGAGCTTGACCTGCTCGTTGGCGAGGAACGCCGCGGCCGGCGCGTAGGGCACGGCCGCGATGCAGGCGTCGAACACGTCGCCCGCCGCCGCCGCCACGTCGGCCTCCCCGCGGGCCGCCGCGAGGACCGTCTCGACCGCCTGCCCGAGACGCCGCTCGTGCGAGCGGCAGGCGCGGCGGTAGAGGTCGGCGTGACTGAAGCCGTCCTCCTGCATGAGCGCGATCAGCTGCTCGCCGCTGCGGTCCTGCAGGCCGACGGCGGACAGCCACGCGGCGAGCAGGCAGCGCGCGTCCTCGGGCTCGAGGTCGCCGCCCGTCGCGCCGTGGCGCACGTCGCCCTCGCGGAGCAGCCGCGCGGCCATCCCGAGCACCCGTCGCGGGTCGGGCGCGCGACTCGACTGCTCGACGCCGAGCGCACGGATCGCCAGGGCGATCGCGGCGTGCGCCCACTTCGCCGCGCTTCCCTGGGCGCCCGCGGCGAGCGCTTCGCCGCTTCGGATCCGCGTGAGGAACTCAGCCGGGGAGGCGGCGCCGGGGGCTTCGGTCCAGGTGCGCCCGATGTCGACGCCGGCGTGATCGTCGCTGCCGCCGATGCCCGTTCCGTCGCGGGTCGCCACGTAGGTCGCGGCGGGGCGGTTCAGCTCGGGCGCGCGGGCGCCGTTGCGAACCTCCCAGACGGCGAACAGCTCGGCCAGGCGCCGGCGGTGACGCGCCGTGAGGGGCGCGGCGACCGTGTAGTAGGGGTGGGCGAGCGCGCACGCGATCTCGCGCTCGTACATGTAGGCGGCGCACAGCTCGACGTCGCCCCGGTGTGCCTGCAGCCACTCGTGGTCGGCGGGGTCGATCCCGTAGCAGAGCACGTGCACTTCCTGGGGCTCGCCGCGGAACGCGGCCGTCAGCTCCTCGGAGACGAACACGTCGGGGCGGTCGGCGATCTCCATGACGCCGTCGATCGTGTCGTGGTCGGTGATCGTGACGAAGTCCATGCCGCGTCGCTTGGCGAGCGCGTAGACCTCCTCGGGCGGGGTGGCGCACTCCGGCAGCCCGACGGCGCGCTGGACGCCGAGGCGCGAGAGCTCGGAGGCGGTGGAGTGGCAGTGCATGTCGGCCCGGCTGGCCGTCTGTGTCTTCTCGTTCTCGTACATGAGATGAGAATCCCCTGCAAACAAAGGGGTTCTGTGACCAAGCGGGAACCATCGTGTGAAGCGCTTGTAACGCTGGTCGCTTTGGTGACCGCCGAGACCCCCCGCTAAGCTCCCCCGCCATGCTCCACACGCTGCCGCTCGCAACCGCCAACCCGATCAGCTACTTCCAGGCGGTGATCCTCGGGCTCACGCAGGGCATCGCCGAGCCGTTCCCGATCTCGAGCCTCGGGCACGGCGTGCTGATCCCGCGCCTGGCCGGGTGGAACATCCACCAGAACGACAAGTTCTTCCTGACCTTCCTGATCGCTACGCACCTGGCGACCGCGATCGTGCTGCTGCTCTTCTTCTTGGAGGATTGGGTTCAGATCGTGAAGGGGCTGGGCCGCTCGCTGAAGCAGCGTGAGATACGCGCCGAGGACAAGTACGCCCGTCTCGGGTGGCTGCTGGTCGCGGCGACGATTCCGGTCGGCGTGATCGGTCTGCTGCTGCAGGAGCCGCTGCGCAAACTGTTCGCCTCGGCGGCGCTTGCGGCCGCGTTCCTGATCGTCAACGGCGTCGCGCTGCTGATCTCCGAGCGCCTGCGCCGTCGCCCTCCCCAGCCGGGCGACTTCGAAGGCGACGTCGACGGGCGCCTCTCGAAGCTCAGCTGGCGGCAGGCGATCTCGGTCGGCAGCTCGCAGGCGTTCGCGCTGATCCCCGGCATCTCGCGCTCGGGCTTCACGATGGGGGGCGGACTGCTGGTGGGGCTGTCGAACGACGACGCCGCCCGCTTCGGCTTCCTGCTCGCCACCCCCGTCATCTTCGCGGCCGCCGCCCTGAAGCTTCCCGAACTGGCGGGGTCGGCCGGCGACGGGGTCCGCGGGCCGGCGCTCGTGGCGGCCCTGTGCGCCGCGGCGACGACCTTCTTCGCGGTCAAGTTCCTGATGCGCTTCTTCCAGACCAAGACCCTGACGCCGTTCGGGGTCTACTGCATCTCCCTCGGGCTGATCAGCACGCTCGTCTTCGCGTTCGGCGGCTGACGCCGGAGCGTCCGCTCTCCAGCTAGGCGGCGGGGGTGCCGGAGCCGGTCTTCGGGCCGGTCTGGAACCAGGCGAAGATGAAGCAGGCGAGCGCCACGACGAGCGCGGCGATCCCGTGCTTGCTGTGGTGGTGGTTGGCTTCGGGATCCGTGGCGGAGCTGTGTCCCGGGAAGAACGAGGGCAGCGAGTGCTGGGGCTCCACGAAGTAGATGACGGCTACGACGATCAGGACGATTCCAAGGATCACGGCCGGCACGACCAGACGGCGAAGGTTCATCGGGGCGTAAGAGTAATGGGCGGGGAGGCGCACCGACGGGAGCTCTCCGCGGATCTCGCCATCATGTGTGCCGATGCCGATCCCGAGAACGCCCCCGAAGATGTTCGAGACGCGCAGCCAGGCGTGGAAGGAAGTCGGCCTGATCCGGCAGATCAGCCCGAAGGTCGTCAAGCGCGCGCGCCTGGAGGTCCTGGTGCTGCTGCCGCTGTTCGCGGCGATCGTCTGGATCTACGACAACCGCGTGAAACTCTTCGGCCGAACGGTGCCCACGCATCGTGACTCCGCCGGGCACCTGGTCCGATCCCACGCAGAGCTCGAAAAGGCTCTCGAAACGCCCATCACCATCGTCACAGTCATCCTGCTCGTGATCCTCGGCTGGGCGATCGCGCGCGACGTGGGCCGCGGGCTCGGGCCGGCGCTCTTCCGGCGGCTCGATCCCGCGACTGCCGGGACCGTCGGTTTCCTGATCCGCCTGGCGACGGTCGTGCTGGCGCTCGTCGTCGCCCTGCAGGTGGCCGGGATCGAAGCGAAAACGCTGGCCCTCGGGGGCGCCTTCACCGCCGTGATCTTCGGTCTGGCCGCGCAGCAGACGCTCGGCAACCTGATCGCGGGAACGGTGCTGCTGAGCGCCCGCCCCTTCCGTGTCGGCGAACGGGTGCGGCTGCAGGGCGGCCCGCTCGCGGGCCAGGTCGAGGGCATCGTCTCCTCGCTCGGCCTGCTCTACACGACCTTCGCGACGGGTGAGGACTCGATCCTGGTCCCGAACAGCGTCGTCCTCAACGTCGCGATCCTGCCGCTGCGCGAGCCCGAGGCCGTGAACTTGCGAGCCCGGCTGCGAGCGGGGATGGCGCCCGGGGACCTGCAGGAGATCCTCGAGAAGTCCCTCCAGACGCCGCTGCGCGACGCGCCTCGGATCACCCTCGAGGAGCTCGACGGCAACGAGGTCGTGGTGCGCATCGCCGCGACCCCTCGAGTCGCGAGCCAGGGTCGCCAGCTCGCCTCCGAGCTGCTCGCGGTCGTCTCCCGCGAGACCCGCTCGCGGCCCGGGGCGGCGGACGGAGCGGCCGGGCAGCCTTCGTCGCAGCACCCCGGGTCGTCGCAACGGCCTGACGGGACGCAGCGGCCCGACGGGACGCAGCGGCCCGACGCCCCGCCCCGCCCCGACGCGCCTCAGCGCGCCGAGACGCCGTAGCGCAGGAACAGCGCGGATTCGGCCGAGAGGGCGCCGAGCAGCTTGAGCCGCACGGGCTCTTCCAGCTCGCCCCCGGCGAGGATCCGCAGCGCCTCGCCGCCGCTCGGCTCGCCACCCGCGAGCAGCGGCGAGAGCGACAGGAACAGCTCGTCGAGCAGGCCGGCGCCGAGCAGCTGGAACGCCAGGTGGGGACCGCCCTCGCAGAGCACGCTCGTCACCCCGAAACGGGAGGCGAGCTCGCCGAGCGCCGCCGGCAGGTCGAGCTGAGGATCGGTCGAGCGGACGTAGTCGACGCTCGCCTCCGTCGCGGGCAGGCTCGCGGCGGAGGCTGTGACGAGCACGACGCGGGCGCCGGGGGTCTGCAGGAGCGGGACGTCCTCGCCGAGCGCGAGACGACCGGAGACGATGCAGGCGAGCGGCTCCTCGGGCAGTCCCCGATCGCCGCGCAGGCGCCGTACCGACTCGTCGTGGATCAGGCGTCCGTAGCGCTCCATACGGACGGTCCCGGCGCCCACGAGCACCGCGTCGACCGCTGCGCGCAGGGCGTGGAAGAGCGCCCGGTCGGCGGGGCCGCTGATCGTCCCCGAGCGACCCCCGAGCGTCGCGCGCCCGTCCACCGTCGAGACCATGTTCAACAGCACGCGCGGGCGCGACGGAGGCGTGTCGGGCCGCTCCCAAAGACCGAGCGCCTCGATCAGCTCGGCGGGCGATATCTCCCCGCCCGGGGGCAGCAGCGAGGCGAGGCGGGGCACGTCGGGGAGTCGCGTCTCGGACTGCTCGTCGGCGGCCATGAAGCAACCCTAGCCGCGTGCGCCGGAGGCAGTCCGAAACGGTTTCGAGAACGGACACATCTCGACAACACGGGGCCGTTGGGACATGCTACGGTCGTGCGGTATGGCCGGGCACGGATCCCGGCGAAAGTAGTGCAAACGCACGCAGGTCGAAGCTCTGAGCAGCATCCTCCGCGTAGCATGAGCACAACACCGTGGAGGAGTTCACACCATGCCTACCGGCACCGTTAAGTGGTTCAGCGACGACAAGGGGTTTGGCTTCATCACCCCTGACGACGGCGACAAGGACCTCTTCGTCCATCACACGGGGATCAACGGCGAGGGGTACCGCTCGCTGCAGGAGGGCGCCAAGGTCTCCTACGACCCGGAGCAGGGCGACAAGGGCCCGAAGGCCGTAAACGTCACGACCATCTGATCGCGACCGGCACGGAACGCTGCTCGGGGCCCGCTTCGGCGGGCCCTCTGCGTTAAGGGGTCGCTCGAGACGCGCGGGCACGGCGCCCCCGCTGCTGTTTAATCGCTGCTCCCAACACCCCCGATGACCTCCGAAGCAACCACTCTCCCGCTGGGCCGCGAGACCCTGCTCCGCAGGCTCCGCCCCAAGGGCGCGGCCGGCGCGAGCGTTCGCAGCGAGCCCCTGGCCGCGGCGGCGCTCGCGGCGATCGTCGTGCTCAGCCTCTTCATCGTCGTGATGGCGGCGAACCGCCCGAGCCTGCTCTCCCCGACGACGCACAACAACTACTACCCGCGCTGGATGGCGGGACCGCTCGGCGGGCTGTGGCCGGGGCTGACCGGCAACGGGACGACGTTGAAGTACCTGTTCAGCGGCGCGATCGTCGCGATGTACGCCGGGTATCTCCTCCTGCTGCGGCGGGCCGGGCGGGTTCCCGCGCGGTGGGTGATCGTGACGATCCTCGCGGTCCACGCGGTCTTCATCCTCTCGCCGCCGCTGGCCCTGACCGACCTCTTCAACTACGTCAACTACGGCCGCATGGAGGCCGTCCACCACCTCAACCCGTACACCACGATCCCGATCCTCGAGCCGCACGACGACCCGAGCTACGCGCTCAGCAACTGGCACCAGCTGCTAAGCCCCTACGGGCCGCTGTTCACGATGCTGACGTTCGCGGTGGTGCCGCTCGGCGTGGCGGGATCGTTCTGGGCGCTGAAGGTGATCCTCGCGGCGACGAGCCTCGGCACCCTGCTGCTCGTGTGGCGCTCGGCGAAGCTGCTCGGCCGCGATCCCGTCACCGCGATCGCGCTCGTCGGGTTGAACCCGATCGTGCTCGTCTGGGGCCTGGGCGGAGATCACAACGACTTCCTGATGCTGTTCTTCATCATGCTCGGCTTCTACCTGCTGCTCCACGCGCGCGAGCTCGAGCGCGGGCGGCCTCCCGAAGGCGGGCCGAGGGAGTGGTTTCGGCCGCTCTCCCCGGCGCTGCTCGGCGCGGGCGCGACGTTCATCGTTGCGACCGGCATCAAGGCCTCCGGGGGCGTGCTGATCCCCGTCGTCCTGGCGGGGCTGCTGAGCCGTCGCCGGGCGCTAGCGCAGGTGCTCGCGGGGATGGCGCTGGGGGCGGTCGTCGTCGGCGCCGCGAGCCTCGCCGCCTTTGGCCTGCACATCCCTGACCTGAGCACGCAGAGTCGCCTCGTGACCAGCGAGAGCGTCCCGAACCTGATCGGCCTCGCGGTCGGCGCCGGAGGCGAGAGCGAAACCCTGCACAAACTGATGACCGCCGCGCTCGCCGTCTCGGTGCTCGCGTGCTGCTGGTTCGCCTGGCGGGGCGGGCTGCGCTCCGGCCGGCTGGGCGGCTCGCGCTCGGGCCCGGGCGAGGGCGTTGCGGAGTCGCCCGCCGCCGCGTCCGCCGGCGTGGCGCCCGCGCCAGCCCTCGGCATCGCCGAGCGCACGATCGCGGCGAGCGGCTGGGCGACGGTCGCGCTGCTCGTCACGCTCAGCTGGGTGCTTCCCTGGTACGTCTCCTGGGTTCTGCCGCTCGCGGCGCTGTCGGCTTCGCGCCGCCTGCGGACCGCCTCGATCGTGCTCGGCGTCTACCTGATCATCGCGTGGGCGCCGGCCTCGGGGAAGCTGTGGGACGCGATCGGCTTCCACCCGGAAAAGACCTCGCTGGGGCGCCTGCATCAGCGCTACGTGCGCGATCTGCTCAACTAGCGTCGGCGTCGGGCGGGCGGCGCGTGCGCTTGCGCTCGGCGGCCTGGCGCTTGGCCGTCAGGCGGCGCTCGCGGGACGCCGCGCTCGGCTTGGTCGCGCGGCGCTCGCGCGGCACGGCGAGCCCCTCGGAGATGCGGCCCGCGAGCCGCTGCAGCGCAAGCTCGCGGTTGCGCGTCTGCGAGCGGGCGTCCTGGGCGACGGCGACCACCCGCGGGCCGAGACGGGCGAGCAGCCGCTCGCGCTGGGTCGCGTTGAGCGTCGCCGAGCCGCGCACGTCGAAGACGGCTTCGACGCGCGAGGCGGTGACGTTCGCGTGCTGGCCGCCCGGGCCTGAGGAGCGGCTGGTGCGGAGCTCGATCTCCGCCAGCGGCAGCTCCAGGCGTCCGCGGATGTGAAGCGAGCGCGCGCCGCCGCTCTCGCTCATCGGGCCTAGCCGTGGCCGCCGAGGTCGTGGACGGCCCGCACGCGCTGCTCCTCGCCCTCGGGCACGCGGCCGTCGCGACCGACGTAGCCGTCCTTCCCGCCGACGATCACGTAGACCGCCTCGACCGTCCCCGCGTTGCGGACCTTGCGCGGGGTGGGGGCGTCGACACGCGCCATCCCGCCCTCGCCGAGCGTCTGGACCGAGCCGTCGCCGAACTCCATCTCGATCGAGCCGCGGTGGACGAAGTACAGCTCCTCCTGCTCGTCGTGGAAGTGGAACCCGGTCTCGATCCCGGGCGGGAGGACGATCGCGTTGACGCCGAACGCGCTCACGCCGAGGCCCTTGCGGACCTTGCGGAAGCCGGGGCCCTCGCCGAGGTCGTCGAGGCTTCCGGCAGCCCAGCCCTCGCCGTTCGTCACGTTGGGGAAGTCAGCAGATGCCTCCATCGCCCTCTCCTCTCTAGTGGTCCGCGACCGTGCCGCCCTGCGGCTCGAGCGGGCGGCCCTGACCGGCCCAGCGCACCAGGCCGCCGTCCAGGGAGTATGCCTCGTAGCCGCTCGCGCGGAACGCTTCGGCGGCCATCCGCGAGCGCGCGCCGACGCGGCAGTAGAAGACGACGGGGCGATCGCGGTCGATCGTCGCGGCCTCCGACGTCAGCCGGTTGAGCTCGAGATGGCGGCTCGCCGGAATGAAGCCGGCCTCGCGCTCGTACGGCTCGCGCACGTCGATGACCTGGAGGTTCGGATCGTCCTCCATCAGCTCGGCAAGCCGTGCCGCGTCGATCGACATGCCCTCTGTCGCGCTCACGCGCTGAGCCTAGCGGCGGCGGGACCTCCGCCGGCCCTCGGCAGAGGTCAGTAGACGGGGGGTTCGCGGTAGGTGTCGCGTTCGACCACGCGGTCGACGGGCACGCCGCGGCGCGGCGCCCAGGCGATCATGTAGACGATCGACAACACCAGGCCGATGACCCCGACGATGATCAGGATCAGCCCGATCGTCGTGATCGAGATGCCCGAGACGGTCGCGGTCACCGCGTAGCGGAGGATCGCCCCTACGGCGATCAGGAATATCGATGTTCCAAGAGGCACACAACACAGCTACCCCGGGGGGCGGGGCTGAAACCGAGCGTCCGCTCACGCTGGACGCCGCGCCCACGCCCACGCCCACGGCGTCGGCGCGAGCCGCCCATCACTAGGATTGGCGACGATGGAGGCCGTCGGAGACATCTACACGATCCCCCAGGAGCACCTCGACTTCTGCGCGACGATCGGTCAGATCGCGCGCGAGAAGATCGCCCCGCGCTCGGCCGAGATCGACGAGAAGGCCGAATACCCCTGGGACGTCCGCAAGCTGCTGGCCGAACAGGACATCCTCGGCCTGCCCTTCCCGGTCGAGTACGGGGGGACCGGCACCGGCACGCTGATGCTGAACATGGCGGTCGAGGAGCTCGCCAAGGTCGACGCGGCCTGCGCGCTGATCCTGATGGTGCAGGAGCTCGGCACGCTGCCGATCCAGCTGTTCGGGTCCGACGAGCTCAAGGAGCGTTTCCTGCCCGGCTGCGCCAGCGGCGAGCGTTCGCCCGCCTTCGCCCTGTCCGAGCCCGAGGCCGGGTCCGACCCCGCCGGGATGAAGACGACCGCGGTCCTCGACGGCGACGAATGGGTCATCAACGGCACGAAGAACTGGATCACGAACCTGGGCGTGGCCGACTTCTACATCTGCTTCGCGGTCACCGACCGCGAGACCCGGCGGCTGACCGCGTTCGTCGTCGAGGCCGACCGCCCGGGCTTCAGCGTCGGCAAGCTCGAGCACAAGCTCGGGATCCGGGCCTCGCCGACGGGCCAGCCGATCTTCGAGGACGTGCGGGTGCCGCTCCAGAACGTGATCGGACAGGTCGGCAAGGGATTGTCGGTCGCTCTCGGCACGCTCGAGCGCACGCGCCTTGGGGCCGCCGCCCAGGCCGTCGGGATCGCCCAGGGGGCGACCGACTACGCGGTCGAGTACGCCAAGGAGCGCCGCCAGTTCGGGCAGGCGATCAACGAGTTCCAGGGGATCCAGTTCAAGCTCGCCGACATGGAGCTGCGCACCGCGGCCGCCCGCGAGCTGCTTTACAAGGCGTGCGCGATGGCCGACCAGAACCACCCCGAAAAAGGCAAGTACTCATCGATGGCGAAGGTCTTCGCCTCGGACACCGCGATGGCCGTGACGGTCGAGGCGGTCCAGGTGCTCGGCGGCTACGGGTACGTCAAGGAGTACCCGGTCGAGCGCATGATGCGCGACGCCAAGATCACCCAGATCTACGAGGGCACGAACGAGATCCAGCGCCTCGTGATCGCCCGCACCCTGAAATGAGCGGGCCCGGGTGAGCCGGCCGGGAAACAGTCTGGAGACTCCGGCGCGGATGGCGCCGTGGCCCTGTCATCATGCCCCTGTGAGCGTCGCGAAGAGCAGCCAGGGGGATTGACGTTGCGCCGCCGGGCCGGGGGCAGCCACGTGCGCCGCGTCGGCTTCGCGGCGACGGTCGCGATGTCGCTCGGCCTGGTCGTGCTCGTCGTCGGTCAGGGCTTCAGCTCGATCGGCGCGGTAAGGGCACTGGAGGATGTGGCGCTCGGCGTGATCGTCGCCGCGGTGCTGATGGGCGCGGTCGCGTTCGTCGCCGTCCGCATGGCGGGCTGGCGCGACCCCGAGTCGGAGACCGAGTTCGACGAGATCGTGCGCCACTCCGAGCAGCTCGCCAAGGAAGGCCTCGTGGTCGACCCGGAGGAAAGCGACTTCATGGACCTCGACCCGCTCGACGACCAGGACTTCGAGGAGCTCGTCCGCGACGCGCTCGACGACCTCCCGGACCTGCTCCGCAACGCGCTTCGGCACGTCGCGGTCGTGATCTCCGACGGCGGCCGCCGGGCCGGGGCCTACGGCCTCTACCAGGGCGACGGCGCGAGCCGCGACAGCACCCACGACCGGATCGTGATCTTCCGCGACACCCTGCGCCGTGACTTCGGCCACGACGCCGACATGCTCCGCGACCAGGTCACCCGCACCGTCCGCCACGAGCTCGCTCACCACGTCGGATTCGACGAGCTCGGCGTCTCGCGCCTCGACCTCTGATCTGGGGCCCGAACGCCTGTTTGGGGCCGATCTTCTACGATCATGCCCGCGCCCGAGCCACGAAGGCCGGCGCGTCCACCGACCAAGGAGATTGAGCCTCAGATGCCCGAAGCAGTGATCGTCGACGCCGTACGCACGCCCATCGGCAGGGCAGTCAAGGGTTCCCTGAAATCGGTCCGCGCCGACGACCTCGCGGCGGTGCCGCTGAAGGCGCTGCTGGACCGCAATCCGTCTCTCGAGACGGGCAGCTCGATCGTGGACGTGATGATGGGCTGCGGCTTCGCCGAGGGCGAGTCGGGCTACAACATCGGCCGCAACGCGACTCTGCTCTCAGGGATCGACCACCACGTGCCCGCGACGACCGTCAACCGCTTCTGCGCGTCCTCGCTGCAGACGACCCGCATGGCCTTCCACGCGATCAAGGCTGGCGAGGGCGACACGTACGTGGCCGCCGGGGTCGAGGCCGTCTCGCGCGCCGGCAAAGGCGCCGACTTCCAGTTCCACCCTCAGCTCGACGGGTCCGAGAACTCCCTCTACAACGTCTACATCCCGATGGGCCTGACGGCGGAGAACGTCGCCGAGCGCTGCAACGTCAGCCGCGAGTCCCAGGACGAGTGGGCCGCGATCTCCCAGCAGCGCGCCGTCGCCGCCCAGGAGTCGGGTCACTTCGACAAGGAGATCGTCGGCGTGACCGCGCCGGCCCACACGGTCAAGGACAAGGAGGGCAACGAGGTCGAGGTGCCCGAGACCTTCGTCACCAAGGACGACGGGCCCCGCGCGGGCACGACCGCGGAGAAGCTCGGGGCGCTCCCGCCCGCCTTCAAGCCCGACGGGTCGGTCACGGCCGGCAACGCCTGCCCGCTCAACGACGGCGCGGCGGCGCTGCTCATCACGACCCCCGAGCGCGCCGAGCAGCTCGGCCTGAAGCCGAAAGTCAGGATCATCGCCTCGACGGTCGCGGCGATCCGCCCCGAGATCATGGGCCTCGGCCCGATCCCCGCGATCGAGAAACTGCTCCAGCAGACGGGGATGAAGATGGACGACATCGACGTCGTCGAGATCAACGAGGCGTTCGCCGCGCAGATCGTCCCGTGTCGCGAAGACCTCGGGATCGACGCCGAGAAGCTGAACCCGTTCGGCGGCGCGATCGCCCTCGGCCACCCCTTCGGGATGACGGGCGCGCGGATCATGACGACGCTGATCAACGACCTCGAGACGCTCGACGGCACCTTCGGGATCGAGTCGATGTGCGTCGCCGGCGGCATGGGCATGGCGATGCTCGTCGAACGGCTCAACTAGGACGGGTCCGGGCTCGCGCGGCCTGGGCGGGCGCCGGGAGCTCGAGAGCTCTCGGCGTCGCCGCCCGCCGCGCCGCCTAGACTGCTGGGCCCGCGAGGCGCCATGGCAAGCCCAGCAGACAGAGACCCGCAGACGCCCGCGCCCAAGGGGGTCGTCTACTCCGCGACCGGCGAGTTCTACGTCGCCGAGGCGCTGCGCTCGGCGCGCTCCTCGCTGCGGCACAACCCGGTGCCCCACGTCGTCTTCGCCGACGCCGAGCAGCCGAGCGCCGACGGGCTGACGGTCGCGCGCTTCGAGCCCTCGGGAAACCCATACGTCGACAAGATCGCGAACATGCGCCGTTCGCCGTTCGAGCGGACGATCTACCTCGACAGCGACACCTACGTCGTCGACGAGATCGTCCACGTGCTCGACCTGCTCGACCGCTACGACCTCGCGGTCGCCTTCGCCCCCGCCTATCGGGGCCTCGACGATCCGGGCGTGCCGAAGGCGTTCCACGAGTTCAACACCGGCGTGCTGGCGTGGCGGCGAAACGAGCGGACCGAGGCGTTCATGGCCGCCTGGGAGCGGACCTACGAGGAGTGGCTGGAGGAGGAGCCGTTCGCGGGCGCGCGCAAAGCCAGCCGCAGCCGCCGCGCCGACCAGCCCGCCTTCCGGCGCTGCGCCTGGGAGCAGGGCCTGAGCGTCTTCGTGCTGACGCCCGAGTACAACTTCCGCCTCGGCTACCCGGCGACGGTGATCGACCGGGTGCGCGTGATCCACGGCGACCACCCCGATCCAGAGGGGCTGGCCGCGCGCCTGAACGCCCAGCAGCGGCTGCGCAGCTGGCCGCCGCCGCTGACGACCCGCGAGAAAGTCATGCGGCGGGTGCGCAAGGCGCTAGGCCGCGCCCCAGGGCCCGCGGCGACCCCACGGACGGCGGCGCGCGACGCGGACCCGGCGGGAAGCTAGCTCAGCGGGGCGGCATGCGCAGCGCGCCGTCGAGCCGGATCGTCTCGCCGTTGAGCATCCGGTTCTCGACGATCTGGCAGACGAGCTGCCCGTACTCGGAGGGCGCGCCGAGGCGCCGCGGGTAGGGCACGCCCGCGCCGAGCGCGGCGCGGGCTTCTTCGGGCAGCGCCGCCAGCAGCGGCGTGTCGAACAGGCCCGGGGCGATCGTGTTGACGCGGATCCCGTACTGGGCGAGGTCGCGCGCCGCCGGCAGGGTCATCGCCACGACGCCGCCCTTGGAGGCCGAGTAGGCGATCTGGCCGACCTGGCCGTCGAAGGCCGCGATCGAGGCGGTGTTGACGCACGCCCCGCGTTCGCCGTCCTCAGCCGGCTCGTTGGCGATCATCGCCGCAGCGGCGAAGCGCAGCACGTTGAAGGTGCCGATCAGGTTGATCGAGACGATCGTCTCGAAGGGCATCAGC
>DATNBM010000074.1:0-36905 GCA_035571915.1 Solirubrobacteraceae bacterium | reverse complement strand
ACGCGCTCGCCCTGCTCGAAGACGGCACCGTCGAGGCGTGGGGCGCCAACAACCACGGCCAGCTGGGCGACGGCACGACGGTGGAGAAAGACTCGCCTGTCGTCGTGGCCGGGCTCTCGGGGGTGGTGGCGGTCGCCGCGGGGCAGCAGTTCAGCCTCGCGCTGCTCGGGAACGGCGAAGTCAGAGCGTGGGGGTCCAACGAATCCGGCCAGCTCGGAAACGGAACGAAGCTCGACAGCCATACGCCCGTTGTCGTCACCGGTCTCGCCGAAGTCTCGGCTCTGGCCGCGGGCGGGTTCCACGCGCTCGCGCTGCTCGCCAACGGCGAAGTCCGCTCCTGGGGCGCCGACAACGACGGCCAGCTCGGCAACGGTGTGAGCGGCACCAACAGCGACGTTCCCGTCGCGGTCGGCGGTCTCGGCGGCGTCACCGGCGTGGCCGCGGGACGCTTCGAGAGCTTCGCGATCCTCTCCGGCGGTCAGGTCGACGGCTGGGGCAGCAACAGCGCGGGGCAGCTCGGCGACGGCGCCGAACGGACGATCTCGGCCAGCCCGACGTCGCTGGCGTGCGACCTGCACGGGATCGAAGGGATCGCGACCTACGACGAAGCGGCCTTCGCGTGGGGAGCCGCTCAGGAAACGTGCCCGGGGATCGGCGGGGTGGTCCCCTCGGAAGGGCCTGCGGCCGGCGGGACCGAAGTCACGATCACGGGATCGGAATTCGGCTCGGCCGGCGCGGTCTCGTTCGGCTCCACCCCGGCCAGCTCGGTGAGCTTCGAATCGCCCACCGAAATCAAGGCCGTCGCACCTGCCGGCTCGGAAACGGTCGACGTCAGGGTCACCAACGCGAAGGGAACCTCGGCTCCCAACCTGAAAGACCACTTCACCTACGCCGGGCTCCCGACGGTGAGCAACGTCTCGCCCGACGTCTGGCGGGCCGGGCAGACCGTCGAAGTTACCGGCACGAACCTCGGCAACGCGACGGAACTGCACTTCGGCTCGATCGCGGCGCCCCTGTTCCGCTCGATCGGCTCGCACGCGATCGCCGTCGTCGTCCCGAGCGGAGGCGCCGGCGTCGTCGACGTGACGGCGAGGAACCCGACCGGCACCAGCGTCGCCAACCCGGGGGACGAGTTCATGTACGAAACGACGCCCGAATTCGGACGTTGCGTGAAACTCAGCGGCGGAACCTACACCGACAAAGGGTGCTCGATCGAAGGCGAAGGAGCGACTCCCTACAACTGGTATCCGGCGGCGTTCGGGGCGCACCCGCTCGTGCACCCCGGCGTTCAGGTCGGGTCCGGCTCCGTGACGATCGAAACCCCGGCGAAGCTCAAGTTGGCCTGCACCGGCATCTCGGGCTCCGGCACGGTGACCGCCTACGACGTCATCAGCCTCGAACACCTGACGCTGACGGGCTGCTCGGCGGCGAAACTCGGAGGCGCGTGCACGTCGAGCGGCGCGTCTCCGGGCGAAGTCCGGGCGAAACCGGTCTCGGCGCGCCTGGGCAAGGGCGAAAAGGCGAAAGGCGTCTTCGTGCCCGCGCTGCAGTGGGAACCCGCGAGCGGTGAAGTGCTGGCCGCGATGACGTGCGGGACGCACGCCGTGACGCTCACGGGAAGCTTCGTCGTGCTGACCGGAAAGCAGTTCGCGATGCTGACCAGCGAGAAGCTCCAGGCCAAGGACAAGAAAGGCGTGCCCGGCATCGCCGGCCTTCAGGGACAGCCGCCCGCCTCGCTTGGAATCCAGGTGGACAGCGAAGCGGTCCAGGTCGCGGCGGCGAAGCTGAAGGCCGTCGAGACGAACGAAGAAGCGTTCGAGATCCGGTGAGGGAACGTTCACGATACTGGAGTTGACCCGGATCTTCGATCCTGTCTATAGTTGCCCGAAGTCGGGATGGAGGGGCGGGGCCGGCGTGCCGCTGGCGCCCGACGAACAGGGGAGGGATCAGCGATGGGGGCAGGAGCGCTTCGGCAGAGGCTCGTGACGGCGGCGGTCGTGTGCGCGGCGGCGGTATCGCTGCCCGCGACCGCTCAGGCTAACGGGACCTTCGCATGGGGGTCGAACACGGCCGGCGCCCTCGGGCTCGACAGTCCCGCGGACTTCCCCGAAGGCGCGAGCGTGCTGCAGGCTGCCCCGCTCGGCCTGGAAGGGGTCACGGCGATGGCGGCCGGCGGTCGCCACTTCGCGCTCGCGCTCGGACCCGGCGGAGTCGTCTACTCCTGGGGCCAGAACGACATGGGCCAGCTCGGCAACGGCACGTCGACGAACGATCCGGCGCCCACGCCGGTCCCGGGCCTCGGCCCAGCCAGGTCGATCGCGGCCTCGGCCGGGGCCGGCTTCGCGGTGATGGAAGACGGCACCGTGAAGGCATGGGGTCGCAATCTCAGCGGCGAGCTCGGCCTGGGCTCCAACGAAGGCCCCGAAACGTGCGTCTCCGGCACGCCCTGCAGCACGGTTCCGGTGACGGTGCCGGGGCTGAGCCACGTGCGCGCGCTGGCGGCGGGTCCGGCGACCATCCTCGCGCTGCTCGAAGACGGCACGGTGATGGCGTGGGGTGGGAACACCAGCGGCCAGGTTGGAGACGGGACGACGGTCGAGAAACACGTCCCCGTGCAGGTCGCGGGGATGAGCGAAGCGGTTTCGATCGCAGCGGGCGGCGGGCCCTGTTGCGCCGGGGCGAGCTACGCCGTCCTCGCCAACGGGGAAGTGCGGGCCTGGGGCCCCGGCGGCAGCGGACGCCTGGGCGACGGCTCGACCGAAGACAGCCACGTGCCCGTGGCCGTCAGTGGAATCAGCGAAGCCACCCAGGTGGCGGCCGGCGTCACCCACGGGCTGGCGTTGCTCGCTGACGGCGAAGTTCGGGCGTGGGGAGCCGGCTTCCGCGGTCAGCTCGGGACCGGCGGCGCCGGAAACGGCTACAAAAGCACCGTGCCGGTCGCCGTCAGCGGGATCACCGACGCGACCGCGGTGGCTGCCGCCGACCTGCACAGCTTCGCGCTCCTCGCCGGCGGGCAGCTCGTGGGCTGGGGCGATGACAGCAAGGGCCAGTTGGGCAACGGCACGACGCAGTTGGAAACCCTCCTTCCGCAGGCGGTCTCGTGCGGCCTGGCCGGCCTGGAAGGGATCGCCGCCGCGTCGGAATCCACCTACGCCTGGGGCGCGAGCCAGGAAATCTGCCCCAGCCTGTCGGCGGTCAGCCCGGACGAAGGGCCTCCAACGGGCGGGAACGAAGTCACGATCACGGGCACGGAACTCGGCTCGACTACGGGGGTCAAGTTCGGCTCGACGCCCGCCGTGTCGTTCCACGTCGAATCGCCGACCGAAGTAAAGGCGATCGCGCCGGCCGGCTCGGAAGCGGTCGATGTGACGGTGACCACGTCGCACGGCACGACGACGGTGAGCAGGCGTGACCAGTACTTCTACGCGGCACTGCCGACGGTGACCGGCGTCACGGGCTACGCGAAGCCCGGGGAACACGCGGAAGTCCAGGGAACGAACCTCGGCAACGTCACCGCCGTGCGCTTCGGATCTGTCGAACAGCCGAACTTCAAAATCCTCGACTCGCACACGCTCGAGATGCAGGCGCCGGCGGGAGTCAAAGGAATCGTCGACGTCACGGTCACCAACCCCACCGGCACGAGCGAAGCGACGCCCGCCGATCGCTTCCTGATCGAGGGGGCGCCGGAATTCGGCCGGTGCGTCAAGGCCTTCCTGCCCCACTACGGCTGGTACGCCGACAAGGGCTGCACTAACGAAGAAGAATCCTCGAACTACGAATGGTTCCCGGCCGTGCTCGGCCCCGCACCCCTCGAACACCCCGGCGTGCAGATCCCCTCGGGATCGCTGCGCATCGAAACGCAGGCCGGCCTGAGGGTCACGTGCAGCGGGCTCCAGGGCGCCGGCAGCGTGAACGGCTACAACCGGATCGAGACCAGCGGCGGGCTCCAGCTCACGGGGTGCTCGGCCGGCAAGCTCGGCACGTGCGCCTCGGGCGCCAACGCGGGCGCTGTCAGCACGGCGCCGGTGTCGGCGCATCTGGGGCCGGCGGAAGCCGCGTCCGGCGTCGACGCCCTGCAGGTCGAGCCGACCGGCGGCGGGCCGCTCGCGCAGATGACGTGCGGCTCGCATTCGCTGAGCGTCAGCGGCAGCTTCCTGACCCGGATCGGCAAGCACGCTGCGATGACGCGCGCCTTCAAGCTCTCGGCAGCCGAGACGAATGGCAAACCCGAACTGACGGCGCTTCAGGGCGAGTCGGCGGCCTCGCTCAGCGTCAGCCTCGACGGCGGCGCGGGACAGCCGGCCGCGGTCAAGCTCAAGGCCAAGCTGACCAACGAAGAAGCGTTCGAGATCGACTGACGGCGGCGCGGGGCTCGGTCTCCCGCGCCGTTCCAGCCAGTCGAAATGCGGTGAGAAGCCGGCGCGTTTATAGTTCTCTGCGGCCTGGAGGGCCGAAGATCGCAAGGAGGCGATTCGTGGGGACGGAGAGACTGGGCAGGATGCTGCTGGCTGCGGGCGTGTCGGGTGTGCTCGCGCTGTCGTTGCCGAGCGTCTCCGGCGCCGCGAGCACGTTTGCGTGGGGGGAAGGCTCGGGCGGCGCGCTGGGAGTCGAGAACGTCGGCGCGTATGGCACCCGCGTCACGGCGCCCGCGCCCCAGCCTCTGGTCGGGGTCACGAGCATCGCGGCGGGCGCGAACTTCGGCCTCGCCGTCGCCGGCGGCACGGTCTACTCGTGGGGCCAGGGCAGCGGAGGCGCGCTCGGCAACGGCACGACGGGCAGCGCCCCGACGCCCACCCCGGTTCCGGGCCTCGGCCCGGCGACGGAGGTGGCCGCTGCTGCGTCCACAGGCTACGCGCTGATGGCGGACGGGACCGTCGAGGCCTGGGGACGCAACAACCGCGGCCAGCTCGGGCAGGGGTCACACAGCGGACCCGAAACCTGCGGCCAATTGGCGTGCAGCACCGTCCCGGCGCCCGTGCCGGGCCTCAGTCACGTCCGCGCGATCAGCGCCGGCGAGAGCCACGTCCTGGCGCTGATGGAAGACGGCACCGTCGAGGCCTGGGGGTCCAACGGCTTCGGACAGCTCGGCGACGCCACGACGGAAGGGAGAGACTCGCCCGTCCCCGTCAGCGGTCTCTCCGAAGTCGTCGCGGTCTCGGCCGGCGCGTGGTTCAGCGTGGCGCTGCTCGCCGACGGCGAAGTCCGCGCGTGGGGCTTGGGCGACGTGGGCCAGCTCGGGGACGGCGCGACGAGCAACAGCTCGGTTCCCCTAGCCGTGAGCGGTCTCACCGAAGTCACGGCGATCGCGGCGGGAGAATCGCACGCGCTCGCCCTGCTCGGCAACGGGGAAGTCCGCTCCTGGGGCGCGAACAGCCACGGGCAGCTCGGCGACGGCAGCGGGGTAAACAGGGATCTGCCGGTCGCGGTGGGCGGTCTCACCGGTGCGACCGCCGTGGCCGCGGGGGCGGAACACAGCCTCGCGATCGTCGCGGGTGGCGTCGAGAGCTGGGGCAGCGGCACGGAAGGCCAGCTCGGCAACGGATACCGGCAGTCAGGGACCTACCCGCCGCATTGGGTCGAGGCCCCGGTGCAGGTTGCATGTGGCCTGCAGGAAATCGAAGGCATCGCCGCGGGTCGCGCGCAGTCCTATGCCTGGGGCGCCGATCGGGAGACGTGCCCCGGGGTCGGCGGCCTCGCCCCCGACCTGGGCCTCGAGGTGGGCGGCGCCGAAGTCACGATCACAGGCTCGGGATTCGGCTCCGCGAGCGCGGTGACCTTCGGCTCGACACCCGCGATCTCCTTCGCCGTCGAATCCGCCGGGCGCATCAGGGCGATCGCCCCGGCGGGCGCGGAAAGCACCGTAGACGTCACGGTCACGAACGCGGAGGGGACCTCGGTCGCCACGCCGCTCGACCGCTACGTGTTCACGGGGGTCCCAACCGTCACGGGCGTGTCCCAGAGCTTCTCAACCGCCGGGACCGAAGTGCTGATCTCAGGGACGAATCTCAACACGGTCACGTCCGTGCATTTCGGAGCGGTCTCCTCCCCCAGCGTGAGCCTGTCCAGCGGCCACACCATCCGTGCCGCCGTGCCTCCCGGCGAAGGGCTCGTGGACGTCACCGTGACCAACCCGATTGCCACGAGCGCCGTCGCCCCCGCCGACGAGTTCATGTACCGGACCGTCTACGAATTCGGGCGCTGCATCAAAGTAGGCGAAGAAAAGAGCTCCTTCTTCAACGCGGGCTGCCCCGCCGAACTCGGCAGCTCGGGTCCATACGAATGGTTCCCGGCCGCCTTCGGCTCCCGTCCGCTGGAACGCTCGGGAGTCACGCTCGGGCCCGGCTCGCTGACGGTCGAGACGAACACGAAGCTGAAGATCTCCTGCTCTGGAGTCGAGGGAGCGGGACACATCAACGGCTACAACCTGATCGGCCTCGAAGAGCTGACGCTGACCGGCTGCACGAGCCCGAGACTCGGGGCCTGCTCCTCCAGCGGCGCCGCCCCCGGCGAAGTACGAGCGGATCCCGTCTCGGCGTGGCTCGGCAGAGTCCCGAGCGGGCTCGTTCCGATGGTGGAGCTGGAAGCCGCTTCCGGGGAAGTCCTCGCGCAGATGAGCTGCGGTACGCACGCCGTGACGATCACCGGCAGCTTCATCGGTCAGATCGGCAAGGCGGGGAGGATGCTGAGCAGCCGGAAGATCTCGGCGATCGAGCACAAAGGCGTGCCGGCGTTCACAGGGCTCGTCAACCGCCCGCCCGCGGCCGCCGGTGTGCGGGTCGACGGCGGAGCCGTGCAGCCGGCAGGCGTGAAGCTGCGGGCCACCGAGACGAACGAAGAACCGGTAGAGATCCGCTGAACCCGAACGTCTGTTCGCCGTCATAGAATGGCTGCTCGATGGCAACGGGCAACAAGATCGTGGTCTCGGGCGCCCGGGAGCACAACCTCAAGGACGTCTCGCTCGAGCTGCCGCGCGACGCGCTGGTCGTGATCACGGGCCTGTCGGGCTCTGGCAAGTCGAGCCTCGCCTTCGACACGATCTACGCGGAGGGCCAGCGCCGCTACGTCGAGTCGCTGTCGGCCTACGCGCGGCAGTTCCTCGGCCAGATGGACAAGCCGGACGTCGACTCGATCGAGGGGCTCTCGCCGGCGATCTCGATCGACCAGAAGACGACCTCGCGCAACCCGCGCTCGACGGTCGGGACCGTCACCGAGATCTACGACTACCTGCGCCTGCTCTGGTCCCGGGTCGGCAAGCCGCACTGCCCGATCTGCGGCCGGCCGATCGTCGGCCAGTCGGCCGAGCAGATCATCGACCAGGTGATGGAGCTCGCGGACGGCACCCGCTTCATGGTGCTCGCGCCCGTCGTGCGGGGCCGCAAGGGCGAGTACGGCAAGCTGCTCGACGAGATGCGCGCCGACGGGTTCGCGCGCGTGAAGATCGACGACCGGATCCGCATGCTCGAGGAGTCGATCGTGCTCGACAAGCGCTACAAGCACGACATCGCGGTCGTCGTCGACCGGCTCGTCATGCGCCACGACGTTCGCAAGCGTCTAGCCGACTCGATCGAGACGGCGGTCGGGCTGGCCGACGGGCTGGTCGAGATCGAGATCGTCGGCAGGGGCGCGGGGCGGGCCGAGGAGGCCGCCGGTCAGGCGGGGGACGGCGACGGCGGCTCGGCCCGGCACTCGAGCGGCGCGAAGGGCACCCGCGCGGCGGCCGAGCGGATCACGCCGGGAGCCGAACCCGAGGAGGGGACGATCTACACGTTCTCAGAGCGCTTCGCTTGCCCCGAGCACGGCCCGTCGCTGGTCGAGCTCGAGCCCCGGATCTTCTCGTTCAACTCGCCCCACGGGGCCTGCGACCGCTGCACCGGCCTCGGCTCGCAGATGGAGATTGACCCGGAGCTGGTCGTGCCCGACCCGGCTCTGTCGATCAACGAGGGCGCGCTCGCGCCGTGGCAGGGGAGCTCCTCCAACTACTACGAGCAGGTCACCGAGGCGATCGCGGAGGCCTACGGCGTCGACCTCGACACGCCCTGGGAGGACCTCCCGGCCGAGGCCAGGGACGTGTTCCTGAACGGGACCGGCGGCGAGACGGTCGAGGTCACCTACCGCAACCGCTACGGCCGGCGGCGCACGTACGAGACGCGCTTCGAGGGGATCGTCGTCAACCTGCAGCGGCGCTACCGGGAGACCGACTCCGAGTGGACCCGGGAGAAGATCGAGGAGTTCATGTCGCTGCGGGCCTGTCCGGTGTGCGAAGGGGCGCGGCTGCGGCCCGAGTCGCGCGCCGTGCTCGTCGCCGGGACGAAAATCGACGAGTTCACGGCGCTCTCGGCGCGGCGCGCGTTGAAATGGCTCGAGGACGTCGAGCTCTCGGAGACCGACCGTCACGTCGCCCGGCTGATCCTGCGCGAGATCTCGGAGCGCCTGCAGTTCCTCGAGAACGTAGGAATCGGCTACCTGTCGATGGAGCGGGCGGCCTCGACGCTGTCGGGCGGCGAGGCGCAGCGGATCCGTCTCGCGACGCAGATCGGCTCCTCGCTCGTGGGCGTCCTCTACATCCTCGACGAGCCCTCGATTGGGCTCCACCAGCGCGACAACTCGAAGCTGATCGCGACGCTCGAGAAACTGCGCGACCTGGGCAACACCGTGATCGTCGTCGAGCACGACGAGCAGACGATGCGGGCCGCCGACCATCTCGTCGACCTCGGCCCGGGCGCGGGCGAGCACGGCGGGGAGATCGTCGCGCAGGGCACGGCGGCGGAGGTCCAGCGGGTCAAGGGCTCGCTGACCGGGCAGTACCTCGCGGGCACGCGCACGATCGAGCCCCCCGCGCGGCGGCGCACGCCGAACGGCTACATCGAGATCCTCGGCGCCAGCCAGCACAACCTCCGCGACATCGACGTGCACGTGCCGCTCGGCGTGCTGACGTGCGTGACGGGCGTCTCGGGGTCGGGCAAGTCGACGCTCGTCAACGACGTGCTCTTCAAGGCCGTCGCGAATCGCCTGCACCGCGCGCGCAAGCGCCCCGGCGCGCACAAGGCGATCCACGGCCTCGACCAGCTCGACAAGATCATCGCCGTCGACCAGTCGCCGATCGGGCGCACGCCCCGCTCGAACCCGGCGACGTACACGGGCCTGTTCGACGTGATCCGGGACCTCTTCTCAAAGACCCAGGAGGCTCGCGCCCGCGGCTACAAGCCCGGCCGCTTCAGCTTCAACGTCAAGGGGGGACGCTGCGAGGTCTGCCGCGGCGACGGGCAGATCAAGATCGAGATGCACTTCCTGCCCGACGTGTACGTGCCCTGCGAACAGTGCCACGGCAAGCGCTACAACCGCGAGACGCTCGAGATCCGCTTCAAGGGCAAGTCGATCGCGGACGTCCTCGACATGCCAGTCGAGGAGGCGCTCGGCTTCTTCGAGCACATCCCGAAGGTCCGCAGGCGCCTTGAGACGCTCGACGCGGTCGGGCTCGGCTACGTGCGCCTCGGGCAGCCCGCGACGACGCTCTCGGGCGGGGAGGCTCAGCGCGTGAAGCTCGCCACCGAGCTCTCGAAGATCGCGACGGGCCGGACGCTCTACATCCTCGACGAGCCGACGACGGGGCTTCACTTCGCCGACGTGCAGCGGCTGCTCGAGGTTCTGCAGCGGCTCGTCGACGCGGGCAACAGCGTCGTCGTGATCGAGCACAACCTCGACATCATCAAGAGCGCCGACCGCCTGATAGACATGGGGCCCGAGGGCGGGGAGGAGGGCGGTCTGCCGATCGCCGTCGGGACGCCGGAGGAGGTCGCGTCCGAGCCCGCCTCCCACACGGGCGCGTTCCTCGCCGAGCTGCTCACGCCGGCCGCGCGGCGCGCCAAGCCGGCGCGCAAACGGCGCGCGAAGGTCGCCGCGGCGGCGTAGCTACAGCCGCGGCTAGCGCTTGTGCTTCGGGCGCGCGGCGCGGATCGTGAGGCGCACCGTCGCGATGGTCGCGGCCCGGCCGGACGTCTTCTCCGTGACGAGGGCACGTACCGGAAGGCGGCGGAAGCGCCGCAGCAGCTTGCGGCCCGTTGCGTTGAGCTTGACTTCGAGCGTCACCGAGGCGCCCGCCTTGAGGCCGCTGTAGGTCGCTGAGCCGACGGTCACGGTCCGCTTGCGAGCCTTGGTCGAGGCGCTCGCCAGCCGGAGCACGCGTTTGCCCCGAACCGTCTCGATCGTCTGCAGCGTCACCGATCCCGAGCAGGTCTGCCCGCTCGCGCCCGCGCAGGAGAGCGTCACGGAGATCCCTCCCGTCACAGCCTTCAAGCGCGATGCCGTCGCGGTTCCGAACGGCGAGGGAGAGGGAGAGCGGATCGGTTCCACGGGTCCGGGGGGGCGTCGCGACGGCGGCGGACTCGCTCGCGCCGATGTCGACGACCGCGGCGTCTCCGGCGCGCCCGGCGGTGATCCGGGGGGCGCCGAAGGCGTCGGTGGCGAGCGAGCCGGCGAGCGCGTTCGAGCCGGCGTCGATGGTCGGGCTCGTCGCGGTCTCGCGGACGTCGCCGCTGATTGCGTTGGCGAGGGCCGGCGCGGCGCAGATGTTGCCGGTGCCGGCGAACGGGCTCGTCGAGCTTTCGAGCGCGCACACGTCGCTGAAGGAGGCGGTGAGGTGTTCGCCGTCGACTGCGCCGAAGCCGCCGAGCTCCGGTGCGCCGAGATTGCCGGTCACGATCGAGTTCTCGAGCACGGCCGTGTCGTTGGTCTCGCCGTCGAGGCCGGCCGAGGCGCCCGAGCCGGAGGCGCTGTTGGCGGTGATCGTCGAGTTGAGGAGCGTCAGGTGGTACCCGCCTTTGCCCGGCAGGCAGCCCACGTAGATGCCGCCGCCCTCGCCGCCCGTGCCGCTTCCGCTCGGCGCGCCGATCGAGTTCCCGGTCGCGATCAGGTTCGTCGCCGTCGAGCTCACCCCCGGCGTCGTCGAGCATTCGCCCGGGTCGAGCGAGGCGAAGCCGCCGCCCTCGCTGCTGAAGCTGGACCCCTTCGCCCCGGAGATGCTGTTCGCGATGAAGCGGTCATCGAGGCTCGTGACCGGGCCGCCGTCGGTGAACTCGCCGCCGCCCTCCACGCGGCGCGCTTCCGTGGAGGTGTTTTCGACGGCGTTGCCTTCGAGCAGGTTGCCCTGCTGGGAGAGCGTGAAGGGCACCGCGATGATCTCGTGCCCGAGTCCGACCCACAGGCCCCCGCCCTGCAGCGGTTCGGTGCCCGCCGCGACCTTGTTCGCGGTGAAGACGTTGTTCGTCACCGAAGCGGAGATCGTCCCGGCCGCGCACTCGAGGTCCAGGTAGGCGCCGCCCCCGGCCTGCGAGTGGTCGGTGTTGCCGGTGAAGACCGATTCGGTGAGCGTGACCGGCGCGCCGGCGCCCGTGAATCCGCACACGGACGGTTTCGGCTCTTCGACGATCATGCTGAGACCGCCGCCGTTGGAGTTCGTGTCGACGTTGTTCAGGAAGCGGTCGCCGATGAACGCGAACTGGTGGGTGGCGGATTTCGTCGACTTGATCCAGACGGCGCCCTGGAAGCCTTCGTAGTTCTTGAACGTGAGGTTGCGCAGCGTGAGCCCGTCGGTTCCTTCCGAGCCCGAGAAGAGCGCGGCGCCGAACGCGCCCGTGCCGTCGAAGCCGTTGACGCCGCTCGGCGCGCCTTCGATCGTGAGGGCGGCGACTTCGGGCAGCCCGAAGCTGCCTTCGGTACCCGCGCACATGCCCGAGAGCACGATCGTCTCGCCCGTCGTTGCCGCGGCGAGCGTGGTCGCGAGGTTCGCGCAGTCGGTTTCGACCGTGCTCGCGGCAGCGGGCTGCGCGACGCCGAGCGCCAGTGCGGCCAGCACGCTCACCAATGCAACGACCCGCATCGGCGCCGAGCCTAGACGATCGCCGCCCTCGCGTGGGCTCCGGCGGACGTACCTGCGAACCTTGCCGCTGATGGCACCCGGAGCCAAGCTGTGGATCCAGAAGTGGCGCTGGTATCAGCGCAACTCGCTGCCCTGGAACCGCGTCGCGATCCACCGGCAGCTGATGCGCCGCGGCGCGTTCGCGCGCTGGCCGCTGGAGGGCAACGTGCTCGAGGCGCTGCGCGAGGGGCGCCTGGAGGTGGGGGAGGGGGCGCTGTTCGAGCCGGGCGTGTGGATCACCGCACCGGACACGGCGCGGGTGCGGATCGGCGCGGGGACGTTCCTGAACCGCAACGTGATGGTCGCCGCGCAGGAGCTGGTCGAGATCGGCGATCACTGCATGCTCGCCAACGGCTGCTTCGTGACCGACGCCAACCACCGCTTCGACGACCCCGACCGGCCGATCACCTGGCAGGGCTTCGACGGCAAGGGGCCGACGCGGATCGGCGCGAACTGCTGGCTCGGCGCGAACGTGGTCGTGACCAGCGGCGTGACGATCGGCGAGCGCTGCGTGATCGGCGCCAACAGCGTCGTCACCCGCGACGTGCCGGCCTTCTCGATCGCGGCGGGCGCCCCGGCGCGGGTGCTGCGCGCGGTCAGCTACGAGAACGGGTAGCTTGGCGGCCATGGACCTGAACGAGGCGATGCGCTGCGCGCCGACGAGCCGGCGCTTCACCGACGAGCCCGTCGAGCGGGCGGCGATCGTGCGTGCGCTCGACGCGGCGCGCTTCGCGCCGAGCGGCGGCAACCGCCAGGGCTGGCGCGTCGTCGTCGTGACCGAGCACCAGACGCGGGCCGCGCTGCGCGACCTCTACCTGCCGCACTGGCGCGCCTACATGGAGCTGACCGGGGGCGCCGCGATGCTCGCCGACCCGGACGCCTTCGAGCCGCGCCGCACGCGCATGGTGAGGAACGCGAACGACTACGCCGAGAGCCTCGCCGAGGTGCCCGTCCACCTCGTCCTCGGCGTTCGCCTCGAGGATCTCGCCGTGACCGACGCGGCGCTCCCGCGCCAGTCGATCGTCGGCGGCGCCTCGATCTATCCGTTCGCGCAGAACCTGCTGCTCGCGCTCAGGGCCGAGGGCCTCGGCGCGTCGATGACGACGCTGCTCGTGCCCGCCGAGCAGGAGGTCCGCGAACTGCTCGGGATTCCCGAGGACGTCGCGCTCGCCGCGCACATCGGCGTCGGGCACCGGGCCGACCCGTGGCCCAAAGCCCTCGCGCGCCGTCCGGTCGAGGAGTTCGCCTTCGCCGAGCGCTTCGGCGAGCCGCTCACCGGCTGACTGCTCGCGCGCATCTGTGGATGATTCGAGGCCGAGCGCGCGTCGCCGCCGCTCAGGTCCTCGCTTCGTGCCGGGTCGCTCGGCGCGGGCCTCCGGCGGGGCGCTCCCCGCCCCGCACGCAGGCGGAGCGGGGGAGTTCCCTGCAGACTGTGCCTATTCGGCCGGCGGGACGGGAACCGATTTGAACGCGGTCGTGCCCTTCGCGACTTCCAGCCCGAGGCCGGTCGCGCTGTTCGCGTAGGCGAGCTCCTTGGACAGCGATCCGACGCCGTTGCTGGCGGGGGTCGGGGCGAACTCGACCGTGGAGAGCACGCCGAGCGCGTTCCCGGAGGAGTCCATGAAGCCGCTGCCGGAGTCGCCGGGGATCCCCGGGGTCACGGTGTAGAGCTGCTGGCTCCAGCCGTCGGATTCTTCGCTTTCGCCGAGGCTCACGCCCGTCTTCGGGCTCAGCACGCTGATACCGAGGCGCAGGATCGAGTTGCCGTACGTGTAGATCTGGCTGCCCTGCGCGGCCAGGGAGGAGGCGAGCCCGTTCGGGCCGCCCCAGAACGGAACGGTCGGGTTCACGTTCTTGACCTGATTGGCCGCGATCTTGATCAGCGCGAGGTCGTTGTAGGCGCACGTCGCCGGGTCTTTCTCGCCGGCTTTCTGCATCGCGAGCCAGGAGTTGTAGGCGAGCGTCCCGATCAGCGTCCCTTCGTTCACGCCGCCGTTGACGATGTCGCCCGAGTAGATCTTCGTGCCGAGCGGCAACGACTTGGTCGAGCAGCCGTTCGTTTCGGTGTCTTCGCCGGTCGAGGAGCAGTGCGCGGCCTGGCCGAGGTAGACGTTCCCCGAGGCGTCCGTGAAGACGAAGTTCGCCGTGCACTGCGAGGCGCCGCCGAGGAACGAGGAGGCGTTCGTGAACGTCATCACGCCCGGGTGGATCGTGGCGCTCGATTCTGGAGCCCACGCCGAGGCGCTTCCGGCCCCCACGGTCAGGGCGAGGACGAGTACGCAGGGTGCGAGCAGCAGAAAGCGCTTGCCGCGAAGCTTCATCTAACGGCTCCTTTGTTCAGTCTGGAGGGATCGGCGCGCGCGGTGAGCGTGGCGCCGCATGCAGCGGTACCCGCCCGCGCGAGCGTCAAACTCCAAGCAGCCGCAAAGCGTGGCGGACCGTGGTCCTATGTCCGAGCGCTGACACCAGCGCCGACCGGCGTGCCGCTGAGCGCGCCGGCGCCCTCTGAGCGGCGTGCCGACGCCTCGGAAGCGGCTCAGGCGAGCAACGAGTGCAACTCTGCGAGCTCGGCCGGGTCGATCTTGTACGTGTGCTCGGGCCCCGGATAGCGGCGGGTCCGCACGTCCTCCGCGTAGGCCGCGACGCCGTCGTTCATCTCCTGTTGGAGGTTCGCGTAGCGCTTTACGAAGCGCGGCCCGAGGCCGTCGCGGATCCCGAGCAGGTCGTGGAAGACCAGCACCTGGCCGTCGGTCGCCGGGCCGGCGCCGATGCCGATCACGGGGATCTCGATCAGGCGCATCAGCTCATCGGTCACGCCACTGGGGATCGCCTCGAAGACGAGCGCGAAGCAGCCTGCCTCCTGCAGCGCGAGGGCCTCGTGAGCGATCCGTGCGGCCGCCGCCGCCGTCCGCCCCTGGGCCTTCCAGCCGCCGAGCGCCGTCGAGGTCTGGGGGGTGAGCCCGACGTGACCCATCACGGGGATGCCGGCGTTCACGATCGCCTTCGCCCTGCGCAGCGACGTCTCGCCGCCGCCCTCGAGCTTGACCGCCTCGCAGCCGGCCTCCTTGACCATCCGCATCGCGGTCGTCACGGCCTGCTCGTCGGAGATCTCATAGGAGCCGAACGGGAGATCACCGATCAGCAGCGGCGTGCGCAGCCCCCGCCTCACCGCGCGGGCGAGGACGAGCATGTCGTCCAGCTCGACCGGCGTGGTCGCGTTGAAGCCGAGCACGGTCGTCGCGGCCGAGTCGCCGACCAGGACGAGGTCGACGCCCGCCGACTCGGCGGCCCGCGCGCTCGGGTAGTCGTAGGCGGTGACCATCACGATCGGGTCCCCGAGGCGCTTCTTCTCGTGCAGCAGCGGCAGCGTCATCGGCAGCCGTTCCGCGGGCGGTAGATGACCGGAGTCGGTGTGGACGTCGGGATGGCTGGACATGTGGCGGTTCCTCTCTGACGTGGTTGACGCGCTCGCGGGCGGTTGGGGGCGGGTGGCCCTCAACTCAGCAGCGTCGCCACCTCGTCGTCGATGGTGATGATGCGGTTGGTCTTGGCCTCGACGTGGACGACCCGCGGCTCGTAGCGCTCGAGGTCGGCCTCGTCGTAGCTTGCGTAGGAGATGACGATGATCGTGTCGCCGTGGTGGACGAGCCGGGCCGCGGCCCCGTTCACGCAGATCTCGCCCGATCCGCGCCGGCCGGGGATCGTGTAGGTCTCGAAGCGCGCCCCGTTGTCGACGTCGACGACGTGGACCTGCTCGTGCTCGAGGATGTCCGCCGCCTCGAGCAGGTCCGGGTCGATCGTGATCGAGCCGACGTAGTGCAGGTCGGAGTCGGTGACCGTCGCCCGGTGGATCTTCGACTTGAGCATCACGCGCTGCACGTCTGGACCGCCTTTCCCTGAGGGTTCGCCGCCGGCTGGAGGATCTCGTTGTCGATCAGGCGCACCGCGCCGACGCGCGCGGCGACCGCGAGCAGGGCGGGGCGATCGAGGCGCTCGACCGGCTCGAGCGTCTCGGGGTCGACGAGCGCCAGGTAGTCGACGCTCACGCCCTCGACGGCGAGCCGCTCGTGGCCCGCGGCGAGCAGCGCTGCCGTGGAGCGCTCGCCCTCGGCGGCGAGCTCGACCGCGGCGCGCAGGGCGCCCGACAGGGCGAGGGCGCGCTCGCGCTCGGCGGGGGAGAGCAGCGCGTTGCGGCTCGACATCGCCAGGCCGTCGGCCTCGCGAACGGTCGGCAGAGCCTCGATCTCGACGGGCAGGTTCAGGTCGGCCACGAGCCGCCGGATCACGACGACCTGCTGGGCGTCCTTCTGGCCGAAGTAGGCGATGTCCGGCTGGGCCATGCCGAGCAGCTTCGCGACGACGGTCGCGACGCCGCGGAAGTGCTCGGGTCCGCGCGCGGCTCCCTCCAGACGCTCGCTCACGCCGAGCACCTCGACCGCGGTCGCGAAGCCCGCCGGGTAGACCTCCTCGACCGCGGGCGCGAACAGCAGGTCGGCTCCCGCCTCCTGCGCGAGGTGGCCGTCGCGGGCCTCGTCGCGCGGGTAGCGCTCGAGATCGGAGCGCTCGTTGAACTGGGCGGGGTTGACGAACAGCGAGACGACGACCGTGTCGCAGCGCTCGCGAGCGTGGCGGATCAGCGAGAGATGGCCCTCGTGGAGGGCCCCCATCGTCGGGACGAGGCCGATCCTGCGGCCGGCGCGACGGTCGCCGTCGAGCGTTGCGCGCAGCTCGGAGACGGTGCGCAGGACCCTCATCGGCGGGCAGGGGTCGGGTGCGGGGGGATCATGGTCTCGGTCCAGCTCCAAGCGGATACCGGCGCGAAGTCAGATGCTTGCGGAGTCTTGAAAGGTCCATCCCGGGAATCGCCGGTGACGGCCTGAGACCGATGATACAGACGGGTTGCCGTGACGCAAGGGGCTTCTGCCTCTCTGTGTCCGGCGTCACACAGAACGCGGGTCGAAAGGGTGGAGGCGATGGCCGAGAGAGCTCGACAGGGAGGGCCCAAGGAGGCGTACATCTCCTTCTCCGGCGGTATCCAGCTCGCCGAGTCGGAGGCGCTCGTCGACCGGGCGCTCGAGGCCTCCGAGCGGGGCGTCGAGCGGCTCGTCCTCTGTCTCGCCTCCTTCGGCGGCCACTTCGCTCGCGCGGTGGGCCTCGGCAACACGCTGAGGGCGCTCCCGCCGCGCCTGGTGACGTTCAACGTCGGATTCGTCGCCTCCGCGGCGAACACGCTGTTCCTGGCCGGCGAAGAGCGCTACGCGGCGCGTCACGCGACGTTCGGCTTCCACCCGAGCTCGATCGCGCTCGACGGCCCCCAGAACCCGACTCAGCTGGCCGAACGGCGGGCGCAGCTGATCGCCGACGACGAGCGCGAGGAGCGGATCGTCGCCGCGGCCACGAAGCTGACGCGGGCCGAGGCGCGCGCGATCGTCCAGGGCTCCCGGGTGATCGGCGCCCGCGAGGCCCTCGCCGCGGGGATCGTGCACGGCGTCAAGGAGCTGAAGATCCCGCGCGGCGCGCTGGTTCTGCGCGCGTAGTGGACGCAGACGAGCCTGAACCACGGGCTTTCGCCTCCGTTTCCAGGCGACCGACGCCCCGAAGCGTCACGCCGTGTCTCCGACATAATCGGCTCCAGCGAGCCGCGTAGTGCTCGCTGGGAGTCATCCCCGTTGACGTCCCAGCGCCCGCACATCTAGCGTCCCTGGCTTGTCGGTCTTACATCGGATCAGCAAGCGCTCCCACGCGGCTCGATCGAAGCGCGGCGGCGTGCGGACGAAACTCAAGCGGTGAGAAGAGCACAGCGAACACTGGTCGTGGCTGCCACTCTCCTGGCTGGCATTGCCACGATCCTCTGGTCTCGGAGCCCAGCTGATGCAGCGCTGTTTGGGCCGTTCACTCAGTGCCCGGCGGTGAGCGAAGACGCCGGTTGCGGTTCGTTGATCGTCATCGGGCCGGATGGAAAGCTTGAAGCCTTCAACGATCCTCGCGTCGGCCCCTTCAACGGGGACAACACTCTGGTCGGAGTTGAAAACGACTCGAGCGCGTCAGTTCAACGGATCTTCCTCGACGGGGGTGGCGAAGGGCTCTTCGCGTTCGACGAAGACGGTCTCTGCTCACCGGAATCGATCGGCGCCCCTGCGGGCTGCCCGTTCGGGCCGACCGGCTACGAGGGACCCGGCACGAGGTTCGTCGACGTGGTGAAACCAAACCGATCCAAAGGCTTCGTCGAATTCGCCGGCGAAGGGTTGGCCCCTGGCGCGAGCACTTACTTCAGCTTGGAGTGGGTCGACCAACTCGGCTGCGCGCTCGAAACATGCTATTTCGTCCAACCGCCAAAGATGAAGGTCACGCTGTCCGGCGATGGGCGCGCGGGTAACCAGATCGTGGTCCCGAAGAACACGCCTGTCAGCGCTCGGGCAACGTTGTCGGGCCTTCACTCTGAAGACGCAGGAGGTGAAATCAGATACGGCGTCTACTCAGACCGTGCATGCTCGCACCTGGTGGCGGATGCGGGTGCTTTCACGGTGTCCAGCGGAGTCGCCCCAGCCTCGCGCGCGGAGACGCTGCCGCCAGGAAGCTACTTCTGGCAGACCACTTACAGCGACAGTGAGAACGGTGCTGTCTTGAGTCCCTGCCAGCTGGGCGTCGAGACCGTGGAACGGGATTGCACGACCGCGAGGGGCGTCGGCCATCTAGGGCCGCGTGGTAGCGAAGGGCTCCACGAGGCAAACCACCTCGACATCAGCGGGCGACCGCACAGGTTCGAACTGAAGAAGCCCGGCATGCGGGTGCACCTTCAGGCCCTGAGTCATGCGGCTTGCGTCGGGTCTCATGAGTTCGTCGGCTCCGGTCCGGCGACGGTTGACGGGGTAGGCGGATACGCGTTGTCCTTCGATATCCAGGCAACCGTTGGGGGAGTGGTCTTGACCGCGGCCGTCGAAAAGGAAGGCACCATGGTCTTCATGCTCGATGACGAGAAACTGAGCAAGCCGTCGCGAGAGATCTTCTCAGCCGACCAGTGAGAGATCGGCTCACCACGCGTCCACGTACGGTCGCTTCTTGCCGGGCCGCTTGCGCCAGTCGCCGGCGCCGTCCTCGAGCAGCGTGGCGATCCATCGGCGCGAGTCGGCCGGGTCGATCACGTCGTCGATCTCGCCGTAGGCGGCCATGTTGACGCCGCGACCGCGCTCGTAGGCGGCGGCGACGGTCGCCTCGTAGACCCGTTCGCGCTCGGTCTCGTCCCCGATCGCCTCGAGCTCGCGGCGCATGCCGAGGCGGACCGCTCCCTCCAGGCCCATCGCCCCGAACTCCGAGGTCGGCCAGGCGACAGTGAACAGAGGCGCCTTGAAGCCCCCGCCGGCCATCGCCTGGGCGCCGAGGCCATAGCCCTTGCGCAGGACGATCGTCCCGGTCGGCACGGAGAGGTTCGCTCCGGTCAGGAACAGGCGTGAGAAGTGCCGCACGGTCGCCGTCTGCTCGGCCGCCGGTCCGACCATGAAGCCGGGCGTGTCGCAGAGGAACAGGACCGGCAGCTCGAAGGCGTCGCAGAGCTGCAGGAAGCGGGCCGCCTTGTCGGCCCCGTCGGCGTCGATCGCGCCGCCGAGGTGGGCGGGGTTGTTGGCGATCACGCCCAGCGGACGACCGTCGAGGCGGGCCAGAGCGGTCACCATCCCCGCGCCGAAGCCGTCGCGCAGCTCGAGCACCGAGCCCTCGTCGAAGAGGCCTGCGATCACGCCTCTGATCTCGTAGATGCGCTTGCGCTGCTCGGGGATCGCCTCGCGCAGCAGCTCCTGGTCGGGGATCGCGCCCGGCGTGGACCGTCCGTTGAAGTAGGAGAGGTAGCGGCGGGCGAGCGCGACCGCCTCGGCGTCGTCGGCGGCGCGCAGGTCGACGACGCCGTTCGCGTGCTGGACGTCGATCGGGCCGACCTCGGCGGGGTGGAAGACGCCGAGCCCGCCGCCCTCGATCATCGCCGGGCCGCCCATCCCGATCGAGGCATCCTCGGTCGCGATCACCACGTCGCAGCAGCCCAGCAGCGCGGCGTTGCCCGCAAAGCAGTAGCCCGAGGCGATCCCGACCAGCGGCACGAGGCCGGACAGCTGTGCGAACAGCTCGAAGGCCCTGCAGTCGAGGCCCGCGACGATCGGCATGTCGACGTCGCCCGGGCGCCCGCCGCCGCCCTCGGCGAACAGCACGACCGGCAGGCGCCGCCGCTCGGCGACGTCGAACAGGCGGTCCTTCTTCATGTGGTTGCGCATGCCCTGCGTGCCCGCCAGGACCGTGTAGTCGTAGGACATCGCGACGCACCCCTCGCCGTCGATCGCGCCGACGCCGCCGACCAAGCCGTCGGCGGGGGTCCTGGCGATCAGCTCCTCGCGGCTGCGGCGCTGCTCCTGCGCGGCGAACAGGAGCGGCCCGTACTCGACGAAGCTGCCCTCGTCGAGCAGGTCGGCGAGGTTCTCCCGCGCCGTGCGCCGGCCGTGACCGTGACGGCGCGCGACCGCTTCGGGGCGGGCCGCGTCGAGGCCGACCTCGTGGCGCTCGCGCACCGCGCGCAGGTCCTCGCGCTCGCCCGCGCTCTCTTCATCGCCGACGAAAGCATCCTCCGGCGGCCCGGCCGCGGCGCTCTCGCCGGGGGTCATCCTCATCAGCAGCTGGCCCTCCTCGACGGCGTCCCCGACCGCGACGGCCAGCTCGGCGATCGTGCCCGCCGTCTCGGCCAGGACCTCGTGCTCCATCTTCATCGCCTCGAGCACGAGCAGCGGAGCCCCCGCGGCGACGTGGCCGCCGCCGATCGAGACGACGACGCCGGCGAACGGGGCCCTCACGCTGATCTCGGTCGATGCGGACACCGGCAGATCATCGCTCACGGGGCAGGAACTAGCATGCGCCGATGGCTCCTCCCGCCGGGACCTCGACCGCGGCCGAGCGCCGCGAGGCGCTCAAGGAGCTGTTCGTCAGGACCTCCTCCTGCACCCGCTGCCCCGAGCTCGCCGCGACCCGCAACAAGGTCGTCTTCGGCGCGGGCAACGCCAATGCGGACCTGATGTTCATCGGCGAGGCGCCCGGGGCGAGCGAGGACGAGCAGGGCATCCCGTTCGTCGGGCGGGCCGGGAAGCTGCTCAGCCAGCTGCTGGAGGAGATAGGGCTCTCGCGCGAGGAGGTGTTCATCGCGAACACTCTCAAGTGCCTCAGGTACGACGCCAACGTCCAGCTCGGGGACGGATCGTGGGAGCGGATCGGTCGACTCGTGAGGAATCGATACCGAGGCGAGGTGATGTCGGTCGATGCGGACGGGCAGCTCGTGGCCCGGAGGGTCACCGGGTGGCACGCCACGCCGCTCGCCGGCCGCCGAGTCTTCCGTCTGACGTACGCCTCGAGCAAGCGTGCCGGCGCGGGCAGGGTGAGCATTCACCTAACGGGCGACCACCAGGTCATGACGGAACGGGGCTGGGTCGTCGCCGAAGATCTCCGCCGCGACGATCGCATCGCGACGGGTCAAGGGCTGAGCGAGTTGGCCTTCGACGTCACGTGCGGGACGCTCCTCGGTGACGGTTGCCTCCCGGCAAAGTCGTCATCGCTGACGTTCTCCCACTCCGCGAAGCAGAGCGGATACGCCGAGTTCAAGGCGTACCTGCTTTCCGAGCTTGACGTCGCTCAGGAGCGCCGGCACGTAGCCGCCGCGGTGGGGGACGGCCGTCTGCATGAGGTTGTCCTGTCCCGCACGCGCGCACACCGCGCGCTGCGCACGCTGCGGGCCGATTTCTACGCCGAGAGGAAGGTCGTGCCCGAGTGGATCGCCGAGCGGCTGAGCTCTCGGATGCTCGCCTTCTGGTTCATGGACGACGGTTACAACCGCATCCGCGGCGGAGGACGGCAGCCTATCGCCGAGATCGCCGCCATGGGGTTCTCCAGCCGAGACCTCGTCGTCCTGATGCGCGGGCTGCTACGGCTCGGCCTCGCGACCAAGGCCGTGCGCGGCCGCATCCGGTTCGACGTCACAGCAACGCGTCGTCTCAGCGAGCTCATCGCTCCGTACGTTCCGCCGCCGATGCGCTACAAGCTCAACCCGGAGGTTGCCGACCGGATTCCCTTCGATCCCGCAACGCTTGCACCCGGCCCGCAACAGGTGATGTACGACGCGGTGGAGGTCGAGGATGTCACTCCTCCCGCCGGCCCCGATCACACCTTCTTCTGCATCGACGTCGAGGAGACGCACAACTTTGTGACGGCAGGGGGCGTCGTCCACAACTGCCGCCCCCCCGGCAACCGCGACCCCCAGCCCGTCGAGCTGGACAACTGCCGCGAGTACCTGCTGCGCCAGGTCGAGCTGATCGAACCGTCGATCATCTGCAGCCTCGGGAACTTCTCGACGAAGCTGCTGCGCGAAGACCCGACGGGGATCACGCGCCTGCACGGCCGTCCCGAGGTGATCCAGCTCGGCAGCCGCGCCGTGCGCCTCTACCCGATCTATCACCCGGCGGCGGCGCTCTACACGCCGCGCATGCTCGAGACGCTCCGCGAGGACTTCGCGCGACTGCCCGAGCTGCTCGCGATGGGCGCGCTCGAGCAGCCCGGCGAGCAGGCCGTGCCGGAGCCCGCGAGCCGGCCCGAGGCCGAAGCCTCCCCGCCGGGGCCCGAGGAGGACCAGCTCGGCCTGTTCTAGGCGCGGGTCCAGACCGGCGTCCAGGCCGTGTTCTAGCCGGTGTCCAGTGCGGCTGGACGCAAAAAACCCTGCAAACCAAGGGTTTTTCGAGAAGTGTCGAAAAAAATCTGGACGGTCCTAAAGTCGTCGGCATCGGACGCCGATGAAGGTCCTGTCTCCATCCCTCCAGGAGTAACGACCGGCCCGCGTTTCATTCTCCCGCGGGCCGGTCTATTTCTGGGGCCGGTTTCTCCGCAGGCCTCCGGGCATGGTGTCTCTAGAGTCACGTGGGTGGCTCCTCGCAAGGTGCAGACGGACGGCCCCGACGAGACCGAATCTCTGGGGGCCGAGCTGGCGGCGACGCTCGCCGACGGCGACCTCGTGCTCGTCCGCGGCGAGCTTGGCGCCGGCAAGACGACGCTCGTCCGCGGGGCCGCCAGGGCGCTCGGGGTCGAGGATCCCGTGACGAGCCCGACGTTCTCGATCGGCCACCGCTACCGGGCCCGCGACGTCACCGTCTCCCACCTGGACCTCTACCGCCTCGCGGGCCTCGGCGGCGAGGACCCGGATCTGCTCGCCGACTACCTCGGCCCCGGGCGGATCGCCTTCGTGGAGTGGCCGCCCGCGGGCGAGCCGGACCTCGCCGGCGCGCGCCTGCTCGTGACCCTCGCCCACGCGGGCGAGGACCGCCGCGAGGTCGAGATCGTCGAGGTGGGGGACGCGCGGTGAGGGTGCTCGGGATCGACACCGCGACCTCCGCGACCGCGGCGGCCATCCTCGACGGCGCCGCGGACGTGCGCGAACGCCGCGACGACCCGCCGCCGGGCGCCCACCCCGGTCACGCGACGCGGCTGCTCGCGATGGTCGACGAGCTGCTCGCCGAGGCCGCGATCGAGCTCGACGCGGTGGCCCGGATCGCGGTCGGCGCCGGGCCCGGGACGTTCACCGGGCTGAGGGTCGGGATGGCGACCGCGCGGGGTCTCGCCCAATCGCTCGGCTGCGAGCTCGTGACCGTCTCGAGCCTGCGCGCGCTCGCGCACGGCGCCCGCTCCTCCGGGGTCGGCGCCGCGCCCCTGCTCGCCGCGATCGACGCGCGCCGCGGCGAGGTCTTCGCGGCGGCCTATGCGGCGGGCGGGGAGGAGCTCGCCCCACCCCGGCCGATCGCCCCCGGCGAGATCGGCGCGGTCCTCATCGAGGCCGGTCTCACATCGGGGGGCGTGCTCGGCATCGGCGACGGAGCGGTTCGCTATCGCGCAGAGCTCGAGGCGGCCGGCGCCGAGGTCCCGCCGGCCGAGTCGCGCCTGCACCTGCTCCTCGCGAGCGCGGTCTGCGAGCTCGGCGTGCGGGCCGAGCCGGTCTCCTACGGCGAGGCGCTGCCCGACTACCTGCGCCGGCCCGACGCCGAGCTGGCGCTCGAGGCCGCGAGAGGCGCCGCGTGAGCGAGCGCTCGACGATTCCCGCCCCCGCCGAAGCGCAGCCGCCGATCCAGATCCGCGCGCTGGCCTATCCCGACCTGCCGCAGGTGATCGGCGTCGAGCGCCGCGTGTTCCCGACGCCGTGGTCGCTGGCGATGTTCGTGCTCGAGCTCTCCAAGCAGTCGGGAGTCTGCCTCGCGGCGTTCAGCGGCGATCGCCTCGTCGCCTACCTGATCTGCTCGCGCTACGACACCGTCTGGCACATCATGAACATCGCGGTCGACCACGAATACCAGCGCCGCGGCCTGGCCTCCGCGATGCTCGCCGAGCTGTACGCGCGGGTCGGCGATCCGCACGCCCGCTACACGCTCGAGGTCCGCCGCTCGAACGCCGTCGCGATCCACCTGTACGAGCGCGAAGGCTTCCGGGCCGCCGGCATGCGGCGGCGCTACTACCAGGACAACGGCGAGGACGCGCTCGTGATGTGGCGCACGCCCGCGACGCTCGCGGGCTCGCTCGACGACGTGCCCAACCCTGGGCCGGTATGACGATCCTCGCGCTCGAGACGAGCTGCGACGACACGTGCGCCGCGGTGCTCGGCGGCGACGGCGCGTCGCTGTCGAACGTGATCTCCTCACAGCACGTCCACGACCGCTTCGGGGGCGTCGTGCCGGAGATCGCCTCCCGCCACCACCTGGAGATCGTCGGCGCCGTCGTCGAGCAGGCGCTCACCGACGCGGACATCGAGCTCGGCGACGTCGAGACCGTCGCGGCGACGCAGGGGCCGGGTCTGATCGGGGCGCTGCTCGTCGGCCTCTCGACGGGCAAGGCCCTCGCGGCCGCAAGGCGCCTGCCGTTCGTTCCCGTCGACCACCTGCAGGGCCACGTCGCGGCGAACTTCCTGCCCGGCCAGGACGGCTCCCCGCCCCTGGGGCCACCCTTTCTCTGCCTGATCGCCTCGGGCGGCCACACGCTGCTGGCACTCGTGACGGCGCGCGACGGCTACGAGGTGCTAGGCCTCACGCTCGACGACGCGGCCGGCGAGGCGTTCGACAAGGGCGCGCGGATGCTCGGCCTCGGCTTCCCCGGCGGCCCGGCCCTGCAGCGGCTGGCCGAAGGAGGCGATCCGGCGTCCTTCTCCTTCCCCGGCTCACCCGGGGAGATCCGCCGGGGGGCGCCCCGCAAGGCCTTCCACCAGGGCCTCGACTTTTCCTTCGCGGGACTGAAGACGGCCCTGCTCTACACGATCCGCGAGCTCGGCCCGGAGCGAGCGCGGGAGCGCGCCGCGGACCTCGCCGCCTCCTACCAGGCGGCGATCGTGGCGAGCCTGATCGAGCGGACCGCCCGCGCGCTCGAGCAGACGGGGATGAGGCGCCTCGCGATCGGGGGCGGGGTCGCAGCCAACGCGGAGCTGCGCCGGGCCGTTCAGGAGCTCGGCGTCGAGGTCCACGTCCCGCCGATGAGCCTCTGCACCGACAACGCGGCGATGATCGCGAGCGCCGCGCGCTACGCGCGGCCGCTGGCCTACCCGGACTACCTCTCCCTGGACGCCTACGCGAGCGGCGAAGCGGCCCCGTGACGGTCCTGACGGTCTACTCCAAGCCCGACTGCCACCTCTGCGCGGAGGCGGTCGAGAAGCTCCGCGCCCTGCAGGCCGAGCTCGGGTTCGAGCTGGCCGAGCTGGACATCACCGCCGACGATCGCCTGCACCGTGCGTACTTCGACCGGATACCCGTCGTGTGCCTCGACGACGGCGAGGAGCTGTGTGAATACTTCGTGGAAGAGGCGGTCGTGCGGGAGCGTCTAGAGTCACGGCAATGAGCTACGGAGAACCGGCGGCAGGGGCCGTCGAGTCCGGCCCAGCCAACGGGGGAGCATCCAGCGAGCGGCTCTCGCTCGGCGTCGCCGCGCGCCTCTCGCGCTACCTGCAGGTGCTCACGCAGGCCAAGAAGATGGGCAAGGAGACGATCTCCTCGCAGGAGCTCTCCGACTACACGCACGTCAACTCGACCCAGATCCGCCGTGACCTGTCGGGCTTCGGGAAGTTCGGCAAGCGGGGGGTCGGCTACAACGTCGAGGCGCTCGTCTCGCAGATCCGCAAGATCCTGAGAACCGCGGGCCAGCACAACATCGCGCTGATCGGCGCGGGCCACCTCGGCCGCGCGATCGCGGGCTCGGAAATCTTCGCCGACCACGGCTTCCGCGTCGTCGCGATCTTCGACAACGACCCGGCCAAGGTCGGAACCGACGTCGGCACGCAGGCGATCCGCAGCATCGCCGAGCTGCGCCAGGTCGTGGAGGACGAGGACATCGTCGTCGGCGTGCTCGCGGTCCCCAACCAGGCGGCCCAGGGCCTCGCCGACGAGCTCGTCGACGCGGGCGTGAAGATCATCTTCAACTACTCCGAGTCGCTGCTCGACGTGCCGCCCGAGGTCACCGTCCACACCTCGAGCCCCGCCGTCGATCTGCTCTACGCGCTGTACTTCTACCTGACCTGACCCGCAGGCCCCGCGGCACCTGGAGAGCACGATGAACATCGAGGACCTAGACCGAGCCGAGCAGCGGTTCGCCGCCGCCACCGACATGACAGTCGGCCTCGAGGAGGAGTTCTCGCTGCTCGACCCCGACAGCCTCGACCTCGTGCCGCGCTACGAGGAGCTGCGCGCCGCCGCGGACCTCGACCCGGTCCTCGGCGACGGCGTCGCGGGCGAGCTGATCTCCTCCGAGATCGAGGTGATCTCCGGGGAGGGAGCGAACTTCGCGGACGCCGTCCAGCGCCAGCGCGAGCGGCGCGGCCTGATGTTCGCGCTGGCCGACACGCACGGGGTCGCGCTCGGCGCGACCGGCACGCACCCGTGGGCGGACTACCGCTGCCAGCCGATCATCGACACCGAGCACTACCGCCGCGTCGAGGAGGGCCTGAAATACGTCGCCTGGCGCAACAACACGTTCTCGCTCCACGTCCACGCGGGCGTGAGGGGGATCGACCGGGCCGTGCAGGTCTGCGACCGGCTGCGCCCCGTGCTCCCGCAGCTGCTCGCCGTGTCCGCCAACTCGCCGTATCTCGACGGACGCGACAGCGGGCTGCACTCGACCCGCACCCAGAGCTTCACGAAGTCCTTCCCGCGCTGCGGGATCCCCGACCACTTCGGCGGCTGGGGCGCCTACCGGAGCTACATCGAGTTCCTCCTGCAGACCCGCTCGATCGTCGAGTTCACGCAGGTCTGGTGGTCGGTCCGCCCGCACTTCAGCTTCGGGACCGTCGAGGTGCGGATCTGCGACGCGCAGGCGACCGCGGGGGAGTCCGAGGCGCTCGCGACGCTGATCCTCGCCTGCATCGCGCAGGCCCTGCGCTACGTCGACGAGGGGGTCCCGTTCGATCCCCCCGCGCCGCGGCTGGTCGAGGAGAACATGTGGCGGGCGATCCGCTTCGGCCTCGACGGGAAGCTGATCGACCTGCAGGCGGCCGAGGAGTTCCCCGCGCGAGCGGCGATCGAGCGGCTGCTCGCGTGGAGCGAGCCGGCCCGCTCCGAGCTCGGGCTCTCGGAGCCGGTCTTCCCCGAGCGCAACGGCGCGCAGCGCCAGCGTGCGATGATCGCCGCCGGGGCGAGCCGCGAGGAGGTCTTCGCGGCCTCCGTCGCCGAGACGGCCAGAACCTACCCCCAGGAGGTGCCGGTGTGAGCGGACCGGAGGAGCAGGGCCCACCCACCCCACCCACCCCACCGAGCGAGGATGAGCTGCGCGCCGCCTACGAGGCGGAGCTCGCGCGGATCACGGCGGTCGACATGATCGCCCAGTCCGCCGTCTCGCTGCTGAACATCGGCGCCCGGCGCCTGGGACCCCCCGGCGCGAGCGCCGAGGACGCCGCCGCGGCGGGCCGCGACCTCGAGCAGGCCAGGGATGCGATCGACGCGGCGCGGGCGATGCTCGAGATCCTCGAGCGCCGCATACCCGGCGAGCTGGGACCGTTGAAGGACGCGCTGTCGCGTCTGCAGATGGCCTACGCCCAGGAGATCGCAGGCCCGGGCGGGGCCCCCGCGGCGGGCGCCGGCCCCGGCGAGCAGACGAGCGGGGCGGAGCAACCCGGCGCGGAGCAGCCCCGATCGCCGGCGGGTGAGCCCTCGCAGGATCCCGCGCAGAAGGGTCCCGGGCCCGCCGAGTCGAGCGGCAGGCTCTGGGTTCCGGGGCGCTAGAAAACGCAACAGAGCGCCCCCGGAGGGCGTTTCGCCGCCGCGCGCGATAGACTGCCGCCGCGTTTGCGCCGGGTTGTTGCACGCCCCGAGCGAACCCGCCGACATACGTGCGCGCGACTGAGTCCTCGCGCGGCACTCCAATCAGACCGCGGAGGATTTTCTGTTGAGCAGCTTTCTGACGAACCATGGGGTCGTCGTCGCCCTCGTTTGCGCCGCATGTGCGGTGGCCTACGGCCTACTCACGACGCGTTCCCTGCTGGCGCTCTCGCCCGGGAACGAGCGCATGCAGGGCATCTCGAAAGCCGTTCAGGAGGGCGCCCAGGCCTACCTGAACCGACAGTACGCGACGATCGCCGTGGTCGGCGTGGTGCTGTTCGTGGCGCTGATCTTCGTCCAGAACATCGCCGTCGCCGGCGGGTTCGCGATCGGCGGCCTGCTGTCGGGCGCGACGGGCTACATCGGCATGAACGTGTCGGTGCGCTCCAACGCCCGGGTGGCCCACGCCGCCCAGGGCGGCGTGACGCCGGCGCTGAAGGTCGCCTTCCGGGGCGGCGCGATCACCGGCATGCTCGTCGTCGGTCTGGCGCTGCTCGGCGTGGCCGGTTACTACGGCGCGCTCACCTCGATCTTCAACGACTCGCCGAAGACCGCGGTCGACGCGCTCGTCGGGCTCGGCTTCGGCGGCTCGCTGATCTCCGTCTTCGCCCGTCTGGGCGGCGGCATCTTCACCAAGGCCGCCGACGTCGGCGCCGACCTGGTCGGCAAGGTCGAGGCGGGGATCCCCGAGGACGACCCGCGCAACCCGGCGACGATCGCCGACAACGTCGGCGACAACGTCGGCGACTGCGCCGGCATGGCGGCGGACCTGTTCGAGACCTACGCGGTCACGGCCGTCGCGGTGATCCTGCTCGGCGTCCTGACCTTCCACGAGGCGACGCGCGTCGCCCTCTACCCGCTCGTGATCGGCGGCGTCGCGATCATCGCCTCGATCATCGGCACCTACGCGGTGCGCACGACGACGGACAACGTCGAGCGCGCGCTGCTGCAGGGCCTGGCCGTGTCGGGCGTGATCGCCGCGGCCGCGTTTGCGCCGATCACCTACTGGCTGATGAAGGGCCTGACCTTCAAGGCCGCGCCGATCGTCGGCGGGTCCGTCTCGACGCCGAAATGGTGGCACCTTTACCTGTGCTCGCTGATCGGCATCGCGGTCACCGCGCTGCTGTTCGGACTGACGGAATACTACACCTCGACCCGCTTCAACCCGGTCAAGAAGACGGCCAAAGCGTCGATCACCGGGCACGCGACGAACATCATCCAGGGCTTCTCCTCGGGCCTGCAGGCGACGGCGTTGCCGGCGCTCGTGATCGTGCTCGGCGTGTTCGGCTCGTGGAAGCTCGCGGGCGGCGGCGTGACCGGCATCTACGGCATCGGCATCGCGGTCATGGGGCTGCTCTCGCTGACCGGCCTGATCGTCGCGCTCGACGCATTCGGCCCGATCACCGACAACGCCGGCGGGATCGCCGAGATGGCCAACCTGCCCGAGGACGTGCGCAACGTGACCGACCGGCTCGACGCCGTCGGCAACACGACGAAGGCCGTCACCAAGGGTTACGCGATCGGCTCCGCCGTGCTCGCGGCGGTCGTGCTGTTCGCCGGCTTCCAGAAAGAAATCGAAGCCAAGGCCGGCCACGTGATCTCCTTCGGGATCAACGAACCGCCCGTCCTGATCGGCCTGATCCTGGGCGGCCTGATGGTCTGCCTGTTCGCGTCGCTCTCGATCGAGGCCGTCGGCCGCGCCGGCGGGGCGGTCGTCGAGGAGGTGCGCCGCCAGTTCCGCGAGCACCCCGGGATCATGGACGAAACCGAACAGCCGGACTACGCGGCCTGCGTGGACATCGTGACGCGCACCGCGCAGCGCGAGATGATCCTGCCCTCGCTGCTGCCGATCGGGCTGACGCTGATCGTCGGGCTGATCGACGAGCAGGCGCTCGGCGGCCTGCTGATCGGCGTGATCGTCGTCGGCTTCTTCTTCGCGGTCATGATGACCGCGGGCGGCGGCGCCTGGGACAACGCGAAGAAGCTCATCGAGGACGGCGCGTTCGGGGGCAAGGGCTCCGACGCGCACGCCGCCTCGGTCACGGGCGACACGGTCGGGGACCCCTTCAAGGACACGGCCGGCCCGGCGATCAACCCGATGATCAAGGTCGCGAACATCGTCGCGATCCTGATCATCCCGCTGATCACCTGATCTCCCCGGAATGCGCAGACCCACCTCCCGGAGCCGCCCGGCGCGGCTCCGAGGGGCGGGGGCGCAACCGGAATAAGCTCCGAGCAGGATGAACGGCCGAGGAATCCACAGCGGGACCACGCGGCTGCTGTCGGTCGCGATCATCGCGCTCGGCGCGATCGTCGTCGTCCAGTCGCTGTCCGAGTCGAGCAGCGCGCTCGCGGCCAGGCTGCTGATCGGGGTGCTGATGGTCGCCGCGGGCGTCGGGCGGCTGTACATCGACATCAGGAAAGGTCGGGGAACGTGAGCGAGGTCCCCGAGGGCGAGCCGAAGGGAGCCGCGTCCGACGTCGCGGTCCCGGAGGAGCACCGAGACCACGATCGCGTGACGGCCGAGCTCGCGGCGAGCGCGAGGGTGATCGCGCGCCGCAGCATCGGCTCGCCGATCCTCTTCACGATCGTCTACTCGTCGCTGGCGAGCGCGATCTACTTCTCGCTCGGCGTGATCGCGGGCCACGCGCTCGGCCTCACGCCGGTCGTGTTCCTCGTCGCCGCCGTGCTGTTCACGGTCACGGCGATGACGTACGTGGAGGGGGCGTCGCTGCACCAGGACCGCGGCGGGTCGACGGTCTTCGCGCGCTACGCCTTCAACGAGCTCGTCAGCTTCGTCGCGGGCTGGGCGATCCTGCTCGACTACGTGATCCTGATCGCGGTCACGGCCTACTCCGCGACCCAGTACCTGCACGTCTTCTGGCACCGGCTCGGGGAACGCGACGAGGCGCTGGGCCTGGCGCTCGCGTTCATCGCGCTCGTCGTGCTCAGCAACATCCGCGGCTTCGGGACGCGCCGGGCCCGCCGCATCGGGATCCTGCTGATCGGCGACATCGCCGTGCAGGCCTTCATCGTCGTACTCGGGTTGATCCTGTTCTTCAACCCCCACACGCTGACGGCGCCGATCCACCTCGGCACCGCGCCGAGCGCGAGCGACCTGATCTTCGCCCTGACGGTCGCGGTGATCGCCTTCACGAGCCTCGAGTCGGCCTCGGGCCTGTCGGGGGAGGTGCGGATCAGCCGCGCCGGCCTGAAGCGCCTGGTCGGCTCGACGACCGCGACGGTCGCCTTCCTCTACGTCGGGATCGCGCTCGTCGCTGTCACGGCGCTACCGGTCCACAACGGCCACACGGCGCTCGGCGGGCGCTACCTGGACGCGCCGATGATCGGGGTCGTCACGCCCGTCCACCCGCACTGGCTGCAGCAGACGCTGCGCTACGTCGTCGCGGGCCTGGCGACCGTGACGCTGCTGGCGGCCGCCAACTCGGCGATGCTCGGCCTCTCGCGCCTGGCCTACTCGCTGTCGACCAACCGCCAGATCCCGAGCGGGCTCGGGCGCCTGCACCCGGAGCGCTCGACGCCCTACGTGCTGATCATCCTCGCCGGGCTGATCGCCGCCGGGCTCGTCGCGAGCGAGGATCTGAGCTTCCTGATCGGCATCTACGCGTTCGGCGCGACGCTCGGCTTCACGATCGCGCACCTGTCGGTCTGCAAGCTCCGCCTCTCCGAGCCCGACCGCGACCGTCCCTACAGGATCCCCCTCTCGGTCAAGTTCAAAGGCGGCAGCCTGCCGCTCCCGGCCGTCTTCGGGGCGATCGCCTCGGGGGCGGGCTGGCTGGCCGTGATGATCGTGCACGAGCCGGCCCGCTACGTCGGCCTCGGCTGGATGCTGTTCGGCCTCGCCCTCTACGTGATCTACCGGCGCGCCGACGAAACCTCGCTGTTCAAGCGGGTGACCGTCCCCCCGCAGGTGCTCCAGTCGGGCGGGGAGCAGCGTCGCGAGCGCGACTACGGCTCGGTGCTAGTGCCGCTGTTCGGGACCGACCTCGACGACGACATCGTGCAGACGGCCGCGCTGCTCGTCGCCGGTGAGCCGACCGACGAGGCGGCGATCGACACGGCCACGATCGAGGCGATCTGGATCTTTACGATCCCGATGTCGCTGCCGCTCGATGCGAGCCTCCCCGATGCGCAGATCAAACACGCCCGCCAGGTGCTCGCGCGAGCCAAGGCGGTGGGGGAGGAGTACACGGGCGTGCAGGTCGCGACCGCCACCGTCCGCACCCGCCGGGCGGGCTACGCGATCGTCGACGAGGCGAAACGGCGCGGAGTCGAGGCGATCGTGCTCGGCGCCGAGGAACCCTCGACGATCCGCGGCGGGGCCCGCCTCGGCGGCCGCGGGGGCGCTCTGGAGGGGTACGTCGGGGACATCACCAAGTACGTCGTGCGCAAGGCCACCTGCCGCGTGATCGTGACCGCGCCCGCCGCCAAGGACGCGCCGGTCGAGATCGCCCGCCGGGCGCACAAGACGAGCTCCCCCGCGCACTGAGCGCCGGGGCGTACATACGGCTCCACCGGACGCCCCCGCTGGGTCGATCATCTAATCTCCCGCCTATGGACCTCGCAAGGATGAGATGTTCGTCCTGATCGTCGGCGCCGGCCGCGTCGGGTCGGCCGTCGCCAAGTCCGCCCTCGCCGCCGGCCACGAAGTCTCGGTGCTCGACGAGGACCCGCTCTCGCACGAGCGCCTCGACGCGGGCCAGACGCAGAGCTGGGAGGACTCCGGCGGCCAGTTCACGGTCGGCACCGCCCTGGAGACCGACGCGCTGATCCAGGCCGGGATCGAGCGGGCAGACGCGTTCATCGCCTCCACTGCGGGCGACAATACGAATCTCGTGATCGCTCAGATCGCGCAGAAGCGCTTCGGGGTTGAGAAGACGATCGTGCGCGTGATGGACCCGGCGCGGGCCGATTGGTACGGCGCGCAGGGGATGCAGACGATTTCTCCGACCAAGCACGCGATCGAGATGTTCCAGGCGAGCCTCGACGGGGGGGAGGCCTGAGATGTACGCGATCATCGCCGGCGCCGGGAAGGTCGGGCGCAACCTCGCCCGGGAGCTGATCTCCAAGGACCACGAGGTCACCCTGATCGAGAACTCCCGCGCTCACTACTTGACCAACGAGGAAGAGTTCGAGCACGCGATCCAGTACGGGGACGCGACCGAGCTGTGGGTGCTCGAGCGCGCCGGGATCCAGCGCGCGGACCTCGTGATCGCGGTCACGGGCGACGACGAGGACAACATCCTCGTCTGCCAGGTCGCCAAGGAGAAGTACCTCTGCGACCGGGTCATCGCGCGCGTCAACAACCCCCGCAACCACGACCACTTCCGGCTGCTCGGGATCATGCCCGCGGTCTCCGCGACCGACCTGATCCTGCGCCTGATCGAGCACGAGGTGCCCCGTTACGGGCTCGTCCACCTGCTGGCGCTGGAAGAGGAGCGTCTGGAGATCATCGAGCTGGAGGTCACCGACGACGCGCCGACGGTCGGGCAGAAGGTCTCCGAGATCGAGCTGCCCGAAGGGAGCCTGATCATCTCCGTGCTGCGCGGCGGGACCGGGTTCGTCCCGAAGGCCGACACGACGATCGAGGCGGGCGACGAGGTGCTGCTCGTGCTCGACCCGGGTCTCGAGGAGGCGATCACGGCGTTCTTCGCGCCGAACGGGCACGCGGCGACCTACTGAGACGGTCCTTTACGTCGTTACGGCCGCGGTTCCCGGTTGGTGCGGGTGGTCGTGTGGGCTTGAGATGATCCGATGGGACCGCTCCAGGTAGGCGTGGCCATGCGGGCGGCGGGTCGGAGGTCGGGAACAATGGTTCGAAAGGCTTGTCGTTGTTGGGATCGAGATGGAGAATCGGCGTAGGCGTCGACTCCGTTGTTGTTTGTATGCGCGGCTCGTCGGCGCTCCACTCAACTGGAAGGGGAGTGATCGATGAAGCACCTCAAGCTGTTTTTGATGGCGGCCTTGATGCTCGCCATGTTCGGTGTGGCTGCGTCGACGGCAAGCGCCGAAACGTCCTTACCCAGCGTCTTACTCTTACCAGGCGTAGAAGAAGTCGAACTCAAAGGAGAAAGCACAACCCAGAGCGTAAAATTCTCCGGTGTACTCAACTTGGAAAGCAAAGGCTGGTTATTCGAGCTGTTTGGCAAAAACATGTCGGAATTGGGGCTCGCCAAGCTGTTATTCACCAACGTCGGACTTGAAGGAAAAAAATGCCACACGGCCGGCGATGCTGCGGGGACGGTGTTAATTGATAATGCTGAATGGCATCTGGCGTTAGGGTTAGGTGGTGGTGCGGGCTTATTCCTGATCGTGATCTTATTGCCTTCGGCCGGCGTCTTATGGTTATGCGAAGGCTCGAACTTAGTTCTCAAGGGCAGCATGATCTGGGACTTCTTATCGTTCGGTACCGAGGTCCCTAAAGGTGGAACGTTCAAAGGGGCGACCGGTAAATGTACTGGGACTGTGCCGGCGTTCACTGAATGGGACAACATGTCGGGTGGCATGTCTAAAGCGGAACTGAAATCGGAACTCGACGGCACCGGCCTTCCATCGAGATCGTGCATAGAAATCGAAAAAGGCGAAGAGGTGATCGGGCTCACAGCTTCGCAAGCGATCGAAATCATGGAGCCGTAGCACAAGCTCTTGGCTGGAGCAGGGTGGCCGCGACTCAAGGGTGCGGCCACCCGCCAGCCTCGCCGCATGGGCCGCGAGCGGCACCACTCCCGGAGGCCGCTCGAAGCGTCCGGCGTAACTTGCTGGCGCTGCCGAGCAACACCACGTCGCCCGCCTCGACCGTCCTATCGGCCTTCGAGACGAGCCGGGCTCGACTCGGGTCTTGAGGGCGATCACCGTGTTCTTCGCGCCGTACGAGGACGCGGCGACGTACTGAGACGGTTCTTTACGCCGCTACGGCGCGGCGGTGTCCGGTTGTGGTGGGGTGGTTGTGTGGGCTTGAGATGATCCGATGGGACCGCTCCAGGTAGGCGCGGCCATGGCGGCGATGCGTCGGAGGTCGGGAACAATGGCTCGAAAAGACTTGTGGTTGTTGAGGTCGAGATGGAGAATCGGAGTAGGCGTCGACTCCGTTGCTGTTTGTATACGCGGTTCGTCGGCACCTCACCCAATTGGAAGGGAGTGACTGATGAAGCACCTCAAGCTGTTCCTGATAGCGACCTTGATGCTCGTCATGTTCGGTATCGCTGCGTCGGTGGCAAGCGCCGAAACGACCTTACCCAGCATCTTACTCTTACCAGGCGTTGAAAACTTCGAACTCAAAGGAGAAAGCACAACTCAGAAAATTAAGATCAACGGGGTGATCACCCTTGAAGGTGTCGGCTGGTTATTCGAGTTGTCTGGCAAAAACATGGCGGAATTAGGGCTCGCCAAGCTCTTATTTAACGTGTTAAAATGTAACACGGCTGGTGACGGTGCAGGCTTAATCTTAATCGACAACGCGGAATGGCATCTGACGTTAGGGTTAAGTGGCGGTTCGGGCTTATTCCTGGTCTTGATTTTACTACCAGCGGCAGGCGTATTAATCTTATGCCAAGGCGCGAACGTGGTTCTCAAGGGTAATATGCTCTGGGACTTTTTATCGTTCGGTACCGAGGTCGCGACAGGTGGCGAATTCAAAGGTGCGACCGGTAAATGCGCTGGGACCCTGCCGACCTTCACTGAATGGGACAACATGTCCGGTGGCATGTCCAAAGGCGAACTGAAATCGGAACTCGACGGCAGCGGCCTTCCTTCGAGGTCGTGCATAGAAATCGGAAATGGCGAAGAGGTGATCGGGCTGAAAGCTTCGCAAGCGATTGAAATCATGGAGCCGTAGTACAAGCTCTTGGGTGTAACAGGGTGGCCGCGACCCAGGGGTGTGGCCACCCGTCAGCCTCGACGCATGGGTCGCGAGCGGCAGTCGTTCCCGGAGGCCCCTCGAAGTGTCCGGCGTAACTTACTGGCGCTGGAAGAAGGCGCCTGGAGAAGGTGACCGAAGGCGCGCCGCCGGTCGGGCAGAAGATCCCCGATATCTGGATGCTCGAAGGGGCCTGATTGTCTCTTTGTTGCGTGGTGGGACCGGGTTCGTCTCGAAGGCCGGATAGGACGGTCGAGGCGCGACGGGGTATTGCTCGTGCTGGACTTGGGTCTCGGGGAGGCGGTCACGTGTTCTTCTGTCGTACGGGCACGCGGCGACGTATTGAGACGGTCCTCTGCGCGGTTACGGCGCGGCGGTTCCGGTTGTGGAGGGGTGGTGGGGCGGGCGTGGTGGGCGAGTCAAAAACATGTGTTGTGGCTTGCTGGGGCTTGGGTCATGGTGTGTGTCCTGGCTCGCGGGTGCGCGGGTTTGTGTCGTGCCGTGTTGCCGTGATGAGGAGGTTGTGGGTGCAGCGGAGGGTTGGGCGGTTTTGGGCCGTCGTGTTGGTGTGTGGGCTCGTCTTTCTCGTGGTGGGTGTCGGTGATGCGCTGGCGGCGCAGTCGCATGGTTTCTCGTTCGCTTTCGGGGGGAGTGGGGGGGTGGCAGGGGAAGCTGGGTCGGTTTCGTTCGGGCGTCCTGGTGTTGGTGGGGTGATCGCGGTCGATGAAGCGACGCATGATGTGTATCTGGTGGATGCCGGGAATCG